>LVBD01000001.1 GCA_001604275.1 Spirochaetales bacterium Spiro_02
CATATCATGAAAACTGAGTAGGAACTTCGTGTATATCCGCAGAAATCAAATTAAAAACTGCGTATTTAACGTACTATTTCTAGAAACAATCTGCGAGTTTCTTTCTATTTTCCCTCCATCGATTCCATGCTATCATCTGTGCATGTACAAACTCGACCAGACGTGGCTGCCGTTCAGCAACCTCATGCTTCGACATATCTACAACATCCTGCTGATCTGCAGTGACTACGATCGGTTCCTGATAGAAGAGGACGGCCGCGTCGAGGAGGAGTTGTACATCGAATATACGCAACTCGGATTGACGAATCCGCCGAAGATCACCCATGCCGCCAGTCCCGCGGAAGCGTTGCGGCTGCTGGAGGAACGGAAATTCGACTTGGTCATCACGATGCTGGATCTCGGCACGGAGCATGTCGAGGAGCTCGCGTCCCAGATCAAGGAGCTCAAACCGGACATGCCGGTCGTGGTCATGTCCCCCTCTCCGACGCACCGAAGGAACAAGCTGATCAAGGGCTCCACCAGCTCGGCGATCGACTATTTTTTCTACTGGCAGGGGAATCCGGGAATCTTCCTTGCCATGGCGAAGCTGATCGAGGACCGCATGAACCTGGACCACGATACCGCAGAGGCGGATGTACAGGTCATCATCCTCGTCGAAGACTCGGTGCGGTTCTATTCGTCGTTTCTTCCCCTCATGTACACCAGCCTGATCCAGCAGAACCGTTCCAGCATCCTGGAAGCTCTGAACAACTGGGGCAGGACGCTCCGGATGCGCGGACGACCGAAGATACTCCTCGCCCGTACGTATGAAGACGCAGTATCGCTATACGAAACCTACCGGCACAATATCCTCGGAATCATCACCGACGTATCGTACAGCAGGAACGGAGAGGACGATTCCGAAGCGGGACTCCGGCTCTGCCGTCTGGTCCACGCAAAGGATCCCGACCTTCCGGTCCTCGTCCAGAGCACCAAGGAAAGCTATCGGGAAATCGCCAACGCCGAAGGGGCGGCGTTCATCTGGAAACTCAGTTCTTCGTTGCTGACAGACCTGCACAAATACATGGTGGCGAACTACGGTTTCGGCCCGTTCGTCTTCCGGGATCCCGGCACAGGAGAAGAGATCGCCCGCGCCGAAACGATGCGCGACCTGCAGCGCGTACTGCCGGCCATTCCCAACAAGTGTTTCATCGCCCATGCGCGGCGCAACGACTTCTCCCGGTGGCTCCGGGCGAAAAGCCTCTACGTCCTCGCCGCGAAGATCAAGCCGCTGAAGGAACAGGACTTCGACAGTCCCCAGGAGTTCCAGGAGAAGATGGGGGAGATCATCAGGACCTACCGGACCGAGCGGACGAAAGGGATCATCACCCAGTTCAACCGGGACAGCTATGACGAAACGCTCTTCTTCTGCAGAATAGGATCCGGCTCGCTCGGAGGCAAGGGGCGAGGTCTAGCGTTCATCGACATGGAGCTTCGCGCCAGCGATATCCTGGACAAGTATCCGGACATCTATCTCTCCATCCCGCGCACCGTGGTGATCGCGACCGACCTGTTCACGCAGTTCATGGAAGACAACCAGCTGCAGGAGGTGGCGTTCGCCGATCTCGCCGACGAGCATCTGCTTCGGGTATTCCTCGCATGCCCGCTGCCGGGAGAGCTGTCCAAGGATATGGAGGAAATCCTCAAGGTCATCCATCAGCCGATCACCGTACGATCATCGTCCTTGCTGGAAGACTCCCATTTCCAGCCGTTCGCCGGAGTATATGAAACCTGCATGATTCCGAACCAGGGGAGCGACGCCCAGCGCCTCGCCGAGCTGTCGGACGCCGTGAAATGCGTATGGGCGTCCACCTATTTCCGCAGGGCGAAGGAATATCTGAAAGCCACGGACCATATGCTGGAGGAAGAGAAGATGGCAGTGGTGATCCAGCAGGTGATCGGCAGCGAGCATGGTTCCTACTGGTATCCGAACGTATCCGGCGTCGCCCGATCGTTGAACTACTATCCGCTCGGAGGGGAGACGCCGGAGGACGGAGTAGGCATGCTCAGCTTCGGATTCGGGAAGTCGGTCGTCGACAATGGATCGGCGTTCCGTTTCTCGCCCCGTCATCCGCGACGCCCGGTCCAATATCTTGGAGGAACGGAATCGAGCTCCCAATCGCATTTCTATGGTCTGAAGCTCGGCACTGGATATCATCCGCTGGAGGGTTCGCCGGAAAACCTTGAGCTGCTCCCCCTTTCCGAGGCCGAGGCCCATCCGGAAACGCTCAAGTACATCGCCAGCACCTACGATAGCGAAACCGGACAACTGACGGAAAGCATCCGCGCCGTCGGACGGAAGGTCATTACGTTCAATGGCATCCTCAAATACGATGCGTTCCCGCTGGCTGCGATCGTCCGGGACATCCTCCAGCTCGGCACGGAGGCCATGAGCACTCCCATCGAGATTGAATTCGCTATCAACATCAACAAGAAAGCGCCGAAGAAACCCGAGTTCAGTCTCCTGCAAATCCGACCGATCGTGGAAGGCAACGAAGAGTCCGATGTACAGATCGAGGAACGGATGAAGGAACAGGCGTACGTCTATTCCCGGCAAGTGATGGGAAACGGAAAGATCGATACGATCCGGGACATCGTCTATCTGAAGACCGAACGGTTCGATCCTGCCTGCACGGCCAGGATGGCGGCGGAACTTGACAAGCTCAATGCCCCGATGGTGCTGAACCAAGTCGACTATGCGCTGATCGTCGCAGGGAGGCTCGGTTCCTGCGATCCATGGCTGGGCATCCCCGTCTCCTGGTCGCAAATATCGAGAGCTCAGGTGATCATCGAAACAGGATTGCCCGACTTTCAGGTGGAACCGAGCCAGGGAACCCATTTCTTCCAGAATCTCACGTCGCTGGGAAACATCTACATGACGGTCAATCCGTTCTACCACGACGGACGGTGCGACTTCGCGGCGCTGGACAAGCTGCCGCTGGTAGAGGAAACGGAATTCTTCCGGCATGTCCGTACCGAACTGCCGCTCGACATCAGGGTCAATGGATTTCTCGGGGAAGGGGTCGTCGCACCAGCAATCCAGACGATCCAAAAAGATCCTCCCGTCGATGACGTCGCATGTCTCGCAGCATTTGAATGACGAAATACAGACAGTAAAATAACGGCAGAGAGGCTCTTAGGGAAATATTTTTTTTCCACTATGACAACATAGGTCATACTCAAGAAGATAATATAGGACAGTCGGAGAAACATCTTGAAAAAGATGCTATACTGTTTCCATAAGGAAGTTTTTACAAATGAAAATTCCAGAATCAACATTGATTCCCCATGACTTACTTACCAAATTCGAGTTTTATAATTATAATTTTGCGTTGGAGATTCTCTACCAGGCGTTCCACAATGAATATGAAGAATTGCTTGATGCACTGACTCAATTTGAATTGACCAGCAGTGACATCAAGGTACCAGGAGGAAGCAAATCTCCGATTCCCCCAAAATTTGAAAAAGTCCTTTCAACGTATGGATGGCAAGAAGTACGCCTCACGGGAGATCTGAAGCTATCGTTGTATCCGAGACACGAGGAAAAGGGAAAACCTATCAAGCAAGAAACATTGAAGAATTATATAGACGGGCACAATATTGACTTGTATAAAAACAGAATCGCATGCGATATCGAATGGAACAGCAAGGATCAGACATTCGATCGGGATTTATTCGCCTTCAGAACATTTTATGAATGCGGCATCATCAGTGCGGCGGTCATTATCACAAGAAGTGAAGAACTCAATATCTGTTTCAAGTTGCTGGGGGTCATGCAAAAATACGGAGCAAGCACGACGTGGATGGGCAAGTTGATTCCTCGGCTGGATTCCAGACGGCATGGAGGTTGCCCCGTCCTAGCGATCGGCATCAAAACAGCAACCTGTAAAGACTATATTATCCAAAGAATATCGGAGACCGAACCATGAGCATCTGTGATATCGACCTGCACAACGACCTTCTTTCATTTTGCGAAGGGAAGAAATTTTCAACCATACTTGCCGATCCTCCATGGCAGTTCCAAAACAGAACAGGCAAGGTGGCTCCTGAACACAAACGGTTGAGTCGGTATGGAACGATGTCCTTAGCCTCGATCAAAGCTCTTCCAGTTTCTCAGATCGCAGCGGAAACCGCTCACCTTTATCTCTGGGTACCGAACGCACTCCTTCCCGAAGGCCTCGACGTGATGAAAGCTTGGGGGTTTACGTACAAGACGAATATCATCTGGGAAAAAATCAGAAAAGACGGGAACCCAGACGGAAGAGGTGTCGGCTTCTATTTCCGCAATGTGACAGAAATCCTCTTATTCGGAACACGAGGGCAAAACGCACGCACCTTGGCCCCGGGAAGAAGTCAGGTAAATATTCTCAGGACGCAAAAACGCGAGCATTCTCGAAAACCTGATGAAATCTTCCCCCTGATCCAATCGTGCAGCCCTGGCCCGTACATCGAGTTGTTCGCTCGAGGAATCCGTGAAGGCTGGACCGTATGGGGCAATCAGGCAAATCAGAATTATGAACCCTCATGGCCGACCTATACGAATCATAGCGTCTCGATCGTCGGCGAAGAGCCACAGGAAAAGAAACGCTCTTGACCGACGCTATACGAATGAATTCCACACAGGGTCGTCCGGCGGCGGAGCGACTATGGTCAGCGTTTCTTTCTTCACAGGATGGACGAAACTGATCCGACGAGCATGGAGGTGTATCCCTCCGTCAGGATTGGACCGTTGCGCTCCGTACTTGAGATCTCCTTTGACATGCAGGCCGATCGCAGCCAGTTGGGCCCGGATCTGATGATGCCGCCCGGTGTGCAAGTCGATCTCCAGCAGATAGTACGACTTCGAAGCCCCGACCAGTCGGTAAGACAGCTTGGCGAGCTTGCTCCCATTCCGTTCGACGGAGTGGGCGATCGACTTGTTCCTGACCGCATCACGGACGAGATAGTGGACCAACGTTCCTTCCGGCTGTAGCGGAGCCCTGTCCACCACCGCCCAGTAGGTCTTCTTTACGCCGCTGCCCCGAAACAGTTCGTTGAGGCGGATCAGCGCCTTCTCCGTCTTGGCGTAGACGACGATCCCGCTCGTCGGACGATCAAGCCGGTGCGGAATACCCAGATATACGTTGCCCTGCTTGCCATATGTTCGTTTCAGGTACAGCTTCACCGCATCGGCCAGCGTCGGGTCTCCTGTCTCATCGCCCTGGACAAGCTCCCCGGAAAGCTTATTTACCACGATCAAATGGTTGTCCTCATAGAGGATCCTGTCCGCGACAGGCGGGAAAGGGGCCATCACTCGTCTTCCTTCGCACCATCGGGGCCATCGGCATCGTCCATGACACCGTCGTCGACGGCATCGAACAGAGACGGCTCCTCGTCCTTGACCACTTCCTTGACGCTCCGCAGTTTCAAAGAAGCGACTTCCTTGACTGCGATCCGCACCCCGGAGGCTTTCACGCCCTTGATCAAATAGTCGGAGAAATAGAATTTCTCCTCAAGGATCTTGATATTCCGCGCAGGCTTGTATGTCGCCGTCAGTTCCGCGTTGGGGAAGGTGGAAAGCTTGAGCAGCCGATAGTTCCCCTCCGGCAGCAATTCGTAGGTGCGATTCAGGATGAACTGAGTAATCTGGCACCGCTTGAGGAAAAGGAACTTGGACGTCTTTTCCTGATAAATGACGGTGAACACGATCTGCGACAGTTCGGCCTTGTCGGCGAAGCCGCAGTGCAGGAGCCCCTTGCCGACGAACAGCTTGTCGGGAGCGTCGCAGACAAAGTACGTACCGGTCTTCTGGATGATCAGGATCCGGTCGTAGGTGGATACCAGCAGCATCGTGTTGCCGCTCTTGACGTTGTAGCCCAAGTACCCTGTGGTAGGATCGTACTTCAGCGAGAGATCCCGGACGGCGACCTCCTTCACATCGACGATGTCGAAGCTCTTGATCACCGTCTTTCGTTTGTGGGTGCCGTCGTCGAGCATCCCTCTCAGTTCGGCCAGATACTCCAGCGCATACTCCACCAGATGGTCCAGACGGTAGGCTACTTGCTTCAGCTGATCGTTGATCAGATCGATCTCCTGTCGGTTCCGCTCGATGTCGAACAAACTGATGCGTCTGATGGGAATCTTCAGCAACCGCTCGACGTCATCGCTTTCCACTGGTCTGATCAACTGGTCTGAAAACGGTTCGAAGCCCGTGATCACCGCCTTCTCGACCGCCTCGGCGCTTCGCTTCTGCTCGATCCGCTTGTAGATGCGCTCCTCGATGAATATCCGCTCCAGCGTCCTTGCGTGCAACTTGTCGAACAAGTGCGACCGCTCCAGCTCAAGTTCGGCCTTGAGCACGTCCAGCAGATGCCTTGCGTGGAAATGAACCATATCGCTGATCTTCATTACCACCGGGAAGTTGTCCTGGATCACCAGCGAATTCACCGCGATCTTCTGCTCGCACAGCGTATATGCGTACAGAGCGTCGACGATATCCTTCGAATAGGTGTTGCGGGCCAGTGAAATCTCGATGTTGACTTTTTCGGCGGTATAGTCGCTGATCGAAGCGACCTTGAGCTTGCCTTTCTTCGTCGCCTCGTCGATCGAATGGATCATCATTTCGCTGGTCACGCCGAACGGCAGTTCCTCGATGACGATCCGCTTCGGATCGGAGGTGTCGAGCTTGGCCCTGACCGAGACAGAACCGGTACCGTCTTCGTAATTCTTGACATCGATGATCCCGCCGCCAGGAAAATCGGGAAAGAGCTGGAAGGTCTCCCCTTTCAGCACGGCACCGACGGCATCGAGCACCTCCAGCGCATTGTGCGGCAGAATCTTGGTCGACATGCCGACGGCGATTCCCTCTGTTCCCTGGATCAGTACCACGGGAATCTTGGCGGGAAACGCGACCGGCTCCTTGTTTCGACCGTCGTATGAATCCACGTATTCCGTAAGCTCGGGGTTGTACAGAACTTTCTTTGCGAACGGAAGGACCCGGCACTCGATGTACCGGGCCGCGGCGGCGCTGTCTCCGGTCATGAAGTTGCCGAAGTTCCCCTGCCGCTCGATGAACAAGTCGCAGTTGGCCAGATTGACCAGCGCCTCATAGATCGAAGAATCGCCGTGAGGGTGATAGCGCATCGCCCAACCGACCACGTTCGCCACCTTGTGGAACTTGCCGTCGTCCATCTCGAACAATGTATGGATGATGCGTCGCTGGACGGGCTTGAACCCGTCGACGATATCGGGAATGGCCCGTTCCTTGATGACATACGAGGCATATTCCAGAAAATTCTGTCGGTAGATTGTTTGCGCGTGTGCCATCAGATCAGATTCTCCATGATGAAATCCCTTCTTTCAGGGGTATTGTTGCCCATATAGAACGCCATAGCCTGCCTGATTTCGGTCATGCTCGAAATAGAGACCGGCGTCAGCTTGATGTCCTCGCCGATGAACTGGCCGAACTCCCTGGGGTCTATCTCGCCCAGACCTTTGAACCGGGTGACCTCGGCACCACGGATCTGCCCGATCGCATGGTCGCGCTGCTCCTCGTTGTAGCAGTAGACGGTCTGCTGCTTGTTCCGAACCCGAAACAGCGGAGTCTCCAGGATGAACAACCGCCCCGATTGGACCAGATCCTCGAAAAACGACAGGAAATAGGTCATCAGCAGAATGCGGATATGAAATCCGTCGTTGTCGGCATCTGTGGCGATGATGACCTTCCCGTACCGGAGCCCCTCGATCCCGTTCTCGATCCCCAGCGCCACCATCATGTTGTATAGCTCGGCGTTCTTGTAGATTACCGTCTGCTTCTGTCCGAACACGTTGAGGATCTTCCCCCTGAGACTGAACACCGCCTGGGTCATGACATCCCTCGTCTTGGTGATCGTCCCCGATGCGGAATCTCCTTCCGTGAGAAAGATCATCGACCGCTCTCCGAGATCGGCGTGCGATCCGCCCTGCCCCAAGTGGTATTTGCAGTCCTTCAGCTTGGGAATGTTGATCGATACCTTGCGCGCCGCCTCCTTCGCCCCTTTCTTGACTTCGTTCAGCTCCTTACGCAGCTTCTCGTTGTTCAATATCTTCTGGTTGAGCTTGGCGGCTTCTTCCGGATGCTTGAGGAGAAAATCGATGACCGCCTCCTTCACCTCCTGGACGATCCATGTGCGGATCTCGGTATTGCCGAGCTTGTTCTTCGTCTGGCTTTCGAACACCGGATTCTGCAACTTGACGGCGATCGCCCCCACCAACCCCTCGCGGGCGTCCTGCGGAGCCCAATTCTTCTTGAAGTGCTCGTTGATCCCTTTAATGATCCCTTCCTTGAAAGCCGCCAGGTGGGTCCCTCCGTCGCTGGTATGCTGTCCGTTCACATAGGAAAAGTAGTTCTCCCCGTAGGTCCCGGCCGTATGGGTGAAGGCGAACTCCAGCTGCTTGCCCCGATAGTGGAGAATCTCGTACAGGTTTTCGTCCCCGACCTCCTTCTCCAGCAGATCGAGCAACCCATGGGCGGACCGGAACGTCTTGCGGTTGAACTCAAGGGTCAGACCGGTATTGAGGTAGGCGTAGTTCCACATCCGCTCCCTGATGAAATCTTCATTGAAGGCGTATTTGCCGAACAGTTCGTCGTCGGGGATGAACTGGGTCAGCGTCCCGTCCTGTTCATCGGTCCGACCTTTTTTCTGCTCGACGAGCACACCCTTGGCGAATGATGCCGATGCAAACTGCCCGTCACGGAACGCCGTCACCTTGAAGTAGGAGGAAAGGGCGTTGACCGCCTTCGTTCCCACGCCGTTCAGACCGACCGAGAACTGGAACACGTCGTCGTTGTACTTCGCCCCGGTATTGATGACAGACACGCACTCGACGAGCTTTCCCAGCGGGATGCCGCGCCCGAAATCGCGCACCGACACGCAATTGTCATCGAGCGTGGTGATGATGCGGTTGCCATAGCCCATGATGAATTCATCGATGCTGTTGTCCACCACTTCCTTCAGCAGGATGTAGATGCCGTCGTCAACATGGGAACCGTTTCCGAGACGTCCTATATACATGCCTGGACGCAGACGAATGTGCTCCAGCGCACTGAGCGTCTGTATCTTGCTTTCATCGTATGTGTTTTTATTGGTAGGAGATGCCATAGTCATCGATTATATACGGTTTCCCGGGTGTTTGCAAAGGTCACAGCGCGCCGTCACCGACATCGCTCCGTCGTATAGTGAGACATGCGTGCAGGAACTTCGTTACAGGAAGAAACGTTCCGGGGAAGTGAATTTCCTGTTGCCCGACGTCCGTCGGTCGGGTACAGTGGAAGCGAGGAGCGCACATACAGGGAGGTTCCTGCGATGCCATATGCTGTGCCGACGATCGCGGCGGTTCTATTTCTCGTTGTCTCCGTCGTCCATGTCCTGACAAAGTTCCGCAAAGGTGGAAGACAGCTGGCGTTCATCACGAAACTCCTTCTGATGCCGCTGCTGCTGACGACGTTCCTGACGGCGGTTTCGGCGGCGGGAGGCGAAGTCCCCCATGTCCCGCTCATCGTTCTCGCCCTCGTCTGCTATACTGCGGGAGACATCCTGCTCGCACTTCAGGACGATGCGAAATCCCGCAAGTTCCTGGCGGGCATGGGATCGTTCATGGCCGGACATATCTGCTACATGGTCTGGTTCCTTACTTTCGCGCAGTGGCGATCGCTGGCATGGCAGGCGATGGGAATCGTAGCGCTGTGCGCAATGGCGGTCCTGTTCGTTTTCTGTAGGAAGATTGCGGCGTCCGGAGAACCGCACGGACCGGGCATGTGCGCATACGCGGCCCTGCTGGGAGTATTTTCCGTCTGCATCGCCGCTTCGTGGGGAGCAGGCCCTGTTCCGGGGACGATCGTGGCGCTGGCGGGCGCGGCATGCTTCATGGTATCCGACAGCATCATCGCATCGGATAGGATCGGATGCGCGGTCGCCGGAGAAGCGACGATCATGGTCACGTACATCATCGCGAACATCCTGCTGCTTGCCGGCGTATGGATATTGACCCGCACACCGACGATATATGTATTATTGTCCTAGCGGCATTTCGCCGAACAAATGACTTTTTGGATGCAGGCCGATGACGAAGGGACGGAAAGAGCAGCAACAGGAAACAAAGACGGAAAGGAAGCAAGCCTCGACGCAGGCGTTCAAGCGTCCGCGTCACACGCAGAAAGTCGGCCTTGTGCCGGGGTCGCTCGTATATGTCGGGGACACACCGAGCCAAACGACGAAGATCCATTCGATCATCTACGACACAGTGACGATCGAAGAAGTCGATTCCTCCATCCCGGACGCGACGGAGGGAAGGACACTCTGGGTCGGGATCTCCGGATTGAAAGACGTAGATGCCATCGCTCGGCTCGGACAGCGATTCAACATCAGTCCGCTGTTTCTGGAAGACATCCTCTATACCGACCAGCGACCGAAAGCCGACAGGACCGAAGGATACCTGTTCATCACGTTGCGGCTCAACCATCCGGAAGCCCCTCGGATGCCGGAGGAGCAGATCAGCCTCGTCATGGGCAAGAATTTCCTCATTTCGTTCCAGGAACAGGACTCCGATGTGTTCGATCCGGTCGTCAAACGGCTTCACAACGCGGAAAGCAAGCTCCGCAAACTCGGCGCCGACGTGCTGCTCCACGCGCTTCTCGACCTGATCGTGGACAGATATCTCGTACTGGCGGATCATCTGGAGGACGATACAGACGAAATGGAGGAACTTGTCGTCAACGATCCCGATTCGATCAACGCATCGGAAATCCATAGGAACAAACGCAACATCCAGGATCTGCGCAGGTCCACACTGCCGCTACGAGATATCTTCAGCCTGCTCTCAGGAGGCAGCGAACCGTTGATCAGCACGACGGCCAGAGTCTACTTCAAGGATACGTACGACCATGTCCTCTGGCTGGTCGAAGCATTGGACAACCTTCGTGAGACGATGCAGGGCCTGATGGAGGTATATCTTTCCAGCCTTGACACGAGGATGAACCACATCATGCAGGTCCTGACGATCATCTCGACTGTATTCATCCCGCTGACGTTCATCACCAGCCTGTACGGAATGAATTTTCAATACCTTCCGCCGGAAACGCTCAAGCCGTGGGGGTTCTACGGCATCCTGGGCATTTGCGTGGTGCTGTCGGTCGTCATGGCCTGGTGGTTCAAACGCAAAAAATGGTGGTAGGCGCAAGAGGGATGGAAATGGATACAGAGATTGCGCTCTCCTCGTTGTCCGACTGTTTGCCGGAGGAGCTCCACCGTTGCTTCGTCCGAGCGTTCGGAGACTATGCGGTCCCCATGGACCTGCCGCTGGAGCAGTTCGGCACCATGCTCGTGCGCAACGGATTCGACGCAGACCTATCCGTCGGTGCGTTCCACGATGGTCAGCTGGTCGGCTTCGTCTTCAACGGAGTACGGGACAACATCAGCGGAAAGCTTGCCTATGACAGCGGAACCGCGGTACTGCCGAGGTTCCGGGGCAGAGGGATCGCCACCAGACTCGTACGGTACTCGATGGACCGGCTGGCGCAAGCCGGGGTATACGGGTATGTCCTGGAATGCATCGCAAGCAACGAGACGGCGCTCGAGCTATACCGGAAAAGCGGATTCAGACAAACCAGACATCTCGATTGCTGGCAGGCGGAGACAGAAACGCTGCTATCCCACCGCATCGACGTCAGGTCGCAATATCAGTTCGAGCCCGGATCAACGGAGGAGCTCGACATGGCGCAGGGCATCCTCTCGTCCTACCCCTCCTGGCAGAACAGCGATATCGCGATCAAACGGATCGCATCCCGGCTACGGTTCATCAAGCTGACCGACGTACGGCACCGGATCATCGGATTCGCGGCCTGGGAGCCAACGAGCGGAACCATCTCCCGTCTGGCGACCTGGGACATCGACGCCGCGCTGCTGATGCTGCAATACATGGCCCACCACAGCGAAACCGACAGGATGCGGATGATGAACGTGGATACGGAAGATCGGCTGCTCCCGTCCGTTCTCGAGGAACTCGGATTCTCGGTCTTCGTCAACCAAGTGGAGATGCTCAAGCTACTGCATTGAAACACCAGCCCTTCCCGTTCCGCATGCGGCCGGGCGCACGCCGGACCGGCGTTGCAGGAGGTCGGAAAGCTTGCTATAGTTGTCCGATATGGGAAACGACTCCTATGCGATCAGACCAATGCGAAAGGAAGAACTTCCTCAAGTACGCGCACTGATGGAGCGCTCGTTCGAGCCGTATCTTCGGCCGATCTTCTTCATACATCCCCAGTCGACGCTTGTCGCGGTCGATGGCGACGACACAGTCGTGGCCGGCATCAACCTCGATATCTACGGTGTCAGAAACGGCGCAGTGAAAATCGGCTACATTGGATGGCTCTATACCGACGCCCCGTGCCGCGGCGCAGGGCTGGGAGGTCGTCTGATCGATGCGGCGATCGCATTCCTCGGAGAGCAGGGATGCACCGATGTCGGTGCATGCATCGAAGGGGACAATCCCAGTTCATTCAAGCAGCTGTCGTTCCGAGGTTTCTCCATCCTTCCGCTCGTCGGACAGATCAAACGGTTCGGATTCGGATTGCTCACCGTATGGAGACATGCTTCCAGATTCTTCGACATGGGATACTTCTTTTGGCACAAACGGCTGGACGCCCCGGACCGTCACGGACAAGGGATGAAGCGGGAGACGGATGGATCGCTACGCCCATCGCAGAAGAAACAAGCCGTGGCGATGGCAGGTACAGGGCTCGCATGCTCCCTGCTCTGGATCCTTGCGTTGCTGAGAAAAGGTGTCGCACAGAACCTGTCACCGCTCGCGCTGATAGCGCTTGCCGCGTTTCCACTGGCGCTCCTGTCATGGCGGTCGCTGGCGATGCGGCTTACGGCGAAGGCCGAAGGTTTTTCCGCCATGTTCCTCCCATGGGACACCGCATGGCTGGCAGGAATCCTGTTCCCCGTCCTGACAGGATGGCCGTTTCCGGTTCCCGGCAACTGGTATGTCGCAGGAACTGGATGGAGGCTTGAGAAAGAACGAAAACATCTCGGCGTCATGGCGGTCGCGGGAGTTCTCGCATCGTTGTCCATGACGGTCGCATGCAAATTCTTGGCAAGGGCTCCCATCGATACGGTCTGGTCGGGAACCCCCGTGCGCATGCTGGCCGGACTCGCCTTCCAGTATTCGGCGACATTGCTCGTTCTTGATCTGTTCTTCTTTTTCTATCCGTTCTGCGGTTTCAACGGCAGCCGGGTCAGACGTCTCTCCCTCCCCCTCTGGGCGGCGCTGACCGTTCTGTCCATCGCGATCATCATCGCCTAGCGAGACGGAAATCTGTTCCACACGGAACTCAATGACTTGTTCTCTGGAAGAATGTCCGATATATTTATCGTATCATGGATGACCCGTTGCCTAGTACAGGGTGCTCGCCCGAACACCCGCCCGTTTGTCAGGATATGACGTTGAACCGGAGGTGCGCATGTACGCACAGCTGATCGTCATCATCATTTTGATCGTCCTTTCCGGTATTTTTTCAGCGACCGAAACGGCCTACACGTCCCTTTCCATCATTCAGAAGAAGGCCTTGGAGGCAAGAAAGGATCGGAAAGCGAAAGTCGCATTCAAGCTCTCCCAGAACCCGGATCTGTTACTGACCACGATTCTTGTCGGCAACAACGTCGTGAACATCAGCGCCTCGTCGCTGGTGACGACATTCACGATCCAAGTGTTCGGCAACCGGTTCGTCGGCATCGCCACGGGACTCCTTACGGTCATCATCCTGATGTTCGGCGAAATCACGCCGAAGCAGATAGCCCTCCATTACAACATGGAGATCGCCGCGACCATGGCCTATCCCGTCCGGTTCCTGACGATCGTATTCTTTCCAGTCGTATGGCTGTTCAAGACGATGAGCAAGACAATCACCCGCCTGTTCAGCCGTAAGGATAGAAACCAGTTGTCCGTCGAAGGTATCCTCCATGTGATGGATGTCGCCGAAGACGAGGGAGTTGTGGACGAATACGAGACAGATCTCGTGCAGCGCGTCCTCCATTTCAGCGAAACCCAAGTCAAGACGATCATGACACATCGGACGGAAGTGTTCAGGATTCCGGAAACCGCGACGCTGCAGGAAGCGTTCCCGTCGATCATTGCCAGCGGCTTCAACCGGATACCGGTCTATGCCGATGGCAATCCCGAGGAGATTTCAGGAATCCTCCTGCTTCGAGACCTGATGAAAGCCCAGATGGACGGGCGGACGGAAGAACCGGTCTCCAGCTTCGCCCACAAGCCGATATTCGTGCCCGAGACCCGGCATCTCGACGACATGTTCTTCCAGTTCAAGCGCGACAAGCTGCAGATCGCGGTAGTGCTCGATGAATACGGCGGCCTGTCCGGCGTCGTTACGATGGAGGATATCGCCGAGCAACTGTTCGGAGAGCTCTACGATGAACATGAGACAGGAGAAGCCGAGCGGATCAAGAAATCCGACGTCTGCCCCGGCTCCTATCTGGTCCAAGCAGATACATCGTTCCAGCAGCTGGTGGACGAACTCGACATCTCCTGGCCGCATGCGGAACGGATCGGTACGGTCGCGGCGTATCTGATGGAGCTATCCGGCAGAATCCCCGTAGAAGGAGATGTGCTGGAATCCCCTATCGGCAGCTTCCGTGTGCTGACCATGAAAGGAAAGCGCGTGGAACAAGTCGAGTTCACCCCTCATGAGACGGAACCGGAGTAAGGTTCCGTCTATGCAAGCGACTGTAACTTCCGCAATGTATCGCGACTTCCGGAGATCAGGTGGCTCGTATCGGAGCCGCACGATATGACGTTGATCCCCATCTCATGCCAGAACCGCATCTGTTCCAAGCTCTCAGTGGCGATGGAGATCCCCATGCTTTTCCCTGCGTCGCGGACCTTCTTCGCCGCAAGACGGATCAGATCGATCGTCGGTTTCTCGTAAATCCTATAGAGCTGTCCGATCGACGCAGACAGGTCGCAAGGGCCGATGATGAATGCGTCGACCCACGGATTCTTCACCATCTCATCCAGATTCTCCACCGCCATCTTGGTTTCAATCTGCACGCAACGGATCATATCCTCCCTGCTACCGTGGCAGATATACTCCCTTTGATCCATCACCCCGTAGTCGACCGCCCGAATAGGGCCGAACCCTCTATTGCCCTCGGGAGGATACAATGTCGCCTTCATGGCGGCATCCAGTTCCTCCGCAGTGTTGATCATCGGGAACAAAATGCCGATAGGCCCCATCTCAAGAACCCGCTTCGCCATGACAGCATCATTCCACGGCACACGGACGATCGTGTCGCACCGAGCCGCAGTTGCTGCGATCAGATGATTCAACAATACCTGATGGTCGGTCGGCGCATGCTCCGTATCGATCCAAAGAAAATCGAACCCTATTTTTCCGCACAACTCCGTGATGCAGGGGTCGCCCAGCAGGATGTGCATGCCGGTGACGAGCTCGCAGTCACGCATCTTCTGTTTCGTCGTCTTCACATCGACACCCCGAACAACAGATTCGGCAACCAAAGCGAAACTGCAGGAACGAACGTGACGAGGAGCAAGACGATGAACAGCGGAATCAAGAACGGTATCGTCGCCTTCATCACCCGCTCGAAAGGCACCCGGGATACATTCGATACGACATAGAGGACTACGCCCACCGGAGGGGTGACGACACCGATCATCAGGTTGAGGATCATGATCATGCAGGCCTGCGTCTGGTCGACTCCCACGCTCATCATGGCAGGGATCAGTATCGGTGTCAGAATCAGGATCGCAGCGGTCCCCTCCATGAACATGCCGACGAACAGGAGGAATACGTTGACGATCACCAGCAGCAGATATTTGTTGTGGGCTACGGAAAGCAACATGCTGGTCATCGCCTGGGGGACTTGCGCAATGGAAAGCACATATCCGAAAATTCCCGCCGTCATGACCAATGAAAGGACGACCCCTGTCGTCTCACAAGTGGAGAGAATGACTTTCGGCAGTTCCTTCCACGAAAGGTCCCGATATGCGAGGACGCCGATGATCAAGGAATAGAAGGCAGCGACGATGGCCGCCTCCGTCGGTGTCACGACTCCTCTGTAGATTCCGAGAAACAGGATGATCGGAGCGAGAAGGGCGAGAAACGCTTCTTTGAACGCAACCCAAAGGGTTTTCCATGTCGGACGCGGATTACGAGGATAATGACGCTTGTGCGCATAATATGCAACCAACACGCACATTGAGATCGTCATCAACACCCCAGGCACCACTCCAGCGACGAACAGTCGTCCGATCGATGCCTCGGCCGTCACCGCAAGAATGACCATCGGCAAGGAGGGAGGAATGATCGGTCCGAGAACCGCGGAAGCGGCGGTAGCCGCGCAACTGAAATCCGCGTCATAGCCGATTTCCCTCATAGCCTGTATCTCGATATTCCCCAGCCCGCCTGCATCGGCCACCGCCGTGCCGCTCATGCCGGCGAACAAGGCGCTACCGATAATATTGGCGTGTCCCATTCCTCCGGGAACCGTGCCGACGATCGTATTGGCGAAATTGAACATCTTCTTCGTCACTCCCGACGTATTCATCAGATTCCCCATCAGGATAAAGAACGGAGCGGCGATCATGGTGAACGAGTTGGCGGCCTGGGTGATCCGCTGGACGACCACCTCCATCGGCAGATGGTTCATGATCACATAGACGAACGAGCTCATCCCGAGGTTGACATACAAAGGAAGCCCGGTGAATAGCAAAACCAAAAAGAGAATCAGCGACAGCGTCATTCCGTAGCCTCCTCGTCGACGATGGTATAGGGTTTGGGTCCATCCCGAAATATCCCGATCATCCCCAATATCTCGTAAACGATGATCAGGAAATTACAGACGGGAACCATGAGATATACCCAGCTATAATTGAGATTGAAAGAAACCGCATGCCCGATCGAGGCGATCTTCATCATCCTGACACCATACACGACCATCAGGATGGAAAAGACAATCGTGACAAAATGATTGAAGATCTGCATCCATTTCTGGAATTCGATAGGAGCTTTCACGATCAACGCGGTGATCTTGATATGTCCGCCTGAGCGCTCCGCGATCACCCAGCCGAGATAACATATCCACACATAGATCAACCGGATGGCTTCCTCCGACCAGGCCAACGGATCGTTCAGCACCCATCTCCAGAATATCTGCATCAAACCAAGTACAAAAATGACAATGAACAGGACTACCGAGAGCACATCGATCGCTTTCTCCACGATCGTCTTCGTCGTAGCGAAGGCTTTGCTGCCGTTCATGTCTACCTCCCACATCTCCAAATTCCGTCCAGAAGGACGCAATCTTTTCGTGACCCTCCCGCAAGAGAACGGTCGAGGAACAACACGGCGGGAGAACATGCTCCCGCCGCCAATCAAAACACGTTATTTGATATCTTGGATCATCTGCCAAGTCCCTTCGCCCCACTTGCTTCGGAAGGCAGCCTCGACATACGGGGCCGTCACGGCGCGGAACGACTCAACATCGGGGGTGATGATCGTCACGCCTTTCTTCTGCAATTCGACCTTGAGGTCCTCCTCCGCCTTCACTACTTGCTCATCATGCCATTTGATCGCTTCGGCGACAGCGTCCTCGAACACCTTCTGGTCTTCGGGACTGATCTTCTTCCAGACATTCTCGTTGATGAAGATACAGTTCGGGCAGATGATATGGTCGGTCAGGATGACATATTTCTGAATTTCATAGAACTTCTGCGCATTGAACGTCGTCAGAGGGTTCTCCTGAGCATCGGCGACCTTCGTCGACAGGGCAAGATACAACTCTCCGAGGTTCATCGGAGTGGCCTTGGCTCCCCACGCTTCGACCATTTTCATATACAACGCCGATTCAGGAACGCGGATTTTCATCCCCTTGACATCCGCTACCGAATAGACCGGTTTGTCCGTCGTCGTCAATTGCCGGGTTCCGTAGTAGATGGCACCAAGCATTCGGACGTTCTTTTCAAGGAAAATGTTGTTCAACCAATCCCCGAATTCACCGTTCAACGCCTTGCTGAGATGTTCCCTGTCGCGCCAGATGTACGGCGCTTCGGCGATATCCGCCACAGGAATCCCGACTGCGGAGAACTGTGCGGGACCTTCGGTACACATATCGACGAGACCGGACTGGACACCTTCCACCAAGTCTCTGGACCCGCCAAGCGTACTGCTCGGATATCCTTGGATCTCCACACGCCCTTCAGTCCCCTTGTTGACGGCTTCGATGACCCTGTTCATCATCCGGGTGGTAATGCTGTCCGGAGTGTGAACAGAACCCCATCTGATCACGACTTTTTCCTGCTCCTTCGCACCATTTGCGAACACCCCCGCACCGACAAGCGCCAATACGAGGAACAGCACAAATGTTTTTTTCATAGAATCACCCCTTTTTGAAAAGTTTGAGCGGACCTGGACACAGGCCACAGCTTTATTTCAGCATGGGGCAAACGAATTGTCAATGGAAATCTGTACGACAGCCATACACCTATTGCGGCATTACCGGTTCACCATCGGTCGCAAGGGACTCGAGTGCCCGTTGGTTCAAGACATTCTCCCAAGAATGGACGAGATGATCCCTCATCACATTCTCTGCGAAATCGGGATCGCCGGTGTGCAACGCATCCAGAATCAACCGATGCCGATAGATTCCATCCTCATTGCCGCCCGAGACTCGAATCCCGTCGATGATGAATTTCTTCAGCACACCTGTCATAGACTCCACGAGCAAAGCGAGCAGTTCGTTCCCGCTCAACCTACCGATCATGCAATGGAACTCGCAGTCTTTTTCAATCCTGACATCCAGGTTGTACATGTTCTTTTCCATCGAGTCGACCTGCTCTGCAAGTTTCTCCAGCTCAAGTGGCGTCACTCTGCGGGCGGCCTCCCTGATCGCAGCCGTCTCAAGGATCAGCCGGATAGCATACACCTCTTCGTCCTTGATTCGATCGATATGTACGATGCGGAGGATCAGCTTGGAGACATCCGAAGCCTCCGGCTTGGTGATATAGGCTCCTCCACCGACACGGACATCGACCAAGCCCCGTGCCTTGAGGATCTTCAGAGCTTCTCGGATAATCGTCCGACTGACGCCGAACTCCTTGGCCAGGTCCATCTCCGATGGAAGCCTTTCCGCCAGACTTCCTTGCTCGATGATCGCCTGTTCGATGGTATCGGCGATCTGCTCATACAGGGGATTCTTATTGATATGCTCATCAAGTTTGAGAATATTGCTCATACGTCCATAGTAAAAGCTTTTTGAAGCTGGCACAACACAGTTTTCGCTCCCGCCAGCAAATAATCCGTATCTGCTGCGATGGAAATCATATCCACACCTCTTCGCTTCCAGAGCAGGATGTCCTCGAAGGAACAAGCACCATAGGAAACACCTATCCGCTTGCCTGCGGCATGCGTTTTTTCAATCACCCGCTCGATCATGCGATCCACTTCTTCGTTCCGCCAATCTCCGAGATGCCCCATGGACGCCGCAAGGTCGCACGGTCCGATGATGAGGGCATCCATATCCTCGATGGAAAGTATCCGATCCAGCTCCGGATAGGCCGCGACATTCTCGAATTGCATCAATTTCAGAATTGAGGAATCCGCCGTCTCCAAATACTCCCCTATCGGGACATTCCCATACCGGATCGGACGGCGAGGACCGAACCCACGGATACCTTTCGGGGGATACATGCAGGAACGGGCGGCCTCGACGGCCATCTCATAGGAATTGACCTGCGGAAACACGATTCCGTCAGGCCCCATCTCAAGAATCGGTTTGACCCTGATAGGATCGACCGCAGGTACTCGGACGATCGCGCTGGTCCCGGTCGCCCGAGCCGCGATAAGATGGGATTGCAGACATTCCAGACTCATCGAAGTATGTTCCGTGTCGATCCATAGATAATCAAACCCAAGATCCCCGAATAGTTCCGTGACCGCAGGTTCGTTCAAGGACACATGGGTGCCGAACGCAACTTCTCCTCGGGAAAGTTTTTCTTTCAATCCATCCATATCTCCCCTCCTTCACAGCCCTAGGTCTTGCCGTATGACCGTTTCCATTCGAAACAACGCCTCTACCTCATGGATCGCATTCTCGGTCAGACAGCTGGGATCTTTACTCCGAGAGACGGTCGTCATCGGGACGCCGAATGCATTCTGATAGTATTTTGCGCTGACTGGATACGCCCGAGCCTCAATGACCGCCGCCAAGGTCAGAAAATCACTGACCCGACGGGCCTGTTCCGGAAGCTCACGAAAATGGCTGTAGAGCCAACGATAAATATCCACATGGAAATTCGCCATCACCCCATTGTAGCCGTCGGCTCCGAGAATCAGGGAATCAAGCAAAGTGGAGGTATTGGCATTGAACAACGACAACCCGGTTCCCTTGATAGCGGCGATCCGTTCTGTCAATAGAGAAATAGAACATGAAACATCCTTGAGGAACACAAGCTTGCCAGATTGGGCGCAATCGCGTAGAAAGTCAGTTGAAAGCAACCGCAGATAAGGATAAGGACACTCGTACAGGCCGAACGTAACACCCGGAAGCTGCCGGAACAAATAGTCGCTGTTATTGACGAACTCCGCTTCATCATGGTCCTTTGCGGCGATCCTGTTGCTGACGAGCACGACCGCATCCACCCCCGTCTCCCACATGCGGCCGAGCTGCTCCACCTGCTCGTCCAAAGCATCCGCCGTATGTCCGCTTGCGATGACCTTGACACGTCCCGCCGTGGCATCATGGACGGCGGTGGCGATATCAAGCTTCTCCTGTTCCGAGAGAAAAAACATTTCGCTACTTTGGCAAACGGCGAATATGCCATCGGCCCCTTTCCTGATATACCATTCGACCAAATTCCGTATCGCCGGAAAATCGACTCTTCCGGCTTCGGTGAACGGCGTGATCATCGTGGGCCAGCACCCATAGTAAGCTTTCTCCATTGCACGGCTCCTATACTCCCGATATCTGAGACATGGATACTATTCTACTCAAAGAAGCAGGAGTTGTAAACAAAATCTGTACGACAATCAGACTGCTTATCCTTTTTTCTCTCTCCCTAGCGAGAAGAGAACCCTTGTTCACAAGGGAGATTTTCCCATGTATCACTGAATCGCCGATACTTTTTCTCCCTATATCTGACGTCAACGATCAAGGACGGCCGATTCCAGGCTGTCGAGAAGGAGTCGGATATGACACAGAAGCCGTTCATTACAAACATGACCGATGAAGACTTGCATTTCGGTTATTTCGCTGTGGGACAAGGAGTCATGTACGCCAGACAACATCTGGAGGATCCAAACCATTTCAGGCTCCTCATGGATATCGCAAGAACCGAGTTCCTGGCCGCGGGAATCAAACTCATCTACTACTGCGGATTCCCCGATCAATACATCCTCGTCATCAAGATCGACGACACGAAGACAATGATGGCAGTCATGGAGCGCATCTCCAAGGAATTCTCCCGCCAATTCAACAAAGGGAGCCGAAGACGGACGAACCCGTTGACGCCGCAGATCATCTATCACCCGATCCTCTCCAGCAGGATGATGTATGAAATGATCAGGGACATCTATGACGATACGGAATATGACAATCCTCATTGGGTACCCTTTGGGGGAGGAAGGGAACTGCTGGAGGATTCCGAAGGATATATCGATCGAGAAGCCCTGGAATTGGCCACGGGAATTCCGTCGTGCGCATGGAAGGAAATGCTCAAGAGGCCGAAATACTTCACCCAACCGCCGGATCTTCCTGAAAGCTACGACATCGGAGCCGGCTATATCCTTGCTGGAAATGACTGATAGACATGGTTCATGCCGGTAAACGCCATCCTCTTTGTTGACTGAAAACTACGGCATGGGTATGATTGCCGGTATGAGCAAATACCCTTTCAACGAGATTGAGAAGAAATGGCAGAAGTATTGGGAAGACAACCAGACTTTCGCCGTGACGGAAGATCCTTCGGTACCGCCGGAGAAGCGTCAGTACGTACTGGACATGTTCCCCTATCCATCAGGAGCCGGGCTGCATGTCGGACATCCGGAAGGCTACACGGCCACCGACATCTATTGTCGATACCTGCGGATGAACGGCTATAACGTACTGCATCCGATGGGATTTGACTCATTCGGTCTCCCTGCGGAAAACTACGCCCTCAAGACAGGCACTCCCCCGCTGATATCGACGGAACGGAATATCGACAACTTCCGCAAGCAGATCAAAAGTCTCGGATTCTGCTACGACTGGAACCGCGAAATCTCCACTCATACCAGCGAGTACTACCACTGGACGCAGTGGATTTTCGTCCAGCTCTACAAAAAAGGTCTTGCCTACGAATCCCATATGCCGATCAACTGGTGTCCCCAGTGCAAGACAGGCCTCGCCAACGAAGAGGTCAAGGAAGGCATGTGCGAACGGTGCGGCACCCATGTGGTACGCAAGAACATCCGCCAGTGGGTGTTGAAGATCACAGCCTACGCCGATAGGCTGCTTGAGGATCTGGACGACCTCGACTGGCCGGAATCGGTCAAGCTGATGCAACGAAACTGGATCGGCCGTTCGGAAGGAGCTTCGGTTCTGTTCAGGATGGCCGACAGCGACGATACGCTGGAAGTATACACCACGCGTTGCGACACGCTTTTCGGCGCCACCTACATGGTCATAGCCCCGGAGCATCCGTTGGTCTCGAAGATCACCTCGGCGGAGCAGAAGCAGGCCGTAGAGGAATACCTCGAGCAGGCGGCGCGCAAATCCGATCTTGATAGGACCGATCTTGCAAAGGAAAAGACCGGCGTATTCAGCGGCAGCTATGCGATCAACCCGGTCAACGGAAAGAAGATTCCGGTGTGGATCGCCGACTATGTGCTGATCAGCTACGGAACCGGCGCCATCATGGCCGTACCGGCCCATGATACCAGGGACTGGGAGTTCGCCAAGAAGTTCGATCTGCCGATCATCGAAGTCCTCAAGGGCGAGGTCGATGTCCAGCGGCAGGCTTGGACGGAAGACGGAATCCACGTGAACAGCGGCTTCCTCGACGGAATGAACAAGGAGGATGCGATCAAGGCGATGATCGCATGGCTTGAAGAGCGGAATCTCGGCCATATGGCTGTCAACTACAAGCTCCGCGACTGGCTGTTCAGTCGCCAGAGATACTGGGGAGAACCGATTCCTTTGGTCCACTGTCCGCATTGCGGCATCGTCCCTGTCCCGGAAGAACAGCTACCGCTCACACTTCCCGAGACGACCAGCTACGAACCGTCGGGAACCGGAGAAAGCCCGCTGGCGAACATAGAAGATTGGGTGAACACGACCTGTCCGGTATGCGGAGGCCCTGCGAAGCGGGAAACCAACACCATGCCGCAGTGGGCCGGCTCATGCTGGTACTACCTGCGGTATCTCGATCCCCACAACGACAAACAGTTCGTCGATCCGGAGAAAGAACGGTACTGGATGCCAGTCGATCTGTACGTCGGAGGTACGGAACATGCCGTCCTCCATCTGCTGTACGCCCGGTTCTGGCACAAAGTGCTATACGATCTGGGGCTCGTCTCAACGAAGGAGCCGTTCCAACGACTGGTCAATCAAGGGATGATCACATCCTTCGCCTACCAGCGCAAGGACAAGACGCTGGTGCCTACCGATCAAGTCGAGGAAGTATCGCCCGATGTCTTCGTCGAGAAGACGACCGGAGAGCCTCTCGAGCGGATCGTGGCAAAGATGTCAAAGAGCCTGAAGAACGTCATCAATCCCGACGATATCATCAACGAGTACGGTGCGGATTCCATGCGAATGTACGAGATGTTCATGGGTCCTCTCCAAGTCTCCAAGCCTTGGTCCACAACGGGATTGTCGGGGGTCTGGAGATTCCTTGACCGGGTCTGGCGTCTTTGCGATGACCGGAAGATCAGCGATGAACAGGCAGCCATTGCACTGCGCAAAGTCCTCAACAAGACGATCAAGAAAGTCACCGAAGATACCGCTTCTTTGAATTTCAATACCGCGATCAGTCAGATGATGGTGCTGGTCAACGAGCTGTACAAGATCGACACGCTTCCCCGCGAAATCTGGGAACCGCTGATCCTGCTGCTCTCCCCGTATGTTCCGCATCTCGCCGAAGAGTTGTGGGAACGGGCTGGACACGAACCGTCGGTGGCGAATATGCCATGGCCGACCTACGACGAAGCCTTGACGATAGACGAGGAAGTGGAGGTCGTCCTGCAAGTCAACGGAAAGGTACGATCTCGTATCATGATGTCCAAGGATGCGACCAAAGACGCGATGCTCGCCGCCGCGAAATCGGATGCGAAGCTCAAGGAGTGGATCGATGGAAAAACCGTCGTGAAGGAGATCGTAGTTCCCGGCAGACTGGTGAACATCGTCGTCAAGGACTGAACGCCTTTGCAGTTCTTTCCATGATATTCCCATCATTTATGAGCAGAAAAGGGGACTGTCGCATAATAGCGATGGTCCCTTTTTTATGTCAACTCGTTCCAATACAAGCAAAT
>LVBD01000002.1 GCA_001604275.1 Spirochaetales bacterium Spiro_02
TCCCCATAATGGAACCAATCCCAGGGGTGCTCCTGTTCTGTGGTGTAGGTTTCCCCCACCGCAAACTGAAACCCTCCATATCCTTTCAAATCCTTGTCGAATGCCTTGATGAACATACTGTGTCTGTCTCCTGTTGATGTGTGTCTATTAGTCCGTGCCCCGAGGCGTAACGTAAAAGGCCTCCCCAGCGGTACCATCGGGTGTTACCTGCCGAGAAAGGCCTTTGTCGTGTGACGGATCGGATGGCGTGCCGAACCACAGGCAAAACCGGAGAGGCTCCGCCACCTGGGCTCAGGCCGTCCAAATCCCCAAAAAGGTAACTCTGAAAAGCTGGTATGCTACCACAACGTTACCTTATCCATGTAATTCCATTGAAAGCAATTATACTGATAGTATCCTATAGGTAACATAAGTAACGTAGAATCGATATGCTCGTATAGGGAAATAACAATAGTATATCCCCACCCGCCAATTCCCACCTGTGGCGTGGCGTGTGGCACCCCTCATCTTTTTTTTCTCCTATAGCATGGGTATATGTGAAAATTCGGTGCTACTTCGTTACCCCATCCGATTTCGTGCGAAAAAACCCTCCCCCGACTCGAGGAATTCCGAGCAATCATCCTCGATATCACCGACTTCGATGTTGGCACACACCACTCGGTTGTTCACGCCGTTGATCTTTTTCTGACACTGGTGCGTGCCCTTTCTCGATCCGTCTTGGAAGAGCTTCAGATGCCCCCGGTCCACAAAGCCCCTTACGCACTTGGCATACGAATACCCAGCCTTTTCCATAGCCTCCCTGAGGATGTTGATGGTGATGTACACCCCATCCTTCTCCAGTTTTCCATACCGCGGGGTGGAATGGGGCTTGAAGCAGTTGCGGTTGGAAGCCACCCACCCCTGTACGAAGCTCCATGCCCGCTCGATACTGTCTTCCTTTTCCTGCTCCTTCACATTCACCAGCACCGCCACTCCCATATCGATCACATCCTTGATGATCGTCTCAATCGGGAATGTTGCTTCGCCATAGAGGCACTGTGCACCATACAGATCGGCAAGACACATGACAGCGACACTGTCCAGGTGCACCCCTGCTTCGCCCAGATCCTTGGCATCGAAAGCATCCTTGAGCCTATCTCGCAAATCATGATAGTCAGATTCCAGTTTACCCTTCTGAGAGATCACGTGGTCAATCAGATGCCTGATGTAGATCTTTCCGGCGAATCCATAATTGGCTTCACTCACTTGGTGCACCATGCGGCCGAACTCGGGGTCGTCGATCGGGGCCCCGTAGAGCTCGATCGCACGGCTGATCACCCCGTCCATGGAATTCTCGCTGCTCAGCGGCTCTTCTCCGGTGGTCATGATGCTGTTACGCCAGGTCGCGGTCTCCTGCAATCCTCCGTTCTTCATACCCCGGGTCTTGCCCTGACCGTTTCCCAACTGGTAGACCGCCATCGCCGGGGTGAGATTTCGTGCCATCTGCTGCAGCTCATCGATTCCCAGCGGCAGGTGCTTGAGCATGCCAGCACGACGTTCCAAGCCGACAGCAGTACTGTTGAAGTTGCCGATCATCTTCATCGGATCCCCCCAGAAGATCCTCAGCTTCAAGGGCTCAAGCAGCACCGAGGCCGCCGCAGCATTCAGCATCGCCCGGGCGATGGGATTCTCCCTCAGTTTCATCGCGGTCTGTTTCCATAGCTCGTAGTCGCCTTGCTCACCGATCGCCTTGACCAGGTCCTGATCGGCATCCTCGAAGACGATCTGCCCTTGGTAATGGCAAGGGTAGAATTCCTTGAAGCCGGAGAGCCACCCGATGCGACCCAGGCTGCGCGAGAGCGGGATCAACTCCTGGTTGGCAACCTCGAAGGAATTGAAGTACATCACCATCCCCTCGCTGTTGCTCGAGG
>LVBD01000003.1 GCA_001604275.1 Spirochaetales bacterium Spiro_02
AGACAATACTCCGAGGAACAAGGAAGATGCAACCGGCGATATTCACCAAGACGCGGAAAAAACGTATCATCATCCAAAAGAAATGGAGACTGACATGCAGAAATCAATCATCACGGTAGTGGGGAAGGACCAGGTTGGCATCATCGCGAAGGTGTGCACATATCTGGCCCAGAATAATGTGAACATTCTCGATATCAGTCAGACGATCGTCGACGGGTATTTCAATATGATGATGATCGCCGACACCAATGCGGCGACAAAAGCGTTCCTCAAGCTCTCGGACGAGCTTGAAGATCTGGGCAAGGGGGTCGGCTGCATCATCAAGCTGCAGCGCGAGGACATCTTCAACCAGATGCAGCGCATCTGAGGGGCGGCCATGATCAACATCAACGAAGTCATCGAGACGAATCAGATGATCGAGAAGGAAAATCTCGACGTACGGACGATCACCCTCGGAGTCAGTCTGCTGGACTGCGTCTCCTCCGATCTCGCTTCGCTTTGCGACAACATATACGACAAGATCACCGCGGTAGCGAAAGATCTGCTGAAAGTCGGGCGCGAAATCGAGCGTGAGTATGCGATTCCGATCGTCAACAAGCGCATCTCGGTTACGCCGATCGCGCTGGTGGGAGCCTCTGCCTGCAAGACGACCGACGACTTCGTGAAGGTGGCACGTACGTTGGACAGGGCTGCCAAGCAGGTGGGAGTGAACTTCATCGGCGGATTCTCCGCTTTGCCTGCAAAGGGGATGAGTCGCTCCGACGAATTGCTGATTCGCTCGATTCCTCAGGCGCTTGCCTGCACCGACCATGTCTGTTCTTCGGTGAATCTCGCTTCTACGAAGACGGGGATCAACATGGATGCGGTCAAGCTGATGGGCCAGGTGATCGTAGAGACCGCCATGGCGACGCAAGATCGCGATTCGATCGGGTGCGCCAAGCTGGTGGTGTTCTGCAACGCTCCGGACGACAATCCGTTCATGGCGGGGGCGTTCCACGGGGTGACGGAGACCGATGAGGTGATCAATGTCGGCGTCAGCGGTCCGGGAGTGATCAAGACGGCGTTGCAAGGTGTCCAGGGCGCTGATTTCGGCACGCTGTGCGAGACGATCAAGAAGACGGCGTTCAAGGTGACTCGTCTCGGCCAGTTGGTCGCTCAGGAGGCGAGCCGGCGTCTTGGCGTTCCGTTCGGTATCGTCGATCTATCTCTCGCCCCTACTCCGGCCATCGGCGATAGTATTGCGGAGATCCTTGAGGGAATGGGGCTGGAGCGGACCGGAGCGCCCGGGACTACGGCGGCGCTTGCGCTGCTCAACGACCAGGTAAAGAAGGGGGGGATCATGGCTTCCTCCTATGTGGGAGGGCTCTCAGGTGCGTTCATTCCGGTCAGCGAGGACCATGGCATGATCGATGCGGTGAGGACGGGGGCTCTGACGCTCGAGAAGCTCGAGGCGATGACGTGCGTCTGTTCGGTCGGGCTGGACATGATCGCGATTCCTGGCGACACTTCCCCTTCGACGATTTCGGGAATCATCGCCGACGAAATGGCGATCGGTATGGTCAACCAGAAAACGACAGCGGTACGGATCATTCCGGTCATCGGCAAGGGTGTAGGCGACGAGGCTCAGTTCGGCGGGTTGCTTGGCTATGCGCCGATCATGCCGGTCAACGGGTACTCCTGCGAGGCGTTCATCGCCCGAGGAGGACGCATCCCCGCTCCAGTGCACAGCTTCAAGAATTAGGGTCATTGCAGGGTCATTGCAGGGTGCGCAGGGTGCGCAGGGTGCGCAGGGTGCGCTGGGTGTGCGGAGATACGGACAAGCATAAGGACGACAAGGACATGGGGGCGCAAGAAACAGATATGAGGGAACCAGGATTCCATGTTCGTTTTCAAACCGCATGGAGAGAATTGACATGAACTGCAGTATCACATTCTCAGGCCGATTCCATTACCGCAAGGGAGGGGGAGTCTGTCTCCACCGTCACACCAACGACTATCAGATACAACTGGTATACGGCGGAAAGGGAACGGCGACGATCGATGGAAAGTCGGTCAGATTGGAGACCGGCGACGTCGTGTTCATCAAGCGGAACAACACACATGAGTTCTCTGCGGACAGCATCGAGGGCATGAAAACCTTGGAAGCGAAGTTCGTAGCGTCTCAGGCAGACGAAGAAATCCTTTCGTCCATCGCATTGGTGTTCCCAGACCAGGACAAGCAGATTTTTTCAGATCTCCAGCGCATCGTCATGGAAGGGCATCGCAAGGCGCTTGCGTATATCGACATGTCCAACGCATATCTTGTCGAGTGCATCGTCCATATGGCGCGAATCTGCTCCGCACGAGGGGGCGGCCTGAAGGAAAGGCCCGACATCCGGGAAGGCCGGTGCGAGAGCTCTCCGGTCATGGAGGCTGTCACCGACTTCATCTACAAGAACATGAACAAGAACTTCACCCTCGCCCAGCTTGCCGCCGGTTGTGGATACAACCAGGACTATATCTATCGGACAGTCAGGAAACAGGCAGGATGCTCCACGATTCAGTACATCAACAAGCTGAAATTCGAACAGGCGAAGGAGTGGATCCAGCATACGGAATTGTCCATCTCGGAAATTGCGTGGAATGTAGGATTCGACAGCCGTCAGTATTTCTCGAAATTCTTTCGCCTCCATGCGGGAATATCTCCTTCCGAATATCTGGAACAGACACGGGACACAGTGAAGACGCAATATATCTGACCTACGAAAAATAACAACACATATCCGTGTTCATGGCAAGCATGTCCGTTCATGAAAGCGTATACTTGATACAGTCAGGAACCTACTGGCGAAGGAGTTGGCGAACATGCAGGACATCCATGTGATGCTCGATGAAGATTTCTCGGATTTTTCAATCGGCGATTTCCCATACGACCATGAACACTCGGCTATGGGGGAATATCATTTTTTCCCTGAAAAGGGATATAAGGGCAATTGGTTCGATCCGATCTCCCATTGGGGGTACCGAGGACCTTCATGGCTGATCACCGCGCCGTTCATGGACGGATCGCATTGCATGGAGCAGATGCGGGTGACCGAACCAATGGAAAAGAGCGCCGTACCGATCCTCAGAAGCGGCGATACGGACTGGACCGACTACACGGTCACCGTAGTCATGCGGGCCTGCACGAAGACCCAGATAGCAGGCATTGCGTTCCGCTATCAGACCAGCATGATGCACTATGGATTCTTCTTCAAGGGCGACAGCGTCGAGCTGCATCGCGTAAACAAGCTGGAACGCACCGTCATCGCACGTTGTCCGTATACCTGGGATCCCGATAATTTCTACGAACTGACCGTACGGGTAGCGGGGAGCGATATCAGCTGCTTCATCGATGACAAACAGGTTCTGGAAGCTGTCGATGACACATGGTCGCACGGATGCATCGCTCTGTGCTCCTGTATGCCTGCCCAGTATGCGAGTGCGAAAGTCGTCATGGACGATGCGGCGTTCGCCACATACAACTGTGCGAAGGAGACGCATGCAGCGATCGTCGCAGGCAAAACCGACGCGTTGCCGAAGATGAAACTCTGGAAAACGTTCGATCTGAAGAATTTCGGCGCCGGACGTCAGATCCGGTTCGGGCATCTGACGGGAACGGACGAACTATTCTTCATCATCTGCCAGAATCAGAAACGGGTATTCAAGGACCGCTATCCGGCCATTTCCTGCATGACCGCCGTTAGTTTCAGAACGGGGGAAATCCTGTGGCAGATCGGAGAACCGCGCGATGACGAAAACGTTATCCAGTTGACTACGGATCTGCCGATCCAAGTATATGACATCGACAACGACGGCATCGACGAGGTGATCACGTCCTGGGATTTCCGACTCAGGATCCTCGACGGAAGGACGGGACAGGAGAAAGCGAGCATCCCGACTCCGGAAAATGTGGAGCCGCCGGAGAGCGTAACCAGTCTGGAATACGGCAAGTACGCCTACAAACGGCTGAACGTGGACGCAATCAGAATCGTCAACGTATCCGGCAATGACCGTCCTTCGGACATCATGATCAAGGATCGGTATTCCAGAATCTGGATATACGACAAAGACTTGCATTTCAAGTGGAAGTTCCAGAAGTACAATACCGGGCATTTCCCGTACGGGTATGATTTCGACAAGGATGGTAAGGATGAGATTTTCAGCTGCTACAACATGATCGATGACGACGGCAAGCTGCTGTGGTCGCTTCCCATCAATACCGACCATACCGACGAAATCATCATCGGAAAGATGGATCCAGAGAGGGATGAATTTTTGGCCATCGTTTCCGGGTGGGAAGGATTCATGTTGGTAGACAAAGCGGGGAATATCATTGCGCGAGACATCAACGGGCATGGACAGAGAATCAGCACCGGAACCTATCGCCCCGGCGAGCATGGACTTCAGATATGCACCACGACCTATTGGGGCTGCAACGGTATCGTCTACATGTACGACTGCAAAGGGAACGAGCTGTGGCATCAGGAACGGCTCTCGAACGGCAATGTGATCGCTCCGGTGAACTGGGATGGATCGGGGCGGGATCTGATTCTGCTCAATGGCGACCCCGAACGTGGCGGTCTGATGGATGGGGACGGCGATGTCGTCGTACGATTCCCCGACGACGGACATCCGACGCTCTGCGCCGAAGTGCTGGATCTGACCGGAGACGAACGGGACGAAATCCTCGTCTGGGATCGGAAACGACTGTACGTCTATACGCAAGACCGGGAACAGGACCAGACCCGATCGGAAACATATGTACCGCGTAAGTACGAAGCGTACAATGCGTCGAACTATCGAGGAGAGTTCCACTTCCCTCGCTGGGAAAAGAAACCGAAATAACGTGATGGAACAGAACGCCGAGGGTTGTTTCGGACTCCTCGGCGTTCGTATGTTCCGCTCTTCAATAGGCTTCCATCTGCGAAGGAGGATCAATGTTCACGTCGGTATTCTCGAACCGGACATCGGCGTTGATCAGGCGAATCCCTCTGTACTGGCTTTCAGGTATTCCACGGAACATCTCGACTTCGTATCGGTCGCCGTCGTCAGGAAGGCATGCGATCACGACGTTCTGGAACAGGGCATCGCGGATTGGCATTTCCGGCAGCCCTGCGAAGAAGCCTGCGACACGACAATGCGTGGCGACGATGTTCCGATAGCGGAGATTCGAAACGGATGGAGTGATGGCAGTCACCGGTTGCGGATGCAGACTGTAGGGCGCGGCGCCATCGTCACCCCATCGATAGTACATGTTCACCGTAAACGGGCAGATGACGTGATCCATCGTCACGCCGTCCACTTCGATTCGGGAAATGTCTCCGCCACGACCTCTGCGGGTCTTGATCCTCACGCCGCGGTCGGTACCGGAAAAGCGGCAGTTTCTGACACGGACATCGTGGACACCACCCGAGGTCTCGCTACCGATGACAACACCACCGTGCGCATGCAGGACGGTACAGTCCTCGACCAGGATATGTTCCGATGCGGCGACGCTGGAAACATCGCTCCCGCTTTTGATGGCGATACCATCGTCTCCCACATCGACCACGCAACGGCGAACCGAAACAGAAACGGAGGATTCTATATCGATGCCGTCCGTATTCGGAGAATCATATGGATTGGCGATGGAAACATCTTCCAAAGAGACACGGGAAGACCGTAGGATATGGCAGGTCCAGAACGGACTGTTCCGCAAACGCACTCCCCGCAGCGATACTTCCCGGCTGTTTTGCACCTGTAGCAACGGTGGGCGCAGGAACTGCGTCTGCCGCCCCCCTCCCCCTCCGGGTTGCGATTCGAATCCTGGATTCAGCGCAGCGAGCCGCTTTTCCACATCCAGTTCGGGTTCCGTCTGCACAGCTCTCCGTTCGAAAATATATTTCCACCAAGCCGCGCCGGAACCATCCAGCGTGCCTTGGCCTTCTATCGTCACATCGTGGCTATCGTTGATCCATAGCAACGGATGCATCGCATGGCAGTCGATTCCCTCCCAGCGGGTAAGAACCGGTTCATACACGGAGAAATCGTCTAGGAACCGGATTACCGCACCCTCTTCAAGAACGAGATGAGTATGAGACGGAAGAGAGAGACTTCCCGTCCGATATGTGCCCGCAGGAACGACGAGTGTGCCGCCAGCGCATTCTACAAGCGCCCTGCCGAAGATCTCGGAATAGTCCTCCCCTGAGAATCCCTGAGGAACGAATTCCATGAAATTCATTTTTGCCATAGTTGTACCTTTGTACTTATTTTACAATATTATAAAGAATTAGTCACTACTATCAGATATTTCTAGGCGCTGTTATTTTATGAAGGAGCTCACTTGCGATCAGGAATAATATCCGAGTAGACCGCTGATCCGAGCGGCCGCCTGCCGCAACCCTGGTATCGTCTTCTCAATCTCGTCAGCGCTCATGTTCGGTTCGAGGGCGCTTGCGGAAATCGCCGCGATGATATGGCCTTGCGCGTCGCGCACCGGCACTGCGGAACAATTGTCCCCGACGATGTATTCGTTTCGATCCCGCGCGACGCCTTGCTCCCGGGCTTGCGCCAGTTCGGCAAGGAGCGAGGCTCTATCGGTGATCGTTTTCGGCGTAAAGGCCTTCAATCCTCCGGCGGACAGAATCATCCGATCGATGTCGGACTCCGGAAGTTCGCAGGAAAGCACTTTCCCCACCCCCGAACAGTAGAACGGAATCAAACGGCCGGGAGTAAAATACGTCCTCGGAAGACTCTGACCATCGATCCTGTCAATGATCATGATATCGTCTCCATTGCGAACCGCCAGATTCATATTTGCTCTCGGGAACTGATGCCACAGCATTTCAAGATACGGCATGGCAAGCTTGCGGATTTCCAGAGACCGGAGGGCGGAAGACGACAGACTCAGACACCGAAGCGAAAGAGAGAACAATCCGGTATCGGGATCCTTGTCCATGTACCCAGCATTCTGGATGCTGGTAAGCAAACGGAACGCCATGTTGACATTGACATCCAGCGCGATCCTGACATCCTGCACCGATATGGGGGCATGCCGGGAAGCCGCCAGATCGAGAATCTGGAAGCACCGCTCCACCACCTTGATGTTATACTTATCGCCTTCTTCAGCCATTTGGTTCATTATATCCTGATTCCTCGTTATGTGATAGGGGCGGGATTGTCGATGATCAGGTCGTTGTAGAGGCCGAGCTTCTCTGCCTCGCTTTCCCTACCGCTCGCGACATCGAGAATCATATCATAGAGTTCCATGCCGACTTCGGGAATCGTTTTCTCACCGGTGATGATGAATCCGGCGTCAACATCGAATAAGTCCGGCCACCGCTCGAGCAGCTCATGTCGCGTAGCTATCTTGATTACGGGCGCTTCCCGAAGACTGTAGGGGGTACCGCGCCCGGTGCTGAACACCTGCAACGTAATGCCGGAAGCCAGCTGGGTCGGTCCACAGACAATATCGCTAGCAGGTGTAGCGGCGAACACTAGGCCGCCTTTCGAAGGAATCTGCCCCGGGCCGACCACTTCGCAAATAGGCGCATGGCCGCTTTTCGCAATCGACCCCATGGCTTTTTCCACGATATTGCTCAACCCTCCGGCATGGTTTCCTGGGGTCGGATTCGCAGAGCGATCGGCGCCGCCTCGCGCAAGATACGCATCGTACCATCCGATTTCTCGCTTCAGATTCTCAACGGTTTCCTGGCTGGAGCACCGTTGGGCGAGCAGATGTACACCGTCGCGAACTTCGGTTACTTCGGAGAACATGACGGTGGCGCCGCCAGCGGCGAGCAGATCGAACGCATAGCCGATGGACGGATTTGCGCTGATCCCGCTGAATGCGTCGGAACCTCCGCACTGGGTACCGATGCAGAGTCTGGAAAGCGGAAGTTCGGTCCGACGCCGCTCATCGAGAATCGCTAGCTTTTTCTCCGCCAACGTGCAGATAGCGTCGATCATTCCCGAAAAGCCTCTGCATTCCTGCAGCACGATGACATTGTCCGGGGCAATCTCTTCGGAGGAGAGCAGTCTGTCCACCGTCAGTTTCTCGCATCCCAAGCTCACGAGCATGATCTCCCCGCCAAAATTCGGGTTCCTGATGAGATTCCTGATACTTCGGATCGGGATATATGCGTCTGGGGCGTCGATCGCAACGCCGCAACCATACGGGTGGATCAGCGGAGAGACATCGTCGACATGTGGATATTTCGGAAGAATCTCGCGCCGGATACGATCCACGGCGACACGCAACGGCCCTGCCACGCATTGCACAGTGGTGGAGATTCCCAGGATGTTCCTCGTTCCGGCATAGGGGTATCCGGGGATCTCGAAGCCCATCCAGGTCCTTCGTTCAGGCAACCGCGAAGGATATGCCCCCTTTCCTCCGGCCTTCAGGTCCGAAAGAGCCGGTGACGGCGGAAGTTCGAACAGATCATCGACGACCCAGGTACCGGCTGGTATGTCGCGAACAAGATTCCCAAGTTCGACGCCATATCGAACGACGGGCTCCCCGTGTTTCAAGTCACGAAGCGCAATCTTGTGTCCCTGCGGGATATCCTGCAGGGCGTGGATGCCGAACGCCGGCAATAGCTCTCCGCGCCCGATCGCGGAGACCATGACAGCTACATTGTCGTTTTCATGTATCCTGATCGCTTCCGACATATCCCATCCCGTCGCTCGGCATCATTCGATCACGATGCCGCTCATCTTTTCGAAATACTTGGCGAGAGCGCTATGGTCCTCTTTTTCACAGCCATCCACTTTCAATGCCTGCATCATTTCCATGATCTGGCTGGTAAGCGGTACGGGACTGTCGATCGAATGGGCTGCGTTCAGCGCATTGGTGAGGTCCTTGATATGGAGCTCGAGGCGGAATCCAGGCTTGAAGTTCCGGGAGAGCACCATGGGAGCCTTCGCATCAAGCACCGTAGATCCGGCAAGTCCGCCACGGATGGCCTGATAGACAAGATTGGGATCGGCACCCGCCTTCTTGCTGAATGCAAGCGCTTCACCCATGGCTGCGATATTGCAGGCGACGATGATCTGATTCGCCAGTTTTGTGATATTTCCTGCCCCCAGTTCTCCGACATACACCACCGAACCAGCCATGACCTTGAGCAATGCGCTGAATCGATCGAAGGTCGCCCTATCCCCGCCGACCATCACGGACAACGTTCCATCCACAGCTTTCGGCTCGCCGCCGGAAACAGGGGCGTCAAGCATGTCGATTCCTTTCTTCGCCAGTTCGGAACCGATCTTGCGGCTTTCGACCGGATCAATGGAACTCATATCGATCAGCACGGTTCCGACCTTCGCTGTTTCCATGATTCCACCTTCGCCGAGCGCGATCGCCTTGACCTGCGGACTGTTCTGGACCATCGTGATGATGACAGAACAATCTTTCGCGACTTCGGCGGCAGTACCTGCGGCCTTCGCTCCCAGCGACACCAACTCTTCGACCGATTCGGGATTGTGGTCACAGACGACAAGTTCATGTCCAGCCTTGATCAGATTCTTGCTCATGGGCTTTCCCATGATGCCCAGACCGATAAAACCTACTTTCATGATCGAACCTCCTCGTTACGAATTCAGATATCCTGCGTTCTTCAGCACGGACGCCATTCCGTCCATCTGCACCGGCGTAGACGGGAGATTGGGCAGATACGGACGGGAAAGATCGCGTCCCAGCAGATTTCCCATATCCTTAGTCGCCACAGGAAACGATGACCTGTCCATCTGGAGCCGGATCGGGTTCAATGCGAACTGCGCTTCGCGCGAGGCTTCAAAATCTCCCGCGACGAACGCATTATAAATAGAGCATACCAGACCAGGCAGGAAATTCGCCGTACAGCACACGGCGCCCACGGCCCCAATGCAAAGTCCGGCATAGATCAACGTGTCCTTGCCGCACATGACGCGGAACCCGACGTCGCGGTTTCTTCTAATGAACTCTTCGGTCTGGGTAAGGTCGCCGCTACTGTCTTTCATGCCGACGACATTCCCGACCTCATGGGCCAATCGCTGGACCACATCCTGCGAAATGCCATAGCCGGTACGCCCTGGGTTGTTGTACAGTAGCATGGGGACATCCGGACCGATGCTTTTCGCAATCGTCTCGAAATGTCGGAACAGTTCATCTTCGGAAGGCTTGATGAACATCGGCTGAAGGACGGAAATTCCCGAGCACCCCATCGAAACCCCCATTTCGGCGAGACGGATGCATTTTTTGGTCCGGATCGCTCCGATGCCGAAATACACGGGAACTCGACCGGCGACATGGTCGATGACGATGGACAGAATCTCCTGTTGCTCGTCATCTTCCTGCATATAGAATTCACCGTTCGAACCGGAGACAAGGAGGCCGGACACACCGCCTTCCAATACAAAGTCGATGTGCCTGCGCAAAGCTGATTCCAGCACCCGTTCCTGCTCATCGATCGGAGTGACGAGCGGGGGAATGATTCCCCGAAAATTTTCAATAGTATTCATTTTCCGCACCTAGCTGAAGTCTAGTTCAATGGCACAAAAAAGTCAAATACAATTTGATTTATATTGATAATTAAATAAAAAATATAATAGTTTTATAAATTAATACTTTCATTTCCGATGCTATACAGAAGCACCGGGAAACTGAATGATCGTCTTCAGCATGTTCGCACCATCGCTATCGAATTCGGCAAAAGCCTGCGGAGCCTTCTGGTAGGGGTATCTGTCGGTGATGATCCCGTCCATACGTAGCTGTCCCGAAGAAATCCGCGAGATCAGCTCTTCGAAATCCGCAGTCAATGCATTGCGGCTGCCGTAGATGTTGAGTTCCTTCTTCTGGATAACCGTAAAATTGAAATCGAGGGAACGCTTGCTCACTCCGATCAGCACCACCCGACCGCCATATGCCGCGGCATCGATGCTCGCCTGGAACGTGGAAGGCAAACCGACCGCCTCGATGACGACATCGAAGCCTCCTGTCTCGGCGGCTCTGTTCTTGAACGAATAGATACCGGTAATGTCCCCCACCGCACGTCCCATCGCTTCGGGAGAGGAATTGAGGATCGTTCCGGCATAGGAAAAATGTTCCTGCGCATAATCCAGCTTGGATTGCATCACGTCGGAAATATAGACCTCGGCGCCGAAAGAGAGCGCCGCATTCGCGGCCAGAACTCCGATGGTTCCCGCTCCGATGACCAGCACCCTGTCGCCTTGCTTGACGCCTGCACGCTTGACGCCATGATACCCGATGCAGAATGGCTCGACAAGCGCCAGGATTTCCGGAGAAAGTCCTTTGCCGTCGCACAAGCGATCGATCGGCATGGAGATGTATTCGCACATGGCGCCATCACGCTGACAGCCCATCGTCTGGTTGTCCATGCAAGCGTTCACCAGGCCGCGCTTGCAACTGGAGCATGCGTTGCAGTTGAAATAGGGATTGCCGGTCACAAGCATCCCCCTGCGCAGACCTCGATCATTTTTCGGCACGCTCACGATCTCGGCGCTGAATTCGTGCCCCGGAATGCGCGGATAATCGAAATATGCGAACGTCCCGCGATAGGAGCCGAGGTCGCTGCCGCAGATTCCCACATTGAGGACTTTCAGAAGGGCCTCTCCTTCCCGAGGTTCCGGCATCGGAATATCGCGGACCTCGATCTGTTTCGGATTTACAATGTATACGGCCTTCATATGCAGTAAATACTCCTATATTTTCCGTTTCCCGGGCTTTCGTATCGGACGACCTGCGTCCCTCGCGCAATGCGCGGGGACGTAGTCTACAAGGGGGACGATCGATCGTTTCATCAATTAGGGAACGAAATCAGGGTCCGTCGGAAGAATGGCGGGGTATTTCTTCTTGAATATCCGCACCTTGGGATAGTCTTGCAGGAGCGCCCCGGCGCTCTGCGCTTTCAGGTATTCGGCGTACGCCATCATCGCCACTCCGGCTCCTTTCTGTTCATCGGGGACCACCGCTTCGGACAGATAGTACCGTACGCTTCCGTCCCGCTTGAAATTCCCGTCAGGCCCGAGCCCGGCCCCGACGCACATGCCGTCGAGCGACAGGCAACCGTCCTTGAACACGAACTTGCGGCTTTCCGTTCCAAGCAACGCTTTCATGGCAGCTTCGGCGTAGCCCTCCGGAAAAAGCCCGAACCTAACTCCTTTCAGCGAGCTGAAGGCAGTCATCAGCGTACCGGTCGTCTCAAGATAGTTGCCCGGCTCGTCCTTGAGCGCCGTCAGCTGGTAGAACATCCCGCTTTCCGCATCCTGGTACGCCAGCATGCCGTCCATGGCTTTCTTCCACACCGCGAACAGCCGATCCTTCAGTGGTTGCCGGTCGGAAGGAAGCAGTTCGTAGACATCCGCCGCGGCCATTAGAAACCAACCGATGGAGCGGGACCAGAAATTCGGAGAAAGCCCGGTCCGCTTGTCCGCCCAGAATATCTTTCGGCTTTCATCCCATGCATGGTAGCAGAGTCCGGACGCATCGTCATACAGGTGCCGCATGACGGATTCGAACTGGCTGACGATATCCTCATAGCCGTCACCCGAACCAAAATCCCGCTCGTACAAGGCATAGAACGGCAACGCCATGTACAGGCCGTCGAGCCAGACCTGGTCGGGATAGATCGCCTTATGCCAATAGTTGCCCGCTTTCACCCGCGGCTGTGCCCTCAGCTGATCCATCAGATGGGTCGCCGCGACACGATACCTCCGCTCGCCGGTCGTGCGATACAGTAAAAACAGCACACGACCGTTCGGGATGCGATCCAGATTATATTCCGAGCTGTCATAGCCCCGGATGGAACCGTCAGCTTCGATGTAGCGATCCATGAAAGAGCAAATCGCATCATAATAGAAGCGATCGCCCGTTGCCTCATACATCGCCTGCAAACCGATCAGGACACATCCGTCCTCATAGTTCCACATATTTCTGTCGAACGTTCTGAAAAGCCGTGCATATTCACGGACATACGATTCATACAACATAGCAAATATTCCCTACAGTCGATTCGGCCGGATTTCTCCGGCCGGGTACAGATGTTCGTTATTTCAAAGAGGACAAGTACTCCGCCTGATATCCGTCGATCAGGTCGGCCCATCCTTTCAGACAAGCCGCAGCGCTCTTGTCGCCCATCAGCACGGCCTGGAAATCCGCGGTCATGGTATCGGTGATGAACGTCGAGAACTCGGCGAGCCAGTACGGATTATCGATCTGCTTGTAGTTGGGATCGGATAGATAGCTCATGTAAAGCTTCATTTCCGGATCTTCCTTGAACCACTGCTCCTGCTGCACGCCCATGTTCACGGGCACGCGGCCCTGGACCTGGCACAGCTCGCTTTCAGCCTCCACATCCGTCAGCCGGGACAGCAGCCACAGCGCTCCGGTATAATCCGCATTCGCGCCCTTGTTCGTGATGCAGTAGATGTTAGGCTGGATTCCGGAAGCGAAATAGTTCCCCTTGTCGTTGGCAAGTACCCGAGCCGCGGCGAAGTTACCCGCGCCAAGATTCTTCAGATGGGTAGGTTCTGAGGACGAATTGTGGATGATGTACGCAGAAACGCCGGAACCGAATTCGGCTACGATCTGCGAGAAGTTGTTGTTGACGGAATCGCCGGACACTTCCTTGTTTTTGTAGATATCGGCATATGCATTGAGCGCGTCCACAAATTCGGAACGACGGAGAATGCATTTACCGTTTTCGTCGAACCAGCTCCCCTCATAGCCGAGACCATCGGTATAGGTCCACAACCACGCCACCAAACTGTCGTACGGACGGACGCCTCGCAGGCTATAGAAATACCTGGACGAAGCGGGATCTGCGTATTTCTTGCAGTACTCGAGGAATTCGGTCTGCGTCATGGGAGGGTTCCCGATACCAAGCTCGGCGAAGCGCTGCGTGTTGTACCAAGCGACTTCCTGATTGTAAGCGAAGGGGATTCCATAAAGCTTGCCGTTGCCGATCTTCCGCATGCCGACAAGCAGATTTTCATCGATGCTGTCGAAATCGGTGATCTGATCCGTATAGTCGTCAAGCGCGATGATCGAATTCTGGGAGATGAACGTCGCGGCGTTGGAGAACCCGAGGCTGACCATGTCGGGCATTGTGTCGGTCATGACGGCCATCTGGAACTTCGACTGGAAGTCCGCGAAAGCAAAGCTCGTGTACACCACTTCGTACTTGTCCTGAGAAGCGTTCAGCTTGGCGAAATACTTCTGGAAGAACGCATCGGACGCAGCATCGGCCGAATGGTACCAGAACTCGATCTTCTGCCGCTTGGCGGTGCTTCTCGCCGGAACGGCGTTTTCAACCGTGGCGGCTGCGGAAGAAGACCCTGACGTACCGCTCGTCTCGCCCTTGCCGCAAGAGGCGCCCAAAACAAGCAGGACTGCGCAAAGCAACATGGTCAATACATGTTTCAATTTCATTTTCTACTCCTCCATTTTCACTTGCGTGAATAATAGTTCCTCGATATCAACCTTTGACCGCGCCGGCTGTCGCACCGCCGGTCAAATGTTTCTGTATGAAAGCGAAAATCACGACTACGGGAATCAAGGCGATCACGCATCCGGCGGCCAGCGCCCCGTAATCGGTTCCGTACTCTCCCTGCAGGACCTTCAGCGCAAGCGGAAGGGTATATTTCTCCTTTCGGGTGATGAACGCGGTCGCATATACATACACGTTCCATGCATTGATGAACGCATACGCTCCGGTGGCCACGATGCTAGGCTTCATGACAGGAAGCAGGATGCGGAAGATCGCGCCCAGCAAGGATACGCCGTCAATCATCGCCGCCTCCTCCAGTTCACGGGGAACTGCGTTGAAGTATCCCATCATCATGAACATGCAGTAGGCCAGATTGGTGCAACTACAGATGATGATGAGGCTCCAGAGATTGTTGATCAGATGGAGCTGGTTCATCGTCTGGAATAGCGGAATCATCAAGACAACCGCCGGCAGCATCTGCGTAACCAGCATCAGCACATAGAAGACGCCCTTGCCTCGGAACTTGTAACGGCTCATCGCATAACCGCTGAGCAGGCTCAGCACGGACACGATCAGCAATGTCGCCACCGCCACGATGGCTGAATTAACGAAGTTGCGGTCCAACCCGAGGACGGTGAACAGATAGACGAAGTTCTCGAGCGTCGGATGCGACGGCCAATACTTGATCGGAAGCGCGAAGACCTCCGTACTTCCCTTCAGAGACGTATTGACGATCCAATAGAATGGAAAGAGCATGAAACACAGAAACAGGATCAAAGGAATGCGGAACAGGAAAATCCGGCTTAACCGCTCCCTCCTCACTCTAGCCAAGGCTCCGGTCATACGATGCCTCCTTTCCCGAGTTTTCCGTAGCGGATATAGAAGAACGCGCCCAACATCATCAGCAATGTCGAGATCGTAGCGAGCGCCGACGCATATCCATAGTTGAAGCTCTCGGAGAAAGTGCGCATGATGTAGAGCGCCAACGTGGTCGTGCCGCGGTTCGGTCCGCCGTCGGTCAAAGAGATGATCAGGTCGACGGCATTGAAAGTCCATATCGTCCTGAGCAGCGTGGTGATGATGATCGTGTCCTTGATCATGGGGATCGTGATCGCGAACATCGTCCGGACGGCGCCCGAACCGTCGATCTTGGCTGATTCATAGATATCCCCGGAAATACCGGCCAGAGCGGACATGTAGCTGATCGTAAAGAACGGGATCCCGCGCCAGACGTTTGCGATGACCACGGCCGTCAACGCGAGATTCCTGGTGGCGAACCATGAAAGCTTGGTGTCGACCAGTCCGGTCTTCATCAGCAGGTCGTTGATGACGCCATACGTCTGGCCGAACATCAAATTCCAGATGATACCGACCATCAGCCCGGCCACCGCCCAGGGGATTAGCGCTAGGGCACGGACGATCCCTCGCCCACGGAATCTCTTGACCAGCAGATACGCCAGCCAGAATCCGAGAACCGTCTGGATCGCCACACTGAGCAAGACATAGACGATCGTCGTGCTGATGGTCTTCCAGAACACGGGATCCTGCGTAAAGATCTTAATGAAATTCTCAAATCCAATAAAATGACGCGCGGCCGGCTTAATGGCGTAATACGATTCGAAACTCATCCGGAACACGTTGAAAATCGGCCAGAGCATGAAGCAACAGACGAAAATGACGACCGGCGCGAGCAGCAAATACGGCACTGCCAGTCGTTTGATTCTCTGCAGATTCTGCTTCCGTCGGGCGCCCTGAGCCAAATCCTGGCTGCAATCCATAACGATCCTCCCCTTGCTTGTTCGCCGTCAGAAAAGTTGGGTAATTGTTGTATACAACATATGATTAATTACAAACGAAAATTTGTCAACAATTTTTTGCTTTTTTTTATGACAATCGCTATTTACATATATATTCAAATTAATTATTTATAATATATATAAATATTATTACTATAAGATTTTTTTAATATACAAAGAAAGAAGCAAACTACCATTTTTTATTGTATACATCAGTGAATAATTATTTTTTTATTTGCTTTTCGGGGAAAAACCTGTAAGATGGGTCTATACATCGCACGCAACACATAAAAATCAAAAACAGCGGGAACATGTCGGATCGGCTCGCCATCGGACGGTAATGGTATGACTAGAAAAAAAGATCTCCAATCAATGGTATATGAGAAAATCAGGGACAAAATCATCAACTGCGAATATTCACCGGGAACGCTTTTGAAGGAAGATATCCTGAAAGAAGAGTACGCGGTCAGTCGCACCCCCGTGCGAGAGGCATTGGCGAGACTGGAGAACGAGGGGCTGATCGTCATCAAACCGAAAAAAGGGATACTCGTTTCACCGATCACGATCGAGGAAGCAAACGAAATCTTCGAAATCCGCGAGCTATTCGAGACATACGCCCTTCGCGCCTATGGCAGGCAGATCCAATTCTCGATCCTGAAGGACTTCTACGTGCATACTTCCCTGTGCGATCCTGCAACCATCGACAGATTCGAATTCTTCAAGCTCGACGACGAGATACACCAGATGCTGCTCGATCCGGTCAAGAACACGTACATCCACAGGACGTACGAAACGATCCTGGCGCAGAACAACAGGCTCAGATATATTACCGGCAGCATAGACGAGAACAGGATAGCCGAGACGAAGAAAGAGCATCTCCTCTTTCTCAAATCTTGCATCGACAACGACTGGGAGAGCGCCGAGTACTATCTCAGGGATCATTTGAGGAAATCGAGGACCACAGTATTCAACTATCTGCTAACGAATCAGGGCAGCGAGGGATAGCAACCGGACAACGCTTCAGTGCCGAACTCACCGACCACTTTGAGGTAGAAAGTCGGAAGTTCATGACGGCAAGCGACTTCGAACACAACCTTTCCAAGGATCCTTCCAAGGCTCTGTACCTCGATGACGCAGGTAGCCTCGTCGGACCATGCGCAGGAGGCCACGCATTCCTGCCCTGCCAGCAACTCACATCGTGTCGGAACGTTGCGGCCGAGGCCGAAGGTAATCCGATCCTCCGACCCGTCGCGAAAAAGGAGCGTAGCCTCCCCGCTATCTATTCCGAACGACAGGCGAACGCTCGCAAGAGCTCCGTCGGTACGATACGTCCGGCCGGAGAGGTTCGTCTCCCGCTTCGCATGCGACAGGCCGGAGCGATGCCGCAGCATCCGCTCCTTCGGTTCCGCTTGCGTGCCAGCCTTGCCGGCGGACAGGGAAATCACCGTCTCGAGCAACAAGCTTTCATCTCCCTGCAATCCTTCCGTATCCGCCGTCGTCACGGCCAGAAAATTCCGATCGGGCATGGCGATCGCGAACTGCCCGCCCATGCCGTACATGCACCAGCCACCGTCCGCAAGCGTCCAGAACTGCCAGCCGTATCCGGAAAAAGCGGGAAGCCGGAAGTCGCCGGTAGAGATGTCCATCCGTCGGGAACAAGCCGAGGCGAGATAGGTTGCCGGGACGATATTACTGTAGGCGATCGCATGGAGAACCTTCATCAAATCGTACGGACGAAGACTCAATCCCGAGCCGCCCATCGGAAGTCCTTGCGGATCCGCCATCCAGGATATGTCATGGATTCCCAGCGGGGAAAACAACTTGAGCGACAGATATTCCACAAGCGGCATTCCTCCCACCCGTTCGACCAATGCGGCGAGTACATGACTGGAACTCGTGTCGTACTTGAAAATCGTGCCGGGCCGATGATCCGGCGGCACGGTGAAAAACGATCCCGCATAGTCATCTGCATAGACCGTGCGACCATCCAGAAATCGCTTGTATGTCGTCCTGCTATGGCAGGTGGACATCGAGAGCATGTGCTCGATCGTAGTCTCGTTCAGCCATGGATGAACATTTTCCGGCACCTTGTCAGGAAAATAGTCCACGATTCTATCAGAAAGCCGTAGCGATCCGTCCTCCAGCAGGAAGCCGATGGCCAGCGAGACGAAACTTTTCGAAATCGAATACAGCCGATGGAGATTCTCCCGCTTCCAAGGAGCGTAGTAGTTCTCGTATACAAGTTTTCCATTCCGAGCGATCAAGAGCGCATGCAATGGCACGCCTCTGGAATCGAGATAATCCAGCGCATGTTCGATGTCAAAGGATGAAAGGCCTTCCTGTTGCGGAGTGCTTCGTTCCATGTCGTATTGTGCGGCCATGTCTACTCCTTATTGTCTTCGATATATTCCCAGTTCCAGTCCCATCCCAATCCGGGAGAAGATGGAACGAACACGCAACCGTCGTCGTCCATCGGGTCGTAGATGGAATTCAGCCAGGGCTTCGGCTGTTCATAGTCCAGATACGGATGCAACAGACCGCGTTCAAAGTATCTGCCGTTCCTGATCGCGGCAAGAATGTGGAGGTTGCCGATCGAGTTCCCATGCAGTTCCACGGTCATTCCGAACGAATCGTACAGGTGGACGCAACGCATCGCGCTTGTTATCCCCCCGCTGGTCAGCGCACCGGTCCGGCCGATATGAGAGGCGCCCGCGGAAATCCAGTCCGCCCGTGAATGATATTTTCCCGGCGCAGTCTCAGGCCCGCAGATGGGGACCGGGGACGCTTCCGTCAAGAACCGATAGGATGCGATGGAATGTTCGTCCATCGGCTCCTCCAGCCAGAGAAAGTCCAGTTCTCCCAGCCCTTTTGCCAATTCAAGCGCCTCTTCCCGCGAATAGTAATGATATGGGTCAAGCATCAGCGGGATGTCCGGTCCGACGGCCTCGCGAACCATCCGGCAAGCCTCGAGATCCAGCTTGACGGAAGCTTCTGGCACCGCGGGGGGCATCCACGTATGGAGTTTGAGCGCATGATATCCTTTCGCGACCAATTTCTGTGCGTAATCTGCATAGGCCTGAGGGGAATCGAGACCCCCTTCAAGCGTATCACCCACCATGATGGAACCATAGCAGGGTACTTTCGTCCGATAGCCGCCGAGGATCTGCCAGATAGGAATCCCTAGCGTCTTTCCCAGCGCGTCGTACAGGGCGAGGTCGATGGCGCACAGTACATAGTCGCTGAATTCGGTCTTGAGGCGCTGCAGATGGATCAGACGCTGCCAGATCCGCTCTCTCATGAAAATGTCCTCGCCTACGAGTACCGGTCTGACCGCCGACAGGACCAGGTCTTGGTAGATCGGGCCCATATAGCATCCCTTGACACCGTTTTCCAGTGTGATTTCAAGCATATGTTCCACTGCGTCATGGCCCGGACCCGGATGCGAGTGGTATTCCGAATCCCGAACCATGAAGGACTGATAATGCACTTTGTATACGGCTACGTCTGTGATTTTCATTGTTCTTCCATCTCCTGTCGCACTGCGCTTTGTTTTTTACCGACTTTCCCCATTATTGCGTACTATCGGATATCTATTCCAGTGATTGGTGACAAAAACCTAGGAAACAGCATGTTTGTTACGGCTCTTCCATCTGATATACTTGTCTGTAGCGGGCAGGAGTTGTCCGTAAAAGTGAAAGAGGCGGGAACGTTATGGACATCAGGATTCATGAAATCGGTAGCTACGTCGTCAGGAACTACCTGCTTGAGACGCCGAGAGGCATCATCGCCATCGACACCGGGTATCCCGGGGATTGCGATCGGTTCGTTCGCCGTTTTGAGAAGGTCGCTCCGTTGAGCGCTTTGACATACATATTCATCACGCACCACCACGATGACCATGCAGGCTTCCTCGCCGACTTGCTGGCTCGATGTGATGCCAAGGTCGTGCTCCATCCTTTGGCTATCGAACCGTTGTCTCGCGGGGAAAGTCTAGATTACCCGGATGGAGGATATTCGTCGGTCCCGGCGTCCTGGTTCGGCAAGTTCAAATCCGATTTCACATTCCCGAAAGTGAATTTGGGAGATAAGGCCGTCATTGTCGGTCAGGAAACCGACCAAGTGTTCGAACGACTCGGACTGCCGATCAGAATCCTGTTCCTACCAGGGCACACCGCCGATTCGATCGGTCTGTTTCTTACTGAAACAGGACAGCTATTCTGCGGTGATGCAGCGATGAATGCGATCATCAGCGTCGCGAAGCATACTATTTGGATCGATGACGCCGATGCGTTCGGGCAGTCATGGGATGCGATGCTGGCGACTCGTCCGACAAGGATATATCCTTCCCATGGTGGCTCTTTCTCCCCAAAAGCACTTGTCAGGCACCGCCATTATATGAAGGGAAGGAAGTTGATCCAGCTTGATAAGAAATCGAAGTGACAGTTCCTTCGGGTATTGTACATCCCTCGTTCGATGATTCAGGTCTCCATGAGCGTCCACCATTTTTTCTGTTATTATCACCCGCGGAGGGTGCGACTGTGGCAGTTGCTTGCTGATCTTGCGATCCTCTGGTTTCAATCCACGCACCCGCGGGGGGTGCGACGGTAAGCAAGAAGGAGGCCTAGGGTGCTGGTGAAGTTTCAATCCACGCACCCGCGGGGGGTGCGACGAGCCTTCGCCATGTCGTCGAACACGCCGATAGGGGTTTTAATCCACGCACCCGCGGGGGGTGCGACGGCGTTCTCTGCGGCGATTGCCACGACGTTATCCTGTTTCAATCCACGCACCCGCGGGGGGTGCGACTAGCGTCAAGCTTTGCTGTGTTGGAAGCCGACGCAGTTTCAATCCACGCACCCGCGGGGGGTGCGACGCGAGGCTCTAAACCAAAACGTACACGCTTGATAAGTTTCAATCCACGCACCCGCGGGGGGTGCGACTCAGCTTCATATGGTATCGCGAGATAGTTGTTGCAGTTTCAATCCACGCACCCGCGGGGGGTGCGACAAATGGGTTCTCGGTGTGTGTCACATGGATATAAAGTTTCAATCCACGCACCCGCGGGGGGTGCGACGATGGTATTGCCGTACAGCTTCTCAAAGGTATCAAGTTTCAATCCACGCACCCGCGGGGGGTGCGACGTGGGCATCCTGCAAACAAGATTGAGATAACACAAGTTTCAATCCACGCACCCGCGGGGGGTGCGACAGGCGTTCGCACCCGTGGCGATCATCGGGCAGGAGTTTCAATCCACGCACCCGCGGGGGGTGCGACCGCAGTTTCCTTGAGTACACCCTGCCTTCAAGGAGTTTCAATCCACGCACCCGCGGGGGGTGCGACGGGGGGCGCGGTACAGTATAGGGGCTTTCTTGGGTGTTTCAATCCACGCACCCGCGGGGGGTGCGACGGACACTCTGGATGTGCTTCTTCGGCGATCTTCTGGTTTCAATCCACGCACCCGCGGGGGGTGCGACGCCCTGGTGGTTATGCGATACTAGGCCGCTTGCCTGTTTCAATCCACGCACCCGCGGGGGGTGCGACCAGGCGTTCGCACCCGTGGCGATCATCGGGCAGGAGTTTCAATCCACGCACCCGCGGGGGGTGCGACCTTCTTCTGACGCTTGTTCATTATGCCTCCTCCTTGTTTCAATCCACGCACCCGCGGGGGGTGCGACCCCAATGAGGTCGATATAGTCAACATATGGGGTGAGGTTTCAATCCACGCACCCGCGGGGGGTGCGACCGGGCGGATTGCCCTTGGTTTCCTTGATCGACCAGTTTCAATCCACGCACCCGCGGGGGGTGCGACAGGGCAAGGAGCAAGGTCACAGCCCACGGATTCTTGTTTCAATCCACGCACCCGCGGGGGGTGCGACTTGACCACGGTGATGTCGTCCCGCGACAGGGCGCGTTTCAATCCACGCACCCGCGGGGGGTGCGACCCCGATGTCCGCAAACTCCTTGCAGAACCCAGCTAGTTTCAATCCACGCACCCGCGGGGGGTGCGACATAGCTGGATCGGATTTATTCATATAATGCCCCCTAGTTTCAATCCACGCACCCGCGGGGGGTGCGACGGTTTTCTCTGACGATGACGACACGGTTACGCCTGTTTCAATCCACGCACCCGCGGGGGGTGCGACAAAATGGTTTAACGCTTATACAAGCGCCTTATATGGTTTCAATCCACGCACCCGCGGGGGGTGCGACGCCTTATTATCATGATCCCAATAACCCAATGTTAGGTTTCAATCCACGCACCCGCGGGGGGTGCGACTTTTCCTTGATGTAATGGTCCATATCGCTCAGATAGTTTCAATCCACGCACCCGCGGGGGGTGCGACGTGCGGCATACTTGATGTTTGTTCCTATTTGGCCGGTTTCAATCCACGCACCCGCGGGGGGTGCGACAATAAACAAAGGACTGATAATAATATATATAATGTTTCAATCCACGCACCCGCGGGGGGTGCGACTTGATGCTTGCTCTATGGACTCAACCGCCTTGTATGGTTTCAATCCACGCACCCGCGGGGGGTGCGACGAGCGTCAATCACAGTGGGTAAAAGAGAACAACGTGTTTCAATCCACGCACCCGCGGGGGGTGCGACTTGAATAAATGGAATCATGGCTTTGCTGATATCTTCGTTTCAATCCACGCACCCGCGGGGGGTGCGACGCGTTCGACCTTGAAGCGTATCGGTATGATGTTGTTTCAATCCACGCACCCGCGGGGGGTGCGACACAGCCTTGTCAACCAGGATGTTCACCATCTGGTTGTTTCAATCCACGCACCCGCGGGGGGTGCGACGGTTAGGCACAACCTTATCAGTCAACTTTGCTGTGTTTCAATCCACGCACCCGCGGGGGGTGCGACGATTTGCTCCCCCATTGCGTAGCGTTCACTCTTGGGTTTCAATCCACGCACCCGCGGGGGGTGCGACGTCAGAGCGGTGTACACAGGGTTCCAAGCGTAGCCGGTTTCAATCCACGCACCCGCGGGGGGTGCGACATGTACACGGAGCCGTCCGCAGGGCTACCGATTATTGTTTCAATCCACGCACCCGCGGGGGGTGCGACACCATCCTTGATGAAACATTCGGTGCTATGAACTGGTTTCAATCCACGCACCCGCGGGGGGTGCGACACGATGCTGTTTTCACTTTTGCCGAAACGCTCCTGTTTCAATCCACGCACCCGCGGGGGGTGCGACAGCAATGGGACGCTGATCCACAATCTTGTACGTTTGTTTCAATCCACGCACCCGCGGGGGGTGCGACACTGCAGGACCGTCAAGCAGGTTGAGGCTGTGTTGTTTCAATCCACGCACCCGCGGGGGGTGCGACGACCCATGAGGTGAGGGGCACAAAATGCTCTGTTATGTTTCAATCCACGCACCCGCGGGGGGTGCGACGGTGTCAAATTCACCATCGTTGGAGAGTACAACAGTTTCAATCCACGCACCCGCGGGGGGTGCGACGTTTGTCGAGCTTAACCCTAACGCTGCTATATATGGTTTCAATCCACGCACCCGCGGGGGGTGCGACCTACACCCAATGAGTAGGTGGTGACACCCGAAAGAGTTTCAATCCACGCACCCGCGGGGGGTGCGACTTGATGCCTGCTTGGTGTTGATGATCAGCTTAGGTCTGTTTCAATCCACGCACCCGCGGGGGGTGCGACTTTATCACATGCTTTTCAGCACATGGGGTAAGTGGTTTCAATCCACGCACCCGCGGGGGGTGCGACTAGAGAAGGTCAATTAGTTGGTTGCTGTTTTAATGTTTCAATCCACGCACCCGCGGGGGGTGCGACATGCGTTCGACCTTGAGGCGTATCGGGCAGACGTAGTTTCAATCCACGCACCCGCGGGGGGTGCGACAGCAAGATTTTGACGGTGGTAACGGCTGACCAAGCGTTTCAATCCACGCACCCGCGGGGGGTGCGACTGGATGCAACATCGTCCAAGACTGCGGTGATAACAGTTTCAATCCACGCACCCGCGGGGGGTGCGACGCGATTATTTTGTAATCCTTGACACGAGCACAGGGTTTCAATCCACGCACCCGCGGGGGGTGCGACATCAGTGGGGCGAGTATCGACACCGGCTATGGTGCGTTTCAATCCACGCACCCGCGGGGGGTGCGACATCTTTCTGGCGTTCCTGGATACATCAACAACAGTTTCAATCCACGCACCCGCGGGGGGTGCGACCTACGATGAAATACAGGTTTGTCGCATCGGTGTAGTTTCAATCCACGCACCCGCGGGGGGTGCGACTGTTACATCGTGAGTTGCATTAGGATGTGATGGAGTTTCAATCCACGCACCCGCGGGGGGTGCGACCACAAATCCATCATCATCTGCCCTTATAGAAAGGTGTTTCAATCCACGCACCCGCGGGGGGTGCGACGCGGCTATGGGAAACTCGGTTATCTTGTATGGGGTGTTTCAATCCACGCACCCGCGGGGGGTGCGACTCCGGCATAGGTTACATCTGTTCCGTTCTCGGGTGTTTCAATCCACGCACCCGCGGGGGGTGCGACTTCGTCCTTGTGGACGGTAGCGGTTTGCGTTTCTGGTTTCAATCCACGCACCCGCGGGGGGTGCGACTCTACAAGCCCTTCATAGTTGCCAGCGTCAAGGTAGTTTCAATCCACGCACCCGCGGGGGGTGCGACATTGTCTTTGCTTCGATGTCCTCGCAATGGTCGATGTTTCAATCCACGCACCCGCGGGGGGTGCGACATTGTCTTTGCTTCGATGTCCTCGCAATGGTCGATGTTTCAATCCACGCACCCGCGGGGGGTGCGACAGGCATATTCACTTCAGCAATAGAGACACTGATAGTTTCAATCCACGCACCCGCGGGGGGTGCGACAACATCTTTCTGGCGTTCCTGGATACATCAACAACAGTTTCAATCCACGCACCCGCGGGGGGTGCGACAGCACCATTTGGGGTTCCATCAACCAAGTGCAAGAGTTTCAATCCACGCACCCGCGGGGGGTGCGACTCGTGTTACCCGGCCCAGTGCTACCATTCCAGTAGGTTTCAATCCACGCACCCGCGGGGGGTGCGACCAACAGGTGTCGACGATTGATAGTCGTCTCTGTTGTTTCAATCCACGCACCCGCGGGGGGTGCGACTTCGTGATACCCGGCCCACTGTTACCATTCCAGTAGTTTCAATCCACGCACCCGCGGGGGGTGCGACCGATGTCCGCAAACTCCTTGCAGAACCCAGCTAGTTTCAATCCACGCACCCGCGGGGGGTGCGACTCCCTCACGGCTAGGTATCTCGATGCCTTGGCTACGTTTCAATCCACGCACCCGCGGGGGGTGCGACTCAGGATGCCCATTAACTATAGGTGTCACAGCTTTGTTTCAATCCACGCACCCGCGGGGGGTGCGACGTGGACGGCACGTGGTTCGCATGCAGATACGCCTTGTTTCAATCCACGCACCCGCGGGGGGTGCGACATGGAACAAGGGTATTCGGAGCAGTTCAAAATAGTGTTTCAATCCACGCACCCGCGGGGGGTGCGACCAAGTGCGATGGTTACGTAGCTCATCTTCAAGATGTTTCAATCCACGCACCCGCGGGGGGTGCGACACGCCAGTGTTGGGGTCATAGCTTGTCGTGTGCTGGTTTCAATCCACGCACCCGCGGGGGGTGCGACGGATATATAACACTTGATTGACACTATCAAAGTAGTTTCAATCCACGCACCCGCGGGGGGTGCGACATAGCCCCAACGCTTGTCAATGTGTTGCACGTAGGGTTTCAATCCACGCACCCGCGGGGGGTGCGACGACCCATGAGGTGAGGGGTGTGAAGTGCTCTGTTAGGTTTCAATCCACGCACCCGCGGGGGGTGCGACGCCAAGATTGACGCTGGTGCATCGTTTAATTTCGTTTCAATCCACGCACCCGCGGGGGGTGCGACGTTGCGTGGGGTGGCACGATTGACTACAACCAAGAGTTTCAATCCACGCACCCGCGGGGGGTGCGACAGCAGTCAACGATTGACGGTTTGTTTGACGCACTGGTTTCAATCCACGCACCCGCGGGGGGTGCGACTTCGTGTTACCCGGCCCATTGCTACCATACCAGTAGTTTCAATCCACGCACCCGCGGGGGGTGCGACGCCCCAACCCCGGCTCCTCCTGTCGTTTTCGGCAAGGTTTCAATCCACGCACCCGCGGGGGGTGCGACAGATGCCACGGAGCAACTCGCCGTTCATCCCAATGTTTCAATCCACGCACCCGCGGGGGGTGCGACGGAGAAACCCTTTCATCATTGCGACTTCTGCTGGGTTTCAATCCACGCACCCGCGGGGGGTGCGACGCGATGCACCATCCCCACGGCATCACCGATACGGACGTTTCAATCCACGCACCCGCGGGGGGTGCGACGGACATCATCGTTGACCTCAACGCACGACTAGCGTTTCAATCCACGCACCCGCGGGGGGTGCGACAATCCCACGGTATCACTTGCACCTTCGGCCATTTGGTTTCAATCCACGCACCCGCGGGGGGTGCGACTTCAATAACAAGTTGTAAAACCGTTCCGACAAGGGTTTCAATCCACGCACCCGCGGGGGGTGCGACCCATCGCACTTGAGGATGCAGACTACGAGGTGGCAGTTTCAATCCACGCACCCGCGGGGGGTGCGACAGCAACAGGTGACTCCCACTTGATGATTGCAATTGTTTCAATCCACGCACCCGCGGGGGGTGCGACGTTCCCGCTTCGGGGGTGGATGCGGCCGCTGAGGTGTTTCAATCCACGCACCCGCGGGGGGTGCGACTTTCAGCCTCGGCGGCAGTGTTTCTCCTTTCTACTGTTTCAATCCACGCACCCGCGGGGGGTGCGACAGTAAGAGCATGAACTCATTCAACACCGACCTGCGGTTTCAATCCACGCACCCGCGGGGGGTGCGACTCGATTTCAACCGAGCCTTCAATATATTTCAGGTAGTTTCAATCCACGCACCCGCGGGGGGTGCGACAAGCGTTGACACAGTTGGACATCTTCGGTTCACTGTTTCAATCCACGCACCCGCGGGGGGTGCGACTTCATTGGGGATGATTGCACGGTTGACGCTGTACGTGTTTCAATCCACGCACCCGCGGGGGGTGCGACGCCTTCCTCTTTGCCATCCTCGGCCTTCAGCGAAAGTTTCAATCCACGCACCCGCGGGGGGTGCGACTGCATGTGCCAACTGCATTGCGACTACATGCCGTTGTTTCAATCCACGCACCCGCGGGGGGTGCGACACTTCACCCCGAGCACCTCCTTGACATAGTGGTCGTTTCAATCCACGCACCCGCGGGGGGTGCGACACGCTACAGCGTAGGAAACATGCTTCCGTCGGGTCTGTTTCAATCCACGCACCCGCGGGGGGTGCGACATGATGACGATTGACACCATTCTTTCCCTATTCAAGTTTCAATCCACGCACCCGCGGGGGGGTTTCAATCCACGCACCCGCGGGGGGTGCGACGCCCTGACGCTCACCGACGCCCGTAGCCCACTCATGTTTCAATCCACGCACCCGCGGGGGGTGCGACCAGACCGATGCCGACCTCATGTACAACTCGCTGGTGTTTCAATCCACGCACCCGCGGGGGGTGCGACAACGATGGTTGATGACCCTGCCGCCGTTGCACAGGGTTTCAATCCACGCACCCGCGGGGGGTGCGACAAGGCCCTTTTATTTTCCTTCCATCAGAAGATGTGTTTCAATCCACGCACCCGCGGGGGGTGCGACGAGTGGCGTTTGCATTTCATTTTTTTTCCTCTCCGGTTTCAATCCACGCACCCGCGGGGGGTGCGACTTTCGTCGTTGTTCGGGTCGGTCAGATTGCCCCTCTGTTTCAATCCACGCACCCGCGGGGGGTGCGACCTGCGCAACTTGCGGGCATTCTTTCGGAGAGGAGTTTCAATCCACGCACCCGCGGGGGGTGCGACAATGCCTCTGCGGCCTTTCCCCATATGCTCATGTTGTTTCAATCCACGCACCCGCGGGGGGTGCGACGGAATACGGCACTGATGGTGATGTTACCGCCGTAAGGTTTCAATCCACGCACCCGCGGGGGGTGCGACGTCAATAAGGTTGTTATTCTCGTCGTACAGATACAAGTTTCAATCCACGCACCCGCGGGGGGTGCGACTGTCACTCGGACGCAACACAGTCCTGTTCGACGCGTTTCAATCCACGCACCCGCGGGGGGTGCGACACGGTGGATAAGCTGAGTTTGCGCATCGAAAACGTTTCAATCCACGCACCCGCGGGGGGTGCGACGAGGTTGGCAGGGTGTGGGTCGATAACGGAGTATTGTTTCAATCCACGCACCCGCGGGGGGTGCGACGCCCCTTCCTCCAGCACGCCGTAGAGATATTTGTAGTTTCAATCCACGCACCCGCGGGGGGTGCGACTGCTCAGGCTTTCTGTGATTATCAAAATCAGAGAGTTTCAATCCACGCACCCGCGGGGGGTGCGACGATCGACGATATGGGCAGGTCGAGGTGGTCCGCAGTTTCAATCCACGCACCCGCGGGGGGTGCGACTCTAGGCCATTTACGAGTTCATTGCCAATACGTTTGTTTCAATCCACGCACCCGCGGGGGGTGCGACGAAGCGCGTTCGGCTGAGTACACCAAGATACAGGTGTTTCAATCCACGCACCCGCGGGGGGTGCGACGCGAAGATAACCTTGCCGGACTCACGTGCAATCTGTTTCAATCCACGCACCCGCGGGGGGTGCGACTGGCAAGGAGGAGTAAAGATGCCTACTATTTTCGTGTTTCAATCCACGCACCCGCGGGGGGTGCGACGTTCATCCTTGCCGCATCCCCTGCGACTACCATAGAGTTTCAATCCACGCACCCGCGGGGGGTGCGACGTAATGTTTGTCGCCTCTACCCTCCCGTTCGCATGTTTCAATCCACGCACCCGCGGGGGGTGCGACTCCAACAGGGGCAGGATCAAATTCTCTCATACATGTTTCAATCCACGCACCCGCGGGGGGTGCGACTAGGCCCATTCGTTCGCAGTTTGTCCAGTACCGTTGTTTCAATCCACGCACCCGCGGGGGGTGCGACGGAAATCGGGACGGGGTTTATAGCTATATTCGTGGTTTCAATCCACGCACCCGCGGGGGGTGCGACGACATATCATCGCCCCACCGAGTTCCACTCACGTCCGTTTCAATCCACGCACCCGCGGGGGGTGCGACCTGCTCCAAAGGGTTGTTGCCAAACAGAGTTCGTGTTTCAATCCACGCACCCGCGGGGGGTGCGACATGACGGGTATCTTTTCAGCAACGGAAGCTACCAGGTTTCAATCCACGCACCCGCGGGGGGTGCGACGTCACCCTTTCCCTGTAGTAGCAGACTTCTCTAGTTTCAATCCACGCACCCGCGGGGGGTGCGACAAGTGTGTATCATCGCAATTAAAAACGCAAAACAGTTTCAATCCACGCACCCGCGGGGGGTGCGACGTCCAAGTAGGTGGTAATAGCCATTCAATCTAAAGTTTCAATCCACGCACCCGCGGGGGGTGCGACACCATAGCACCAAACAAGGCTAGTGGAAACAGCGTGTTTCAATCCACGCACCCGCGGGGGGTGCGACTTGAGATTCGCAATTCGGACATCCCGATTGACCAGTTTCAATCCACGCACCCGCGGGGGGTGCGACATGGACGATGGGGATTATTTTGCAATCCTTGATACGTTTCAATCCACGCACCCGCGGGGGGTGCGACATCAGCATACCCAAGTGGTCTAGCATTTGATGGTACGTTTCAATCCACGCACCCGCGGGGGGTGCGACCCGACATCATCGTTGACCTCAACGCACGACTTGCGTTTCAATCCACGCACCCGCGGGGGGTGCGACAGCAAGTAATATCTGGTATACAAGTTGTGGTGGTAGTTTCAATCCACGCACCCGCGGGGGGTGCGACATCAATAGCTCGATATGATAACCATGCCATGCATTGTTTCAATCCACGCACCCGCGGGGGGTGCGACTCGCACGTTAGAGAGTACATCAGAGTCTATAGTTGTTTCAATCCACGCACCCGCGGGGGGTGCGACACCAGTCTTTTTTTTTATGTTCAACCACAACGCTTGTTTCAATCCACGCACCCGCGGGGGGTGCGACACCGATATTGTTATGCAAACTTTGTCATCAATAGTTTCAATCCACGCACCCGCGGGGGGTGCGACGCTTGCATGAGTGTTTAATCTCTACTATCAAAAGGTTTCAATCCACGCACCCGCGGGGGGTGCGACATGACAACCGATAACAAAGAACCATGGTACAAGGTGTTTCAATCCACGCACCCGCGGGGGGTGCGACGTTGTCATATATCCGGCGCCGTCTGGGTTGTTGGTGTTTCAATCCACGCACCCGCGGGGGGTGCGACGTGTGACGATTGCGGCGCGGTAGTTGCGACGGAGGTTTCAATCCACGCACCCGCGGGGGGTGCGACTGGGAAGTCAATTTTAGCAACAACGTGCGACAGTGTTTCAATCCACGCACCCGCGGGGGGTGCGACTGAGGACTGGGCGAGAAAGTCAGATACTGGTATTGTTTCAATCCACGCACCCGCGGGGGGTGCGACTGTATGCTCCATATCTTACTTCAAACAAAGAAAATAAATCAAGTAAAACGCGAACCGCGAAAGCCTTAGTGCGTTTTGTGCATTATCAGTCCTGCGCTCAATTGATAAAGATCAGAACCACCAAGAGTTGATGTATTTGCGAACATACTCGCATTTTCTGTTTCTTTGAGGTTCGCGATCGCTATACGATCAACGGACCATCAATATCTACATCGATCCTAGCTCCTACATGCTCGACTTTGTTCTGCCATTTGGCCCCAAGATAATAATACCGCAGACTATCAGTTCGCAGGTCAATGATTTTCTCCAGTTTCGCTTTGAGGGAGACCCATTGGGCTGGTTCGACAACACATTCGAATACAGAAAACTGGACACGTTGCCCAAAATCGGTACAAGCTTTCGCAACTTTCCGCAACCGTTTTGCCCCATCTTCATGAGTAACCATCACATCATAGCTTACAAGAACCAGCAAGGCTCACCTCCAGAAGAAAGGGGGGTATCCATCGATATCACCCCGGATATATCGAGAGAGCAAGGTCGCCTGGACATGGAACAGCAATCCTATCGGAACTGTTTCCTCTATGTAGGGATGCATGACGGTCTCCTGCTTTCTCCTTTGATATTCAACTAAAACAGTCTTTCTTGTCTCATCGTCCATAGTCACCGCACCATGCAGTGCTTTTACAAACCCTTTCCGTGAAACCTGCTTCCGGTTGACCATCGACAACACCAGACGGTCAGCGATAACTGGACGAAATTCTTCCATGATATCGAGCGCAAGACTTTGACGACCAGGCCGATCGCGATGCAGATATCCGACATATGGATCCAATCCTACAGCCTCCAATGCAGACTGGACATCGTGCATCAGCAAAGTATATACAAACGAAAGCAACGCATTCACAGCATCCATGGGAGGACGCCGATTACGATCAGAGAAAACAAAATCTTCTTTTTGACTCGTAATCAAATGATCGAACACAGCGAAGTATTCCGCTGCGGCAAGCCCCTCGATCCCCCGCACGGCATCAACGGTTTGCGCATAAGGAATCGTATCAATGATACGTCCAATAGCTTGAGAAGCGACTATGACTGCTTCTCTGTCTATCTTATCGCCATGGTCGCGCATAGCTCGGTTGAGCACCACACGGGAGTTCACCAGTTTTCCAGTGACGATATTCGCCGCGATATCACGGGAAACAGCGTCATCATCGGCCATCCGGTATTGCTGCCGACGAACCAGAACGTTTCCTGATACAGGCCCCCGGACAGCAGCGAGGAATCGCCCATGCTCGCTGAGGAAAGAAATCGAAATGGCATGCTCTGCACAGAACCCAAGAAGAAAGGGAGAACACAAGACGTTGCCGAAGCAGACGATGCCCTCGATGTTGTGGATCGGCAATTGCAGGATCTTCTTCTGTTCGACCTCGACGACAACCGTTTCCCCTTCTTTATGCAGATAGGCTCCTTGCGTCCTGACATACAACGTATTCAGCAGTTTTTTCATGCTGGATTCTCCGTCTGAATGATTCTCGTCTGATTCTGGACGTATCGCGACACTTGCTTTCCGCCCGCTCCGAAATGCTTCGGCCCGCATAAATCGAACAAAGAGCAGGCGTTGCATTTCTTCGGTTCATACACCGCTTTCGGTGTCTCTTCGCCGGCCATCAGCGACCTGCATCGCTCTACCAAGATCAGCGTCTGTGAAACAAGCGGATCATCAATCTCTATGGTCTTTCGCCGGTGTTCCTGCAGATAATATATCTGCCCGCACGGTACATCCATTTCGAACATCTCTTGCAGGCAAATGGCTTGGGCGCACAACTGGACGAGATCGACATCCGTCTCTTTGGTTTTCCCGCGTTTGAACTCGACGGGAGTGATGCAGACCGGAGTCTTGCGATCTTGCAACTGAATTTCCACAAGATCGCAGATACCGATCAAACCATACGTTGTGGAGCGGATGGCGAAACCAAATTCCTGGCGTACGGTGCGCCGTGATTCATGATGCTCGGCATGTACCCGTTCATGCAATATCCGACCTTCCGCCGTGAACCGGTTCTCCGACCACATCCGTTCGACATGAATCAGGGAAAACTGACGTTCGCAGAACAATACGTGCTGCAAAGCGGAAACGGGAATGAGCAATCCATCGTCCATGCGTCATACTGACACAACCGTCTGCAATCGTGACAACGGAGAGCCGTCGAGCAAGACGTTGTAATCCGAAAAATCCCTTGGAGGGGTATCCGATGCTGTCGTCCGGCGTACTGCTACGCGGGAAAATAGATCCTGAGCAGGAACATCGCCCATCAATGAATCGTGCTGGAAAATGATCAGGCGCTGAGAACTCATCAATCCTCTGGCTGCGGAACGATCCTGCTCGAACATACGCTCCAGCGCATCCCAGAACAGGTCAAGGTCTTCCACTGAGAATCCGGTCTGGCGGGCAAGGGGCGCTGAAACGAATCCATAAACCTTGTACAGACCGTACGGAATAGTGAATTTCCTCCCCATTGTCCGGTTGTCACCGGACTGCGCTTCGGCTTCCTTCTGCGTCGTGACCGCCATCCGCGTAATACTGTGCTCGGCCGTCACTACAGGATCGACGGAACGAGCGAACGTCAGCTGAACCGGACCGCGCACCTGCCCGCAGTTGACACCGGTCGACATAACGGCACCGAACGTTCTGACATCGAAGAAATTCTTGCACATCCAGGCTCTTGCCTCATCGACCCGATCGCCACCCTTCCGTTTGCCGGTATCCTTGCTCAAATCCTCTCCCAATGCCTCATATGCGCGAGCTTGTTCATCGTTGAGGATCGCTTTCTCCCGTACGAAGATCTCATATGGAGGCTTGTTGCCTTTCGCAAGCTCCACATAATTCCGTACCTTCCGCTTCAGGCAGACATCGGTAACCAGTCCGTTTCCTGTTTCCGGATCGATCCGGGGAAGATTGCCCGCATCAGGATCCCCGTTGGGGTTTCCGTCCTTCACGTCGAAATAGAGAATAAAGTCGTAGCGTCCCTGTATGTCCATCGTCATGCCTCCTGTGCTCCCATTGTTTTTGGTTCTGAAGATTCTTTTTTAGTATAGAACGCCTGTTTCTGATGATAGTATCCGATGGCGAACCTCCCCTGTTCCTGTAAATTCAGATGCGTGGGGAAATCGCCGACATGGCCGAGAATCTCGCTCAAAAGCTGATTGTAATAGACAACCGACGGTTTGCTGTCGATCTTGGCAAGATGGAATTTCATCAACCGCAGCAAAGTACCGAATACCGTGACGGGAGAACTGCTTGCGGCGCTATAGTATCGTTCCGTAATCGTAGCGTTCAAAGTACCTCCACTGGCGTCTTTCTGGATTTTTTCCAATGTGGCGAACAGCCGTCCCAACTGATATCCGATCGAAGGATGATCGGTATCCAACGCTATGCCCATTTCTTTGTCCTCCTTATGTGGATGCATTCTCATATAACGGTTCAGGTATCCTTTGATAATAGCAGCTCTCGCAGGCGTTATCCGTTCGGATACATCGGCATGCACTCTGCGCAAGGCCCCTTGCAGGATGCTGAGAGGAAACGGAGCCCCATCTACAATTGCCGAAAACAGGTCTCCCGCTATATTCGGCGGAATGTTCTCGCTCTTGCCTTGGACGGCGATGTTGACCAGCAATCTCCACAGCGAATAGTACTCTGGTTCCCGCGGCGGCTTAACGATCCTGAGGTCTTCGAAATACTGACGGATATTCGTGGCGAACTGCGATACAGGACCGCATCTCCAGAACCGGACGGCGATCCTTGCCGCATTGGGGGTCAGTCCGAGCACATAGAACTCGGTCATGTCATCGGTTGCGTCATATGCCCCTGTCTTCGGAGCCTCAAACAGAGCTCTGATGCGCTCGGTACCGTCGCGAGGGTCGTCTTTCGGCGGTTCACTAAAATAGAAGGAGAAATCGGCTTCGAATTCCGTATCCTCCGCAGCCCAAAAGACCAGGGTCAGGTCTCCGTAGGACAACTTTTGTCTCGACTCGGAACCGAGCAGTTCATTCAGCGCGGTGGTATAGGCGAACATTCCTTTTCGTCCGATCGGTGCATTGTATCCCTGTTTCTTGCCATACGAACAGAAAGGATCCAGATTGAACGATACAATGCTGGCTCCGCTGGATTGCGCCCCCCGTACTCCTTTGATCGACGTATGGAGCTTGCTGATGCCGTCGTTTCGGCCGGTCACCAGGCAGAAACCGTCATCTTCTCCGCTCATGGACAAGCGGTCGACCGCAGACTGGACGGCCGGTCCTTCGCAATACAGCTGGAACTCTCCCTGGAACCGAAAGCTGACTACCGCCTTCAACTGCTTCATCTCGTTCCAAACGGGAAACTGTGCCAGATCCGGTTCTTGAACCGTCCTCAGAAAAGTGACGATCATATGTGCTTGTGGATCGTCAGGGAGCGTATTCTCGATTTTTTCAATGAACTGACGTTGCTGGTCCCGCGCCCGATCCAACGTTTTCTCCAATTTCCCAGAGTCCTCGTCGTCGGGTGGTCGGTCGATTCCGATTTCCCCGAATACATACGGCACCGTATCCCACAGCAGGTTCGCCTCGATCCCCGAAGATCGCTTCACCCCTAGCGGAACCAAAAAGGATTTCGCGCCATTGTTCTTTTCCTTCATGTCTCGGGTATCTTCGATCTGTATCAGACGCCCTTCGCGATCAAGGACGATGATGAACGGGATCGGCTTGCGCTCCCACCCCTCCGGCGCAATATCACTTGCCGGGTCGGAGCTTCTGCGGTCATAGTAGGTTGTAAGCGCTTGCAAAATCATGAGCGGACCTCCACCAACCGACGATCCGTGACGACCACCCCGTTTTCCATCCGCGCCCTGAAGAATTCCGGGCGTATCGCATTCGGATCAGAAAAATCAAGATCATACAACATCCACCCCAGATCCTGCGTCACATTGATCGATGGCGATTCCAAAGCAAGCGAATCGGAATCCAGCAGCCGGAAATAGCAAGCGAATTCACGGCAACCGAGGTATGGGCGATGGAAGCACTGTCCTTTTCGCGCACGACGTTCGAACATGGCGGCATATTTTGCAGGAGTTTCGTCCTGCCGATCCTGCGTTTCGAATTCGGACTGATCGGCCCAATACGCTTCCTCGCTCGACCTGTTGTTCCGTCGTTCTTCAGGAGGTATAAATTCAAACCATGCATGGAGTCGGTACCGGACATCACGAAGAAGCAAACCAGCGCGTTGCTGTCGATATTCGTCGGCAAAAAAACCGAAAGGTTTCGTCGGTGTCCCTCCCAGCTGAGCTTTTGAAGGTTTTCCTGCAATTTTCCCGACTTCATTTCTCCGCACGGATATGAACCTGACGGGATTCAGAATCTCGATCTTCGTGACATTCCATCTGATGGCCGGCTTCCAAAGAATCGCCTCGAATATCGCTCGGGCGGCGGAAGGGGTCATGACATCGTAACTTACCCGCTCGACTTTCATCTCAGGTCGGGTAAAACAGGCAAAGTCACCCCAGACTTCAAGACACCAGTCCTTCATATGCGGAACAGCTCCTTTATGACGTTATATAGGCCTCCGGATCGCTACAAATATCGTCTATCAGCAATCCTTTTTCTTCACTATACTCCATTTTGCACTGCAACGCAAAAAAATTTGGAGCAACTTCCAGCAAGGATCCGCGATGCAACAAGGTAAAAAACTGGTTCTCGTAGACTTGCACGGTATAGCGCTGGAGCTTGCGGAGCAACCATCTTTCGGGCCCGTTCCGTTTAAGTGTCTCGATCAAGGCAGCGCCGTCGGCATATGGAACGAAAAGAGTCTTCATCATACTGTCGTCCACCACGTGGAACGCTTCGGAAGCCGATCTGAACTGGATGCCGAGATTCGGCCTGCCGGGGCGTAGGAGTTCACAAATATGGTTTGCATCCAGCGAGTTAGCTTTCCAATACAGCTCAGAAAAGAACGCGGTGAAATTCTCCGGCGACAGGGGATCGGACAAACCGCCTCGTATCATTCCGGCTGTCGTCTCACAGGCTTTGCGTAAAATGCCGACTGGAGGCTTTCGCGGGCCGACGAACACCACGACACGTCCTGTTCTCCCCTGAGCGGACAATAGTCCTTCCCGATTGCAACGGCCTGCGGCTTGGGCGATGGAATCCAATCCCGCAAGTGAGCGATATACAATAGGAAAGTCGATATCCACCCCTGCCTCCACCAGCTGGGTGCTGATCACCCGGACCGGCCCGTCGCCTTTGAGATCCGCTTTGATCCGGGATATCATTTCACTCCTGTGTTGGGGGCACATCAGTGCGGAAAGATGGTACGTTCCTTTCGGCATCAGCGTATGCAGATCCCGACAGCTTTTCCGGTCTGACACGATGCACAGGATTCTGTCGTATCCGGACAGTTCCCGTGCGATCTCTTCCCACGATCTGACCGTATCGACATCTATCGGGGCTATCTCCACCCTTCGCAGTCCGCGATATAGTGCGGAGACGTCCTGCACAATCTCCCGTACGCTTCCTTGCGGAAGGCCGGCGAATTGAGGGAAGCGCTGTTGTTTCTCCAACACCGGCTGCGTAGCGGTACAAATGACGATGCTGGTTCCGAAATGTTCCGTCAGAATCCGCAATGTTTCAAGAATCGGCTTGAGATACTCCACCGGCATCAGTTGGGCTTCGTCAAGAATCACGACGCTATCGACGATATTGTGGAGCTTCCTGCATCGTCCGGGTTTTGCGGCGAACAACGATTCGAAAAACTGCACCGTCGTGGTGACGATCAGTGGTGCGTCCCAGTTTTCCGTAGCGAGACGGGCGGGATCATCATCCGAAACATCGCGCTCTTCGATATTGCAATGATGCTCCACCACCTGGTCATCGCCCAGCACTCGGCGGAACACGTCGGCGTTCTGTTCGATGATGCTTGTGTACGGCATCACGTAGATGATCCGTTGTTTTCTGTGCACGAGGGCATGGTCGAGTGCGAAAGCAAGGCTGGAGAGCGTCTTGCCGCCCCCTGTGGGAACCGTGAGGGAAAAGAAGCCCGGGGGCATCGAAGCTGCGGCTCTGCAATCAGCCAGCACGGTCCGTCGGATCCTGTTGACCGGAGTGTCGGCGTTGCGCATGACGGTCTCGGTCAGGTCTTTCATGTAGGCGTCGTATCGCTGTCGTAGCAGCTCCAGCGATGCATATTCGTGCCGTTTGTTCGCAGTTTCCGGTTTCATGTATCGTTCTGTATCCAGATAGTCGGCATCGACCAGACAGGAAAACAGCATCCTGATCCACAGGGACATGTCAAGTCCGTCAGGGCTGAATCGCCAGGGTACGGTACGCAATGCATCCGCATCGGATCCGAGTAGTTGACGGAATTGCCGCGGGATATGGTCGGTTTCGGTCTGTTGCATCCGGAACTGGAGGGAACTTTGCGTGCCGGACCAGTCGGGAAGTCCAGTATGGTGGCCGGCTATCAGATATGAGAGGATACGTCCGGGACCTTTTCCGATCGCTTCCTCGACGGCTTTCGCCCCCGGCGCGGAATGTTCGATCTTCCGGCTTCCGGTAGTCTCATATCCATCCTCGGTTCCATAGCCGCTGACTTCAATAAGATAATTTTGCCACTCCTTAGTACTTTTTCCCAAGTCATGGCCAATACCAGCTTCGTACGCCCAAGCTGCGGATTTGAATGGTCTTGCGAACTCAGACGCTATCTTCGCTACATGCTCAAGATGCTCCAGCAGCGATTGCGGTTCGTCCCACAGCCCGGCTTCCGTCTGTCGCACATGTGCGGCCGGTTCAGGAAATACGGATGATGTCGTGTCCATAGGACGATTATATCCCACAAATCGCGAAATTCAAGAATCCATGCGGCGGCATGCGCTATTCTACCTTTTTCTGTTTCTACAGCTCTCAACTTTTCAAGTATTTGACAATAGTACTCCCATAGGAGTATACAAATTTTGCTGAGGCGAGATATGAAATATACGATATACCATGAGTCAACGCATGCTCGCGACCCTTTCTGGAATCCCACTACGAACCATTCAACAATATGAACAGCGTCAAAAAGATATCAACAAAGCTCGATTCGATTGTATTCTTGCGTTTTCCCAAGCGCTGATGTGCAAACCTGAAAATCTATACGAGTCGATTCCTGCCCGGCCTTTTTCCTATTGCATTGTTTCGGATGACGATTCCGTTTCTGCCGTCGCTGAACGTTGACAAAAAACCGCCTCCCCGTCTCGATCGCTCTGAAACAGGAAGGCGGCTCGACCTTCTCGGCTAATGCGCTTCGCCGGAAACTATTCCAGCTGCTGCTTGCTGGCTACGATCTCCTGCACCTGCTTGATGAACTCGCCGGTGGAGACGGTGGACTGCTTGCCGGTACGGGTACGCACCGCCACCAGATCTCCGGAAGCCTCCTTCTCGCCGATGACCAGCATGTACGGAGTCTTCAGCTTCTGGGCGTTGCGGATCTTCGCGTTCATCCGGTCGTCTCCCAGATCGCTGCTGACCCGCAGTCCGGCCTGACGCAGACGTCCCTCCAGCTGTTTGGCATAGTCGAAATACGCCTCGCCGACAGGGATGATCTTGACCTGTTCGGGAGCGAGCCAAGGAGGGAACGCGCCGGCATAGTGCTCGACGAGCACTCCGAAGAACCGTTCGATCGAACCGAGTAGGGCACGGTGGATCATATACGGACGCTTCTCGACGCCGTCCTTGTCTACGAACGTCAGCTTGAAGCGTTCGGGCATGTTGAAGTCAAACTGGACCGTGGAAAGCTGCCATTCGCGGCCGATCGCGTCCTTGATCTTCAAGTCGATCTTCGGCCCGTAGAATGCACCACCGCCATTGTCGACCTCATAGTCCAACCCTTCGGCCTCGATCGCCTTGCGAAGCGCCTCGGTAGCGGCATCCCACCGCTCCTGCTCGCCGACGGCTTTCTCAGGACGGGTGGACAGATACGCCTTGATCTCCTGGAACCCGAACGAATGGAGCATGTAGAGCGAGAAACGGAGCACCTCACGGATTTCGCCGTCCATCTGGTCGGGAGTGACGAACAGGTGGGCGTCATCCTGGGTGAACCCGCGCACCCGCATCAGACCATGCAACGCACCCGCCTTCTCGTACCGGTACACGGTGCCGAGCTCGCACCAGCGGAACGGAAGATCGCGGTAGCTGCGCTTGCTGTTCTGGTAGATCATGATATGGAACGGACAGTTCATCGGCTTGACATAGTAGTCCATGTTGTCCATTTCCATCGGCGGATACATGCTGTCCTTGTAGAAACCGAGATGGCCGCTGGTCTCCCAGAGCCACGACTTGCCGACATGGGGGGTATAGACGATCTCGTAGCCGTTCTTGTAATGTTCCTCGCGCCAGAAGTTCTCGATCTGCTGACGGATGCGCGCACCCCGCGGATGCCAGTACACCAACCCCGGACCGGCCTCCTCATGAAGGCTGAACAGATCCAGCTCCTTTCCGAGCTTGCGATGGTCGCGTTTCTCGATATCGGCCAGATGCTCCATGTACAGGCGAAGTTCCTTGGCGTTGTTCCATGCGGTCCCGTAAATACGGGTCAGCATGGGGTTGGTCTCCTTGCCCCGCCAGTAGGCGCCTGCGATGCTCAACAGCTTGAACGCATCGGCATGCAGTTCCTTGGTCGATTCGACATGCGGGCCACGGCACAAGTCGGTGAACCCACCCTGGTTGTACAGAGAAACTTCCTCATCCTCAGGAATCGCATCGAGCAGCTCGAGCTTGTATTTCTGATCGGAGAAACGCTTGCGGGCTTCGTCGCGGCTGACGACGGTCCGGACGAACTTCTTGTCCTGGCCGATGATCTTCTTCATACGCTCGGTAATCTCATCCAAGTCTTCGTTGGTAAGCTGCCGGGGCAGGTCGAAATCATAATAGAACCCGTTCTCGATGGCGGGCCCGATAGCGATCTGGGCGGTAGGGAACATCTCCAGCACAGCCTCCGCCATGACGTGGGCCATGGAGTGGCGGACTTTGGCAAGCTGTTCCTGCGCCTTGCGCTCTTTCTCAGTCAATTGTTCAGACATATCACACCTCTCTTCCGTACCGCGCTACGAACCTACGCCGTCCCTATGCTGCAGCCGGATATTGATCATTCCGTCCGCGTCATCCTCCCCCGTACGCCTCGCATAGACTTCATGCGATCATGCTACGCAGGCCTGGCACGGAACCGAATCCTACCTATGCTAACAAAAAGCCTTCGTGTTCCAGCCTCTGCCGGTTCCAAGCAACCCACCGATCCTGCAAAGAATCGGTTGCTTCCATCCGGCAAGGACGAGAACATGAAGGCTCATGTTTCCGCGGTTCCACCTTGCTTCCCCTTCCGCTCTGTATCGCGGAGAAGGACGCTCATTGACCCGTAACGCCGGGTTCTGCGGCGACTCGTAGTGGGCGCCTGCATCCTGACGGAGACGGCAAACGCTGTTCAGAGCGCGGCTCGGAAGGGGTTTTCATCGGGGGATACCGGGCGCCTTCCACCCACCGAAGCCTGTTTCCAAGCGACGGGGACGCCCTCTCTGCGATATCCGAATCCGACTACTCGTCTTCGTCACAGCCGATAGGCATAGTATAGTGAAAAAAACAGGGAGAGGGAAGAGCCGGTCCGACCGATATTACGTCACCGGCAGAAACACACAGTTCGCAGCCTCAATGACCAATGAAACCCGACTTCCTTCGCGGCAGATGTCCATGCCGTTGCGATAGGGAACGGACGCTTTCACCATGGAACCGTCGGCGAGACGTACTTGGTACTCGACATCGCTCCCGCCGAAAATCGCGGAAATCACCACCGCTCGGATCCCCTTTTCCGCACGATCCGCGAACTCGACGCCGACGCTCTCGGGCCGGACGATCAGAGCTGCCACATCTCCCTTGCGCAACGGAGTGCATTCCCCGTCAGATACTGCGCAACGCGCTGTCAATGTCCCTCCTTCGGGAATCGCGGCAGTCACATTCACATCATCCACCGCCACGACAGGAAGTTTGACGATATTCGCCTGGCCGATGAAATCCGCCACGAACAGGGAACGGGGGGCGTTATACAGATCAAACGGAGTACCGACCTGTTCCACCTTTCCCCTATTCATTACGACGATCCTATCGGCCATGGTCAAGGCTTCCGCCTGGTCATGGGTAACATACATGCAGGTGATACCGAGGTGTTTCTGAAGCTTACGGATTTCCGTCCTCATATGCAGACGCAACTTCGCATCGAGATTGGACAGCGGTTCGTCCATCAACAGCAATGACGGCTCCATTACGATTACACGGGCGAGTGCGACTCGTTGCTGCTCACCTCCGGAAAGCTGATTCGGGAATTTATCGCCGGAACCGGACAATCCGACCAATTCCAGGGCGGCGGACACCTTGTTCCTGATAGCTTCGACGCCCTCTCCCCTCGCCTTCAGTCCATAGGATACATTCTTGAACACACTCATGTGGGGAAACAACGCATAATTCTGAAACACGAAACCGATGCCCCGTTTGTTCACGGGCACCGTCGTCATGTCCTTGCCCTGGATCCGGATAGCGCCGGAGGAAGGGGTTTCGAAACCAGCCACCATGCGAAGCGTCGTCGTCTTGCCACAGCCGGACGGTCCGAGGAACACGACCATCTCGCCTTGACGAACCTGAAGGTTCACATTGTCGACGGCGCGGAACTCTCCCCGGTCCTTCGCAAAGATTTTCGTAACGTCTGACAATTCTAGCGCAAATTCACTACTCATGATGGGCAACCTCCCGGACACTCTGATGGAATTTCATGGAGCTGAGCTTGATCAAGCCCCGCATTATGGCATCCCCGGCAAATACGATCAGGATCAGCACGATCGAAAAGGCGGACGCCTGGGAAAACTGCAGTTCGGTCATGCTCTCCAGAATCCTCGTCGTGAGCAACGTCCAATGGACTGATACAAGGAAAATGGTGGCGCTGATGGCGGTCATGCAGTGGATGAAAAGATACCTCGTACCGGACAGAACCGCCGGCATGATCAACGGAATCGTCACATGGGTGAACGTCCTGACAGATCCGGCGCCGAGGCTCAGCGAGGCTTCTTCCAAGGCAGGATCGATCTGCTCCAAGGAAGCGGAAACCGCCCGGATACCGGTAGCATAGTAACGGAACACATAGGCCGCGACGAGAATCGTCATAGTGCCAGTTAATAACAACGGGCGTTGGTTGAAAGCGATTATATAGGCGATACCGACAACAGTTCCGGGCAACGCATAGTTGAGAAGACTGCCGAATTCAAAGAATCGCTTGCCGGGAAATGTCTTCCGCTGTGTTACATACCCGATGACAATGCCGAGGATCGAACCGAGGACCGTTGAGACCAAGGCTATAGCCAATGTATCCAAGATGGCTTTCTTGCCATGCTGGAACACATATGCGTAATGCTCCCAAGTAAACGTATTGTTGACACTCCAAACTTTGACGAACGATCCCCACAGGATGATTGCATAGAGATAGATGACAAAGGCCGACACGATGGTGCAGACGATGCCGATGATGACGGACAAAGAAACGGGCAACCCTGAGAACACGGTCCTGGCACCGCTTTTCCCCGTAACCGAGACGAAGCTTTTCCGTCCCAATACCAATCGTTGCATCAGGAATACGATCAAAGCTGGGACGAGCAAAAGGAAAGAAAGGGAGGCCCCTCCTTTGAGATCGAACAGACCGGTAATGAGCAGATAGGCCTCGGTAGGCAGCACAGGAAAGGAATGTCCGCCGAGAATCAGCGGCGTAGCGAAATCGGCAAGACTCGCACCGAAGACAAGCAAGAATGAATTGGCGATTCCGGGAAGGGAAAGTGGTACCGTGACCGTCCTGAACAGCCGCCATTTCGTCGAGCCCAACGACAGAGCCGCGTCATCGAGATTCGCACTCATCGTATTGAGAATGGCCTCGATGACCATGAACGCGATAGGGAAATACGTCAGGGTCTCAGACAGCCAAGTCCCCCAAAAGCCGTAGATGGTGAAATTTTCTATGCCGAACAGCTGAAGTAGCATGCCGTTCGGACCCAAGGCAAGCGTCAAAGAGATACTACTGGTGAACGGTGGGGAGATCAGCGGAAGAATCGTAATGGCGGACAGAATGTTCTTTCCCCACCGTGGCAAAGTGGTCCGTGTCACCGCCAATGCAAAAATATACCCAAGGACCGTGCCGGATATTCCCACTGTAGTCGCCAGCAACAGGCTTCCATATAACGCCCGTATGTTGTAGCTCGTCTTCATGACCGCCGCAAGATTGGCGAAAGAAGGCTTGCCGTCCACCACGAACGCCGCAAGAAGCAACCTGAACACCGGAAGGAATATGAATATTCCGAACAACACCCAGATGATGACAAGCGTAGAAAACAACGCAGGATCCTTTTTTAGCAGGACGAACCGTTGCTTCTTCATGCCGCGATATCCTTCAGCCATGACACCCCCCTTTCCCTTTGGATAACGAACAGACACATACGGATGCGCCGTGGCTCGACCACGGACGCATCCGCCGAAAGAACCGACGTGCTATTGCTGGATGACTTCGGCGACCCAGCGGTTGACATACTCGGCCCGTTTCTCGCCTTTCCACTCAGCTTCCGCCTCGATCAGGTTCACCTGGGTCATATCAAGGGCGGGATTGGTGACTTTCACGTCAGGCCTGGTCGGAATGTAGTTGATCGAATCGGCGACCATCACTTCGCCAAGCCTCTTGGAAGCAGCCCAGTCCATCAGGGTCTTCGCAGCCTCGAGGTTTTTCGCCCCGTTGATGATTCCGGCGGCTTCGACGCCATACGTCACTCCTTCCACAGGATAAGAGACAGTCAGAGGATACCCTTGCTGCTGGATGTCCAGTGCATCGACGATATAGAACACGCCGGAAGCGGCCTGTCCGGTAGCGATCGGCATCGCTCCGCCTGCACCGCTCTTCGTGTAGAGCTGCACATTGGAGTTCAACTTCTTCTGGTATGCGAACGCCTCGTCTTCACCCATGATCTTCACCAATGTATAGATACGTTCCGTCGCAGTTCCAGATGTCCGTGCGTCGGCCATCTGCAAACCGTTCCTGTAGGCGGGATCAAGCAGATCATACCAGCTGGTCGGAGCCTTCAGTCCGTTTTTCGCAAGAAAATCGTCGTTGGTAAGGAAACACAGGGGAATGATCCCGATACCCGTCCAATACCCTTGTGCGGAACGATACTTGGCAGGAACCTTGTCGGCCTCCGCCGGAACATACGTGGCGAACACCCCTTCCAGGACACCGGCTTCATACGTGTCCGATGGACCGCCCCACAGGCAATCGACCTGAGGATTGCCTTTCTCCGCGATCAAGCGGGCAAGCGCTTCTCCGGAGGAAAGTCGGACAAAGTTCACTTTGATTCCGGTATCGGCGGTAAAAGCTTCGAAGACCTTCGTCGCATACTTCTCTGGCATGATCGAATAGACGTTGACCGTTCCGCCGACAGTACCGGCAACCGTAGGTTCCTTCGCTCCCGAAGAGAAAGCGGAAGCGAGGACGAGACACGAAAGCACACATACCATGACGAACATTTTCTTCTTCATGGGAACCTCCTTGCGGGTGGACTTCCAATGGTTCGGGACATAGCCCCTCCACCCGAAGAAAGTGTAGTATGGATGCCGCACCCCCGCAAGTTACAATACGGTTACAGTGCGGAACCATCCTCCGAAGGCCGAACGGATGTATCGGTGAGGATGTAGCCGAAACCCCATTTCGTGAGCAGGTACCGAGGGTTCGCAGGATCCTGTTCAAGCTTTTTCCGCAACCGGCAGATATTGACTTTGATCATCTCCACGGCACTCTCCCGTTCCTTCGTCGAGTTCCAGACTTCCTGCAACAAGGTTTCTGTGCTTACTGGGACATGGGCGTGCCTCGCAAGGATTTCAACGATCCTATATTCCGTCGGAGTCAGGCTGACAGGGACCGAACCGATGGCGACCTCCTGCCCGGAAAAATCCACTTTCAGATCCCCGAGGACAATTTCTTCAGGAAGCTGGGCACGGGGAGAAGTGCGATGGATGACCTTCTGGACCCGCAGGACCAGTTCCTTGTAGTTGAATGGCTTGGCGACATAGTCCTCCGCTCCGAGCTCCAACCCCTTGATGACCTGATAGTCCTTGTCGTACGAACTGAGCACGATGAACGGAATCCCCTCCTTGGTCAGCTCCCGGCACACATCATATCCGCTTTTTCCCGGCAAGCCGATATCAAGGACGACTATATCGGGCCGCCATGCGCCGCAATGATCCAGGACTGTATCTCCACGGCTTTCCGTGTGGACCTCGTATCCGGCCTCTTCCATGATAAACCGAAGCATCTCGCAAATAGCAGGTTCATCATCGACGATCAGGACTTTCCATGCATTCATCGTATCGCCTCCGAGGGAAGACTGAAAGACACGATGGTTCCATGGCCGTCGGTTCCGGAAATACAGACGCTTCCTCCAAGTTTGCCGACCATCACCTTCACGATCGCCAGGCCCAGTCCGAATCCATCTCGTTTCTGCCGGATATCGGCTGCTTCCTGATAATACTCATGAAACAGGATATCTCTCCCCTCTCCCATCAGACCGGTACCGTCATCGGATACTGAAACAATGACTTGATCATCATCCTGCGACGCGGAGATGAGAATATGTCCCCCTGCGTCCAGATGCTTCGCAGCATTGTGGACGAGATTCGTCAAAACCTGCCTGACCCAGACTTCATCGGTAACCGGTTGAGAAAGCAATGCAGGAAACGCGCAGGAAATCGACTGGCCATGGATGGACAGCATCGGTGAGAACGTCTCGGCCACTTCCGTGGCTATCGCCTTCAGATCGACCTTCTCTTCGAGCGACGGCTTCCAACCAGAATTAATTTTCAATCGAGAAAGAAGATTTTCTGAAAAACCGATCAGACGCCGCGTGTTGATCGCCAACGATTCCAAGAATCGTTTCTGGGTTTCATTCAAAGGTCCCGGGTGTTCGCCCAGCAACAGCTCTTCGGTAGTCTGCATCACCGACAAAGGGGTCCTGATCTCGTGGGCGAGCAGGCCGAGCAACGCCAGACGGTCCCCACCGGCAAGACCTTCGGAGGCTTCACGCCGGAACGTCCGACCAGGAAATCTCCAGCGGGAAGCGGATAGCCAGGCAAGTCCTCCTATGACAAACAGCGGGAAAAGTATCAGAAAATCGCCTCCCAGCATTCGATGGACGAAGACTGCCGTAAGTATTTCTACGGCAGACAGGGCGAGGACGACAAAACGGTTCGTTTCGTCGTCATACAAACCGGACTCCAGCATGATCCAAGCTGCGATCATGAGGAGGGAGACCGAATGCCAACGGGAGCCGAACGAACCACAGGCGACCGGAAGCACCCCCAAAGCAGCGCCGGAGCAAATGGAGAATATCGTTTCCGAGATACATCTCAGAATAGGCATCGCAAACTTCGTCAGTGAAGATTGCCTCGCAGCGAATCGGACAAGAAGACCAAGAATCATACCGAACCAGATACTGATATGGAACGGATGGAACGGACCGAATACCGCTCCGAACAGCAGGGAGGCCGCAAGGACAAGACAGATTCTGAACACGAATCGCTTCATGGCATATCCCTTGTCACGAATATACGTACGGAATCGGGATGGAACGAGAGCCCGACCAAATCACCTCTCCGGATGCGGGGAATGTCACCGGGAACCGCCGGCGCGATAGCCCGGATATCGACGTTGCCTATTTGCACTGAATATTCCAAGGTAGATCCGTCGAACGCCCTGTCGATGACAACCCCGATCGCCTCGATCCGTCCATCATGGAATGCGAATTTCCTTGTCTTGGCAGTCGGAAGAATATCCAACGATATCCGGAAAGCGGTCGCGGGGATAGAAACGATAGCTGCGTCCCCTTCTTGAGGAGTCCGATCGAACTGTGATCCGGGGACAAGAAAATGGAAGGCATCGCCAGAGACCCAGACTGAACCGTCGGGTTCCTTTTCCAGAACGTTTCCGTCGAGGAAATTGGCGTTCTCGATAAAATCGGCGACGAACGGAGTGGCTGGCCTGGAGTATATCTCCTCAGGAGTCCCTACCTGAACGATCCTTCCCCGATCCATGACGATAACCCGATCGGGCAGCCCCAACGCCTCAGACTGATCATGGGTGACATATACCATCGTAATCCCCAAAGCCTTCTGCATGCGACGCAGTTCGTTTCGGGTCCTGATGCGAAGCCGCATGTCAAGATTCGACAACGGCTCATCGAACAAGATCATCGAAGGCTTGAGGACAAGAGCTCGGGCGAGTGCCACCCGTTGTTGCTGTCCATCGGAGAGCTCCTCGGGAAATCGATTCTCCAAACCAAGCAGATTCAGCATCTGACATGCGAACAATACGTCATGCCTGATGGCGTCTTCCGGTTTCCGTTGGGCCTTCAGCCCATATGCGATATTCCCGACCACGGTCAGATGAGGAAACAGGGCGTAGCTTTGGAATACCATGGGGATCCGTCGTCCTTCCGGCGAACATGCGGTCACATCCTTCCCATCGATCAGAATCGTTCCGCTTGTCGGCTTTTCGAAACCTGCGATCATCCGAAGTGTCGTCGTCTTACCGCAACCGGACGGACCGATGACCGTCACGAACTCCCCCGAAAATATCTCCACCGACATGTCGACCACCGCGGGCACGACATCGGAGCCTCCGTCGCCATTGTGAAATTCCTTTGAGAGATGCAACAACTGTACATACGGAACTGTGGAACCGATACCTGCATCGCCGGTCATCATCCCGGAAGCAATACCCATGGAGCCTCCCCCTATGTGCAAGCACAAGCCTACGGGATGAGTCGTGAGGTGTCAAGTTCAAAAATGGAGCGGCCATCAAGGTCACGCATCCTCCGTCCTCATCCCCTATCCCTTGACCCCGGAGCTGGTGATCCCCTCCACGAAGTACCGCTGTGTGAAGATGAACAGGAGGATGATCGGGATGATCGCGATCGCCGAACCGGCAAGCTGCACGGGAACATCCGCCCCACCCCGTTCCTGGAAGTACTTCAATGCGGGGGTGAGCAGCTGTCGGTCGATGGAAGAAATGAACAGGTAGGGATCGAGGAAGTTGTTCCAGATATTGATGAAGGAGAACAGTACGGTAGTGGCGACCGCAGGCCCAGACAGCGGAACATAGATACCGCAAAGAATACGGAGTTGCGAAGCTCCGTCGATGCAGGCGGCCTCGTTGAGATCCCGAGGGATCGCTTGGAAGAACTGCGTGAGCAACATCAGATAGAATACTTCGCTCAACTCGGGAAGAATGATCGCGAACAACGAATCGAACAAGCCGAGCGACTTGTAATAGAGATACCTGGGGACCATCGTCGTTTCGCTCGGAATCACAAGCGTCAGCATGAAGATCATCATCAGCACCTTGCTTCCGCGGAACTGCAGCCGGGCGAACGCGAAAGCCGCCGGCAATGTCACGATCAGGCGAAAGACGATCGCGACGACGACCGTGACGATCGTATTGCGGCTCCAGTTCAGAAAGTTCGGATGCGAAACGACCGTCGCGAAGTTATCGAGCACGGGAACGGCCGGATAGAACAGAGGTCGATATGCCAGGCCCGCAGGCCGAAACGCGATGACCACCATCGAGACGAACGGATAGAGCGTCAGAAGCCCGAGGATCCACATGAACACAGTGAAGCATATTCGTCCGACAGCGACCTTCTTCGGCAGGGATTCATTGCTCATGGCTTCTCCTCTGCACCAGCAAGCTGATAACGAATATGATCGAAGCGAGCAACGCCCCTTCCGCAGAGGCTATCCCAAGCCTGAAATACTTGAACGCATCGGCATAGATCTGCATCGAAGCCACCTGCGTCGCCGTTCCAGGCCCCCCTTCCGTCAAGGCCATGATCACCGTATAGTTCTTGAACGAATTGATGATCGTGATCGTGAGGATGAAGATGAGCGTCGGCTTCAGGGAAGGCAGCAGCACATATCTCAGCCTCTGAAACGCAGAGGCTCCCTCGAGATCCGCAACCTCGAGCAGGGGGCGCGGAACCTGCTGCAGGGCGGCGAGCAACGTAATGACAGGGAAAGCCAGCCCGACCCATGTATGGATCACCGCCACCATGGGAAGCGCGCTACCGTTGCCGCCGAGCCAGAGCGGCAGATGGTCCTGCGCCACGCCCAACGCCAGGAGCAGACGGTTCACCGGCCCCTTGTACGGGTTCAGGATATAGTTCCAGACCACGCCGATGGCGATCAGGTTCGTCACATACGGCATATAGAACATCGTTCTGACAGCGGTACGCCCCCGGAACTGCCTGTTGAGCAAGATAGCGGCCAGGATGGAGAAGCACATTGTAAAGACAGTGTACATCACGGAGAACAGAAACGTACGGCCGAAGGCTTGCATGGTGGTTGCATTCGAGAACACCTTCCGATAGTTCTCGAACCACACGAAATCGTTCGAATAAACGTTCCTCAAGGAATTCCTGTCAAGAAAGCTGATCGCCACACCATATATCAGGGGGTATAGCTTGAATATGGCGAACAGAATCGTAAAGAGGGACAGGAACAGCCATGCGGTACGCTCTTCCGCCTTCAGTCTTCCGCTTGTACGATGCATACGCGTCCTCCAACCCGACCGCCGACAATCGATGTTTATGTGTTCCGCAGCGCCTCGTCCATCCGCTGCTTGACCCGCTCGACCGTCACGGCGAGCGTCTGCTGGTCGGTGCAATACCGCTCAGCTTCTTCCTTGATGATCTGATTATACTGCGCGGCTTCTGGGCCGACGATATCGACGTTGATGACGTTCAATCCGTTGTCGATCAGCGCCTTGTTCAGATCCTCGACGGTGATGCTGCCGCCGGAAGCATCGGCGGTGCTCTTGAACACTTCGGCGAGATCCTCGTCGCTGAGGTTCTCCAACGCTGGGATTCCTTTTTCGAACCGCCACTGGTTCAGCCCGAGCCAGAGAATATATTCCAGCGCTTCCTGCGGATGGGCGGCGTTCCGGTTGATGCTCGCATACGCCATCGAGACAAAATTGTTTGCCCCGTCCTCAGTCCCTGTGGTAGGAATCGCAACGACTCCGTAATCCCAGTCCCGAGGATAGTCGGCAGGGCTGTTGAGCAGCCTGGTAAACCAGTTGCCCTGGATGAACATGGCCATGTTGTCGACGGTCGCCCAATAGTTCCATGACGCCTTCTCCGCAAGCAGCTGCTTCGTGTCCATCTGGTATTTCTTCACGCTTCCCAGTTCCTTGAACCAGCGGAGGCTCTCGGCGAACGCAGGATCGTCGAAATTGCTCGTCCCGTCCGCCTTATACAGAGGAATCTGTTCCTGCAACGCCTTGATGATGATATGCGGAGTCTCGAGCCGCATCAGCGCTCCATACCGGTCGTTCCCGGCATCGGTGAGCAACCGAGCGGTATTTTCGAAATCATCCCACGTCCAAGGAGCCTGCGGATACGACACCCCGGCCGCATCGAACATCTTCTTGTTGTAGTACAGGCAATAGATTTCCTGTTTCGTCGGAAGGGAGTAGAACTCTCCCGATCCGTCATACATGATGTATTTGCCCCAGGTCGTCCCCACGTCGACGCCCGCCGCCGCAACTGCATTCTTCAGCGGCGCGAAGAACCCTGCGTCCAGTCTGGTGTTCAGGTCGCGTGGACCGAGCGTCGGAATCACATCGACCTTACTTCCCGCAAGTAGATCAAGGTTGACCTTCACGACCTGTTCATCGTTCGTTCCGGGAGTGACCTGAACATCCACGCGGATGCCGGTCTCGGCGGTGAACGCTTCGTTCATGGCCTGGTACCAGGCCTCGTTGGCATACGACGACAACGGAATCGTGGTGACGACCCGTTCCTGCGCACCACCCTTCGCCTGCTGCTCCGACTTGCCGGACGCGAACAGCGAACCGCCGACAAGAAGGATACCCAGCGCACAGACTAGCAGTTTTCTTCTCATACTTTCGCTCCTTTCCGTCTTATTTTGGTCGTGGCATGGAAACCACGGAAAACAACACGTCAGCCAATGCCCAGCATACCCCGCAACCGCTCGAGATAGGTCGTGTCCCGATCCTTGAGCTCAGGGACTACGGAAGCTCCTTCGTTATAGAAATCCTTGTCTCCGCGCCCCATCTCCTGACCGGCCAGCGTGTGCTTGTCCAGCGCATAGTCGGGGATCCGCGGGGAAAGTTCGTTTCTCTCATGCGCTTTCTTGATCCAGTTCAGCATTTCGTCCGAAGAACGGTCCTTCGTCCTCGAGCAGAGATACCGCACCGCATGGATGGCGAATAGATACCGGTCGTTGCTCTCCGGCTTAGCCGAAAGCCTCATCCGTTCCAGCGAATGGATGAGGACGGGGGCGAACACATCGCCGAAGCCGACATCCTCGACGCTGATGACCTGTAGCCGGAACCACAGGAACTCTTCAAGTTCCCTGCTGGTCGTCAACATTTCATACGCCAGAACCGCAGCGTTATCCACGTTGTTCCGGCGAATCTCCTTTTGAAGGGCGGAAATCACCTGGTCCGCAGGGAGTCCGCTTTTCGTCGTGCACTGTTGCCATGGATCATACGCTGATGCCAAGATAATCCTCCAAAGTCTGCCGTCCGTCGATATCATTGCGATCCGACGATTCGGAACAACCTTATGACCCCTACAAGCCAGTTGTCAATGTCTGATATAAATTATTTTGCATAATAATAAATTTTTATACAAAGACTTTCCTATATATAAGGAGATATTCGTGATATAATTGACTTATCATTGGCAAAATTATACATAATTATACAAAATCATCGGGAGAATACCCAATGCACAGAGTCAAGTTCAAGGCGAAGAACGGAACCACGTATGTCTATGAAGGAACGACTGTATGGGATGACGAAGAAAAGAAGTACCGGACGAAGCGGATCTGCATCGGCAAGATCGATCCTGCTACCGGGGATCTTGTCCCGTCGAAGCGGCTGAACATGCCGGAGAAAATCGTCCAGGACATCAACAAGAACCGGCTGACGGTCACGCATGCGGGGCATGACATGCTGCTATGGAGCATCACGAAGGCTCTGAAGCTCGATACCGTCCTGAAGAACGCCGTACCATCCGACTGGCGGGCAGTGCTGGCGATGGTCTGGTATCTGGTCGTAGAGAACGAACCGTTGAGTGCCTGCGGCAATTGGCTGCCGTTCAACCGGACTCCGTTCATCGGCAAATTGGACAGTAGGTACATCGTGGAAATCCTCGATAGACTGCACGAAGACGCCAGGGAGCGTTTCTACCGGCAATGGGGAACCCTGTCGACAGACACCTCGCGGATGCTGTACGACCTGAGATCCGTCGCCAGCTACAATGCATGCTATCCGTCGCTGGCTTGGGGCGTGAACATGGAGGGAAACAGTCCCCGGCAGCTACGATACGTCATGGTTGCGGGAAAGAATTCCATGCTTCCGTTGTATCTGGAATCGACGGACACGGAACTTCGCACGATCGGGCAGGTGTCGGAACTGCTCCGGACGCTGAGGCAGCGCGGGGTCTGCGTCGAGACGCTCAACATGGATCAGGAATTCTACAGCATCGAAAACATTACCGCAATGTTCGCACGCAGGTACTCGTTCCTACAGGCCATCCGCATCCAGGACGCATGGATCCGCAACCTCATCGAACGGAACCGTGACATGACGGGGGATCCTGCGTCCCTCTACCTGCTCGACGGCAGGAACTACTATGCGCGTACTATCGAATATACTTGGGAAGAGGAGAAGAAGGCCCGCATCGTCAGACATCCGTGCACGGTGCATCTTTTCTACTCCCAGGACATCATCGGCAAGGATCGAGACCGGTTCATGTATCGGATCCAGCAGGAGCGCGAGCGTCTCGAGCAGCATCAGGAAGACATTCCCGAAGCGGACCTTGCGAAATTCTTCGTGTTCGGGCAGCACAAGTACACAGGCCGCAGGACCGTGGGGCTCGACATAGAGGAGCTGGAACGGCATGAGAAAGCCTATGCGGGCTTCTTCGCGTTCCTGACCAACGACCCACAGCTGAAGGACCCCGTCAAGGTACTGGAGAGCCATCGGATGCAACGGACCATAGAGCGTTCGTTCGACGACTTGCGCAACGATCTCGACTTGCTGCGGATCAGGATTCACGAAAGCAATAGGATCGCCCCACGACTGTTCGTGCAATTCATTGCGTCGATCTACATCTGCGCCCTTCGCAAGCAGTTGCAGGATACCGGACTGGACAACGACTATACATACAAGGAAATCCTTGCGCAGCTGAAGAACATCTGCGTCATGTCCAACAAAGAACATAGCCATGAATCCGTCATGCCGATGAACGAAACGCAACGCAAGCTGGTGGAGATTCTGCTTCCCGGAACTCGGATCGTGGACGACGGAGCCGCCCGGGAATAGGCTCTCCTAGCGGTATCCTCGAACGGTATACGGAGACGGAGGAATCGATGCGACCGGGGTATGGCTGCGGATATAATCCCTCAGCAGTTGCGGGATCTCCAGCTGGGAGTCCAGCAGCACCCGACAGTCCGCATACCACGGAAAGCCGCCTCCCCCGGTCGCCCGATAGCTGTTCAGAGCCAGACGGAAGACCTGCTCGTCCCTGACGGGCGATCCATCGAAGACCAATGCGACGACTCGCTCCCCCACAGGACGGGAGATGTCGACTTCGTAGGTGATGCCGGCGAAATAGTCATAGTTGAAATGCTGCCGCTCGTTCTGCAGGAACGCGGCGTCGATCGCGGCATGTCCATCGCTATCGCAGACAAAATACGATGCGCATCGTTCCAACGCAAGACGGAGGATCGCGCCGGTGACCTCCAGCACTTTCAACGTATTGGGGAATTCGTATGTGATCAACAGATCCCGCGCGGTGATTTCCCGGGGCAGGTTCCATGAAACATTGTACAGGCAGGTCGCAGAAACATCGGCGCTGCCGGCCTCCATCTGGACCTGGTTGATCAGCATGGCGAGCGGACTGCCGTGCAGCGCGCTATCGAGCCGCCCAGAGAAAACGATCGGAGCCGGCAGCCTTCCGAGAGGTTCGTCGAGCCGACGCTGGATATCCCGTTCGATGCTTTGCAACGCCGGAAGCGAAGGTATCGGGCGCCGGATCGTCCCGTCAGGCCTCAGCCATTCCGCCCTCGGGCGGACACTCCCATCGTCGTCCACGTCGACCGTGATCTTGCAGACTTCCGAAGCATACGCCCCCGGCTGGACCGTGAAGGTTCCTCCGATATACGTTCCGTCGGTATGGAGATGCTGATGTCCTGTCAGCAGGATGTCGAAGTCGAGTTCACGAGCTAGCTTGCATGCGATATCCTCGTTAGAATCCGACAGCTTCCTGCCCGATGCCAGATCCTGTTCATACCCTCCATGATAGATGCATACGAGTACATCGATCGAGCCATGGAGCTTCCGGCAGGCCTTCCGGGCGGCTTCGAATGCATCGGTGACGGAAAGGCCCTCGAGGTTCTGCGCGGGTTCCCACACGTTGACGAAATCGGTCACGATTCCGACGATGCCGATACGCAGTCCGCTCTCCAGTTTCCTGACGACGTACGGGACGAGCGGCAGTCTCCCCGCATGGTCGACTACGTTCGCACAGACGCATTGCGCCGAGCATCCTCCGAGGAATTCTTCCAGTCCACCGTAGCCATAGTTGAAATCGTGGTTGCCGAGCGTCATGCAGTCGTATCCAAGCTCGTTCATGACGGCGGCGACGGGAAAACGGCGGCCGATATCGTTTCGGAGGAAATCGAGGAACGGGGAGCCCTGGATGGTGTCCCCTCCGTCGAGGATCAGGGTGTTTCCGTCCTTGCCCATCAGATGCGAACAGGTCAGCAATCCCATGATGCGGGCGGAATCGTCGGCGTAATTCGTCGGAAACAGGTAGCCATGGATATCCGATGTATACAGCAGGGTGCATGTCTTCATATCGTTTTCCCCTCAAACCGGAGAGTCTATAGGCATGGATTCCGTTTGTCAACGAAAGCGGGAGATAGTCGCATGAACAAGCATCAAATTCCAGGATTCATCAGAAAAGGCCGCGGGACAACGGACTTGAAGCTACTATACAAGCGTGCCGAGTTCCTCTCCCCCGATCGCCATGGTACGACTTGCTGCGGGATCCACAGGATATGGAGCCGCCGTCCGGCAAGCGATGTACCCTTGTACATTCGAAAGCCCGTAACTCGTTGTTTCTGCTTTGGAGATTTTTTCTTTCAATTGGATGATGGCTTTCGCGGCATCCGCCCCCGGATGCTCGCTCCATTTGGCTTCGATCAACCTAGTTCCGTTTCCAATGACCAGAAAATCGACTTCCAAACCACTGTTTTCCCGATAGAAAAAGAATTGTCGGTTCAAACCTTTACCAGCCACATGCTTTCGCAACTCCGAAAAAACAAAGGTTTCCCATATCTGTCCGATCATCATTGAATGTTTCAGCTCTTCGATCTCGCTGATCCCCTGTAGGAAACACAGCAATCCAGTATCGTTGAAATATACCTTGGGACTTTTCACCAACCGTTTGCTCAAATTCCCGCTCCAAGGCTGCAGGAACGAAATGATGCAGGATGTCTCCAGAACGGAAATCCACGCTTTGATCGTCGGGAGACTGACCCCGACCCCGGTCGCCAAAGCGGACATATCCAGCTGGCAACCACTGCGAAGCGCGAGCAGGCGCATGAACCGTTCAAAATCCCTCAAGTTCCCGACGTTCTTCAATTGTCTGACATCACGTTCCAGATACGTCAGCAAGTAGGAACTAAAGAATCGCGTTACATTCATTTCATGGTTTCTCGCAAGTTCCGGATATCCGCCCCGCAATATCGCTTCCTCGATAGATGCATACCCTGTCTCTTGATAGCACATTCCTTCCATCTGAAGGACTCCGGCACGCCCTGCAAGGCTTTCCGATACATTCTGCATCAAGGAAAAATGCTGACTCCCGGACAGTACGAAAGCTCCCATGGCATGCCGCGATTCATCTACTTCTTTCTTGACATAGCGGAACAGATTCGGCGCGTTCTGGATTTCATCGAATATGACCGGTACAGGATGGGAGGCAAGAAAGAGCTCCGGCGTTTCTTCCGCCATCGCCGATACAGATGGCAATTCCAATGAAACATACCGATATTGAGGAAGCAGGTGTGTCAACGTACAAGTCTTCCCAGCCTGTCGGACACCAGTAAGGACAAGCACAGGGAACATCCGTAATACCTCGCGAATTTGCGTTTCAATGAGTCGAGAAAGATATTTTTCCATCTTTTTTACCAAATCATTATACTTAATATATGTAAATTATAATATCTGATTTTAGATTTTACAATATCAGAATAATCAATTCATCATGATATCATGTTCATCGAGCTTCTCCCTGATGGGAACAGGAACCCTCCGCACCTCCGCGACCTAGTGGTTCGCCCCCATGTACTCCACGACATACCGCACGTCATCGTCCACCTGGCGACGAACCGCCTCGAGATTCTCGAACTTGGTGATCGGACGGATATAGGTTTTGATTTCCAGATCGATGTGCTGTCCATACAGATCCCGATTGAAATGGAGCAGAAACGTCTCGACCGTGACGGTCGGCAGGTCATCGACCGTCGGACGTGGCCCGATGCTCGTCACACCTAGGTATCGCTGGCCGTCGACGATCGTCACGGTACCGTACACCCCATGCCGGGGAAGCAGCTTCTCATCCGCTGTCTGAAGATTGACCGTAGGCATTCCGACAGTCCGTCCCAGTTGTCGACCGTACACGACCTCACCGCGAAGCGTATAGGGATACCCCAGCATCGCTTCGGCTTCCTCGACAAGCCCGCCAAGCAAAGCCTGCCTGATACGATCGGAACAGATCGGAACACCATCATAGAGGACAGGAGGAACGGAAATGACCGGGAGGCCGGCAGGCGGAGCAAACGCATCCACGAACCGCACGGAACATGCTGATCCCGCATATGCGCCTATCAAGGCCCGCTTCTCATCGACGGTCGTCAACACTGGCCCGCCATCAGGAGGAAGAACGTACACTTCCTCGGGACGACAGGCGAGCACGGCCTGATGCCCGCGATGCACACCGTCGAAAATCCCTGACGCTACGTTCATTCCAAAGGTCTCCTGAAATGGTAGAGCAGCATGCCGACCACATAATATGCTACTGTGACAGCCCAGAGCCGCCATCCGCCTTGCAGGATTCCGGGCACATAGCTCGCCACAAGAACCGCAAGCGTCACAATCGGAAGCGATCTTCCGCCGGGGGCCCTGAAACGGCCTTCAGCTCGTTCGGGAAATCTGACCCGAGCGACAAGAACCGTCACACAGACGATCGCAACGACGATGACATTGCATAGCGCTCCGAAGTTGATCAGGATATCGGTCAACCGAGGAATCGCGGCGAATACTCCGACGAGCAGTACAATCGTCAATGTAGAGGAAAACGGTGCGCCGGAAGTCTTTCCTGTTCTCGCCAAGAATGCGGGAAGAATGCCGTTGTCCGCACAGGTACGCAGCGTATGGGCGGCCAGCGCCATGGTCACGATCATCGTAGTAAGCAATGCAAGTACGGCGGAAACGGAAATCAGCGGTGGAAGAAACGCCATGGAAGGGAGAAACGAAGCTGCCGCATAGAGCGGAATATACTGGAGCGCCACGTTGTCCTGAAGATACCGCGCGGAAACCAAGCCCAATGTAGCGATCAGCACGGCAAGGTAGAGGACTAGCACCACCGACATCGCTATCACCATTGCCTTCGGTACCGTCCTGTTCGGAACGCGGACCTCCCCTACCAGGAACGATAGGGATACGATCGCCCCATAGGCGACCATGGCCAACGGAAGTGCGTCAAGAAACCCGGCGACGCCGTCGCTCCCTTGCGTGAAGAACGGAGCGAATGACGTTGCGTCCCATTCCCCGCTCAAGAAAACGGCGGCGACGAACAACAGCAGCGTCAGGACAAGGAAGGCTGTCAGCAAGGTGTTCGCTCGACCGGTAAGCTGGAACTTCGCAAGGTTCAGCAGGCCGCATATTACCACAGCGCCCACGCCAAGCGGCACTTGCCAAGAAGCAAGAGCGGGAAATGCAACGCCAAGATAGATGCCGATATATATCGCCGAGAACGCCGCGCCCGCTATGCAGCCGAACAGATACGCCCATGCGGAGATCCATCCCCAGAGACGGCCCTGCTCCCGAGTCTTTCCTAGCAGATATGCGGGAAACGCAAAGACCCCTCCGCTTTGAGGATACAGCGAAGCAAGCTCCGCCGTCTGCAGGCCATACGCAAGCAGAATGACTGCGCCGAGGATCCAGGAGAGGATCGCCGCGGGGCCGGCCTGCAGGATGGTGATGCCGGACAATGAAAAGATTGCCGAACCGATCATTCCTCCTACCAGCAGATGGGTGCTGTCGAACAGTCCAAGCTTGTCGCGTTTCGTACTCATCGTCACTCCTTCGATGAGTGCATCATAGCGAGAGCAGAGATGCGAATCAACATTTCCAGCCAAGTTGACGAGCGGTCAGAACCTGAACCGCAGTACGTTCCACGATGCTTTTTCGAAGACGAAAGACGACCCATTCGTGTGTTTCGAACGAGGAACGACACAATCGGGAGACGAAGCTGTATTCGTCGCCAGCAGGTCATAGCCGGCAAGGGAAATCTGCTCCGCCTCCCCGGCGAGGTCCAGCCCATCAATGGAAAACGTAGCGGAAATGTCATCGTCCAGACTCCGATTGAGGACGAACACGGAAAGTTCCCCTCTGTCGTCGTTGCGAACCGCTACCGCATCGAGGTACGGGACATCGCCATACTTAGCGCAATCGTAGGAATCGCAATCGATGGAAACGGAAATAGCCGAGCCTCTTCCGAAAACGGACGCATGGAGGAACGGGTAATAGATAGTCTGCCGCCAGGCGCTGCTTCCATCGGTCATGATCGGGGCGATGACATTCACCAGCTGGGCAAGACAGGCGATTTTGACTCGATCGGAGTTCTTGATCAACGTAATGAGCAGCCCGCCGACTACCAGCGCATCCTCGAACGTGTAGACATCTTCCAGACGCGGAGGCGCTTTCAGCCAGTGCTCGATCCGCTTGTCGCTCTCATACGAATGGTACCAGACGTTCCATTCATCGAACGAAAGGTCGATCGTCTTCTCCACACCCTTGGCGGCCTTGACAGCATCGCAAATCGAAACGACCGACTTGATGAACCGATCCATCCCCACGTTCTCCGCAAGGAAGGACGGAGTATCGCCGTCGGCATTTCCATAGTATTCATGCAGAGAGATATAGTCGATGTACTCATATGCATGATCGAGGACGGTACGTTCCCAAGTTCCGAACGTAGGCATGGAGGAGTTGGAACTTCCGCAGGCGACCAGTTCGATCGATGGATCGGTCCATTTCATCAGTTTCGCCGTTTCAGTAGCCACACGTGCATATTCCAGTGGGGTCTTGCTTCCCATCTGCCACGGTCCGTCCATTTCGTTGCCTAGACACCACGTATGGATCCCGTACGGCTGTTCCTTTCCATGGGAGCGACGCAAGTCTGACCAGTAGGTACCTTTGGGATGATTCGCATATTCGACAAGGTTGCGCGCCTGATCAGGCCCACGGGTCCCGAGGTTGACCGCCATCATGGGAACGGCGCCGACCGTGTCGAGCCACTTGTGGAACTCCTGCATGCCGAACTCGTTGGTTTCGGTGGTGAACCACGCCAAATCAAGCTTTACCGGACGCATCTCCTTGGGACCGACACCATCCTCCCAGTTGTAGCCGGAGACGAAGTTGCCGCCGGGATATCGGACGATGGGAACGTTCAGGCGCTTGACCAAGTCGATGACATCGGTACGGAATCCGTCTGCGTCGGCAAGAGGATGTCCGGGTTGATAGATTCCCCCATATACAGCTCGCCCCAGATGCTCGATGAACGAACCGTACAGGCGGTCGTCGATGTGAGAAATCTCGTTGGTTGCGTCGATAGAAATCCGTGCGGTCTTCATGACAGTGGCATACTCCTTCTCAAGCATTCCTTGCGCTTCAATTCGCTAATTAATTTACAAAGTATTCCTGATAAAGCCGGCATATGAGGAAGTTCCTTGATGCTTGTAGATAGCATACGGCACCACACGCTACAACGCAACGCCGAACTTGCGAAACGGACGCGACACTCGACAGTCCCTCCATTTCAAATCAAAAGGTCGGCCTCTTGCATGTTTTTCCGGTTAGCGCAGCATGGTTCTAATGATGTATGCATGATGAAATCATATATATTATGAAGATACTTTGCGCGATGCAGATTTTGTTTCGAAAATACAAAAACTGTTCGATGGACAAGTGAAAAACTCAATGCTAAGACGGTTGCAGGAGGGGGAAACGGGGCGATGGCAAAGGGCAAGCAACATCTTTAATTGAACGACTAACACACAACTTTTTGAACTTTCACGATTTCTTTTCACATATCCCAAGATATCCGTTGGGCGTGGTCGTGTATGCAAACCGTTCTGTTTCATCTGATTTCAGAAAAATCGGCGCATGCCGAAAAAAGTTTTTCGGGAGGTCTTATATGAAAAAGACAATCAGGTTGTTCAGTGTATTCTTGCTTCTGACCGCAATACTGTTTTCCATCAGCTGCAGTTCGGGAGAAGACACCCTTACGACTGTTTCAGTCAATGCATTGAACCAGCTCAGGGGAGATGTAACAAGCTCCTACTCGGGAGGAGGAGACGGAGGAGTGCTCGCCGCCAGGGCAGATAATTCAATCGTCCTATACACTCCCGATTGGTATTCGACGACAATGGCGAACGATGAAAGCAGTAGTGTCACTACTTGTGAAGTAGTAATCGATCCTTCGACTCCCATCATCAGAAGCGATAGCACCATTACTGCAAAAGTCATCGCTATCTATGACGACACCACCACATCGGGAACCACTTCTGAAGCGAATACGGCAAGAGCACCGGGACCTGAATCGCAAGCCACAACATATTACGGTACAGAAATCGATTCTTCCTATATGGTACTCTCAGGATATGCGGAAGGCGCCACGACCCTTGCAGGCCTGACAGTCGGTCAGACAATTTCATTGACATTCGATATCGATGACGATTGGGAGGATGTGATCACATCTTTCGGAGGCGGACGTCACGACGGAGGGCCGCTACTCGTAGAGAATGGCGCTGTCGTCCCTGAGGAATCCAGTGACATGCAATCTGCATACGGCTCTTCATCCTGGTATGATGACAATCCTCGTACAGCTATCGGCATCAAAGCTGACGGATCCTATTTCCTGTTCACTGTAGATGGTCGAAATGCCAATAATAGCGTGGGACTTCCTATTGAGAACATGAAACAGCTCCTTGTCGACCTCTGAGCTCAAACGGCCTTCAATTTGGATGGAGGTGGTTCGACGCAATTCGTTGCGAATATCAATGGAACATTGACATTGAAAAACACTCCATCGATAGAATCTACCGTAGGGCGCGCCGTTGCCCAGGGAGTTTTCGTTGTCGCACCGACAAGCACTCTGAATACGAACCAAACCGCAATCACAGGAACCGTGGACTGGAGTTCGTCAAGCGGTTACAGCGGAACGACATCGACCACGAGTTTGGCAACCGGTATCACATGGACTTATTATGAGCTTATAGACGCTTCGAGCTATCAACAGAACATACATGTCCTTCTGGTTGATCCCAGCATTGCGACAAAGGCCCGGATAGTACTTGGCGCAAACGGAAACTATCTGTACGGGAAATCGACAAAAACGAATGTGCTGACGAAAGCGAACTTTGTCGCCGCAAATCAGATATATGCATATGAGTCTGTTATCGGAGGAACTAATGGAGACTTCTATGACACGAAATCATATACGCCGGTCGGCTTCACTCAGCAGGACGGTCGATGGCTCTCTTCCGGTGAATACGGTGTATTCGAAACAAGTACTTCGGGACTGTATACCAAAGCAGGATACGTCTTCGGTGTTACCGATGACGGGACAGTAAAAATCGGACAACCTACCATGTCCATATCCCTGAGCTATTGATCGGAGACAGATTTCACTAAACTCTTTTCTCCCGGTGTTCCGATTGACAACGGGAGATTTTCTATTTCAGCTTACCATGCCACCATATGAGCAGATACAAGGAAGAGCGGCAATCGTCATCCGGTTTTCCGTCCTTGGCTGTTGTCTTCCACTTCCGCCGATGGTATAGTTTCCATGATGAATTCGAAAACAGCTCCATTCAAGCCTGTAGCCACGCGGAAGATATATCAGTATATCCTTGAACAGTTCGTGAATCTGGTCAGCACCGGCGTCTTGAAGCCGGGAGATAAAATTCCCAGCGAACGGGAACTGGCCGAAATATTCTCCGTGTCCCGTCCTTCGGTCCGCGAGGCGCTGCGCGTACTGGAGATCATCGGGTTGATCGACATCCAGCCCGGCGGCGGCGCCTATTTGAAAGAAATGGAGCTTGGCCCGTTCCTTTCCGTCATAGCCCCGTTGCTGTTCTCTCATGAAAACTTCGAGCTGGAACTGCTAGAACTCCGGGAGCTGGTGGAGATGCGCGCCGCGGAACTCCTTCCCCAGACGCTGACGGAGGAGATGCTGGTTCCCATGCGCGCCGCGCTGAGCGACATGCGGAAGGCACTGGAAGAAAACGACAAGGAAGCGGGCGCTTTGGCGGATATCGCGTTCCATCGTGCGCTGGTATTGATGTCCGACAGCTTCATCCTCCAGAAAACTCTTGAACTGATCGTCAGTCTCTTCGAACATTCCGTGCGCGGAGGACGGTCCGTCGTCCTGGAGCGGCATGAAGACGCGGAGCAACTGATGAAAGAACATCAGGCTATCTACGATGCCCTGCTGTCCAATGACCGCGAGAAGGCCAGAGGATTGCTTGGCTCCCACCTGCAGATGGTCAGGAATCTATACATCTGTCCATAAAGTTGCATACCCGCCGTTCCAGGCTCTCTCCGACTCATTGGAAAACGGTCGGAACAAACAAACCTATATAACTGGTATTACCAGTTGACAGATCCAAATTCCCATCTTATTCTGGAAAAAAATGAGGTGTCCATGGAAATTCTGGTGCTGATCAAGCAGGTTCCGCTTGATTCGAATGTCGGTGTCGATCCGAAGACCGGCGTCATCAAACGGGAGAACGCCGAAACAAAACTCAATCCATACGATCTCTTCGCGCTTGAAACGGCGCTGCGGCTGAAGGAACTCGCCGGCGGTATCGTCACGGTGTTGACGATGGGTCCGCCGCAGGCGGAAGCGGCGATCCGCGAAGCTTTCGCCATGGGAGCCGACGCCGGGTATCTGCTCACCGACCGGGCTTTCGCAGGAAGCGACGTATTGGCCACCAGCTACGCCCTTTCACAAGCGATCAAGGCGATCGGGGCATTCGATCTCGTCGTCTGCGGCAAACAGACGACCGACGGGGATACCGCACAAGTCGGGTCGGAATGCAGCGAATTCCTAGGCGTTCCATGTCTGGCGAACGTGCAGACGATCGAAGTCATCGATCCCGGAGCAGTCACTTTGGTCTACGATGCAGGAAATTCGTTCATACGCGCCACGGTCCAACTCCCCGTCCTGATCAGCGTCGACAAGGACATTTGTCAGCCGCGCCTTCCGTCATGGAACAGGATGCAGGCATCGAAGGGACGGGTCGTGAAGAAGATTACGCTCGACGATCTCGCCGACAAGAATCGCTCGCACTACGGTTTGGACGGTTCTCCGACCCAAGTGGTGCGCATCTTCCCACCCGAGCATGAAACAACGACAGAACTTTGGGACGACGGCGATCTGGCCTCCCGTCTCTTCTCTTTTCTGCAAGAAAAGAAGTTCCTCCAGGAGCTGGCATGAAAACGATCCTCGTCCATCAAGCATTGATTCCGAATCCGGCCGATGCGCCGAAACTTTGTCCGTTCGGTGCGATCGCTTTCCAGGAAGGCTCGGTATCGATCACCGAACAGTGCCGACTGTGCCTTGTCTGCGTCAAGAAAGGTCCTCGAGGAGCCTTCGAACTACAGGAGGAACAAGCGACATCGCAACGTCCGGTCATCGACCGAGAAAAGTGGCAGGGCATCCTGGTCTATGTTGAACGATACGGCCGATCGATCCATCCAGTCTCGCTGGAGATGATCGGCAAAGCGCATGAACTCGCGGACAAGCTGGGACAACCCGTGTACGCAGTCGTCGCGGGAGATGCCGTCGCTCAGGTCGTCGAGGAACTCGCCCACTACCCCGTGGATGTCGCATATGTCTACGAACATCCGGCTTTCAAGGATTTTCGAATCGAACCCTACACCGCCGCATTGGAGGATGCGATCGGAACGCTGCATCCTTCCGCAGTGCTGGTAGGAGGAACGAACATCGGCAGGATGCTGGCCCCCCGCACCGCGGCCAGAGTCCGGACCGGGCTGACAGCCGACTGTACGTTTCTCGATATACAGAAAAACGGCGACTTGGACCAGATACGGCCTGCGTTCGGCGGAAACATCATGGCCCATATCCGTACGCCGAACCATCGGCCCCAGTTCGCCACGGTGCGCTACAAAATCTTCGATGCCCCGTCAAGAAGCCCCCAGGCAGGACAACTCGCGGTGGTACATCGCACCTTGCGGGAGCAGTCGCTGCACAGCGCCGTCTCGGTACTTTCGGAAACGCCGAAAGGCGCCGGAGTGTTCATTGAAGATGCCGATGTGGTCGTCGCCGTCGGAAAAGGGATCGGCAAGCGGGAAAATATCGGGCTGTTCGAGACGTTGGCGACGAAGCTGCACGGCCAGCTGGCATGCACGCGACCGCTGGTGGAAGACGGGTGGATCGATCCGAGACGTCAGATCGGTCTGTCGGGACGAACGGTGAAGCCGAAGCTGATCATCGCTTGCGGGATATCCGGGTCGGTGCAGTTCGTGGCGGGAATGAAAAGCTCGGACTGCATCGTAGCCATCAACAACGACCCGCAGGCCGCGATTTTCAACGTCGCCCATATTGGAATCGTCGGCGATGTGTTTTCGATTGTTCCGGCGCTGTTGGACAAACTTGCGAAAAGAGGATAAGGACATGGCATACGGAACGATCACACAGGAAGACATGGATATTCTGACGACACTTGTCGAGGATCCAAGCCGCGTGCATTCCTTGCAGGATATCCATGAGGATTATTTCCATGATGAGCTTCATACGGTCAGCCATGCTCCGGACGTCCTCGTAGAAGCCGTCAGCACGGAGGAAGTGGCGGCTGTCGTCCGCTTCGCCGCACAGCGGAGGCTTCCGATCACTCCGCGCGGCCAGGGAACCGGCCTGGTGGGAGGGGCCGTAGCGCTGGAGGGAGGGATCATGCTTTCATTGCAGAAAATGAACAGGATCCTCGAATTGGATGAGAAGAACATGACGCTGACGGTGCAGCCTGGAGTGCTGCTGATGGAGATCGCCGAGTACCTAGCGCCAACGGGCTTCTTCTACCCTCCTGATCCCGGGGAGAAAAGCGCCACTATCGGAGGCAACATCTCGACGAACGCAGGGGGCATGCGTGCGGTGAAATACGGAGTGACCCGCGACTATGTCCGTGCGCTGGAGGCAGTGCTTCCTTCCGGCCAGGTCGTAGAGATCGGAGGCAAGATCGCAAAGAATTCCTCTGGCTACAGCATCAAGGATCTGCTGATCGGTTCGGAGGGAACGCTGGGCATCATTACCGAGGCGGTCCTGAAACTGATTCCACAACCAAAGACGACCGTTTCGATGCTGATTCCGTTCGCCGGTCTCGACGCAGCCATCAAGGCAGTTCCCGAACTGCTCAAGTCTCGATTTACACCGACGGCGGTGGAATTCATGCAGCGCGAGGTGATCGAGGCGGCATCCGAATACCTAGGCAGGCCATTTCCAGATTCGTCGGCCGACGCATACCTGCTGGTATCCTGCGACGGACCGTCCCGGGCCAGCGTTGACGAAGCGTTGCATGAAATGGCGGAGAAAGCCCTTGCGTGCGGAGCGATCGATGCGTTGATCGCTGATACCCCGGAACGGCAGGCCGCGGTATGGAGCGCCCGAGGTACGTTCCTGGAAGCGATCAAGGCGAGTACCAGCATGATCGACGAATGCGACGTGGTCGTCCCCAGAGACCAGATAGCCCAGTTCATCGCCTTCAGTTATGAAGTGGGCGCGTCCTTCGCGCTCCGGCTGATGAGTTTCGGCCATGCCGGCGATGGCAATCTTCATATCTACGCCCTGCGGGACGATCTTGACGAAGCCTCCTGGCAGGAGAAGATCGATGCGGTGTTCTCAAGAATGTACCAGCGGGCATATGAAATCGGTGGCAAGGTTTCAGGAGAACATGGGATCGGGTTCGCAAAAAAGGAGTTCCTCTGCAATGAAGAATCCCCTGAGACGATGGAGATCATGCGAGCCATCAAGCGAGCCGTCGATCCGCAGAACATCATGAACCCGGGGAAGATCGTGTGAGGAATGCATGGCTGCAAACTTTATGAAACGACTGACAAGGGAATGACGCTTTTGTAGCATTTTCCTTCGCAATCACACTCATGGATTTTCACTTTCACTCCGAACGCCCGGCACATATTGCATTCGGAAATGACATCAGTAGCGGGACCATACGTACTCGACCTATCCTGATTGAGCAATAGCGCCTTATCGGCGATCTTGAGTGCGTGGACCGGATAGTGGGTGTTGATGATCGCGGAGATTCCCTTCGTATCGGCGAGATCCCGTATCGCATCCAGAATGAGCAGTTGATTCTTGAAATCGAGGTTCGATTCCGGTTCGTCCAGAACCAACATCTCCGGTTCAGTGCAGAGCGCCCGGGCAAGCAGCACCATCTGCAATTCCCCCCCACTGATCCTGCCGCAATTCTTGTCGGCCAAATGCTCGATCCCGATCATGCGCAACGCTTGCCGCGCGAGCTCCCTATCCTGTGCGGACGGAAGAGAAAACAGACCCAGATGCGGAGACCGACCGAGAAGCACCATATCCTTTACCGTATAGGAAGAAAAGGAGTCCTTCGCCTGCGGCACATACCCGATGCGCTTCCAGGTTTCGCACGTCGCATGCTTCGGAATCGGAACCCCGTCGATCGCGGAGACCCCTTCCTTCCAAGGGAGCAGCCCCATCATGCACCGCAACAGCGTGGTCTTCCCCACTCCGTTGGCGCCAAGAACGGCCAAAACCTTTCCCGGTTCCACAGAAAAACAGATATTTGAAAGGATATCAGCATCGCCGAAGCTGAAGCACCCGTTCACAACTGAGAAAACCATTACCGCACGCCTCCCATTTTTCGAAGAAGCCCTACGAACAATGGAGCCCCGATGATCGCTGTCAAAATCGACAGAGGTATCTCGCTGGCGCTTACGCTCCTGGCGATCGTATCGACGAGCACCATGAAAACGGCTCCGAAGCTCATGCTGACCGGAACGATCTTCGCATTGTCGCTACCGCAGACCAGCCGGGCGACATGGGGCATCAGCAATCCGATCCAACTGACTTGCCCGCACATGGACACGCATGACGCCGTGACCAGCGTCGCCGAACCCATGATGAGTATCCGGACCACTTTCAGCCGGCTTCCCAGCGCCTGCGCTTCATCCTCGCTGAGTGCAATCACGTTCAAACGCCATCGCAGCAAAAAAATCATCAGACTGCCTATGAAAATGAACGGAAGCCCGAGGGCAAGCCCCGGATAGGTGGCCCCCGCCATACTCCCCATCAACCAATATGTGATGCTCGGCAACGTATCCTGCGGATCCGCGATGACCTTGATGAACGATACCAGCGCTTGAAACAGAGAGGAAATCACCATGCCGGACAACACTACCGCGATGATGCTGACCTTGCCGTTCTTGCGGCTGATCCAATACGTAATGGCCAGGGCGAGGATCCCCATAGCCAGAGCAAGGCCCTGCACGACCAGCAGGTTCGCCTTAAGGATCAGTCCGAGAGCGGCTCCGAAAGAAGCTCCCGAAGCCACCCCCAACGTATCGGGAGTGGCCAGAGGATTGGAAAACACGGACTGGAACGCAGCCCCGGCGACAGAAAGCCCCATCCCCACGGACAGAGCGAGCAGGAGCCGAGGCAGACGTATGCTGAATAGAACAGCCGAATCGGTGGCGGCGACCTGCACTCCGGTCAATGGCGACAGAAGCGCCCTGACCGTGGTGACGAACGGAATCGGATACCTTCCTATCCCCATGCATGCAAGAGCGACGACGAACGGCAACACTGCAAGCAAAGGCACGGCAAACTTCCTGTTCAGCATCAGAGCACCCCGTCAATACGCGGCTTCGCGGGACGGGCTGAATATCCTGTCCAGTTGCGATTCTGACAAATCCATATGATAGAAACGCTTGTAGTATGAGCGCACTTCTTCCCGGATATCGATGTCGGCGAACAGTTCAGGCTGATTGCACGTGGCCATCCACAGCAATGCGACGGGGACGTCGGAAGACGGCGGAGTCCAGCGATACATGCCCAGGGGAGAAATGTAGACCTTCCCCTCCTTTACCGCCTTCACATGGCTCCAGTCCTGTCCTTCGATGACGTTGTTGTAGAAATCTTCCGGAAGCAACGGAACGAAATTGGTAATGTAGATGATATCGGGATTCCACTCGTAGATCTGCTCCATGTTGACCGTGGGGGAAAACCCTGGCACATGGGCCGCGATGTTCTCGCCCCCAGTCGAATCGAGCCAGAACTGACCGAACGAAGTTTCTCCGGAAATATTGATGATTCCGTTCTTGTTCGTATACAGCACCATCGCCTTGGGCTTCTTGAGATCCGGAGCGGAAGCGAGTCGATCCTGGATGAACGCATAGACTTCATTCGCATATTCCGTGATCCCGGAGGCCTTGCTTTCTTGCTGCAGGACCTCGCCCAGCAGTTCGACCCAAGCGTTGAACGTCTCTATCACGTTGTAGTTCCACTTCGAAGCACTGAACGCGACCGCAGGAATCCCGGCGGCTTTCAACTTCTCCCGCTCCGTCTTGTTCGATGCGTTGTAGAACACGACGTCCGGCTTCAGCTTGACCACTTCCTCGATATTCATTTCCCCGCCGCTTACGAAGCTTGAGTTGACATTGACGATGTCAGGCATGATATCCGGCAGAATAGAATTTTTCGCCGCCGCCATCGAAGACGGATGCATACCGACCAGTTTGCTTGCGTCACCTTCGAACAAGCAGTAGACGGAAGGCAACGGCAGCAGAGAAGAAATCACGATCCGCTGAATATCGTCAGGAAGAGAAACGACATCCCCGTTGTGGTCGACTACGGTCCGTTGTTCTTTGGCGACGGAACCGGCTTCGCGTGCTCCCTGACCGAAAAGCGGACCGGCCAGCAGAGAAAGACAAAGCAACAGAATGAATGAAAACTTGCTTTTCATTGAATGACTCCTTATATGAAGAAATTCAGAGATTCGTAGCATCTCTGTTCTCAAGCGACGCAAGATACGCATCGAACCCGCCGTCAATCGAATCAGCGGCTTCGCGAGCGTGGATTTTGCTGGATACTCCGTAATGGGGAATCGGAAAAAACCGTTTCGATACATTCCGAAGCAGCCATTTCAGGAACGGATCCGCGAACACGGTCGAATACCGATTGTCGTTGATCGCCTCGGAAATTTCCTTCTCGTCGGCGAGATTCACGTCGTACGGACGGCATAGTTCCTGTTCCATTCCGAACAGGCAGCCCACAGTGACAGGCCCCGGTTCTCCGTCTTTCTCAACCGCCATACGGATCGCATTGCAGGCCACCTGTTCTCCAATGACCAGAACCCCACCCCCATTTTCAGCTTTCCGCAAGGATGAATTGTCAGACGATATCCCATAGACGGCATTCACTCCGCTTCTGCGGACTTGTTCCAGCATGCCGAAGTATTCAGGAATGCATTTCTCTCCATACGGCAGGCCGACGAGGTACGGAATCCCATACCGATCATGCAGCAGCTTTGCGGTGGAAAGTCCGCTACGACTGACCACAAGATTCACATGGGCCGCCGTCATGTTCGTCAGAGTGTCCAGAGACAGGCCGCACGGCATCACCGCCGAACAGGAATAGCCAGATTCGGCAAGCAGCCTGCGCAAACTTGCTATCGTCGGAGTAATTCCAAAATCGATGGCGTCTGCGCCCAGAATGTTGACGCTCGGTTCGGAGCTCTTCGCGCATGGTCGTACGAATCGCTTCACAAGCGCATCGCAGGCTATGGAGACGCCATAGTCATAGTAGCGCAATCCGGTGGTATCGAATCCGAAGGACGGAACGCCGGCACGTTCTTCGATCTCATGGGCTATGCCGGCGACATCACAGCCGACGATCATCGGAACAGGGCTGCCGACTATGGCGATCATGTCGGCATTGATGCTCTTCTGGGCCGAGAGGACTTTTGCAATCAACTTTTCGTCGTCACCCATGATCGCATCGATTTCACGAAGTCCCGAACAATACACGGGAACATGGGTACCGTACCACCGGGGTTCATCGAATCCTATGAAGTTTCCGGTACAGCCTGACGCATCGTGCAGCACGGTCAAGCAATTCATGTCGAATAATGCGGACGCGGCCCCTGAGTAATCGGGAGAAAACGGAGGCAACAGAATCGAAAGTCGCGCCATAGCTACACCACCAACGCATGTTCGTCGATCATCGTCCTGATATCGACGGGGTTCTTCATCATTTCGACGATCCGTTCCATCAAATGGGAAATCCCCCAATATCCATACAGTCCTGCATCTCCCATTACATCGACGGGATATGCAGAATCGGAAAGATATGCACCGGTCATACCGATCGAAACACTTTCCGGCAACGAGATCGGTCGGTTCACCATATCATGGTGGAGGGGACGCAATACCTGTACGTCGGGATGTTTTTCCATGAGCCATCGCTCGTGGTCCTTCTCGATCGGAATGCATTTCTGAGCGAAGATCCGAGTGACACGGAATCCATTCTCCAATAGCATCCGGGACAACGAATATGGCCTGCAAGTGGCGGAAGCATCGACGAAAACAGGTAGAGAGCCGACCGCCAGGCGGGCCTCCTCGATTTTTTCCGCCGCCATCCGGCGCCATGGGGAGAAATCGTAGGTTCCCGGCAGACCCAACGCATCTTCCAGCGAACGATAGCTCGTCTCTATGTCATCGATCCGATACGACACGGGAAGAAAGACGTACGGAATTCCGAGTCGATCCTCCATCTCTTTCGAAGCGAACTTTCCGGGAGGAGCAGTCACCAGATTCAACATGCTCTCACCCATGCGCTGATACGCTTCGTACGTGTCGCATTCCGAGATATGTTGCAGATCGAATCCATGGAACGCCAGAAAATCATACAACTCGCTCCTCCGGTCGATGACATCGAGATTCCCGATGCTATTGACCGTCCGCCGTCGCTTTTCCGCCGGATGCAACAGTCCATAGATCTTCCGTTGGATCGACACCATCGGCGGCGACTGGGAATCGGTAGTGATCGGATTCATCGTGCACACCTGGAAATCGATATCGGGATGCGCTTCATGAAGACTTTCCACCAGAGCGTCATGATCCGTCCCGATCAAGTCGTCCAGACAGCTGACAATGACGAGCAGGGCCTTCGGTCGATATCCGATTGCATCGAAGTATCGGGGAACGGCGTCCAGAATCAGGTGGTCATATCCCTCGATGATGTCGGCCTGATCCAGATACAGGTAGGAAATCCGCTCTTTCAATCCATGCTGCAGCGCACCGATCGCGCCATGCCTGCCACAGGCGAACGGACAGACGAACAGCTGGTTGCTTTCCGGCACGAGCATGCCGATGCGCACGACTCCCCACCCTCCCGATGCAGGGGAGGCATAGTGGAGGGTCTCGGAGCAGGAACAGAATCCGTTACACATTGGCCGATCCCTCCATGATTTTCTTCGCGAGTTCCTTGTAGCAAGCCGACTGCGGGCTATCGGGAAAGGCTTCGACTACGGTCCGGTCGAGCGCCTCCGCCTCCTGGACGATCTGGGCGCGAGGAATCACTTGCAGGATCCGGCTGCCGGCCTGTTCGGCGAAGGTCCTGACGATTTCATCCTCGTTATCGATCTTTCTACTGTTCTGCACGATTCCGGCGAGTCTGGCGTATCCTCTCTTCTTGAAGTTGTCGATCGCAAGGACGATGTTGCCGGCTGCGAAAAGCGCCATCCGCTCTCCCGATGTAACGATGATCACCTCTTCCGCATATCCATCGCGGATGGGCATCGCGAATCCTCCGCAGACGACATCGCCAAGGACATCGTACAGAACGACATCCGGTCGGAATTCTTCATATGCGTGTAGTTCTTCCAATTTGTTGAAGGCGGCAATGATTCCCCGTCCCGCGCAACCGATTCCCGGAGTCGGGCCGCCGGATTCGACGCAGACTACGCCGCCGAATCCTGTATATGCGATATCGGCAAGTTCGACATCCTCCCCTTTTTCCTTGATCTGGTCCAATACGGATGGAATTTTCTTGCCGTGCATCAGCAACTGGGTGGAATCGGCCTTTGGATCGCACCCAACCTGCATCACCTTGAATCCTTGCGAAGATAACGCTGCGGCTACGTTGGCCGTCGTAGTCGACTTTCCGATTCCGCCCTTTCCATAGATGGCGATTTTTTTCATTGCCTTCAGTTCCTCGATAGCGACATTCTATCGCCAAGATTATGTTAGATATATCTAACAAATTTTTCAATTATTTAGGAATGGGAATGAGCCTTTACAGCATTACTTGAATACCCTGTTCGATAAAAACATATCTATATTACTGGTATTTATTTATATATCAATCTATTAGTCGTATCAAACAAACTGGAGCCAATCGGCAATGGAATCCGGACGGAAGAATACCCGCTCGAGAAAAGCGGAGCGTACAGGCAATAACGTTAGTTGCATCTAACAAAAAACACTCGCCGTCGATCCAATAGCAGAGAGCTATCGCAGGACAAGGAGAGGAATCGTTTCGATAGTCCACAAGGGAATGTCCACCAATATATACCGAGGTCATTGAGCGGCGCACTACTTCCTACATTCCTCCGACTGGAAACGCATCTACGGAGAATAGGCGTTCAATCTGACGATTAACGTCGCGGTTGATTTATACTACTTGGGTGTAGTCTTCTTTGCCGCATTCTTTCATGAGCTATATCCTGTCTTGCCGACCTGACGAGTCCTGTGGATGACCATGGGGTTTCTTTCCTTCCGTCGTTTCCACTTCTCAAGTTCTTCCATCGCATCACGATACAAGGCAACGATCACATATAAAAGAAGCACTAGGATAGTTTTGGGGTGTATTAAAAAAACTACAATGTCTTTTTGTATGTGCAATACACTTTTTCGGCGGAGTTGGCGGAGGTCTTTCGAATATCAAAATCGAACTTTGGACCCCTGATTCAATTTTGACGATTCGCCTGTTGACAATACGGCTCTTCGAGGGGCTGTTTTCTCCCAAACCAGAACAAATCTCCCAAAATTCTTATCAAATTGGGAGATTATTGATGATCAGGACTACGCACATACCGTGTACTCCTTCCACTTCCCTGTATGAGGATGTATCCTTCCTCCTTGAGCTTCTTGAGCGCCGCTTCCACCGATGAGCTCTTGATGCTGGGGCAGGATTCCAGGATCTCGGTCTTGCTGAACACCCCCACCCGTTCACTGACGGCCTTTCGGACAATCTCAAGGGAAGAACTCTTTCGGTCTACAGATCCAAGCCTGTTCTCGAAGTCCTTGTAGCAATTCAGGACAATCCCAAGAAAATACTTGATGAAAGGCGTATAGTCATTACGCTCCTCACGCCAACCCGACGAAATCTGTCCGAGTACATCGTAATAGCTCTCCTTGGTCTTCTCGATCTTCTTTTCCAGACTGATATATTTTCCCACCATATACCCGCTTTTATACAGCAGCAACGTGGTGAGCAGACGGCTCATGCGCCCATTGCCATCATTGAAGGGATGGATACAGAGAAAATCACATATGAAGATGGGAATCAAAATGAGCGGATCAACGAATTGCCGGTCGACAGCCTGCCGGAACTCCGTACAGATCGTGTCCATCGCATCCGGTGTCTCATACGGCTCTAGTGGCGTAAACCTCGTCACGATCGACCCGTCACGAAGAGTCACGCTGATAGAGTTCTGGGTGTTCTTGAACCTGCCTCCATATGATCTGTCTGTATACGACAAAAGATGCTGATGCAATTGCAAAATGACGTTCGGAGAAAGAGACATGAACTCATAGCTGTCGTGGATCGTCTTCAGGACATCCCGATAGCCGGCTATTTCCTGTTCGTCACGATCCCTGGGAGCAGTCTTCTCCTCGACAAGCTGCCGCATCCGGGCGTTAGACGTCCCTATCCCCTCGATCTTGTTCGAGCTTTCGGTACTTTGGATTTTTGCTACCTCAACCAGACGTTCCAATTCAACAGGCTTCTGCCTGATGTACAACTCCTGTTTTCCTTTATGTTCATGGATTGCCGCTACAAAGGAAAGGATTTCACTGTCCCATGAGCTTTGCCTGAGCTGACTATAGTCAAAGTGTCTCATGTTTCTCCCACCGCCTTGTCTATTCTCCCATATAATAGCATGATTTGGGAGAATATCAAGATTATTGGGAAAACCAGATATAAAAGAAACCCATCAAGCTGATGGGAATCATGGTTCCGGTATTATGGAAAAGTCCTGAAATTACCGCTTGGAGAAGTATATGGTGGATCCAGAGGTCTAGATACCAATGGTGCCTTTCTAAGATTCGAAAAGGATTGTTTCAGATTGCCTGAGTCAAATCCTTTGTTCCAAAACACATCATATCAGGAGTCAACCCTTCCAACGAAGCATGTGGGGGGGTGCGGACAAAAAGTTGGACTTTTCTATGATGCTACTAGTTTGTAACACGTAAACCTATTCCTTCATCACCGGGTACAGGCGCTTGAGTTTGACTCTGGCGTCGCTGGTTTTGAACTGCCAGTCAATGCGGCCAGCTCGCATTCGGCCATGTTCAACCAGCTTCCATGTTTTGGGGTGTAATGGATCTCCAGTTTCGATGTGATACGGAAAGCCGCCTCTGGAGGGAATGTATCAGATGCGCTTCACCGTTGGGACGCTGACACTCACCATCTCCGCAATCGCCAGCTCCTTTGGAGGAATCCTTCCTCCGGAAATGTCTGATTCCAGAAGAATTCTTGCACGCTTGACTGTCTGCTCGAGCCTGACACCTCTGGAGATGAAATCAACCAGGTATTCTCTTTGTTTTGCGGTCAGGTTGATGGTTCTCTTTGCATATGGCATGGCAGTATCCCTTTTTATCGTTCTCCAATTCAGAGGATATTGCAAGTATCAATAAAAGTATGTATTTAAGAGCCAATTTCAAAACAGCACTTACAGAGTGCGGACATGAATAAATATACATATGCAA
>LVBD01000004.1 GCA_001604275.1 Spirochaetales bacterium Spiro_02
ACTCCCTCACCTCGGTGAGAATGCTGTCGGTAACCCTGCTGACAAGTTCTGCCGACACCTCCACCCCGTACATGTCCTGCAGGTGGGCCTGGATGTCCCTGACGGTCATCCCGCTGGAATACAGGGCGATTATCTGTTCGTTGAAGATCGGAAGCCTCTTCTCATACTTGGGGACCAGCACCGGTGAGAACTCGCCGTTCCTGTCACGGGGGATGCTGAGCTCGACCTCCTGGTCTTGGGTCATCACTTTCTTGGTGGAGTAGCCGTTGCGGTTATTGCCGCTGTTGTTCCCTGCACAATCGTTCTTCTGGTATCCGAGATGGTTATCCATCTCGGCTTGCAGCGCTTTATTGAGGATGCGGGAGGTCAACGCCTTGACCAGGCCATCCTCTCCAAACAACTCTTCCTGGGTGACCCCATTGAGGTCCAGCTGGTCGATGATGTTGTCAAGCGTGTCCTTCTCTTGTTTGTTTCTCTTGGCCATTTGCTGCTCCTTTCAATAGCATAGCAGATTTCCATTTACACAAACTATGTTACACCCTCAAGCATGGACACGAGGACTCCCGACAAAGCCCAAGGGAGGAACAATACTGCCCGGAAGATTCCACATCCTCGGAATTTCTTTTTGAGGATCAGCGCTGTCAAAAGACCGAAGACCAGCTGTAGCAGAACCTCGGTAATGACCCATTTCCCTGAATTCACCAGCGCTTCCCAGAAAACAGGATCGGCGGTAAATAACTTGACAAAGTTTGACATACCGATAAAACCATCGAGTTTCGGTCTGCTTAATAGGCGGTTCTGGAAACTGAGATAGAAGACATTCCCAAGTGGATAAACTAGCAACCACAAGAATAGAAACACGGTAGGCGCAATCAACAAGTATGGAAGCGCTTTTTTGTTTACAAGGATTCGGTTTGTTTGATTTTTCATAGCTCGTTCTATTGTCTGGCAATTTTTCTGAGTCGTAAATTTCACTTTCTTTAGAAAAGTTTTTATTACGCAAGGAATGGATTGTGACTCAGCTCTTTTTCTGTACCGTCGTGATGCAGTGGTCCACCCGGACCGTGTATGAAATGCCGTGCTGCGACACCTTCCAGGTTCCGGATCGAGGGCAATCTTCGCATGACAGCCCCAGCGAATCGTGGCGGAAGCAGCTGCGGCTGATGAACAGCGGAGGTACGAACGTCGCTTCGACCACCACAGGAACGAACGGCCATCCGGCAAGATCCGGCAGAGCATGCCGCTCCATCCAGTAGTAACCGCCTTCCAGCGATGGAAGCAGTTCCAGCAGACGACATGCGGCCTGGCTGTTCGCGAGATAGATGTAGACGTCGCAGAAGCATCGGACCTGGGGATGGCGTCGTGCCCATCGGATCTGGGCGATGTTGTTTAGGCCGAAGAGCGTGTCGGTCGATAGGCGGCGACAGGACAGTTCGTCGACCAGCATATCGAGCGATTCAAAATATGTGGGCTCATCGAACATGACAGGGGAGAGCGGGATATAGAACGTTTCTTCATGTTGCGGCAGAAGACCAACGACGTCTTTCGCTGTTTTGACGGTTTTATGCGACAGGCTTCTGGCCACTCTTTCGATATCAAGCCATGGCAGGGGATCTTGCGTTGGCGGCAGAATCGCAGTACGGGGAGGAAGTATTGTTTCCGTCCGTTTCATTACCGATGGAAACGACGCAAGCGTTCTTTCGATGGTCCTGGAAGGGGAGGCCAGCGGTTCTTCGAACCACCTGCGGAGGGTCTCGTCCAGGGATGCGTACCAGTTCCGCCGGATTTCCTTGAGGTGCGACAGCGGAAGAAATATCATCTGTTCTTCTTCTCCCGTACGATTTTCGACGGAAATGTCGTCGGTAGCGAACAGGCTTGTATCGGAAGCGGAGAAGATCGTACGTAGATTATCCCGAAGCGGCTGCGGCTTTCTGGCGACCGATACGGAGATCGGGTACGTTCGTTCGATCCTCGTCGTCGGCAAATAGTCGCAATTCCATATGGAGCGCAGTATCATCGAAGCATTGGTCAGCGTAATGGAAAGGGGAACGGTCCGTTTGCGGCGCGGCAGGTTTTCGTCGTGTATCAACGCCATTGTCTGGTCATGTGATGAAATTGCATAGAGCATATCTCCCTTGCCGATTGCTTCGATGGACCGTGCGGCGTCGCTGGGCAACGGAATAGCGATCTGGCGACCGGCTGGTACGTCGGTCAATGAACGGCCGGTACGGTCGAATATGGACGAAACGCTGAATTTCACCGCTTCGGTCGGAGCGGTCTGTCCCGGAATCAGGAACATCAACCCGTCGCGGACAGCCAGCGGTCGGATCGTGCGGACCTGCAGGTAGGTCCTGCCTCCCGTTCGGAGAACGGCGGTCGTTTCGGCCGCCGGAACCCCCATGTGTCCAGGATAGACGATGCTTCCCAATGAGCCTGTTCCTCGTGGGGCCGGTTTCCCCGGAGCTTCCTGCCCGTCCCGTCCGTAGCTTCCCAGCCATCCTCCGGTAGCTTTTCTCCCGAAGGTCGTAGACAGCTCATCGCGGAGTCGATCTATTTCCTCTTGGTCGGCTACGCCGTCGAGAAGCGCTCGATAGTAACGTGTGGCGGCGGCGACATACGAGGGACTTTTCATACGCCCTTCGACTTTCGCCGAATCGATGCCCATCCGATCCAGCTCCCGGACGATGGCTCCTGCATCCAGATCGCTCATGGAAAAGAACCAGCCGTCGCGAAGCTTTCTGTCCGCAGGTCGGGGCGAGGTCTTGGACAGCGGTGTCGGTTCCAGCGTGAACCATGTCCTGCATATCTGGGCGCATGCACCGCGATTCGCGCTACGATCGCACAGCAGTTCGCTGGCCATGCATATGCCGGAAAATCCATAGCAGAGCGCTCCATGGATGAACACTTTCAGCTCGATGTCGGGACATGCCTTGCGGATGGCCCGTATCTCTTCGAGCGTCAGTTCGCGGGAAAGCACGACTCGTGAAAATCCGGCGTCCCGCATTTCCCGCACTCCTTCGGCCGTGTGGACGGCAAGCTGTGTCGACCCATGAAGAGGAATGGATGGGAAGCGGTTGCCGATGATGCGGGCTATGCCAAGATCCTGGACGATCAGCCCTTCGGTGCCGATGAACGCGACCTGCCTGATCGTGGAAAGCACTTGCGCCAGTTCCGAATCTTCGACGATCGTGTTGACCGTGACATAGATTTTCTTTCCTTGGTCATCGGCGATCCTGCGTAGCGACGCGAGCTCGTCGAAACTGAAGTTCATTGCGCTTTTTCTGGCGGAGAACTGTTTCATTCCCAGATATACTGCGTCGGCGCCTTCCTTGAACGCCTGCAAAGCCGCCTGCATCGATCCTGCGGGTAATGCGAGTTCCATCATCAGTCTTTCAAGCCATCCCTGCCATGTAGTTGCGCGACAATTTCTTCATGCCGTTTCTCGGTCAACGGATAGAAGAATATCGGGATGATGCCGAGTATGCAACCGAAGAACGGAATGAACGCCGTCATTGCATGGATTCCCATCAACACTTGTCCGGACTGCGGTACGTTCGGTATGTAGCCTAAGGCTGCCAGCGACGAGGCGATCATCACGGACACGATCGCCGCGGTCAATTTCGCGAGGAACGTCTGGGACGAGAATATGACGCCTTCGGAACGTTTGCCCGTCTTCAGTTCCGCATATTCGATCGAGTCGGCGATCATCGCTGTCTGGAGTACCTGCGGACTGGCCATGCCGATCGAACTGATGCAGTTCCATGCGAGCAGGACGTAGAAGTTGTCCCATCCGCTGAAAAAAAATCCGAGCGAGCCCAAGGCGTAGAGAAGGTTCGCTCCAATACAGGTCGCTTTCTTGCCGAACTTGCGGGAAAAATACGGGACCAGCGAGATGCCCAGCAGAATGAACGGGATGTTCAGGCCCGCGAACAGTGTATAGAGCATTTCGCTGCCGAGATTATATTTTGCATAATAGATCAGCATCGACAACTTCGCGGTCTGTGCGATGCCGGTAAACAGTCCGCTGATGATGACCAGTAGCAGCGGCTTGTTGCGGGTGAATGTATGGACGATGTCCTTGAACGAGGCTTTTTCCTGCTTGGAAGGCTTTACTCGCTCCCGAACGAAGAAGAAAGTAATTGCGAAGCAGATGACAGTCAACACGCTATAGACAAGGGCTGTGAATTGGTAGCCGCGAACTTGCGCGATCTGCGGCCCGCCGCCTGCGAACAGATTCTGGAAAGCGAAGATCAGCGGTTGCGTACCGACAGTTGCGAGCGCGACAGCGACCGTGGCGATGAACCGGGGATAAACGATGATTTTGTTCCGTTCGTTCGTGTCGGCGGAGAGGGTGCTTGAGAGGGCCCAGTACGGAATATCGCTTGCAGTGTAGATCATGCTGAATGGGATGTATGTAAGATATGCCCATGCCAGTTTCCCCGCATAGGACAGCTGGGGCGCGGAGAAGGTAGCGACGGCGAACGGGACGAACAGGATCGGGGTAAAGATCAGATATGGCCGGAACTTGCCCCAGCGAGAGTTCGTGCGGTCGGCGATGATCCCCATCATCGGATCGTTGACCGCATCCCAGATCCTTGCAATGAGCAGCATCGTTCCCGCCGCGGCGGGGAGCAGTCCGAAGATGTCGGTGTAGAAGTAGAGGAGAAAGTTCGCCATGAAGCTGTAGATCATGTTCTGGCCGAAGCAACCGAAGCCGTAGGCCAGCTTCTCGCCCCTGCCGACGACCCCCGATAGCTTCCCATGCATCATCGTTTCGGACGAAATATGCGCCATGTCGTGCCTCCGAATGTGATCATCATAGCATGGAATTGTAGGAACCGGATTGTTTTCTTGCCCTTGCCGACACTCTCGGAGTATAATCGGATGCAATCGGAATACAGGGCCAGGGATGGTATGGCACGTCCCTGCTCGTATGCGATGGAATTCTTTCGACTACCGCTGGTCCGAAGCGTTGGAAACGGGTCAGGCAACCCATTCGCGGAACCGATGCGGCATACCGAGGGGGAGTTCCATGCATGAAGGAGGCCTCAATGCAAGACGATATTCTGAAAGTCGCCGAGGGAACCGTGATATATGAACAGGGAACCGAGTGCGATTCCATGTTCCTGCTACGGGAAGGCAAGGTCGGGCTCTATCTCGATTTTGGAACTCCGAAGCAGTTCGCCCTGATCGAGATGACCGGGCCGAGTTCCAGTCTGGGGGAGATGGGGCTGCTGGAAGGCGAGCCTCGCAATGCGACGGCTGTTGCATTGACCGACTGTACGTTGGTGGAGATTCATACCGACGATTTCGGTGAATTCATCGCGGCGCATCCGGACGAGACGGAGACCATCATCAAGGATCTGAGTCATCGGTTCAAGACGGTGATGGACGAGCTGAAGACCGCCCAAGGGACGATCTATGATTTCATCGATGAGCTAGGGGACCGTCCTCCGAAGAAGTTGAGCTTGAAGGAACGGATCAAGCGCTATACCGATCTGTTCCTTGAGATACCGCCGGATGTCCCCCCGGATCTGTACATGAGCTGCTATACGAGGTTCCACGGCAGCATGCTCTAGCATCGTCCTCAGGCCGGAATCCTTGACCTTCGTTCGATCCCAACCGACGGTTGTGCTCGGTTGCGGAAGTGTATGCAAGAAAAAAAGGTGCAAGGTGGGTGAAAATTCACCATCGGCTTGATAAAAGGATAAAAAAACGATACTTTTCTATCGAGAACATGACATGATGTCCGTGTTTTGACGGACCTGCTGTGTGTCGATATGTATTCGTGGGAAGGAAGATCGGACAGCCTTGATGTTGTGACCGAGATTGCGCTTGAGCCTAGCTTGGAAAGGACGCTGTCCGGACGACGTGACCACGAGAAGGAGAAGTCCATGAATCTTAATGAACTCAAGCATGCGGGGCTGAAGAAGTGGGTTGAGGAAATTGCTGCTCTTACCACTCCTGATGCCATCGTAATTGCCGACGGGAGCTCCGCCCAGTACGACGCCCTCATCGAGGAGACGGTCGAAAGCGGGCTTTCCACTCGGTTGAATCCTGAAAAAAAGCCTGGTTGCGTGCTGTTCCGCTCGGATCCTTCCGATGTCGCCCGTGTCGAGAAGCGCACCTACATTGCTTCCGTGAAAAAGGAAGATGCCGGCCCGACCAACAACTGGATCGATCCCACCGAACTGAAAGCCACGATGACCGACCTCTACCGCGGTTGCATGAAAGGCCGCACCATGTATGTCATTCCGTTCTCCATGGGACCGCTCGGTTCTCCGATTTCCAAAATCGGAGTGGAAATCACCGATAGCGCTTACGTCGTCTGCAACATGATGATCATGACTCGTGTCGGCACCAAGGTTCTCGACCTGCTGGGTACCGACGGGTACTATGTCCCCTGTCTGCACAGCGTCGGCAAGCCGCTTGCCGAAGGCGAATCTGATCATGGCATCTGGCCTTGCGCTCCGATGGAGCACAAATACATTTCCCAATTCCCGGAGACCCGTGAGATATGGTCGTACGGCTCCGGGTACGGCGGTAACGCGTTGCTCGGCAAGAAGTGTCTGGCGTTGCGCATCGCCACAGTGTTGGCCCGTGACGAAGGCTGGCTCGCCGAGCATATGCTGATCTTGAAGATCACCAACCCGAAGGGCGAGTCCAAGTACATCACCGCCGCGTTCCCGTCCGCTTGCGGCAAGACCAACCTGGCCATGCTGATCCCTACCATTCCCGGTTGGGAAGTGCATACCGTCGGCGACGACATCGCATGGATGAAGTTCGGCAAGGACGGATATCTGTATGCGATCAACCCGGAAGCCGGCTTCTTCGGTGTCGCCCCCGGAACGTCCAAGGATTCCAACCCGAATGCTTTGATCGCCGCTTCCAAGAACACCATCTTCACCAATGTCGCTTTGACCGAGGACAAGGATGTGTGGTGGGAAGGCATCGGCTACGATGCTCCGGGCAAGCTGATCGACTGGCACGGGAACGAATGGGTCCAGGACAAGGGCAATAAGGAACAGCCCCCTGCCGCTCACCCGAATTCACGGTTCACCGCACCTGCCAAGCAGGCTCCTTCCATCGCTCCCGAATGGGAAGATCCGAAGGGCGTTCCCGTCAGTGCGATCCTGTTCGGCGGTCGCCGACCCAGCACCATTCCTTTGGTACACATGAGCCGCGACTGGAACCATGGAGTGTTCCTCGGTTCGATCGTCGGTTCCGAAGTCACCGCCGCTGCGCTTGACGTCAAGGCCGGAACGATCCGCCGCGACCCGTTCGCCATGCTGCCGTTCTGCGGTTACAACATGGGCGACTACTTCCAGCACTGGATCAACATCGGCAAGAACGCCCCGGTTCCCGAGCATCTTCCCAAGATCTTCTACGTGAACTGGTTCCGCAAGACCTCCGACGGCAAGTGGCTCTGGCCCGGCTACGGCGAGAACAGCCGCGTGCTGAAGTGGGTCTTCGAATGCTGTGCCGGTACCGCCAAGACTGTCGATACGCCGATTGGCATCATGCCGACTGTCGATGCGATCGATCGTCCGGAGGGTGTGACCGAAGAGGACATGAAGCAGTTGCTGGCTGTGGATGTCGACGGATGGCTCAAGGAAGTTGCGGATATCCGCACCAACCACTATCCGAAGTTCGGTGACAAGCTGCCGAAGGAACTCGCCGCGATGCTTGATGTCCTTGAATCGAAGCTCAAGGCTGCCAAGTAAGCTAGTCATTCATTTTGTTCATCCGGGGCCGTTTCCCTGTCCATCGAATAACAGCGATGAGGCGGAGAAACGGCCTCTTTCTATCTAGCGGCCATTGCTGTATGATTGCTCGACCATTGCTGCGCAAGCAATCTGCAAAGGTGTCGGAACCGATCGGAAAATTGTGGGTTCCCCCCTATGCTTTGCACGGTGTTGCAAGTATATTTACATCGGCATGAACAGAAAACTCGATGCAACAACAAAAAAACTTGTTTGGACGATTATCATCTATTGCGTGCTGCTGACGATAGTCACGATCGCTATCTGGCCGTTTGTCCGGAAACTTTCCGATCCCGTCGATCGCGCCCAGTTCCAGGATTGGGTCTCTTCGCTCGGACCTTTGGGATGGCTGGTCCTGCTAGGTATCCAGATTTTGCAGATCGTCATCGCATTCATTCCAGGCGGCCCGGTCGAAATCATCACTGGGGCGTTGTACGGCGTGTTCGTAGGGTTGATCATTTCTTTGATCGGCTGTTTGATCGCATCCGCATTTGTCTTCTCTTTGACAAGGAAGTTCGGCACGCCGTTGCTGTATCGGCTGTTCAATAAAGAAAAACTCGATAGCTTTACCTTCTTGCGAGACAGCAAACGGATAGAGTCTGTGACATTCATCCTGTTCCTGATCCCCGGTACACCCAAGGACATGCTGACGTATGTAGCGGGAATCAGCAGCATCCGCATGTCGAGTTTTCTGATCATCTCGATGCTTGCCCGGATACCTGCCATGGTGCTCTCCCTCATGGTCGGATCTTCTGTAAGCGATGGAAACTGGCATGTCGCGATCGTTCTGTTCATATTGACGGCGGTCATCGGTTTGCTTGGGATCAAATACAAGGACCCCATCGTCGCTCGGCTTCATGCCACCAACGAAAGGCGAAAGGAGCACATTGGGAATAGTGCCCCGCATACAGCGTCTGAAAATCCTTCGGGCGGCGAAGTGAACGGTGTATCCTGCGAAGATGGTCCGACAAAAGATGATTAGCTCTTGAAATACAACGAAAGGGCATTGTCATGGAATACCTTCTCGGCTTCTGAGGATGTAAATTCCGGCAGGAGATAGTCCACGAGGTATCCGAACGTTTCATGGCAGAGCGTACTGGGAGCGTCGCTTCCCCACATCAGACGTTCGAAACCGACCCTGTCTTTTGCAATCTTCGTAAATTCTCTGGCGGTGGGAAACGGATATGATTCTGGTCTGACCTTCCAATGCAAGGCGGACAGATCGAAATGAATGGTTTCCCGCTTCATGACCTCCAGCCCGTGTTCCAGTTCCACTCTGTGGTTTCTTCTTGGCGACATCAAATGGCAGACGACGATTTGGGTGGTCGGAAATTGCTCTGCGATACGGGCGATCGCCTCCGGTTGGTTGCTGCCGTCCCCCGGACTACCCAGATCAAAGACGAGTATGCCGCCCATTGCCGCGATTCTCTCGTAGAACGGCATGAGCCAGTCGGCGTCAAGCGGAAAATCGGGATGATTGCCCATAATTCCGCAACCCGTGGACATCTCGAATTTGAAGATGGTGAACCGCAGATCTTCGAGCAGGTGGTCCAGTATCTTCCCCGCGTTCCTGCAGAATGGATCGAATGTCGCCGCGACCGCGAACCGGTCGGGATACTTTCGATGCGTTTCATGCAGATAGTCGTTCTGAAAGCCGAGGAATCCGCCCTGCAACAGCACAGCTTTCTCCACAGCGTTTTCATCCATCAGCCGAAGCAGGGCTTCCGCAGTGAACGCCGTGTCCCCGTATCCTGGAGGAATCAAGTCAATCACATCGCCCGTAGCCCAACGGGCCCTGCCGTTTCCGATCGCCCGAAGCTCGCCGTCCGCCCCGAATCCGGACAACTGGTCGAAGACATGCGCATGCGCATCGATAAGATTCATATGTCATCCTCCACATATGCTGTACGGTAGGCGCAAGCTGGTATATTGTCAACGGTGAGAATTTTCACCCATGGTCAAAAAAAGATACAGTTTGTCAAAACAATCGTGCTGTGCAACGCCAGGATCTGCGGTGAGACTGATACTACACTGAACAAAACAAATGGAGGTTTTGTATGAAAAAAAGATGTTTATTGACTGCTTCCATCCTTGTGCTCTCCATAGGGTTGGTGTTCGCCGCAGGGGCGAAAGAGTCTGCCAAAGCATCCGGCGATATCACGCTTCGCATGTCATGGTGGGGGGGTGATTCCCGACATACTCCGACATTGGAGGCGCTGAAGCTGTACAACCAGAGGAATCCGAATGTCAAGATCGAAGGCGAGTATTCCGGCTGGGACGGGTATTATCAGAAGATCGTGACACAGATCGCCGGCGGAACCGCGGCGGACATTATCCAGATCGACCAGCCGTGGCTGAATGAGTTGTGCTCGAAAGGCGATGTGTTCGCTACGATCGATCCGACCGTCATCGACATCTCCCAATTCGATCAGTCATTCCTTGACAACTATTGCACCTACGAGGGGCAGCTGAAAGGACTCCCCACTGGAACCAACGTGAACACGTTCCTAGTCGATGTGAAGTTGCTGAAGGAAAGCGGAATTGATCCCGATACCGTCTGGACGTGGGAGAACATCGTCAGCGAAGGCAGGAAGGTCCACCAGAAAGATTCCTCAAAGTATTTCAGCTCGGCCACTCCTGATATCATCCGATTTTGGTTTGAGGTGTATATGGCCCAACTAGCCGGCGGCGTGGTAGACGAGAATAAGCAGGTCCTGTTCACCGAGGAGCAGGGGACGCAGGCGTTTACCTATTTCAAGAGCTGGTTCGACGAAGGTATCGTTGCGCCGTTTGCGCAGACTTCACTGTTCTACCAGAAATTCCAGGAAAATCCCGATTGGATCAACGGTAAGATGGCCACCGCATGGGATTGGGTCAGTTCGATGGACAAGGATATCGGGAGTAAGCAGAACATCGAGACGCGCAAGTTCCCGGTCATGGATGGGGCGAAGAATACCGGAGTGCTGATGCGACCTTCCCAGATTTTCGTCGTGAACAACAATTCTGCGAACAAAGCGGAAGCAATGAAAGTCGTAGACTTCCTGTTCAACGATGCGGAAAGCGCATCGATACTTGGAATCTGCAGAGGAATTCCCGCTACCAGCGGAGCTCGTGAAGTGCTTGCAGCCCAGGGTGCGATCACCGCGATGGCGGAGAAAGCGACCAACGAAGGAATTTCTCAGGCGGGACTGCCTCAGAGCGTCTGGCAGATGAATTCCGAGGTCATGCAGACGATGCAGGACGTCATCGATGAGTTCGGCTACGGGCGACTTACTCCGCAGCAGGCTTCCCGGAAGATGATCCAGAGTCTGCAGAGTACGCTGGCAAGTCTCTAGACAATTCCTATTCTCCCGGCCATTCACGGAAGTCCTCCGTGGATGGCCATATCGAAAAGGTGCGTGCATGAAAAGAAAGATGAAGCGATTCGAAGGGTATCTCTATATCCTGCCATGGCTCGTGGGGTTTCTCGCCCTTCAATTCGTACCGCTGGTCAATTCCCTGTGGTATTCGTTCACTGATTTCCAGCTGTTGGGCGATGCGAAGTTCGTCGGATTCCAGAATTACAGAAAACTCTTTTCCGATCCGTTGTTCCGGCAGTCGTTGATGGTGACGTTCCAATACGTGCTGATCGCGGTTCCCGGAAAAATCATATTCGCTTTGATCGTCGCATTGATTTTGAATCAGCGTCTCACAGGAATCAACCTGTTCCGCACGCTCTATTATGTTCCTTCGATTTTAGGCGGAAGCGTCGCGATTTCCGTTTTGTGGAAATACCTGTTCATGAACCAGGGAGTGGTCAACAACCTTCTCGCCGTAGTCGGTCTTCCCGGGCAGGATTGGCTGGGGAATCCGAATCTCGCGCTCGGAACGGTAAGCCTTGTCACTATCTGGCAGTTCGGCTCCTCCATGCTGCTGTTCCTGGCCGGGCTCAAGCAGATACCGGAATGTCTCTATGAAGCGGCGGAGATCGACGGAGCTGGAAAACTGCGGGTATTCTTCACCATCACGATGCCCGAGTTATCTCCGATAGTACTGTTCAATCTTGTCATGCAGATGATCAACGCGTTCCAGGACTTTACGCCGGCGTACGTCATTACACAGGGGGGGCCGTTGAAAAGCACGTACCTCTACGGTCTGATGCTGTATGACCAAGGATTCAAGTTCTTCAAGATGGGATATGCCTCCGCGCTGTCGTGGATCTTGTTCGTCATCATCCTGTTCTTCACGAGCCTGACATTCAAATCCTCCCAGTCCTGGGTGCACTATGGAGACGACGTATGAGAAAACGAAGCAAACCGGCGCTGATCCTATCCTATATCCTGCTGATCATCCTTGCGTATGTCATGATCTATCCATTGCTATGGATGATCGGCGCCGCGTTCAAGAGCAACGAGGAGATCTTCGGTACGGTGGGCATCCTGCCCAAGCATCCGGTGTTCGGGGCATTCTCCGCAGGATGGAAAGGAACCGGACAGTATGGTTTCTCCCGCTATATGATCAATACGTTCGCCATGGTCCTTCCAACCGTCGCTTTCACTGTGATTTCCAGCACGCTCGTCGGGTACGGGTTCGCTCGGTTCCAGTTCCCGTTCAAGAAAGCGTTGTTCGCCCTGATGCTTTCCACCTTGATGCTGCCGGCGACGGTGATCATCATTCCTAGATATATCTTTTTCAAGCATCTGGGATGGCTGGATTCATACCTGCCGTTCATAGTCCCGGCGCTCCTGGGGTGCTTTCCGTTCTTCAATTTCATGATGGTGCAGTTCTTTCGGGGCCTTCCGTTGGAACTTGACGAATCTGCGAAACTGGATGGGTGCGGAAGTTTCAGAATACTTGTTTCGATCCTGCTTCCGCTGTGCAAGTCCGCGATCTTTTCCGTAATCGTGTTCCAGTTCGTCTGGATATGGAACGACTTCCTCAATGCGCTGATCTATATCAGCTCCGTGGCAAAATATCCCGTCGCGCTTGGCCTGAGGATGACCATGGACATTTCCACCGAGTTCGACTGGAACCAGATATTGGCGATGTCCCTTGTGTCGATCCTTCCACCGGTGGTTCTGTTCTTCGCGGCACAGAAGTATTTCGTCGAAGGCATCGCTACGACAGGCATGAAGAATTAGGTTCGGACTCACACGCGCGGTATCGTGATGATGACCGATACGCCGCGTATTCCGTCGCTTCGTACGGTTACGGAAGATTGCCCGCGGGTGAACAGCTGTAATCGTTTCCTGATGTTCCTGATTCCAAGAGCCCTGCTGCTTTGCAAAGCATCGATGGAAACATCATTCAATTCGGCAAGCGTTTCTTCTCCGATCGGTGCTCCATTGTCCGTGATCCCGATGGATATCCGCTCTCCGGTGATCCGGACCGAGAGCTCGATTTCCAGCACTTCGTTCTCCACGAAGCCATGGTTGAAGCAGTTCTCCAGTACGGGCTGGAGAATCATGCTCGGAACGCGGGCAGAAAGACACGTTTCCTCGATATGTCTGGAGAAGACGAACCTGTCACGGAACCTGAAGCGTTGGAGATCGATATAGTTCTGTACTTCCTCTATCTCCTCATCCAGTCCGACCCCCTCCAGATTGTCCACGTGTAGGGAATATTTGAGCAGTTTGGAAAGATCCTGGATCATTGTGCTCACGTCGTTCTGTCCGGAGGTAAGCTTGATCGCTTTCCAATTGATTGTATCGAGCGTATTGAAAAGAAAATGTGGATTGATCTGCATCTGGAGCGCGCGATATTCGATCGCTTCCTTCTGTATCCGCAAGTAGTCCTGTTCCAGAAAACTTTTCAGCACATAGTCGTTGAGGTACACGAAGAGGTTCCGGTTCTTTCGTGGCTCCTTGATGTCGGTCGCAGCTCCCGCCTTCTGGAGTTGGTTGATCACGGTGCCGAGAAACGCCCGTTCCTTCTTGTTCGCTTGGAACGTGATCGCCAGTCCCAGTAGGATCGCGACGACCGACAGAGCGAACGTATATCGCATGATTGTCGTCGACAGGGCATAGAGCATCGGCCGGTAGATGCCGAGACTGTAGGTCCACCCGTATTTCATTGAGCGAGCTGTGAAATATTCCATTTCACTTTCCAGAAACGGCTGCCTGTCCGAAGGCGTCGAGAACAATACCGCGCCATTCTGGTTCATGACCGTCAGCCGCTCGCTTTCTTCCGGAAAGAACGACGCATAGGTGTTGCTCAGCGACGACTCCTTGAGGTCGAGGACGATGACTCCGATCTGGTTTCCCATTACGTTCGTGACAGGCCTGCTGATGCGGATGACCTTCGTCTCCGGAGAACGCTTGACGGTCAGCGGTTCCGATTCCGCCCGAGACGAGTGCTCGATGGTGAAATAATCGGTGAACCATTCCGGGGTGTTCGTATTCGATAGGGTGATGAAGCCTTCGTTGCCCATGACAAGATCGTTGTCGTTCTGGATATATACATAGATGCCTTCGATATACGGTCTGGTGTTCGCAGGCGCAGAAATGAACGATCTGATCAGCCGGATTTCCCGATAGTTCTCATATCCCATCAAATTATCGTTGAGGACCTGCTGTAGCTTCGAGGTAATCTCCGGGTTCGTGCTGAACATGAGGTTCAGAGCGTCTATTTCGTCAAGGATGCTATCGAAATAGACAACCGCTTGGTTCAGCGTCTGGCTTGTCTGTCTGATATTGCTCTGCCGAACGAAGTTCCTGGTCAGGAGCGTCGCACCGGAACCAAGCAGCACCACGACGATCAGCAACGGAAGACTATGGGTGATGAATATCTGTACAAGACGGTTTCTTTCCCTCATTTCAGATGTTCCTGTCTGTATTGCTGTGGCGAGACGCCGTAGTGCTTTCTGAATATCCTGCAGAAGTTCTGGGCGTCCTGGTAGCCGAGCGCGGCGGCGATTTCGTTGTTTCTGTACCCGACTTTTCCAACAAGCATCTCCGCGGCGAGCGTCATTTTCTTTCGTACCAGATAGTCCTGGAAATTTTCTCCGATCTTTTCCTTGAATAGCCGGGAAAGGTACGAACTGTGGATATCCAGTTCTTCGGCGATGGAGTTGAGCGTGCATGAACTGGTCTTCTTTTCGATGATCTCCATGGCTTTGTTGACCAGCGGATTGTCGCAGAAGGCCTGCCGAGGGATGTTCGCTCCGGTATTCGCATCCAGCGTTCGCCTGATGTTGATGAACACTTTCTCGATATCTTCGAACGATGATGGTTTTACGAGATAGTCCTGTACGCCGAACTGGATCGCTTGCTTCGCGTACTCAAAGTCGCTGTATGCGCTCATGACGCAGAACAGCGGAACGTGTTCCATGTTCTTCAATTTCCTGATCAGATCGAATCCGGAAAAGAACGGTAGCCGGATGTCGGTCAGTACGACATCGACCCGGCGTGACCTGCAATACTGTAGCGCGGTACGGCAGTCTCCGAACGCTCCTGCTACCCGAAAACCCAGAGACTCCCACGGAAAGTATTCGGAAAGGCCTTCCAGGAGCTCCGTTTCATCGTCAATAATGATCAAATCATACATGGAAGAAGTATCCGGCATCTTTGATGAAATGTCAAAGAAAGATACTCGATGTCAAACGATTCCCACTGGTTCTCGATCCGGTTGTCGGAGATAATGGAAGCATGGCGCAAGGAGGGCTGCATGAAAGCAACGAGAATCTGTATCATCGGCGGAGGAAGCCGACTTTGGGCGATCCAATTTTTCAAAGATCTGTCCTACAATACGATGACGCATGGAACGCTTGTCCTGTACGATATCGATAAAGCCGCCGCCAGACGGAATGTGGACGTGGCGGACCGTGTGTTCGCCGTGAACGAGAGCGCGGGACGGTTCATCGTCAGTGCCGAAGACGACCTAGGAAAGGCGCTGGAAGGGTGCGACTTGGTGATCATCTCCATAGAACCGGGACGGACGGACTGCCGTTACGGTGATCTGGTTCTGCCGGAGGAATACGGAATCCTGGAATCCGTCGGAGATACGACTGGACCAGGCGGCATGATGCGGGCCCGACGCGCGATTCCATTGTTCGTCGATTTCGCGCAAGCGATCGCTACCTATTGTCCCGACGCATGGGTCATCAACTACACCAATCCCATGACGCTGTGTACTGCGGCTCTGTTCGAGGGATTCCCGAAAATCAAGGCGCTGGGATGTTGCCATGAGGTATTCCATACCGAGGATTTCCTTGCGGAATTGGTGGGGAAGTGGTTCGACGTACCCAAGCCTGACCGGCGGGACATCCATGTCGACATTACCGGAGTGAACCATTTCACGTTCGTCACGAAAGCCTTTTGGGATGGTCACGACTTGATGCCGAGACTGCGGGAACTGGCCGATGACCCGGCGACATACTCCGATCGCACGGATGTCGCCAAGCGACGGCTGGGCGAAGAAAAGTGGTTCGATTGCGATCACCTTGTGGCGCTTTCCTTGCTTCGGGATTTCGGGGCGCTCGGTGCTGCGGGAGACCGTCATCTCGCCGAATTCGTTCCATGGTACTTGGCCTCGGATGAACAACTGTGGAGGTTCGGAGTGGTCCGCACTCCGTACGAATGGCGTATCCGACAGGCGAAGGAGAAGCACGACAAGGTGTTTGCCGACGAAGAACTGAAGGCGACGCTCTCCGATGAGGAAGGGGTGGACATCATGCGCTCCCTCATGGGCGACAGAACGCTATTCACCAATATCAATCGTCCGAACGAAGGGCAGATATCCTTCCTTCCCAAAGGCAGGATCGTGGAGAGCAACGGTTTCATCAGCCGCGATTCGATACGTCCTGTGGTTTCATCCGATCCTCCGTTGGGGATCATGAACCTGATCAGACGTGTCAGCGATGTACAGAAGATGACGCTGGATGCCGTGGTTTCGGGGGATGATGATGCCCTGTTCGCCGCATTCCTTTCCGACCCGCTCATGAATCTTTCCCATGACAAGGCGAGTGAACTGTTCGAAAAAATGCTGGACGCTTCGAAGCTCGTCTACTGATCTTGAGCCAGGCTGTCGGAATACGATGTGCGCCGCATGAAATGCGAGGCCGTCCGTACGTTGGTCGTATGGGCGGCCAATCTATATTCTGTCGATGATTTGAATCATTTTTTATCGATATCTATTGACGGATTTCATGGATTGGAATATTGTTGCTAATGGCAATTAGTGTTATTGACAAATAATGTGGATAGCAAAAAACCTTTTGCCGATAGGAACCATATCATGATCGACCTTTGTGCAATTCGAAAACTGCAGATCGCTCTCAGAGAGTTCGAACAGGAGCTCAAGAACCGGACCGGGTTGTCTCTGAACGAGGCTATGGCGTTGTGTGCGATCAAGAATGGGGCGACAGAACCAAAAGCTTTGGCAAGCCGGATGGAGCTTTCCCCTTCACGGATGACAAGGGTGCTCGACGGACTCGAGGCACGGAAATTCATAACTCGAGGTTCGATGCCCGGCGATCGTCGCGGGGTGCGCGTCAGCATGACCCGAAGCGGCGCGGACATCGTCGCCGCATATTGCTGTTGCGATATGGAGTTGCCTCCGCTGCTGCTGTCGATGCTTGATTCCCATGTGCCCGATGGGCCGGGAAACGATGGAACGAATGCATTCTGAAATTTGATACGAAATGATGAATACGCAAGGAGTGGTTGGATGAAAAAGAAGTATGTCATTGTCGGAGGAGTGGCTGGAGGAGCCGGTACCGCCGCCAGACTCAGAAGGTTGGATGAACAAGCGGATATCGTGATGTTCGAACGAGGGGAGTACATCAGCTACGCCAACTGCGGGCTTCCGTATTATGCGGGAAATGTGATCACGGAGCGTTCCCGGCTGTTCATCATGACTCCGGAACGCTTTCGGCAGTCCTTGGACATCGACGCACGGGTCAGAACCGAAGTCCTGTCGATCGACAGGAAAGAAAAGACCGTCCATGTCCGCAATCTCGCCGACGACACCGAATACGATGAACGCTACGATACGCTGGTGCTCAGTCCTGGAGCGAATCCCATCCGACCTCGGATTCCCGGAATCGACAATCCCGCGATCCTGTCGCTTCGTTCCGTATCGGATATCGATGCCATCAAGGATCGTCTTGACAAGCCGGCCGTACGACGCGCCGTAGTCGTAGGCGGCGGTTTCATCGGGCTTGAGATGGCGGAGAACATGAAGGAACGCGGCATGGACGTGAGCGTCGTCGAAGCCCAGCCTCAGGTGATGGGTATCATTGACTACGATCTGGCCGCCGAGGTTCAGCAACACATGCGCTCCAAGGGTGTCCATCTGTATGTCAAGGACGGGGTGCAGGAGTTCGAGCCCCATGGAGAGACGGTTACGGTCTGTCTCGCTTCCGGAAGGAAGATCGATACCGATATCGTGATCCTTTCCATCGGGGTTCGGCCTGATACGAAGCTGGCCAAGGATGCCGGTCTGGAGCTTACCCCTACCGGCGCCATTATCGTAGACGAGTATTTTGCGACCAACGATCCCTCCATCCGTGCGGTAGGGGATGCCATCGCATTCAAGAGTCCTCTTTCCGGCGCCGTGGTGACGGTTCCTCTGGCGGGACCGGCGAACAAGCAGGCCAGATTGTGCGCGGAGAACATCGTAAAAGGATCGGTGCGGGCGTACGAAGGGACGATCGGAACAAGCGTGGCCAAGGTGTTCGACATGACCGTGGCGTCGACCGGACTGACCGGCAAGCAGCTGGAGAGCGCCAAGTTGCCCTACCGTGAGGCTGTGACCCATGCGAGCAACCATGCCGGCTACTATCCCGGCTCCACGCAGTTGACCCTCAAGCTGCTCTACGATCCTGAGACCGGAAAGGTCTGGGGCGCCCAGGCGGTCGGCTACGACGGTGTCGATAAGCGTATCGACGTAGTTTCGGCGTTCATCGGCAAGGGCGGTACTGTCAAGGATCTCGGTGCGTTCGAGCAGGCGTATGCGCCGCCGTTCTCCAGCGCCAAGGATCCAGTGAACATGGTGGGATTCATCGGGGAGAACGTCATGGAAGGCTTGACCGATACGATCACCGTACCGCAGGCGATGTCCATGAAAGAGGCCGGCGCGTTCATGCTCGACGTCCGTTCTCCTGAGGAATTCGAGCTGGGTCATATCGAAGGCGCCGTGAACATCCCCCATACGGAGTTGCGCGGCCGACTTGCGCAAGTGCCCAAGGACCGTACCGTGGTGATCAACTGTGCGATCGGTCTGCGCGGGTATCTCGCCGAGCGCGTCCTGCGGCAGAACGGATGGACCGATGTCCATAACCTGACCGGAGGGTACAAGAGCTGGGAGGCCGTCCAGAACGAACAATACTTGCTCGAGCATCCCGAAGCGCTGCGGGTCGTATCCCGTGAAGGATCTACCGAGCATCTGCACGAGGACGGTAGTTTCCGTTCGTCCCGCGAAGCGAAGTCGTTCTCCGTCGATGCCTGTGGTTTGCAGTGTCCTGGCCCGATCATCAGGTTGAAGAAGGAAATGGACGCCCTCGAACCGGGCGACCGGCTGACCATGACGGCCAGCGATCCCGGTTTCGCCACCGATGTCCGCTCATGGTGCGACCTGACCGGCAATACGCTGGTTTCTCTTGCCACGAACAACGGCGTCATTGAAGCGGTGATCGGCAAAGGCGATCCGATCGTCTGTCCGGCTCCCGCCCCGGGCTCCCGCGAACAGTCCCCTGTCTGTGATCCTGACAACGGGGCCACGCTGATCGTTTTCTCCAATGATCTCGATCGCGCGCTGGCGGCGTTCGTCCTTGCCAACGGAGCTGCGGCGACCGGCAAGCATGTCACGATGTTCTTCACCTTCTGGGGGCTGTCTGTCGTGCGCAAGGCGCATGCTCCGAAAGTCAGGAAAGATTTCATGGGTAGGATGTTTTCCGGCATGCTTCCCAAGGGAATGGACGATCTGTCGCTTTCTTCGATGAACATGGCCGGCATCGGGGCCAAGATGATGAAAGGTCGCATGCGCAAGAAGAATGTCGACCAATTGCGCCAGATGTTCGATTCCGCGAAGGCGGCCGGCGTCAAGATGATCGCCTGCCAGATGTCGATGGACATCATGGGGATCACCAAGGATGAGCTGCTCGACGGAATCGAGGTCGGCGGCGTGGCGACTTACATGGGAGAGGCCTCCTACAGCAAAGTGAACCTGTTCGTCTGATTTTCAGGCTTCCAAAAGGTTTCGTTATACAAAACAACGGCTGCTGCGAAATTCGCAGCAACCGTTTCCTGTATGGCGGGAACCGGTCTGGAATCAGTACTTGCCGTACAGCGGCCCATAGGCGGCGCAGGCCCGGTAGTCGGAACCCTCCTTGTCCATGCCGAAGGCGTTCCACGTGCTCGGGCGGAAGATGTCTCCGTCGGGCACGTTGTGCATGCAAACGGGAATCCTCAGCATCGAACAGAGTGTGATCAGATCGGCCCCGATATGGCCATAGCTGATCGCTCCGTGGTTCGCGCCCCAGTTCGCCATAACGGAATACACGTCCTTGAACGGACCATCCTTTCCATCGGTACGGGGAACGAACCAGGTCGTCGGCCATGTCGGGTCTGTCCGTTTGTTCAGTACGGCGAATACTTCCTCGGGAACTGCTACCGTCCAGCCTTCCGCCAGCTGAAGCACCGGACCGAGCCCCTTGACGATATTGACGCGGCTCATCGTCACCGGCATGGCTCCCTCGCTGAGGAACGTGGAGCTGAAGCCGCCGCCACGGAAGTAGCCGCCATTGGCTACGCTGAACTCGGTGTTCTTCAGTACGTTCTTGACATCCTCTTCGGTAATATCCCAGAAGTGCTTCATCTCCGGTTTGCCGTCGGCGCCGCGCATCGCACCGGTGGCGTCCAGCGTAGTGGCTCCGCTGTTGATCAGGTGGATGAACCCGTCCTTGGCAAGCCCGGTCGGTTTCCATCCTGTGACCCGTTCCACCGCCTCGGGACTCCAGTAGGTGCGGACGTCGCTGAAGATCTGGGCGCGATTGGTCAGCAGTTTACCGAAAAGCATCGCGGTTCCGTTGAGATGGTCGTTTTCCGTCGCACAGACGAATGGCTCGCGGATTCCGTTCCAGTCGAACGACGTGCAGAGCATCGTCTCCATGAAATCGCCGTTCGGCCAGTGGTCGGTCCATTGCCGCTGTCCCTGGAATCCGCTGTATAGCGCGTTGTGTCCGTGGGCTTCCTCTCCGAATCCCATCTCCTTGAGCTTGGGATTGCCGATCATCAGGTCCCGACCGATCATGACCATCTTGATGCAGTATTCCCAGTCCTTCCTCCGCTGTTCCTCGGAACGCTGGAGCTCGGGCGGGTTGACATTGTCCGGCGCTTCCTTGCAGTTCTCCTTGACCCATTTTGAGGCGCGTTCGAACTCTTCCTTGTCATAGATGCCTTCGTCGATGCGCCGCTCGATTTCGCACATGTCGATGGCTTCCGTCCTCATGCCCAGGTACGCCTGCAGGAAATCCTGATCGACGATCGACCCGGCGATTCCCATGGCGCACCCGCCGATGGACAGATAGCTCTTGCCGCGCATGGTGGCGACGGCGAGGGCTGCACGGGCGAAACGAAGAATTTTTTCCGAGACGTCGGCGGGGATGCTGGTATCGCTGCTGTCCTGGACATCATGTCCGTAGATGCCGAACGCGGGAAGCCCTTTCTGCGCATGGGCGGCGAGGACCGCTGCAAGATAGACGGCTCCCGGACGTTCGGTGCCGTTGAACCCCCATACGGCCTTCACGGTGAATGGATCATCGTCGAACGTTTCGGTTCCATAGCACCAGCACGGAGTGACCGTCAATGTGATGGCTACCCCTTCCTTGGCGAATTTTGCGGCGCATGCGGCCGATTCCGCCACGCCTCCGATCGTCGTATCCGCGATGACGCATTCCAGCGGCTGTCCGTCGCCGTGCCGGATATTCTCGCTGATCAGCTTCGCAGCGGCTTTCGCCATGTTCATCGTCTGCACTTCCAGCGATTCCCGCACTCCGCGCTGCCTTCCGTCGATCGCGGGGCGAATCCCGAGTTTCGGAAGATCCCCGGCATATCTTTTTCCCTGTCCGTTCGTAGCGTTATGAGAAACTATTGCCATGTCGTACCTCCTGTGGTATATATGGAAAGAGTATTGATGTAATCGTTTACATTCGAACTTAGTATACACCGAAATGACAGATTTGCAACTGATTTCTGGATGCGGAAAATCTCTCGCGGCATACGGAAACGATGTTGGAATGACTGTCCGGAACCCACGGTAGGAGAAAAAGAATGCTCAAGAACATACCGCCGATCATCAGCCCGGAACTCCTGAAAATCCTCATGGAGATGGGGCATGGCGATGAATTGGTCATCGGGGACGGGAACTTCCCCGCGGCGTCCATGAATAGCCGGGTTGTCCGGCTCGACGGTCATGGCGTGCCGGAAGTCCTGAGCGCCGTCCTCAAACTGTTTCCGCTCGACAGCTATGCCGGCAATGCGTTCCTTATGGAAAAAGTGTCCGGCGACACCGTCGATACCCCCATCTGGGCGCTCTATGAGCGTCTGGCGAAGGACGGCGATCCGAACTTCAAAGGCTTCGGGTTCATCGACCGGTATGGCTTCTATGAACGGACACGCACCGCCTACGCTGTAATAGCAACGAGCGAGACCGCATTGTACGCCAATATCCTGTTGAAGAAGGGCGTGATCGTCTGAAAAGGGGGAAGTGGACCGCCCGGGAGTCGGACCCGGGTCCGGAAACGGACGCAAGATTTGAATCTACAGCCGGTTTCGTCGCAATGGGCTTTTCGTCCCGGCTCGTCGCCCGTCCCGTCGATGCCATGTGCGGCCCGCGAATCAGCTTTGGCCCTCAGCGGAGCGCCGATAGCCACATGCATGGAGAAAACAAACGTACAGGCGGAAAGGATACAGTCCGACATCGTTTTTTCATCGGCGTACGCCTTTCCCCCTCTTATCGATACCAGCTCGCCCGGTCTTCCTTGTATTCTCGGGGACTCATGTTCATCACCTTGCGGAACTGCCGGGAGAAATAGTTCGGATCGGAGAATCCCGTGGCGTCGGAAATGGCGGCCATCGACAGTGGAGTGGTTCGGATCAGCTTGCACGCCTGCTCGATCCGCTTATGCGTATGGAACTCGATCGGAGACAGACCGATGCATTTCTTGAAGTACCGGTTGAGCGTGCTGGCGCTCATGTTGGCTACTTCCATCAGCTCCTTGGTCGTGACCGGCCGGTCGGTATGGGCCTCGATATAACTGAACACGTCGGCGAGGCGGAGAATCATCTGGTTGTCGCCGCGCGGAGTTTCCTCGTAGATGCGGAACAGCAGGACGAGAAACTCCATCAGGTAGGCGAACGCAAGGCTCTTCGAACCGTTGTATGTCTCGATGGAATCGGATTCCGCTAGCATTCCGTCCACCAACGGAAGGAGTTCGGAAATCTGCGCCGGTGTCAATTGGAGCATCGAAGTGAACTTCGCCTCCTTGCGATACATCGGTTCGATCGTGAACAACGCCTGGTAGCCGGGCATGTCGGTCAAATCGAAGAACCGGTCCTTGAAAAGCCTACGACCGAACAGGATGTTGTACAGGACCAGATCCTGTACATCTTTGTATCCGTGTGCCATCCCTGGGACGATGATGAACAGGTTTCCCGGCCTGAGCGGCATCTCGTTCTCCTTGGTGAAATGGGTCCCCCTTCCGGAAATGATGAACACCAGTTCGTAGAAATCATGACTATGCAACGGGTATGGTAGCTCCGGATCCCGCTTGATCACCTTCATCTGGAAGGTCGGATCATAGAAGTAGTCGTTGGCGAACAGTTTGAGCCGTATCATGATAAAATCGTGCTAGAAATTAGAAATTTTGTCAAGGCGGAAAACGGAAAACCGCCGCACAATACTCTATATCGGCGGACAGATGCTCCACCGGGGGAGGAATGCGGTGACACAGTACGAACGAGCGAGGAGCGAGTATGCGGATCTTGGCGTGGATGTGGAGTCCGTGCTCGACGCGCTTGCCGAAATCCCCGTTTCAATCCATTGCTGGCAGGGGGACGACGTAGGAGGGTTCGAACGGCCTGATTCCGTTCTTGCCGGCGGCGGCATCCAGGCTACGGGCAATTTTCCCGGAAAGGCTCGGAACGTGGAGGAATTGCGGGCGGATCTGGACAAGGTCTTCTCGCTTGTTCCGGGAACCCATCGGCTGAACCTGCATGCCAGCTATGGTGAATTCGGCGATGCGTTCGTCGACAGGGATCAGATCGAGGAAAAACATTACCAAGGGTGGGTCGATTGGGCCAAGGAGCGTGGAATCGGACTCGACTTCAACGGAACGTTCTTCAGTCATCCATATGCCGACGACGGGTTTACCCTCGCCAGTAAAGATCCGAAGATCCGTGCATTCTGGATCGAACACGCCAAGCGTTGCCGCAGGATCGCCGCATGGATCGGCAAGGAACTCGGTTCTCCGTGCATCCTCGATACGTGGATTCCTGACGGAGCGAAAGACTATACGGTGGACAAGATGGGGTATCGGAGGATTCTCAAGCGATCACTCGACGAGATTTTTTCGATCGAATACCCGAAAGAATATATGCGCGACGCACTGGAGACCAAGCTGTTCGGTATCGGTAGCGAAGCGTTCGTGGTGGGCTCCCACGAATTCTACATGAACTATGCGGCGAGGAACGGGCAGATGCTCTGTATCGACATGGGGCATTTCCATGTAGGCGAGGATATCTCCGACAAGCTTTCGGCGATTCTTCTATTTGATGACGAAATCCTGCTACATGTCAGTAGGCCGATGCGATGGGACAGCGACCATGTCGTGCTATTCAACGATACCGTCCGTGCTGTAGCCGAGGAACTGGTGCGCAGCGGCAAGCTGTCATCGGCGCACATCGGTCTGGATTATTTCGATGCGTCGATCAATCGTGTCGGAGCCTGGGTCACCGGAATCAGATCGATGCGCAAGGCGTTGCTGTATGCGATGCTCGAGCCGCTGGACAAGCTCCGGACGCTGGAGGAACAAGGCAACGGCTATGCGAAGATGGCGTTGCTCGAGACTATGCCCGTCATGCCGTTCGGCGCGGTATGGGAGGAATTCTGCCGGCGCGAAGACGTGCCTGTCGAACAGGAAGTCGTCGACATCGTTCTCGACTATGAAGCGGATGTGCAAGGATTGAGAGTATGACAGCAAGATCGACCGGAAAGCTTGACGATCTGGTTTCCCTGTCCCGTTCCTACGGACACGATCCGCAGTACGTACTGCTCGGCGGTGGCAATACATCCATGAAGGACGGCGACGTCATGTACGTGAAGGCTTCGGGCCATGCGTTGGGGACGATTGCGGAAGATGGTTTCGTCCGCATGTCGCTCCCCTGCCTTTCCGACATCTGGACGAAGGTCTATCCGCAGGATGATTCGGCCAGGGAGGACGCCGTGCTCCAGGATCTGATGGACTGCAGGCTACCCGGCGAAACGGCGAGGCCGAGCGTCGAAGCGTTGCTGCATGCCGTGATTCCGTACGGATATGTCGTGCACCTCCATCCTGCGATGGTCAACGGCCTGACTTGCGGGCAGAGCGGCGAAGACGCCGCACGCATCCTTTTTCCGCAGGCTCTGTGGATTCCGCTTGTCAAGCCCGGTTATATCCTTGCCGATGTCGTCAGACGCGCTATGGCCGCATATCGGGCATCACATGACGATACCCCCCATGTGATCTTCCTACAGAACCATGGCATCTTCGTAGGGGCCGACAGTCCGCAAGGAATCCGCGAGATATACGACGCTGTCATGAAGACGTTGTCCGACCAGGTAGTCAGGAGGCCGAACTTCACCACCGTGACGGTCGATGCTGACGAAATCGCCAAGATCTTCGCGGGATTGCGGATGTTCGCCGGCGAGGACGCCGATATCCGGATGATGATGAATGTCGAGCTGGAGACGAAGCTGCAGAACCTGGAATCGTTCTATCCGATCAGTTCCGCGTTCACTCCGGACCACATCGTCTACAGCGGTTTCAAACCGCTATGGATCGACGAGTCCGTATTCGACGCTGCGGATACCGCGGCGGAGATCGCCCGGCGCTGCGAGGAATTTTCCGAACGGGAAGGCGTCGGGCCGAAGGTCGTGTGCGTCCAGGGACGGGGCGTGTTCGCTTTCGGCGAGAAGGCTTCGCTGCTGTTCCTTGATACGGTCAAGGTGGCGGTGTTTTCCGAAACTTTCGGCGGCGTCCGCTTCATGGACGACGACATGATCGATTTTATCAGGAACTGGGAGGTGGAGCAGTACCGTTCTTCGGTCCTGAAATAAGGGTGGCTGTCCGACCGCTCCTGGAGGCTGGAGACGTCGGAACGAATACAGGGGGTTTTCCGGGAGATTCCGGAAATCGATACACGTTCGGATTCGTCCGAAACACAACAAAAGGAGTTTTCTATGAAAAAGACAGTTCTGATCCTCATGGTGGCGATTCTGTCCATGGGAATGCTGTTCGCTCAGGGTGCCAGCGAAGCTGCGGCGAAGGACCAGTATGAAATCATCATCCTCGTCAAGAGCATGGGCAACGGATTCTTCGACGCATGTTTCAAAGGAAGTGAAGAAGCCGCCGCCGAGCTCGGCAACATCAAGACGACCTATATGGGACCGACCCAGGCGACCGCCGAGGGTCAGATCGAGATCATCGAAACGTTGATCGCCCAGAAGGTCGATGGCATCGCCATCTCCGCCAACGACGCCGACGCGCTGATCCCCGTGACCAAAAAGGCCATGGCGGCAGGCATCAAGGTCATCTCCTTCGACTCCGGCATCAATCCGGGCGGACGTATCGTCGATCTGTTGCCGTCGGGCGCCGAATTGATCGGCCGTCAGCAGATCCAGCTCGCCGCCGAACTGACCGGCTACGCCGGCGACGTGGCGGTCCTCTCCGCTTCGGCCCAGGCGACGAACCAGAACCTCTGGATCAACTGGATGAAGGAAGAGATCAAGGATTCGAAGTATTCCAAGATGAAGCTCGTGGAAGTCGTCTATGGCGACGATGCTCCGGACAAGAGCTACCGCGAAGCGACCGCTTTGATGAAGAAGTATCCCAACCTGAGGTGCATCATCTGCCCGACGACCGTCGGTCTGCTCGCAACCGCCCAGGCTGTGAAGGATGCCGGCAAGAGCGGCGTGGTGGAAGTCACCGGTCTCGGCCTGCCTTCCGAAATGAAGGGTTACATCCTCGACGGAACATGCCGCCAGATGGCTCTGTGGAACCCGATCGATCTCGGCTATACCTCGACGTACCTTCTCGAGGCGCTGATCACCGGCAAGACCGACGGCAAAGTCGGCTCTGTGATCCCCGTCGGACGGATGGACAGCGTCAAGGTCGAATCCGACGGCCTCATCTACATGAGTACTCCGTATGTATTCAACAAGGACAACATCGAGCAGTACGCAGCGATTTTCTAAGCCTCTCCTTTGTTCTCCGACAAGGTCCGGCCGTCGGCCGGGCCTTGGCCTTGCTTTTCGAAGGTATGTTCGTACGCCGGAAACACGGTAGCGTACAAGCGGAGGGCGGGATCTTCCGATTCTGGTCCGCCAGCGGATTGGAAGCGGTCGGGAGGTCGTGGCAAGAAACATGAATGTAACGTGGACGACTTGTCAGCTTGAATTCGTTCGCGGATAGCTTTGCGGAGGAAAACCGGCGCCGACTCATCTGCCGGTGATGTCGCAAGGAAGGAGAAGGATGTGCAGGAGCCCGTACTGACGATCAATGATCTGACGAAATACTTTCCCGGCATCAAAGCCTTGGACGAAGTGCGCATGACGGTTCGTCCGGGGGAAGTTCATGCGCTGATAGGAGAGAACGGCGCCGGTAAGTCGACACTGGTGAAGATCCTCACCGGAGTATACGCTTCCACCGGAGGAACCATCGCCTTGGAAGGGCGTGAGATTTCCTTCCGCAATGCGATCGACGCCCAACAGGCCGGAATCGTGGCGATCCATCAGGAAGCCTCGATGTTCCCGGAACTGAGCGTGACCGAAAACATCTACATGGGCCATCATCTGCGCAACCCGAGGACGAAGAAACTTGACTGGAAACAGATGCGGGAGAACACCCGCGGTCTTCTGGATCAGATGCAGCTGGATATCGACCCCGATACGCTAGTGAAGAATCTCGGGGTGGCCCAGCGGCATATGGTCGAGATTTCCAAGGCGCTGTCGCTCAATGCGAAGGTAGTGATCATGGACGAACCTACCAGCGCCCTGACCTCGCGGGAAGTGGAGGAACTGTTCCGGATCGTGAACAATCTCAAGGCAGAGGGAAAGGCGATCATCTTCATTTCCCATAAGTTCGAGGAGATTTTTGAAATCTGCGATTATTTCACTGTCCTTCGCGACGGCAAGTATGTCGGCGAAGGGTATGTCAGGGATACGACGGAAGAAAAGATCATCAACATGATGATCGGACGGGACATCGACCAGATGTTCCCGAAAAAGGATACGCACATCGGCGGCGCGCTGCTGGAAGTCGAGGGGCTTTCCCAGCTTGGTGCCTTCCAGAACGTGTCGTTCACCCTCCATGAAGGGGAGATCCTCGGATTCTTCGGCTTGGTCGGAGCGGGGAGGACGGAAGTAGTCCGCACCGTATTCGGCATCGATCCATCGAGCGGCGGTTCCATGAAGCTATATGGCGGACCGTATGCGCCGCGCTGCCCCCATGATGCGATGAAGCGGGGGATCGCTCTGGTTCCCGAAGACCGTCAGAAGCAGGGCCTTGTCCTGGCTATGTCGCTGACCAAGAACATCTCGCTTCCCAAGATCAAGCACTTGAGTCGGCACGGATTCATCACGCAAAGGAAGCGGGAGGAGGAATACACCCGTACCTACGGCGAGCAGATGGAGATCAAAGCCGCGGGCTACCATGTCGATGCTGAGACGCTGTCCGGCGGCAACCAACAGAAAGTGGTCCTCGCCAAGTGGATCGGCACCCAGCCGAAGATTCTGATTCTTGACGAACCGACGAAAGGCATCGATGTCGCAACCAAGGCCGCCGTACATGAATTCGTATCCGAGATGGCCGCACGGGGCGTCGGAATCATCCTCATTTCTTCGGAACTGCCGGAAATCATCGGAATGTCCGACCGAGTGGTCGTAATGCACGAAGGAGATGTCACCGCGACGCTCGATCGCGCGGATGCGACGGCAGAGAACATCATGCGCGCCGCGATCGGCGATATCAAGGAGGCCAAGTGATGTCGACAGGACAGAACCTTGATTGGAAGCAGTCTGTCAAGAAACTTTTCGCCCGCAGGGAGGCGAGCCTGGTGCTGCTGCTGATCCTGATGCTGATTCCGATCACCATCCGTTCTCCGCAGTTCATCTCTCCGGGAAACGTCAATACGATCCTCAACGACATGGCGATTCTGGTAATCGTCGCCATCGGGGAATTCTTCGTCATCCTTTCCAACGGCATCGACCTGTCCGTCGGATCCGTCATCGCTTTCACCGGCATGGCCTGCGGCATGATCAACGAATCGTACCCTGCGTTCCCCGCTCCGCTGCTTCTGATCGTCGGGCTTGCCATCGGTGCGTTGATGGGGGCTCTCAACGGGGTGCTCGTCGCCTATGGCAAGATTCCTCCGATCATCACCACGCTAGGGACGATGAGCATCTATCGCGGCATGACGTTCCTGCTCAGCAAGGGAACGTGGGTCACGGCTCATGAAATGACCGCCTCGTACATCGGGCTGCCTCGTGTTTCCTTCCTAGGCGTTTCCGTGCTGCTGTGGATCGCGCTGCTGGTGATCGTCGCCACCAACTATTTTTCCAAATACACCCGTACCGGTCGTGAGATCTATGCGATCGGGGGGAATCCGACAGCGGCGAAATTCGTCGGTGTCAACGAAGCTCGGGTCCGCTTGGTGGTGTTCATCGCTTCCGGATTGCTTTGCGGCTTGGCGGGGGCGCTGTGGACCGCGCGATATGCGTCGGCGGTAAACGAAATGGCCACGGGATTCGAGATGCAGGCTGTAGCCGCCTGCGTACTGGGCGGCGTGAGCTTCTCCGGTGGCGCCGGCGCGATTTTCGGCGTAGCGCTCGGCACGCTGTTCCTCGGCGTGGTGAACAACGCACTGCCAGTCATCTATCTTTCGACATTCTGGCAGTTGTTCGCACAGGGGCTGATCGTGCTGGTGGCCCTTTCGATCAATACGATCGTCGATCATCGGAAGATGAAAAAACTGCTTGAACAGAGGAGGGGATGAGCATGGCGAATTCAAACGACCTCGTCTCGAAAGGCAGGCTGCTGGATGAATCTGGCTGGAAGAACCGGCTGATCGATATCTTTACCAAATGGGAGGTGCTGCTCGGCATTCTCTTCGTGGCGATGTTCGTCTATTTCTCGTTTGCGACGAGATATTTCTTCGATTACTTCAATCTGATGAACGCGACGTTCCAGTTCTCGGAGAAGGCGATCATGGCTCTGCCGATGATTTTCATCATCATGTGCGGTGATATCGATATTTCAGTCGCCTCGATCGTCGCCTTGTGCGCGTTCGTCATCGGTGTGGCGGCGGAGGCCGGAGTGGGGATCCCCGGCCTGATCCTGCTCGGATTGCTTGTCGGTACCGCCGCAGGTCTGCTCAACGGGTTGCTGATCACCGGGTTGAACATGCCCGCGATCGCCGTCACTCTTGCCACCCAGTCGATCTACCGCGGCATCGCCCAGGGAATCCTGGAAGAACATGCCTGTACCACGTACCCCGAAGGATTCGGGTTCTTCGGCCAGGAATTCATCCCCGGCACGGTGATTCCGTTCGAACTGGTGCTCTATCTCGTCTTCGCCGTTCTTTTCGCTTTCATCCTGCACAAGACGACCTACGGGCGCAGACTCTATGCGATCGGCAACAGTCCCGAGGCGGCGCGATTCTGCGGCATAGATGTCAAGCGGACCCGAGTGATCAACTATACGTTGATGGGGCTGTTCAGCGGTATCGCCAGCGTTCTGCTGGCAAGTCGCATCCTCAGCGTCCGGTCCAATATAGCAACGGGTTGGGACATGGAAGTCATCACGCTGGTCGTGCTCGGCGGCGTGGCGATCACCGGAGGCCGCGGCATGGTCTACGGTGTCATGATCGCATCGTTCTTGATCGGCTATTTGAAATTCGGCATGGGGTTGCTCAAGCTCTCAGGCACCATGATGACGATCGTTATCGGCACGCTGCTGATCTTCGCCGTTCTGTTGCCGCGGTTGCTCGATATCTACAAGGCGAACCGGAAGCTGCGGTTGCAGCAATTGCGTTCGGAACAGGGTGGCAGCCATGGACAGGCGTGAGGCGTTCGTGATGAAACTCAAACCAGGATGTGAAGCTGAATACGAGCGGCGGCATGCGGCGATCTGGCCGGAGCTGAAGCAGTTGCTTTCCGACAGCGGCGTCTACGACTATTCGATCTTCCTCGACCGGAGGACGCTGAATCTCTTCGCTTTCCAGCGGACGAGAGGGGAGGGCGGTTCCCAGGATCTGGGCGGCACTGAGATCGTTCGGCGTTGGTGGGCGTATATGGCCGACATCATGGAGACCAATCCTGACAATTCCCCGGTATCGATTCCGCTGGAGGAAGTCTTCCACATGGACTGAAGATGCCCCGATTGTGGGAATTTTTGGATAATTCATTGTATTATAAGTAATACCATGTGCTCATTGCTTTGACATTGCTGCATCGTTGCTTTGACATTGCTGCATGCTTGGTCGGTGATTGCTCGGACAATGCTCAGAACCAAACATCCAGCCCATTCTGTTCAAAGGAATGGCACTGATTTTTCTCCAGCTATGCATTTTTATCTTGCAAATGAAACAGTTTCGTAATATTATTGAAAGTACTTTGAAAGTATTATGAAAATAGAAGGTGAGCATGGTCGGAGTTACACAGCGCGAAGAACGTATTCTCGAGCTCCTGAGAAGCGGCGAACCGTATTCGGTGGTCCGGCTGAGCGAAGAACTCGGGGTATCGAGCGTCACGATTCGCAATGACCTGAAGAATCTCGATGCCAAAGGGCTGGTCGTCCGTACTCGTGGCACAGCTATCGCCGCCGACTGTCCGCAGATGGCTCAGAGACAGTCCAGTCGCATGGCGGAGAAGGAAATGATTGCCCGGACCGCCGCTTCGTTTGTCAAGGATAACGACACGGTAATGATCACCAACGGCTCCACCTGTTCCTTGATCGCCCGATACCTGTTCGGGCGCAAGGATGTGAAGGTGGTGACCAATTCCACGCTGTTGCTACCCTACGCCAGGGCGAATACCGGCTTGACGGTAACGCTCATTGGCGGCGAGTTCCGTCCGCAGGCCGAAGCGATCGTCGGGCCGGCGGCAGTGGCGCAGATCGAGGACTATCATGTACCGGTTACATTTTTCGGAACCGATGGAATTACGATCGAGCATGGGTTGACGACGGCGTTGATCGAGAATGCGGATGTGGTGCGGCGCATGTGCGCCCAGGCGACGAAACGCATACTGGTCGTCGATTCGTCGAAGTTCGGGCGCAGGGGGTTTGTCCGCATCATGCCGATCACCGATATCGATACAATCATTACCGACGCGGGGGTTCCCCCGGAAGCGGTGGAGAAACTTCAGGACCTCGGAGTAGAGGTCATCGTGGCGAAATAGCTCCGACATTCGCCGAAACGGCGTACCGTACGGAGCGATCGAGAGCCAAGGAGAAACGATAGATGGCAAGTCAGGTGGTAATGCCCAAGCAGGGGAATTCAGTCGAATCCTGTATTATCGTAGAATGGAAGAAGCGTGTCGGCGATACCGTGTCGGTCGGCGATATCTTGTGTACGGCGGAAACGGATAAATCGACCATCGACGTCGAATCGACGGCCGATGGAACCGTTCTCGCCCTGCTGTATGAAGAAGGGGCGGATGTTCCCGTCATGCTGCCGATCGCTGTGATCGGGCAGGCGGGCGAACAGATCGACGTCGCATCGTCTCCGTCCATCGATGTCCCGCCTGAGGCTTCCTCCGCACCAGATCCCAAAGAACCTGTCGTGCAGCCGCAGCAGGAGATTCCCGCCGGAGCTCCGGCGGTCGGTTCGTCTCCCCGCGCTCGTGCGACGGCCGGCTCCTTGGGTATCCCTCTTTCTGCGCTGACGGCTACCGGCCCGAAAGGCCGGATCATTGAACGAGATGTCGTCGCCGCCGCAGGCCAGCCGTTGAGCCCTGCCGCGAAAGCCGCCGCATTGGCCGATGGAACCATGCCTCCTGCCAGCGGGACCGGCATCGGCGGCCGCGTGCTCGTTTCCGATCTGAACGGCTCTCCCGCCGTTTCGATGGGATCCGTGACGTCGGATTCCATTCCCACAGGTTCCGAACCGGACATTCCCGCCACGGTGACCGAAATCCCAGTCCGAGGCATCCGCAAGGTCACAGCCCGCCGTATGATGGAGTCGATCCACGGCACCTGCCAGCTATCGTTGCACGGATGGGCGGATGCCACAGCGCTCAAGCGGATGCGGGCGGGATTCAAGGCGAGCGACCCGTCTCTCGGCCTGTCGAAGATCACGATCACCGATCTGGTTCTGTTCGCGGTTTCCCGAACATTGGTCGATTTTCCGGAATTCAACGCCCATTTTCTCGGTGACAAGATCCTCCGGTTCTCCCAAGTGCACCTGGGCATGGCCACGGACACCCCGCGAGGGCTGCTGGTTCCTGTGATCCGGAACGCCGCCGTCCGTTCGCTATCCGATATTTCCGCCACAGCCAAGAACCTGGCCGCGGCCTGTATGGACGGTTCCATCGCTCCGGATGATCTGACAGGAGGAACTTTCACGGTGAGCAACGTCGGGTCATTCGGCATCGAGGCGTTCACCCCGGTTCTCAATATCCCGGAAGTAGCCATACTCGGTGTCGGAAGCATCGCCCTGAAACCGGTCGAAGACAAAGACGGCTCGGTGTCGTTCGTCCCTCATATCGGACTATCCTTGACCATCGACCATCAGGCGGTGGATGGAGCTCCGGGGGCGAGATTCCTGCAGACGTTGGCTTCGAACATCGCATCGATCGACCTGCTGTTGGCGAAATGACGCAGGGCTTTCGTAGAATCCAGGAGGAACAGACATGGAAGCATATGACGTGATCATCGTCGGAGCCGGCCCCGGAGGCTATGTGGCCGCGGAACGAGCCGGAGCGTTGGGCAAGCGAGTCCTGCTCGTCGAAAAGGATCAGTTCGGGGGTGTCTGTACGAACCGCGGTTGCATCCCTACCAAAAGCCTGCTCAACTCTGCCAAGCAGTATCGGCATGCACTGGAGGGTGGCAAGTTCGGCGTCCATTGCTCCGACGTATCGTTCAGTCTTGCCGAAGCCATGGCATGGAAGGGAGAGACGATCCAGACGCTCCGGAATGGAATCGAATTCCTGATGAAGGCCAACAAGGTCGATGTCGTGTTCGGGAATGCGACGTTCGTCGATTCCCACCATGTGCAGGTCGGCGAAACAGTCTATGAAAGCGCGTATCTTGTGCTAGCTACAGGCTCGTCGCCGTTCGTTCCCCCGATCCCCGGCCATGACCTTTCCCATGTACTGACCAGCGACGGCATCCTGGAACTGCAGCAGGCTCCGAAAACTCTGACTGTCATTGGCGGAGGTGTCATCGGCGTCGAGTTCGCCTCATTCTTTTCGATGATCGGTACCCAGGTCACCGTCATAGAGATGATGCCTGAGATTTTGCCGATGATGGACGGCGAGTTCTCCAAACTGATGCGCCGCGAACTGAAAGATGTGACGTTCCATCTCGGCTGCAAGGTCGGTGAGATCACCCCGGAGGCGGTCAAATACGTCGATGCCAAAGGCAATTCGCAGGAAATCGCGGCGGAAATGGTTCTGATGAGTGTCGGACGACGTCCGAACACCGCGGGCTTCGATCCGCTGAAGCTCGAAATCTCCCGACAAGGAGTCGTTGTCGACGAATTCCTCCGGACGAACGTCGCGAACGTCTATGCGATCGGCGATGTCAACGGGAAGTCCCAGCTGGCGCACAGCGCATCGCGGATGGCCGAAGTCGCGGTTTCCCACATGTTCGGTTCCCGAAACCAGCGGATGCGCTACAACGCCATTCCTTGGGCGGTATACGGACAGCCGGAAGCCGCAGGATGCGGGCTGACCGAACAGGAAGCCTCGAAGCAGGGGATTCCCGTCAAGACCGCCACGACCCAGATGCGCGCCAACGGTCGCTTCCTTGCCGAGCAGGGAAAGCGCGGCTCCGGACTGGTGAAGGTTGTCGCGCACGCCGCCACCGGCGTAATTCTCGGCGTCCATCTGCTCGGACCGTACAGCAGCGAGATGATCTGGGGAGCCGCCGAGGCGATCGAAGCAGAACTCCGCGTCCAGGATGTCAAGGAAGTGGTTTTCCCCCATCCGAGCGTTTCGGAATTGATCAAGGATACCTGTTTCGCCATCGACCATGCCCTGTAGCCGGCGGCCTGACCGACGAAGATGATTCGATAGATACGATACGTGAAGGAGAGATAATCTATGTCCAGACAGATTGAGTTCGATCCGGTGACGCTCAGAAGCCCCCGAATGATCGATGTTCCGCAGATTCCCGTCAATCAGTATGTTCCCGATATCAAGAAAGAAGTGAAAGCCTACGGCAAGGAACGATTGGTCCGCGCCTATTACGACATGTTGCTGATTCGCGAGTTCGAGACGATGCTCGACATGATCAAGAAGGAAGGCGTCTACCAAGGCATCTCCTTCAACCACAAAGGACCGGCCCATCTGTCCGCCGGGCAGGAATCTGCGGCGGTCGGACAGTCGATGGTTCTCGGCCCCGACGACTTCATCTTCGGTTCCCATCGCAGCCATGGCGAAATCCTCGCAAAATGTCTGTCGGCGATCTGGAAGATGGAGGATCCTTCGTTGGTGAAAGTGATGGAGGACTTCATGGGGGGCGAAACGTTCCGTGTCGTCGAGAAACACTTCCCCGGCAAGACTGTCAAGGATCTCGCCGAGAATTTCGTCATCTATGGAGCACTTGCGGAAATCTATGCGAAGCGAACCGGTTTTTCCCGTGGACTGGGAGGTTCCATGCATACGTTCTTCGCTCCATTCGGCAGCATGCCGAACAATGCGATTGTCGGAGGCTCCTGTACCATCGCCGTCGGATCGGCGCTCTACAAGAAAATCAACCGCAAAAGCGGCATCGTCATCGCCAATGTCGGTGACGGATCGCTGGCACGCGGGCCGGTATGGGAAGGGCTCGTCCTCTCTTCGATGGACCAGTACAAGACCCTGTGGGAAGAGAATCCCGGCTATCCGCCGTTCATGCTCAACTGTTTCGACAACTTCTATGCGATGGGAGGGCAGCCTGTCGGCGAGACCATGGGCTACGGCATGGCCGCCCGCGTCGGCGCAGGAGTGAATGCCGCGTCGATGCATACCGAACGGGTCGATGGGTTCAATCCGCTTGCCGTGGCCGAGGCTACCGCTCGAAAGAAGGAACTGTTGCTCAAGGGCGAAGGTCCCGCGTTCATGGATACGATCACCTACCGTTTCAGCGGCCACAGTCCGTCCGATGCCATGACGTACCGGACCAAGGAAGAACTGCAGCGATTCCGGGATCAGGATCCGATCGCCGCCTATGGCGACTATCTTGTCGCGAACAAGATCGCCAAAGCCTCCGATTTTGAAGAAATGCATGCGCAATTGCTCGAAAAGATGCGCAAGGTGCTGGAATTGACCGTCGACGATACCCTGAGTCCGATGGTAGAAGCGTCGTTCGTCGAATCGGTGATGTTTTCCAATGGAACTGTCGAGAAGTTTGATGATCGCCAGCCGGAACTGTTGCAGAGCCTCGATGAGAATCCTCGTGTCAAGCAGATCTCCCAGCGCAACCGCTATGCGTTCGATGCCGATGGAAAGCCGTATCCCGCCGCCCGCCAATACCAGTACCGCGACGCGGTTTTCGAGGCGATGGCCCACCGTTTCGCAATCGATCCGACAATGGTCGCCTATGGTGAGGACCACAGGGACTGGGGTGGTGCGTTCGCCTGCTATCGTGGTTTGACCGAATTGCTTCCTCATCACCGGTTCTTCAATTCTCCGATCGCCGAGTCTGCCATCGTCGGTAGCGGCGTGGGGTATGCGATGTCCGGCGGACGTGCCGTCGTGGAACTGATGTACTGCGACTTTCTCGGTTGCGCCGGAGACGAAGTGTTCAATCAGATGCCCAAGTGGCAGGCGATGAGCGCCGGTGCGTTGCGGATGCCCCTGGTCCTCCGCGTGTCGGTGGGCAACAAATACGGTGCCCAGCACTCGCAGGAGTGGACTTCGATGGTCGCTGCGGTCCCTGGGCTGAAGGCAATGTATCCCGCCACCCCATACGATGTAAAGGGAATGCTCAACTATGCCCTGAGAGGCACCGACCCGGTGGTGTTCTTCGAAAGTCAGAAGCTATATGGTATCGGCGAGCAGTTCGAAACCGGCGGGGTGCCGGAAGGCTACTATGAGATTCCGGAAGGAGAGCCCGCGATCCGACGCGAGGGAAGCGACATGACGATCATCGCCCTTGGTCCTGCGCTGTATACCGCCGTTTCCGCCGCCGACAAGCTGGAGAAGGAATTCGGCCTGCACCCGGAGGTCATCGATCTTCGTTGGATCAACCCGCTCAAGTACGAGACGCTGGTCGAGTCGGTCCGGAAAACCGGACGATGCATACTCGTCACGGATTCTGCCGAACGCGGTTCATATCTCCATACCGTGGCATCCAATATCGGGCGGCTTGCCTTCGACGCGCTCGACGCGCCTCCGGTGGTAGTCGGCTCCAAAAACTGGATCACGCCGCCGGCTGAGATGGAGGAGTACTATTTCGCCCACGCTGAGTCGGTGCTCGATGCGATCCATGAGCAGATTCTTCCGTTGCCCGGGTATGTCCCGAAGCATAACTACACCGACGGGGAGTTCTATAGAACTTCCCGCGCCGGGGTATGACGTCTTCCCCGGGAAGGCGGCAAGGAGCGCACATGGTGGTGGAGAAACTCGAACAGCAGGTCAATGATCCCGATCGCGCCGTCCGTCTGGCGGCGGCGGCCGAGCTGGGGCGCCTGATCCGTGAAGGGGACCTGACGCGGACCGCGTTGGAGGAAGTGAACAATCATGTCCATACGACATGGTCGTTCAGCCCCTATGAACCGGCCGCGGCCGCCTGGCAAGCATGGAAAGCCGGGCTCGGTATCGTTGGGAGCATCGACCACGACAGCATCGGGGCCGCAAGGGAGCTGCGCGACGCTTGTGCGATGATCGGAATCGCCAGCACCGTAGGCTTCGAGCTACGGGTCAGTTTCCTCGACACCCCATTGGCCGACAGGAAGATCAACAATCCCGACTCCGCGGGAATCGTCTACATGTGCGTCCATGGCGTGCCTCTCGCGCAGATCGACCGGGTGGCGCGGTTCCTCGCTCCGGTAAACATCGAACGTAATAAGCGAAATCTTGCCCAGGTCGAACGACTGCAGACGCTTGTCGGTAGGTATGGATATGATCTGGACTTCGAGCGCGATGTCGTTCCCCTTTCCCGGGCCGACGAAGGAGGAAGCATTACCGAACGACATATTCTCTATGCGATGGCGCTTCAGACGATCAGCATGAAAGGCAAGGGGGAGCCGTTGGTCGATTTTCTGCGCAAGGAACTGCGCATCCCTCTTTCAACTGGCGTGGAAGGACTGTTGCTCGACGAGGGGAACCCCCACTATGCCTATGATCTGCTCGGTGTGTTCAAAAGTAACTTCCTGTCAAGGTTCTTCATCCAGCCCGGACGGGAGGAATGCCTGGACGCCAGGACCGTCGTTTCCTTCGGGAAGTCGATCGGGGCGATTCCCGCCTATGCATACCTTGGAGATGTCGGACAGAGCGTCACCGGGGACAAGCGGGAGGAACACTTCGAGGATTCCTATCTCGATCAGTTGATGGACGTTCTTGTCGATCTCGGATATCCGGCAATCACTTATATGCCGCCGCGCAATACCGTAGCGCAGATGGAACGGCTCCAGCATCTTGCCCGCGAACGGGATCTGATGGAGATCAGCGGTGTGGACATCAATTCCTCGCGTCAGAGCTTCAACTGTCCGGAACTGCTTTTGCCGTGTTGCCGGCATCTGGTCGATGCCGCATGGGCGCTGGTCGCCCATGAGAAGCTGTCCGATCGCGATCCGAAATTGGGTTTGTTCTGCGAGGACAATCCGCTGGCGGATCTTTCCTTGACAGAGCGTCTCGCCCGATATTCTGCGATGGGAAGAAAGATGGATCCGCGACATCCGGAGCGAATCATGGAACTATGGGAGGGAAGAAAAGCATGATGACGTCTTGTTGCGTTGATCCGAGAACGGAAATTCCTGTTCTCCTGAGAGGCCTTACGTTCGACGGCGAAAAGGGCCTGTTCGTCCATACATTGGATACCGATTCCCCGACGAGGACTGCATCCCTTGAACTGGAAGCTCCCTCCGGAGATCTTGCAACGACAGTGGAAGCATGGAAAACCGGAATGCATGCATATTATGAGGCAAAGAAAGCGTTTCCGGCTATTGTTTCTGTGGCTGGAACGTCGCTTGTGATGGGGCTTGGTTCATCCTACGACGAAGCTGTCTCCGCCAAAGGCGTGTCGGCGGATCCACTGTCGGAAGGATCGTCGGCCCGTGGGGACGTGGTTCGCGGCAAGATCGCGCTGGTCACCGGCGGAGCCCAGGGGTTCGGAGAAGGAATCGTGCGCGGCCTATGTTCCCTCGGCGCGTTCGTCTATATCGCAGACATGAATACGGCGGGTGCCGAAAAGCTCGCAGTTTCGCTCAACGAAGCGGCCGGCCGGACGGTTGCCGCCGGACTGTTCGTCAATGTGACCGACGAAGATTCCGTCAAGGCGATGATGGACGAAGTCGCCCTTCGTACAGGGGGACTGGATCTTTTCGTCAGCAATGCCGGCGTGCTTCGCGCGGGGAGCGTCAAGACGATGGAGCTAAAGGACTTCCAGTTCGTGACCAGCGTCGATTATACCGGATTCTTCCTCTGCTGCAAGCACGCTTCGGTGCAGCTGGCGTTGCAGAACCTGCCGTCGAAAGCCTATTTCACCGACTTGGTGGCGATCAGCAGCAAGTCGGGGCTTGAAGGATCGAACAAGAACGGTGCATACGCCGGGGCTAAGTTCGGCGCAATCGGGCTGACGCAGAGCTATGCGCTGGAACTGGTGTCCGACAACATCAAGGTCAACGCCGTATGCCCCGGAAACTTTCTCGATGGACCTCTCTGGTCCGATCCCGAGAAAGGTCTGTTCGTCCAATATCTGGCGGCGGGCAAGGTGCCCGGGGCAAGAAGCGTCGCCGATGTAAGGCGATTCTACGAAGCGAAAGTACCGATGAACCGCGGATGCCGTACCGAAGACGTGCTTCGGGCCATCTGCTATATCGTCGAACAGAAATACGAGACCGGGCAGGCGGTTCCTGTCACCGGGGGACAAGTGATGTTGAACTAGGTAAAAATGCCTGGTGCGACCCGCAATCATCCGATTATATATCGAAGGATCATGACATGAAGACAAGAGCAGTGAGGTTATATGGGGTCAACGACCTGCGTATCGAAGAGTTTGAGCTTCCATCCATCAAGGACGATGAAATCCTCGCCAAGGTGGTGACCAACAGCGTATGCATGAGCGACCATAAGGCAGCGGAACAAGGCGCGGCCCACAAGCGTGTTCCAGACGACGTCGCGGACAACCCGATCATTCTCGGCCATGAGTTCTGCGGAGAGATCGTCGAAGTCGGTGCGAAATGGGCCGATCGCTTTTCCGCCGGCAATCTCTTTTCCATCCAGCCTGCTTTGAACTACAAGGGCTCCCTAGCGGCGCCCGGGTATTCGTACCGGTATATCGGCGGGGACTCCACGTATATCGTCATTCCACGCGAGGTGATGGAGATGGACTGTCTTCTGCCGTATGACGGCGAGGCGTTCTTTCTCGGTTCGCTTGCAGAACCTGTCTCCTGCATCGTAGGGACCTATCACGCAATGTATCACACCAAGGCTGGGTCGTATGTCCACGACATGGGAATCGTGGAGGGAGGCGCTCTGGCCATCCTTGCCGGGGTGGGACCGATGGGACTCGGCGCGATCGACTACGGCATCCATTGCGACCGGCGACCCGGCCTTCTGGTCGTCACCGATATCGACGACGCCCGGCTCGCTCGAGCGGCTCAGCTCTATCCCGTGGAGGAGGCCGCCCGCAACGGGGTGAAGCTCGTCTATGTCAATACGAAGGACATGGCCGATCCCGTTGCTGAGCTGATGCGGCTGTCCGGCGGGAAAGGGTACGACGATGTCCTGGTGATGGCACCAGTCAGACAGTTGGTGGAGCAGGGGGATGCGATCCTCGCCAAGGACGGGTGTCTGAACTTCTTCGCCGGGCCGAACAGGACCGATTTCATCGCGGCGATGAATTTCTATAACGTCCACTACGCATCGCACCACATCGTGGGGACCAGCGGAGGCAATACCGCGGACATGGTCGAGTCCTTGCGGATGATGGAGACCGGATTGCTGAATCCATCCGCCATGGTGACCCATATCGGCGGCTTGTCGGCGGTTCCGCAGACAGTGATCGATCTTCCGGCTATTCCCGGCGGCAAGAAGCTGATGTATACCCATCTGGATCTGCCGCTGACCGCCATCGCCGATTTCGAAAAACTCGGCGAACAGGATCCTTTGTTCGCCGAATTGGCCCGCTTGGTGGCAAAGCACAACGGGCTGTGGTCCGCCGAGGCCGAGCGATACCTGCTTTCCCATGTCCCCAGTCGGGACTGACGCGAAGACGCCGGGCCGACAACGGTAGGATCGAGCCTTGGCTTTTGGAACACAGGAGGAACTGCTGATGGAAAGGAATGGAAGAAAGAAATACATCGCCGTCGATCTGGGGGCCTCCAATGGGCGCGTCATCGTCGGGAATTTGGAAGAATTCGAGGTCGTCCATCGATTCGTCACCCGTAACGAAAGGATTCTGGGAGAGCTATACTGGGATATCATCGGAATCTATTCCGAGATTCTTCAAGGATTGAAGCGGGCGTTCTCGCTCTATGGAGACGACATCGTGTCCATAGGGATCGATACCTGGGGAGTCGACTACGGGCTGGTCGACGGCCACGGTTCGCTTGTTTCTCCATCCTATCATTACCGGGATGGACGAACCGACGGTCTCATTGAGGAGCTTGCCGCACGGTTCGGCGGCAAGGCTGTGATCTATGGACATACCGGCATCGCGTTCCAACCGTTCAACACACTCTATCAGCTGGCGGCGATGCAGCGGGATCGTCCAGAGGCTCTCGCCGCGACGAAGCGCTATCTATCGGTTCCCGACCTGCTTGCCTACTGGCTTACCGGAGTCATGAAGAACGAGCGATCCCACGCTTCCACCACGCAGCTCTATGATCCTGTGACGAAGGACTGGTCGTGGAAAGTCATCGATACGATGGGATTCGACAGGACTCTGTTTGGCGAAATCGTCGACAGCGGCACTGTTCTGGGCGGTCTGACCGAAGCGCTTCGCCATGATCTTGGGGCTTCCGCGGCGGTGCAGGTAATCGCCACCGCCGCTCATGATACCGCCAGCGCAGTCGCCGCCGTGCCATCGTCGGCAGGGGAGACGCCGCTCTATATTTCGAGCGGAACCTGGTCGTTGCTCGGCGTGGAGCTGGATTCTCCGCTTCTATGTCAGGAGGCGATCGACTGCGGATTCACCAACGAGGTGTCTGCCAGCGGATCCATCCGGTTCCTCAAGAACATCATGGGGATGTGGATCCAGCAGGAGTGCGTCAGATATTGGGAGTCTTGTGGCGAGAAGCTCAGCTGGAAGGAGTTGGATGAGCAGACGATGATTGCGGCGGACACGTACGACGGCTTGATCGATCCCGACGACGGGCGGTTCCTCAAGCCGAACAGTCATGAGTCGCTGATGACTGATCGTATCGTCGCTTGGTGCGTCGAAAACGGCGTCGCGCCTCCTTCGACCAAGGGCCAGTTCATGGTCGCGATCTATCGAGGCCTTGCCAACGCCTATGCCCAGGCGATAGCGCAGGTAAGCGATCTGACTGGCCGTTCGTTCAATACGTTGAATATCATCGGCGGCGGTAGCAAGAACGAGATTCTCGATCAATGGGCGGCGGATGCCACCGGTCTTTCCGTAGTCGCCGGTCCTGTCGAAGCGACCGCGCTGGGCAACATCATGGTCCAGATGCTCGCCATGGGCGATATCGTTTCGATCCAGGAGGGACGGGATCTGCTTCGGACCGTCCAACAGGTGAAGATGTTCGCCCCGGCCTGACTCGGACGTATGGCGATGCGCCACGGATGGAGAGGGGAACCTCCGTGGCGTCGGACGCTTGCGCGACCTTGTCCCATCCCGCGAGATGTCAAGCGGCGGAAAAACCGTCTGCAAACAAGGGCCTCAATGCGTATCCGTTGTGCCAGCAGATATCATCCGAGTGATGAAACGATGGCATAGATTTCCGTGTTCTGGGAATTTTCTTGTGTTGCTCATGAGTGATAGGCTATTGTATGAATGACTTTCGGGGTTCTTTGATTTTTCCTTGTAAACGTTTACATTTTTTGTTGACAAACTGGAAAACCGATGGGAAGATACAATTGTCGGCGATGGTTCATACGTTTCGTCGGCGTAAAAGAACGAGGGAAAAGCCTGTCGGGGTGGCAAGACCCTGAACGTGCAAACAAAAGGAGAACACGTATGAAAAAGAGGATTTTGGTCATTTTGCTGATTCTCGCGGTAGTCGGCGGTACAGTATTCGCTCAGGGCGGCAAGGAATCTTCCGCTTCCGGCGCCATCAAGATGGGTGCCTTGATCCGGAACCTGAACGAACAGTTCGTGAAAGACTATTCGGAGAACTTGAAGAAGCTCGCGGCTGCCAACGGCGTGGAGTTGAATCTCCAGGATGCCCAGGGCAATGTGGCCACTCAGCTCGACCAGCTCAACACGTTGCTGACTCAGGGCTACAAGTATTTCGTCATTATTCCGCAGGATACCAGCGCGACCGAACAGATGGCCCAGCAGATCGCGGCTGTCGGCGGTGGAGCCGCTTTTTCCAACATCCAGCCTTCCGTAGAAGCGCTTAAGGTTGGCAAGGACTTCTATCTGGCATCCTCCCCTGAGGCGGTCGCCGGACAATATCAGGCGCAGATCATCGATGAATATTTTACCAAATATCCCGACAAGGCGCCCGGAAAGGTTTTGAACATGCTGTATCTCCAGGGACAGCTCGGACATCCCGCGCAGGTCAACCGGGAAGCGGGCATGATCGACGAACTTGAGGCTCGCGGCTACACGGTAAACTTCATCGCCAAGGATACCGCCAACTGGACCCCTGACCAAGCGCAGGAAAAGATGGACACATGGCTCGCCGCGTTCCGTGGCAAGTTCAACATCGTCGTCGCCCAGAACGACGGCATGGCCCTCGGAGCGGTCGAGTCCTTGATCACGAACGGATTCACCAAGAACAACGCAGACGACGGCACGATCCTGACCGTTCCCGTACTCGGTATCGACGCCACTGCCGATGCTTTGAACTCGATGGACCAGAACAAGCTGTACGCCACAGTCCTGCAGGACTCCGTCGGACAGAGCTCGACGGCGTTTGAGCTGATGCTCACCATGGCCAAGAACGGTACAGCCAACGGCAGTACCGCCTGGGGTCTGAAGCCTGCCACAAAGGTGATCGCCGAAGCCCCCGCCAATGATCCGTCCGTGATCGGTCAGTGCTACCTGGTTCCGTTCAAGCCCGTCACCAAGGCGAACTACAAGGAATTGATGTAGGACTTCCGTTCGTCACATCGCCCGACCGGAGGTTTGATCGGAATCTCCGGCGGAACTTCCAAGTTGCCGGCTCGCCTGGATTCATGCAGCACGGGCCGGCGTATTTCATCATATTGACTGGAAAAATAGGGCAAGATTCTCACCCTACCGATCTTCTTGAATAAGGACAATGTATGGACAGCTATGCCCTTGAAATGCTGGATATTACCAAACGCTTCCCCGGTGTGCTTGCATTGGACAATGTCACGTTCCGTGTCAAGCCGGGAACCGTGCATGCGCTGATGGGTGAAAACGGTGCAGGGAAATCCACGCTGATGAAATGTCTGTTCGGCATATATAAAGAAGATGCCGGAACGATACTGCTCCAAGGAAAAGAAACGCATTTCCATGGTTCCGCAGATGCGCTGGAAGCCGGCGTCTCGATGATTCACCAGGAGCTTTCCAATGTTCCTGAACGATCGGTCGCCGATAACATCTGGCTGGGGCGCGAACCGAAGAACAAGTTCGGATTGCTCGATCATAAGAAGATGCTCCAGGATACCGCGAACCTGCTTCGCCGGGTAGAGATGGATGTCGATCCCCGTCAGAGAATGGGGGGGCTTTCCATTTCGAAGCAGCAGGCGTGCGAGATCGCCAAGGCTGTCAGCTACGATGCGAAGGTAGTCGTCATGGACGAACCGACCAGTTCCTTGACGGACAACGAGGTCGAGCATCTGTTCAAGATCATCAGGAACCTCCGTTCCCAGAATGTCGCGGTAATCTATATCAGCCACAAGATGGAGGAGATCTTCCAGATCGCCGACATGGTGTCCGTCATGCGGGACGGGCAGATGGTCGGCACCTACGGAGTGGACGAACTGACCAATGATAAGTTGATTTCGCTGATGGTCGGTCGCGACAGCACCCAGCGTTTCCCTGAAGTCGAAAGCCGGATCGGCGATGTCTGTCTGAAAGTAGAGCATCTGTCAGCGATGAATCCCAGATCCTTCCAGGATGTCAGTTTCGAACTCCACAAAGGTGAAATCCTCGGTGTGGGAGGGTTGGTAGGCGCTCAGCGGACCGAACTGGTCGAGGCGATTTTCGGAATTCGCGGCATCGCCGTCGGCCGGATCGAAATCAATGGAAAGAATTTCTCGAAACTGACTCCCAAATTGGCCATCGACAACGGGCTTGGAATGATTACCGAAGACCGTCGGGGAAGCGGGATATTCCCGTTGCTGAACATCACGAACAATACGGCTATGGCTTCGTTGGGGGAATATCGGAATAAATTGAAGATGCTCCGGCACAAGGAGATCGAGGTGGAATGCCGCCGATACAACGAGGCGCTCCGGACCAAGACACCTACGATGGAGACGTTGATCCAGAACCTGTCGGGCGGTAATCAGCAGAAAGTGATTATCAGTAGATGGTTGATGACGGTTCCGGATATCCTGATCATGGACGAGCCGACTCGTGGCATCGATGTCGGCGCGAAACTGGAAATCTATACGATCATGGCGAACCTGGTCAAGGAAGGCAAGGCGATTCTCATGGTCAGTAGCGAAATGCCGGAATTGATCGGGATGAGTCATCGGGTGATGGTGCTGTGCGAAGGCAAGATGACCGGGATTCTGGATTCAGGCGATATCACGCAGGAGAATATCATGCGGCTCGCCACGCAATTCTCATAATCCAAAAGGAGAGATAGTGATATGGCTCGGAACAATACCGAAAAGAATGATGTGCTTTCCACATGGGCGTCCATGAGGAAGCTTGCTTCAAAATATACCACCTGGGTCACATTCGTTCTGTTGATCCTCCTGCTCTCGATCTTGACCAAGGGGGCCGCACTGCGCTGGCAATCGATCAGGAATCTGCTGATACAGGAATCGGTCCGTGCGTTCGCCGCATTGGGCGTAGGAATGATCATCATCACCAAAGGCATCGACTTGTCGATCGGATATGTCGTTTGTCTTTGTTCCTCGATCGCCGCTTCGTTCGCACAGAATCCGAACTATTCTTCGGCGATCTATTCCGGACATAGTTTTCCCTTGTTCGTGCCGATTCTCGCCGGTATCGTCGCAGGCGGGCTGTTCGGCTTGTTCAACGGTTGGCTGGTCGCATACGGCAAGCTACCCCCATTCATCGCTACGCTCGGTTCGATGTCGATCGCAAAAGGGCTTCAGCTGATTTATACGAAAGCTGCGGTAGTCGGTTCGTTGAATCAGAACTACAAGAATATTTCGCAGGGAAGCGTCGGTCCGCTCCCGAACTTGATCATTTATGTGATCATCGCGGCGATCATTGTCTGGGTGCTACTCAACCACACTCGGCAGGGTACCAACTTCTATGCGATCGGCGGCAATCCGCAGGCGGCGCGTGTGTCCGGTATCAATGTCGAGCGCGACTTGATGCTCGTTTATACGTATGCAGGGTTGCTGTATGGCGTTGCCGGCGTGCTGCTTTCCAGCCGCCTCGGTCTGGCAAATTCGTTGACGGCAAATGGCATGGAGCTGGATGCGATCGCCGCGGTCACGGTGGGTGGGGTCTCCCAGTCGGGAGGTGTCGGTACCGTCGGCGGAATGATGATCGGTGTCTTTACTATGGGGTTGATCAACTACGGTATGACGTTCCTCGCGATCGACAGCTATTACCAGCAGTTGGTCAAAGGGTTCATCATCATCGTGGCTGTGTTCTTCGATATGAAGAAATACGCTCGTCGCGCCTAGTGATTTGATCCTGCCGGAATGGATCGGGTATTGTCCAATTCGGCTGAGGTGTCCGATATCGACTCAAAACGCTATCGCGAGTTTTTTCATGTTGCTTCCTTGCCCTCAGTCGGTGTAAGGTGTAACAAGAGTTTGTGAAGCATCAGGATGAGAGTGAGATGGGAAAAGAGATTCGGATGGATGATGAATCGACGTCGGTCGGTAGACGGCATGTATCGCACGGGTCCGCTACGATCAAGGATGTCGCGGAACTCGCCAAAGTGTCGATCGCCACGGTCAGCCGGGTTCTGAACCATCTCGGCGTCGTGAATCCGGATACCGAACGGAAGGTGCTTTCCGCCATGAAGATGCTGAACTATCAGCGCAACGAAGTGGCGCGATCATTGAAGACCCGTACGACGAAACTGATAGGGATCATCGCTCCGGAGCTTTCGAATACGTTTTTTTCGGAGATTGTCGAACAGCTTGAGCGTCAGCTCGGTCCGTTGGGCTATGCGATGTTGTTCTGTTCTTCGCAGAATTCGGTCGAGGAGGAGAAGCGGCGGCTTCGTCTGTTGCTTGAGCGAAACGTCGATGCGCTGGTCGTCATTCCAACCGGAGATACTGGGGATCACTTCATCGGCAAGGCGTTCGAGACCACTCCTTTGGTGATGATCGACCGGCAGATTCCCGGTCTGGATGTTGATCTGGTTCTGACGGATAACAAGAAAGGCGCCTACGAGGTCACGACATCTCTGATTCGGGAAGGGCACAAACGCATCGGTTTCCTTGGGGGAGATCTGCATGTCCATACGGCTACCGAGCGTCTTCACGGGTTTCTGAGCGCAATGCATGCCTATGGTTTGCCGGTGGAGAAGGAGTTCGTCATGATGGACGGCATGTCCCAGCAGACCGGCCACGGGGTCATGCGCAAAGTGCTTGAGCATGAGGATCGTCCGGATACGTTCTTCATCGTCAACGATATGGTCCATGTGGGCGCAAGTAGCTATTTGTATGAGTTTGCGGACGCCGAGACAAAGCGACGGATCGTGTTCGGTGCGTTCGACTATCTGCACTATGCACCGCTTTTGCGGTTCTGCCACTATGCGGTCGCCCAGCCGTTGGAGAAAATGGGCGAGGCTGCCGCCCAGTTGCTCATCAAGCGTCTTGGGGGCGATCGTTCCGACTTTCCGAAGAAAATCGTCATTCCTCCGACGATCAAGGTAATGACCGCCAACGGTGGTCTCCTGACCGATGATCGCCAGCAGGCCGCGGTCGAGGTCCTCGAGGACATTCCTCGTCTCGACTGTGTTTTCAGTTGAGCCGAGCGGGAAGGGTCATGGTAAGGGTCATGGTAGGGTCATTGCGCGGGGGTGCGCGTGATGTGCCGTGATGTGCCGTGATGTGCCGTGATGTGCCGTGATGTGCCGTGATGTGCGCAAGAGGTGCGCAAGAGGTGCGCGTGACCGTGGTATTCCGTCATCCGTTTCCGTGGCATGCTCTATGCGCTTGGTGCTTGGTGGTGTCAGGGTTGGGGGACGCATGATTGCGGAGCCCCCGTTCCTGATATTCAGTCCCCGAAGCGAGAGGTGACACTGAGTTCTCTGGTCACGGTCGGTGATCCTTCTTGGACTTGAGTTCTTCATCGAAACAGACAGCCACTTTGCCACAAGCGCCGCTGGCCATGAGGGCATAGGCTTCGTCGGCTTTCTCCAGCGGAAAGCGGTGGGTGACCAGATCCTCGGGGTGGATGTTCCAACGTACCAGACGTTCGACCAGATCCTCCATCCGCCAGATACTCGTCACCCAGCTACCGTAAATCGTCTTCTGGTCATGGAGCATGTCGGGGCTCGGATTGAAATGGACCGTTCCTCCTTCGCCGACAAATGCGATTTTTCCCCACTGTCGTGTCGCGCGGATTGCTGTAGCGCGGCCGGAGTCGCTGGCTGAACAATCGATCGCCTTTTCCACGCCATGTCCGCCGGTTACTTCTCTGACCTGGCGTACATTTTCTTCGGACGGAGTGAACACATGATCGACAAGCCCCAGTTCCTTTGCCAACTCGATGCGGGCGGGCTGCATTTCGATGCCGATGAGCTTGTTGGCCCCCATCGCCCTGCACAGCATCAGCGCCGCAAGCCCGACCGGTCCGAGTCCAGTGACAAGAACAGCATCGTCGCCGGAGACTCCGATTTTCTCGATCGCTTCGTACACCGTACCGAACCCGCAGGCGACCTGCGCCCCATCGGTATAGGTCAATTCGTCTGGTAGTGCGACCAGATCCTTCTCGTCGCAGAGCATGTATTCGGCCATGCCTCCGTCCCGTTGCCATCCGTAGGCGGCCCGAAGCGGACTTGAGCAGGAAATCATGAACCCTTGCCGGCAGTCGTGGCAGACGCCGCATCCGCTGATGTGATAGACGATCACCCGGTCGTCTTTCTTGAATCGCCGTAGACCGGGGCCCTCTTCGATGATGATCCCGCATGGTTCATGACCGGCGATCACGCCTTGATATCCCTCCGGTCCCTTGCCGAGGTGTTCGCGGTAGATGCACCGGATATCGCTTCCGCAGATGGTCGTCGCTTTCGTTTTGACCAGCACCTGTCCATGTCCGGGGGTCGGAATGGCATATTGCTTGAATGCGACGGTACTGTTTCCGGGAAGTGTCGCCCCCATCATCGTTCCTTTCATCATCAACTCCTCCTGTTTCTATTTTCGTACGTATCGAGGCGGGCATGGAATCGTTCCATCCAGATCCCACAGATCCTCCCATCCTCCGGCTTCCTCCCAGAGAAACACCTGCCCCTTGATCAGTCGACAGTTTCTGTCGATTTTCCGCAACCGGAGATATTCGTCGTCGGTCAGAGGGTCTTCGCAGACGGCCGCCAGATTCGAGACGATGTTCCGTTCCTTCGTCGATAGCGGGATGGGGATATGTCCGTTGGCCGCCGCCCATTTGAGACAGACCGCCGCAGGATGGCACCCATGAGCCTGTGCGATTTCCATGACCACCGGGTCTTCCATATCGACGGTATCGGTCGGAACACGGTCACGTTCGGGTCGGTTGGGGGAGCCGAGAGGACAGTAGCCTATGACAACGATGTCCTGATCCTGCACATAACGGACGAATTCCTGCTGTTGGAAGTGCGGATGGAGCTCCATTTCCTGGACTGCCGGCCGGATTCGGCAATCGCGGAGCAACAGGTCGAGTTTTGCTCGTGTTATGTTGCTCGTGCCGATATGCCGGACGAGACCTGCATCGACCAGTTTCTCCAATTCCCGCCATGTTTCCATGAATTCTTCATGGATGTATGGGCGTGCGTTGGGACTGCGGGCATCGACATCGCATTTTGGCGGATGGTAATTGGGAAACGGCCAATGCACCAGATATAGATCGAGGTAGTCGAGCCCGAGGTCCTGCAACGACTCTCGAAAAGCCGGGCCGACATCCACCTTCGCATGTTTGTCGTTCCACAGCTTGCCGGTGATCCAAAGGTCTTCACGGGCGATCGGGCCGAGTCCTTCGATCCTCCCTGCCATGGCGTCGCCCAGCACTGCGCCGATTTGACGTTCGTTCCCATACACTTGCGCGCAGTCGATATGCCGATATCCCGCCTTGAGGGCTAGGACGACCGCCTGAGCCATCTGGTCGTTGCTGATATGGTCGCTGCCGAACGTGCCGAATCCGATGGCGGGAATCTTGGCGCCGGTGGCAGGAACAGTCTTGAAAGGTACGTTCATCGTCGTTCCTCCATGGACTAACGGTAGCGTCCTGATGAAAAAACACAATGCTTGAAATGCGTGTATATACTGTTGTTTTGCGCAGAACATGATATGATTCCGACATGAAGGAACATCAGGATGGAAAGCGGATGCTGCATATCGGATTGCAGCTCCGTCTGCGGGATAGCTATGATATGGCGGTGGCTCGAGGCGTGATCCGTTTCGCACGGACGCGAACCGACTGGGAACTGAGGGGGACCGGACCTTGGTTTCTCCCGTTGGAAGGTAGCGGGACGCGGCAGTGCGACGCTTTGATCGCTCGCATCGAGGGAGACGAAGACGCCCGACAGCTCCGTATGCTTGAGGTCCCGATCGTCGATATCGCCGGCGCCTGTACGGACCGGATCTTCGATACGGTTCGTAACGATGACTATGCGACAGGTGTCAGGGCTGGAGAGTATTTACGGAATCTAGGTTGCGATTCCTATGCGTGGTGTGGTGTGGAGAACGTGCATTGGGCGAGGGAGCGGCTGGTCGGATTCTGCGGGGCTATCGGTCGGTCTTCTGGGCGCATCCCTCGGTTCGAACGTTCGTTGAAGTGGTGGGAACGACTGTATGACGCTTCTGCGGAGCTGAGACGCTGGTTGCTTCAGCTTCCGCGACCGACGATCCTGTTCTGCGGCAGTGATCTGGTGGCCATGAAAGTTAATCTGGAGGCGGGCCGGCTGGGTATCGTCGTGCCCGATGAGCTTTCCATCCTCGGTGTCGACGATGAGGAACTGCTGTGCGAACTCGCAACGCCGTCGCTGTCCAGCGTCAAGCTCAATTGCGAACGGATCGGATACGAAGCGGCTCTCTTGCTCGATCGGCTGCTCCGGGAATCAAATGGAGAACGGAGCTCTTCCGTGAGCGTCCGCCGGATCGCTCCTGGTGACGTTGTTGAACGGGAAAGTACCGCGGCGATCCTCGACGCTGATTCTGTGGTGGCGCAAACGGTCAGGATGATTCGGCGCGATGCCTGTACCGGCTTGAATGTCTCCGATCTGGTCAAGCGACTGCCCGTTTCCCGTCGCTCGCTCGAACAGCGGTTCCGTGCCTCCCGAGGGCGCACCGTACTGGAGGAACTTCATCAGGAACGGCTGAGGGCGGCCTGCAGGCTGCTTCGTACGACCGACTTGACCGTTGAGCGAATAGCGATGGAATGCGGCTTCTCCTCATTGCAGCGGTTCTACATACAGTTCCGCGAAACATATTCGATGACACCGGGGCGATGGCGACGTTCCGGACAGGATTATCTGCCGCAAGATTCGGAGGATGCTTGAGGAAAAATCCCGGCTGTGGCAGAATGTCAGGGTATGGGAAGACGGGGGAGAGATCATCATCCGTCATCAAATAGAGAAGCATAAAAGAGGGAGTAGCATATGGAACTCATGCTCGATACGGCCAATATCAAGGATATCCAGAAATGTTTGGAAATCTATCCCGTCAGCGGAGTGACAACTAATCCGTCGATTCTCAAGGCGGAGGGAAACGTGGATTTCTTCCAGCAGCTGAAAAAGATCCGGGCATTGATCGGCGAAGAACGGAGTCTTCATGTCCAGGTTGTCAGCGAGAACTGGAAGGACATCATCCAAGAGGCTGAAAAGATCCGTTCCGTGCTCGGCGAAGCGACATTCATCAAGATTCCTGTGACCGAAGACGGATTGCGAGCCATCAAGTCACTTGTCGAGGAGGGCGTGAACATTACCGCGACCGCCATCTATACGTCGTTGCAGGGAATCATGGCGATGCTTTCCGGCGCCAGATATATCGCGGTCTACTATAACCGGATGCTCAATATCGACATAGATGCTGCGAAAGTCATCAAGGAGCTGTCCGGCTTGCTATGGGCGAATCCCGGCAATTGTCAGATATTGGCCGCCAGTTTCAAGAATATCTCCGAAATCACCACCGCCTATGCGAATGGTGCAAGTTGCTGCACCGTTCCTTGCGATCTGCTGAAGACCGGATTGCAGATGCCTTCGATTACAAAAGCCGTGGCCGATTTCCGGATGAACTGGTCGGCTATCCACGGGGACAAGACGATTCTCGATCTCTAGGCCATGGATATGTTGCTTGGTTTCTTTCTGGTGATTGTCGTAATAAGTGGGGATGTCTTTCGTTCTGCGATATCGTACTGGCTTCGATGGCCGCTCCGGAAGTGTCCTCAACGGAACAATCTATGCTTCGGTTTTTCCTGATATGCTTCCTGAGCGGCGGCTTGCGCATGCCGCTCTAGCTCCTGGGCGGAAATCGAGGCAGATTCTCCGGCGGCACCATCCTCTTTTGTCGTTCCATCGAGAATTCGTTCGAACCGCGGGCGGTTGTAGCGTTGTATCATCGCGCAGGGAATGTTCATGATCAACGAATAAAGAATCAGCCATTTCGCTATTTTGATAGGCGCTACGAGGATGATGGGGATGGCGAACAGAAGCGTCAGTTCATGGGTCAGTTCGGCTCGGACCGATTCGAGGACAAATTGTTGCAGATATTCATCGTCGGTGCTCTTCAGATATTTCTTTCTGAACCGATACGGGGATGTGGCGCCGGCATCGGGAATGAGCTGCTTCCATGCCTTGATCCGGAACCACCGTTGATAGACTGCGCCATCCCGTTCCCAGTCCATGGGTTTCAGCCGGTTGCGCCAGCCGTTCAGTTGCTCATAGGATAGCCTGTCCACGATGTACGATGCAAAAATCTGGCTCGCAATGGTTACTGCTATGACAGAGACATACGAAATGGGAAACGATATTCCTCCATCCATCTCTCTACCCTCATTGACATTTTACTCAATTTTGTCAGAAAAAGAAAGAGGCAATGTATATCGATTCGTACAATATGGGTTCTTTTGTCAAAAAGATCGGATTATAATGACGCTATGAGTCAGACAGAACGTATTTTTTTCATTGATAGACAAATTCGTAGGCATGGATATGTCCGTTCCAGCGATATCGCGGACGAGTTCCAGGTCTGCGACCGGCAGGTCAAGCGGGATATCGAATATCTCCGTGACCGGCTTGGCGCTCCGCTTGAATATGACAGGACTCGGAGAGGGTATGTCTATATCGGACGATTCGAAGAATTCCAGAACGCAGACGAACGAATGCTCGTGTTCAATGCCGTATTCCGCGGACTTGCCCGTACCCAGGGGCTGATGCCGATGATGAGCGACATGGTCCAGAAGCATCTCGATCTGGGGATTTCCCGGGAATATCGTTCCTTGCTGGACAAGATCGTTTTCTCCGCACCGGTGATCGATCTACCTGACTACAAGGTTTTCGGAGCATTTTGTACCGCCATGGAACGGAACCGTCGTCTGACGATGGAGTACCGCAACGCAAAGGGAGTTGTCTCGTGTCGCGAAATCGAACCGCTTCGTCTGGTCAGCTATTCCGGACGGTGGTATGTCGTCGCCTGGGATCTGTTGCACGACGGGCTGCGGAACTTCCACCTGTCGCGGGTCCTGTCGATTCGCTTGACCGATACGCCGATGGAGCGTCGTTGTTCGGATGATGCGCTGTCGCAGTATATCAACAGCGGGTTCGGCATCTTCATGGGTGGGGCTGCGACGGAAGTGACGATCAGAATCGTCGGAGAGGTAGTCCATACCGTCCGTACCCAGATATGGCATCAGGACCAGCGGATGTCTCCGATTTCGCTCAACGCCGACGGAAAGCCGGAAATGACGATCAGCCTTCCGGTGACCAACCTAGCCGAGATCCTCGGAAAAGTTCTTTCGTTCGGTTCTTCCGCCGTTCCGGTCGCTCCTTCCGAATTCGTAGAGCAGTGGCGGAGTCAAGTGGCGGCGATGTCCCGCTTGGCGGTTCCCATCTCCGCCGATTCCTGATCTCATCCTGGCTTCGTTTCCTGTTCTCATTTCTCCGTTTCGCAGTGTTTCCTCATTGTCCGATTGTCCGTTCCGATGCAGAGATCTCCGCCATGCTCCGTTCAGGAGGATTGTCCGTCGGCGATTTCTAGAGGAAGGCGCGAAGCGTTCCACAGCATCGCACGCCGAATTTTTATTTACTATGACATCATATGTCATGGTTGGTGTGCGATAGTGAAGTCGTACAAGGCATTCAAGGATGCCTGTGACAAGGAGGATGATGGTATGGCTTCGATAGTAGCTATGGACGGAACGTGTCGGAAGGGATGGAATCTCTCCGAACCGCAGGAAGGGTTCATCGGCATGGATCTGTCCGAACCGCAGGTAGAGATGCACGACGAAATCCCTGCCTGGCTGGAAAAACTGACCTGTACCCCTTGGGGAATTGCCTCTCTTGTGGCGATGTCGATTCTTTTATCCCCGATTCTTGTGGTGTTCGGTGCGTTCTATGGGGCGTTCAAACCCTTTGGGCGTTGAACGGCGAGGTATGGACACCTATCGGGGGCCATGCGACTGCATATCTGTCTGAGACAGGTCATTGTTATCCACAGGAGGAGGAACGTATGGAAATGAAAGAGAAGAAAATCGTTCGACGACCGGGACGGAAGCTCGGGGCGGAACGACGTCGAGTGGCACGGGATATCCTCAGACGATTCTATCATACCGATGAGTTCTATCTGCTTCCAACTGCAGTGAGGCTCGCCATATTGGAACTTTGTCCGGAACAGGACAATGAAAGGTCGATCAAAACAGCGTCGGATCAGAAACCCGTGGTGAAAGAACAGCATCATTGGATTTCTGATTTTTCAGCTGCATCGTCGTGGAGATGATTGGTAGCCGCTGTTTTCGCACATGCTGGAAGCTCTGAACCCCGTTATTTGCGATCCCACAGATAATCCATGAGACTGTATCTGTTGAAACGAATCTCTTGTCCCGCGCCCCCAGTTTCTGTTAGTCTTGGTCCATGTACGACTACACGATCATTGACAGCGACACTGCGCTGGACTCCCTGCTCGCATCATGGCGGGAACAGGGTGTCGATGAAATCGCCATGGACTTCGAAGGGGAGTTCAACCTCCATATCTACGGAGAACATCTATGCCTGATCCAGATCTATGATCGGAACAATTTCTATCTGATCGACCCGTTCAAGATCTCCGAAGAGGCCTTGAAACGGTTGCTGGAGGCTCCCGACATCATCAAGCTGATGTTCGATTGCGCCAGCGATTCGGCGTTGGTGCGCAAGGAATTCGGCATCAAGCTCGCCGCCGTCTATGACGTGCGCGTCCCCGCTCTCGCCTTGGGGTTCTCCGGGAACCTCACCGGCCTCATCGATCGATGCCTTGAGGATCGGAACGGCCGGAAGCGACAGGACGGAACCTCTTCAAAGAATGCGAAGAAAAAGAATCAGATGACCAACTGGCTGGTCCGCCCGTTGAAGGAGGATCAGATCCTCTATGCGCTGTCCGACGTCGAATATCTGTTCGATGTCAAGGAACATCTCGAGGCGGAGATCAAAGGAACCAAACTGGAGAAAGTAGTGGCCTCGGCGATGAAAGTCGTAGCCCTTCCCAAAGGACCGGACAAGCCCGGCTGGACCAAAGTCTGCAACTGGAAGTTCCTCTCTCGTGAACAGCAGGTGTACCTCAAGCATTTCTTCATTGCCCGCGATACGCTGGCTCGTCAACGCAATGTCCCCGCCGTGAGAATCCTCGACAAGCGGATACTCGTCGACATGGCCCACCATGTACCGACGACGGAGGCGGAATTCAGAAGCAAAGCCGCGAATCGCGACAAACGGATCGAGGACAAGCTCGTCGATCTGCTCCTGCAAGCTCGACAGGACGCTCTTACGGAACTTTCCGGCATCGACAAGAAGACAGGCAGCTGAACGCCCTTCCGACGGAGCTGCTTCCAGGATCCTCCCAGTATGATCGGAGTCCGGTCTGATCTCTGATTCCTATCCGGCGGTTGCGCCGAGTTCCCTGCCGGCGCGTTTCATCGTCGTCAGATAAATCGGCACCAGAACGACGACCGCGCTGATCCATGCCATGGGAGATGCAAAGCAGATACCGCGATAGCCCCAAATCGCTCCAAGTAGGAATGAACCGACGATCCTTGCCGCAAGCTGTACCACGGAACTGACGAACGGTCCTGCGACGCTTCCCAGTCCTTGCGTTGCGGATCGAAAGGTTTGCAGACCTCCGAGCATAGCATAGAACGGGACGACGATACGGAAGAAATCCTTCGCATAGCCGACGATTTCCGTCGTCGGATCGGAAATGAAGATCGTTACGATCTGGTCCTGTAGGACGAAGATGAAGCCGACGATCGCCAGATTGGCGACAACCGCCATGAGAAAGCATGCCCAGACTCCTCGTTTGACCCGGTCCAGTCGCTTTGCGCCGTAGTTCTGGGCGACATACCCGGAAATCGCCACGCCGATACCGTTGTTGACGAGAACGGCGATCTGGTTCACCTTGTTCGCTGCGGTATAGCCGGTGGCCGCCGTCGTACCGAGCAAGTTGACGGCCGCTTGCATCGCCATCTGGCCGATACTCATGATCGAAAGCTGAAATCCCATCGGGAACCCAAGCTTGAACAACGTCCAGTATCGATGACCATCCCATTTCCAGAACGAGGCCTCGACCCGCATCTCCGGGAAGTTGCGCAATGAATATGCATAGCAAAGGATCGTCGCGAAAAGCTGCGAAAGGATCGTGGCCCATGCCGCTCCCGCCACGCCCCATCCGAAGACGAGGATGAATACCAAATCGAGGATGATGTTGAGCAGGGAAGAAAAGACGAGGAAATACAATGGCGTCCTGCTGTCTCCCAAAGCCCTCAGCATATTTGCGATCATGTTGTAGAACATCGTAGCTCCGGTACCGAGAAAAATGACGAACAGGTAGTCATAGGCCTCTTGGAAAATATCCTGAGGAGTGTTCATCAATCGCAGTAACGAGGAACAGAATGCGCAGGTGGCTACCGTGATGCATAGGCTGAGGATAGCGGATAGCACGAAGGATGCGGCGATGTTGCGTTTGACCGTTTCCTGTTCATGGGCTCCGAAGGCTTGGCCGATGAGGATGCTGAAGCCGCTGGTGCACCCTTGGATGAAACAGAGGAAGAAGTAGCTGATGACTCCCGAAGTCCCTACCGCGGCTAGGGCCTGTGCGCCGAGCGTTTGTCCGACAATGACGGAATCCGCCAGTGTATAGAACAACTGGAAGATATTCCCGCCGACTACCGGCAAGGAGTACGCCAGTAGGACTTTCCATGGCGTTCCGGTGGTCAGATCCTGTTTCACTTGCCCTGACGGCGTCTGATCTGCACCGTTTCGCTTGCTTCCGTCAGATTGCCCAGAAAGTCATTGATCGGAGTAGGGATGCCGTGTTTCCGTCCTAATCTTGATACCGTACCGCAGAACCAGTTGTTCTCCGTCTGTCTGCCCGCTTCCATATCCTGGAGCATCGAGGTCTTTCCCTCCGCACCCAGTGGCGCCAGCGTCGCATAGATTCTGTCGATGTCTTCCTGTGTGAAATGGACCTGCTCTGCGGAAGCCACCTTGACCACCTCGTCGAACACCATCGCCACGCAGACCTTGAACGAAGGAATCGTGTTGCAGTCCCCGTATGTCGCCCTGCAGACCGCCGACAGCGTGTTGTATCCAGTATTGAGCATGAACTTCCACCACATTTCATGATGAATATCCTGAGAAATCTTGCATGCGATCCCTGCCTGCTCGAACAGAGCTTCCAGCATCTCAATGCGAGGAGTTCTCGTATTGTCTTTCTCGCCGAATATGATGATGCCGTCCTCGACGAATGTGATTCTGTTTCCTTCATGGACCGAGTTGAGTCGGGTGACGAACCCCCATAGCACATGTTCCTCGCCATAGACTTCGGCTATCCGATATTCGCTTTCGATGCCGTTGAGCAGAGACAGGATCATCGTATTCGGCCCTACATGGCGGGAGATGGAGACGATCGCTTCCTCGAGTTGCATATTTTTCGTCGCCATGATGATCAGGTCCGCGGGTTCGACTTGCTCTTGCGGCGTAACGATGGGAAACCACACGTGCGTGTCGTTGAGGTAGAATCCTGCTTTGTCGTATCGTTCCTTACGCGTTCGATCGGCGATCAGACGGACGCTTCCCGCTCCCAGCGCCTCCTGGATGCGGAATGCATATAGTGCGCCTACGGCTCCCGCGCCGATGACTGAAATGTGTTGGATGCTCATGGATATTCCCTCTTTCTCAATTGGATTTCGGATGATGATTGCTGCGCGGCCCGGCTGTGGCGAGATCGAGCGTCAAGGCCGCCAGACGTTTCAATTGTTCCAGATCCAGGGACTCGTCGACGCTGTGGGCGTTCCTGTATCCTGCGCTCAGCACCGCGACCGGAATGCCTGCGCGATTGAAGACATTTGCATCGCTCCCTCCTGTCGTCGGTTTCGTTACGAACGGGATCCCCAGTTTTTCGCATGCCGTCCGCACGGCCTGGATCGGCGGTTCCGTCTCCGCTAGTGCATAGTGGAAGTAAAGTCGTTCGATCGTCGCTTCGCACGTTCCTCCGAATTCTGTCGCCGCTTCGAGACAACATTGCCGCAAATGCTCCGCTTGTGCTTCCACTTTTTCTTCGAGCAGGCTTCGTGTCTCCATGACGACTGTTGCGGTGTCACAGACGATATTGGTGCTTGTTCCTCCATGGATCGATCCGACATTGGCGGTCGTTTCTTCATCGATACGTAATAATTTCATGCGATCTACTGCTCTACAGGCCATCGAAATGGCGCTGATGCCTCGTTCTGGCACAAAGCCAGCATGAGCAGCCCTGCCATGGAAAGTCGCAGTCACGACATATTTGCTCGGCGCTCTGACAATGACTGTCCCCACGGGGCCGCTTGCATCCAGCGTATAGCCATAGGCTACCTCCCGCAGTTTCGTGAGTGATGCGTGGCGAGCTCCCCAAAGCCCGGTTTCTTCACTGACCGTGAATAGGACCAACAGAGGCGGATGGGACATGCTGGTGGCGATGATCGTCCGCAAGGCCGACAATACCGCGGCGATCCCTGCTTTGTCATCCGCCCCAAGGGCGGAGGTACCGTCCGTTCGGAGCCTCGTTTCCGCTACTACAGGGCGCACTTGTACCGCTGACGGGACTGTATCCATATGGCAGTTGAACATGATCATGGGTTCCGCTGTCCTACCGGCTGTTCCCGCCAGTTTTGCATAGATATTTCCGATGTCATCACGTTCGAGTGCGAATCCAAGGGTGCGAAGGTTTTCCTCCAGAAACTCGGCGATGACGGCTTCCTTGCCTGACGGCGAATCGATCGCAAGGAGGTCAAAAAGCATCGCGACCGATGCATTCCCCGCTGTTTCATGTGTCTGATCCATGGCAAGAGCATATCACAAATCAGTCATTGCTTGCCATACATGCTTCGCTGTACAATGAGATATGATGACGTTCCGCAAGGAGGTGCGACGATGGATGGAGGTACGATGGTCTACCAGGCGCATGTAGGTCGATATGAGCATATGCGCTATCGCAACTGCGGAGGGAGCGGATTAAAGCTCCCCGAACTTTCTCTGGGGCTGTGGCACAACTTCGGCGATGGCGCCGATCCTGCCGTGGCTCGGAATATCCTCTGTACGGCGTTCGATCGGGGGATCACACATTTCGATCTCGCCAATAACTATGGTCCGGCACCCGGTGCCGCCGAGATTCGGTTCGGAGGCATTCTCGCCAACGAGTTCAAGCCGTATCGCGATGAATTGGTCATTTCCACAAAGGCGGGATATACGATGTGGCCCGGTCCGTACGGAGACTGGGGATCCCGGAAATATTTGATGGCAAGTTGCGACCAGAGCTTGAAGCGGATGGGATTGGACTATGTGGATATTTTCTATCATCATCGCCCCGATCCCAATACTCCGCTTGAAGAGACGATGCAGGCGCTTGCCGATATCGTCCGACAGGGTAAGGCGTTGTACGTGGGAATTTCCAATTATCATCCCAAGGATGCTGTGGAGGCGGCGTTGCTGCTTCGGAATATGGGATGTCCGTGCGTGCTGGATCAGGTGCGCTATTCGTTGCTTGACCGTTGGGTCGAACACGAACGGTTGCTCGATGCGATTGCCTTCGAGGGCGTGGGATGCATTTGCTTTTCTCCGCTCGCCCAGGGGTTGTTGACCGACCGATATCTCGATGGTACGATTCCGTCTGGCTCTCGGGCTTCTCGCAATCAGTTCCTCAAGGCGGAGAAGATCACGCTGGAGATGGTTTCCAAGCTCAATGCGTTGAACGATATCGCCAAGGAACGGGGGGAAACGCTGTCAGAAATGGCGATCAACTGGCTGTTGAAGGACAAGCGGGTCTCCAGCGTCCTGATCGGAGCGAGTTCAGTGTCCCAACTGGAGACGAATCTCAAGGCGATCGAGTCAGAGAATCCCTTCACCGAGGACCAGCTCCAACGGATCGATCTCCTTGTCGGTGTAGGGTGATTGTAGGGTGATTGTAGGGTGATTGTAGGGTGATTGTAGGGTGATTGTAGGGTGATTGTAGGGTGATTGTAGTAGGTACGTCACCGGTGGAAATCGCATGATCTTAACCGGTGGCTACTCGTCCTGACGCACTGTCCGCGATATCCTGCAGCGACCCCATTGTGCCTCTGGAGGCGCCTACTGCACACTTATGCCACCGAGCACCTATACCACCATGACCCATTCGTGCCCCTGGACCCTGGACGCTCCCCCCGAGTGATGAGCCGCCCCTTGGACGATCCCTCTCGCCCAACAACAATCCTGCAATAACCCTGCACTAACCCTCATTTTTTGTAAGAGGTGTGCTCCATCGGCAATTTCGTGCGGAACGTACCGTCGAAGCGATAATAAGCGTTCTGGCATGCCGGAGCAGTCGGGATCGTGCACAGTTCTCCGACTCCCTTCGCCCCATACGCCTGCTTGCCCGGTCTGGGACCCTGGACCAGCAGAACATCGATCGGCGGACAGTCCGTGGAACGAAGCAACCCGAGCGTACCATATTTCACCTTCGGATAGCCATCCACCGTAGGAAAATCCTCGGTCAAGGCATACCCGAGCCCCATGACGACGCCTCCCTCTATCTGCCCTTGGACAGCCTGGATGTTGACTACCGTCCCGACATCGCAAGCCGCTACCACTTTCTCGACTTTACCCGCCTCGTCAAGAATGATGACCTGGGCCGAATAACTATAGGCGAGATGACTGACCGGATTCGGTTTCGTGGAATTGATCGGATCGGTTTCGACGAGGAACTCGCCGAAGAACTCTTGACCCTCAAGCGATTCAAGAGCGCCACCGGCTTCGTCAAGCGCAACCCTCATATCCGTGGCCGCCCGACGGACCGCCTCGCCGGTGAACGCAGTCTGCCTGCTGGCAGTACTGGTCCCTGCATCGGGCGTCCGTGCGGTATCCGGTCGTTCCACGACGATCTGAGATGCGGGAATACCGCATGTCTGGCCGACCATCTGGACACACATCGTCGCTACCCCCTGGCCCATGCATGCGGCGGAGGTCCTGACATGGACGACCCCCTGTTCTATGGAAAGGATGCAACGTCCTGCATCAGGACACCCGACACCGACGCCGCTGTTCTTCAGGGCGCATGCGATGCCCGCCCGCGGAGACGAATAGTAGGCATCCTTGACAGCTTCAAGACACTCGATGATTCCCGTGTCTGGGCCCGAAATCTGACCGTTCGGCAGAACTTCTCCCGGCTTGATCGCGTTCAGACGACGGAACTGCCATGGATCGAGACCTACCTGCTCCGCAAGGAGATTGAGGCAGCATTCCAAACCGAAGCAACTCTGCGTTACGCCGAACCCGCGGAACGCCCCCGCAGGTACGTTGTTCGTATATACCGCCTTGCCCAGGATATCGATATTCTGGTAATCGTACGGACCCGCGGCATGGGTGCAAGCCCGCTGGAGGACCGGACCTCCGAGGGACGCATAGGCTCCGGTATCTGCGATCAGCGTCGCCTTCATGCCGGTCAGCCGTCCTTCGGCATCGCAGCCGACGGTGAAATCCATCTCCATCGGATGCCGCTTGGGGTGTACCATCAAGCTCTCCTGACGTGACAGCCTGACCTTGACAGGGAGCTTCGTAACCCATGCCACCAGCGCCGCATGATGCTGGACGCTCATGTCCTCCTTGCCTCCGAAACCACCGCCGACGAGCTTGCTCATGCAACGCACCTTCTCAAGCGGGAGCTTGAGCATTCTGGCGATCTCGTGCTGTTCATCATAGATCGATTGACTTGCGGTAAAGAGCTTGACCCCGTCGGAACCATCGGGCATCGCGATTGAACATTCCGGTTCCATGAACGCATGCTCGGTGAACGGCGTGCTGAAATGGCGAGTGACGACATGGGCGCTTTGCGCGAGCGCATGATCAGCATCTCCCCGGACGATGTGTTCCTGGCTCATGACGTTGCCGTTTTCGTGAAGTAGCGGAGCCCCCGGCGCAAGCGCCTGGGCAGGGGAAGTCACCGGAGATAGGACTTCGTATTCCACATCGATCAAGGAACAGACCTCGTCCAGCATTTCCTTGGTCCGGGTCGCTACCACGGCAAGGGCATCTCCCACATAACGGGTGATCGAACCGACAGGAATCATCACATCCCAGTCATGGACCATGTGACCGAGCTTGTTCTCAGGAACATCCGCCGCGGTCAGGACCGCCACGCAGTCGGGATGCGCTTTCGCCTTGGACGTATCCAATGCGACGATCCTGGCTCTGGGATAGGCTGTGCGAAACGCTTTTGCATAAATCATCCCCGGAAGGACGATATCATCGACGAATTCGCCGGTTCCCAGCACTTTCTCCGCGACATCGATCCGCTTGAACCGCCTGGACAAGTGAGGCTCATCCTCCAGCGTAGGGACGGGAAGATTCTTGCGAAAGTATCTGGCGGCCATCAGAATCGCTTCTTCGATCTTGACATAGCCGGTACAACGGCAGATGTTGCCCCTCAGTGCTTTCTTGACCTCTTCCGGGGTAGGATCGGGATTGACATCGAGCAACGCCTTCGCCGCCATGACCATGCCCGGAGTGCAATATCCGCATTGCACGGCGCCGGCTTCGGCGAAGCAATAGACATATACTTCCTGTTCTCTTGGGGAAAGGCCTTCGATGGTCACGACCGACTTCCCGTCGAGACGTGAAAGGGAAGGAACGCAGGCTTTCGTCGCTTTTCCATCGATGATGACGGTGCAGGTGCCGCAGGCTCCTTCGCTACAACCGTCCTTTGTACCGACCAGCTTCAAATCATCACGAAGAAAACGAAGAAGTTTCTTGTCCTGCTCGGTCTGAATCTGTTTTCCGTTTACGCAGAATGCATACACAGAGTGTCCTCCAAATCAGCAGTTCTCCGAAGCCCTGAGGCGTCGGATACCGTATAGGGGGCGGAAGAACCGCGATCGGATCGCATCGCGATATTCTCGCCTGTCTCTACCGTGTGACTAGCCGCTTAGCTTCTGTCCGAAGGACAGCGGTCTGTGATGCTTATCATCGGCGTGTATCATTGTAATGGGCTGTCAAGAATTGTCAATATGAAAACGAAAATTTGAATAGCTAAAAAACCGTAATGAAAAATGAGTGAATTTGCAATTTTATTATATGAGCATTTATGAATACATCAAAATTCGTTGTATGTACACATGAGGCTCTTCGTATCCGGAATGTTTCGACCGCACTTCGACGAGGGATAGCCTGACACGAAAACAGTGGCGGATTGAGCCATCTATGAGTATATTTATACAAGAGGAAAGGCATCGACCTGTCGGGTTGCCGTTGAATTCCATATCCGGCGGAAAGGAGACTGTATGGAAAAAGAATTTGAGAAATTGATGGTCGAACTGGATGGAATGAAGGAGAAGCAGGAGGTCGTCGGGCACAATACCGCCAAGATGGCGGAGAAGCTGGAGTCGATCGAGAAGACCTTGAGCGCTCTCTATGAGTTGTTGAAAAATCGATAATTCCTCGCGCAATACATGATCCGGTCGCATGAAGCTTTGCTTCCGTGCGGCCGGTTTCGTTTTCTTGCGAGGCAAGGAATACCGTAGCGATATGGACCTGTCTCCATGTTGTCGGCGATATCGGGTTTCTTGGCTGAGAACTGTTCTCTGAATGATAGCGTTTCATCCTCAAGTCATGGTACACTTTGCGATGCGAGGATAGTGATATGAACATAGTCGTAATCGACGGACAAGGCGGCAGCCTTGGCAAGAGCATCGTGGAACAATTGAAAAGTCGCCTTACCGGGCATGAAATCACGGCGATCGGAACCAACAGCCTCGCCACCTCCAATATGCTCAAAGGAGGGGCCGACCATGTGGCGACTGGGGAGAATCCTGTCGTAGTGGCGTGTCGCCATGCCGATGTCGTCATCGGTCCTGTCGGCATTCTCGCCGCAGACGCGCTCCTTGGGGAAATCACGCCGGCCATGGCCGCTGCGGTCGGTCAGAGCCCGGCTCATAAGATTTTGATCCCCGTCAACCGATGCAACATCACCATAGCAGGTGTCCAGGATCTCTCCTATGCGGAGTATATCCGCATAGCCATTGAGGAGATCTGCCGGCAATGTCCGCAGGTCGATCATTGACAGTTTTCCGCAACTTGCCTATCATATTTTGCGATGGCGCCATGAAGACGCCCGTGGCCGGGAAGAATTCCGGCATGCAGTACGCTAAGAATCAATACGTATTATACATAACGTTGCCATGAAGGCGGCATGAAACGCGAAGAACGCCATACCGGATTTCATGGCTTTTTTTTGCCTTGATCCCGGAGTATGAGTATGGTCCTGGGATGCCCATCCGGCGCCTTTTCGTTTCCGCCGATTTCCTGACATGCTCAAGGAGCTTCCATTGGAAATGCAATCCGACTTGCAGCAGCATGAATCCGATTTCCTTTATCTGAGGCCGCTTCCCGATGGTGTATCGCTCGCCGTATACCGCAAAAACGAACTCGTGTTCTCGAGCGGCGGCAAATGGCTGCATCCATTGTTCGAGCTTGAGCAGTTTCTCCGGGAGGCCGGTATGGAAGCGGAGACCTTGTCCGTCCACGATACCGCCGCCGGACTGGCCGCCGCCGCACTGATGGCGAGAATGCACATATCGCGAGTCCATGTCGACCTTGTTAGTGAGTTAGCCTTACGATGTTACCAAAACCATGGAATATCGATCACATGGAATCGAAAGGTCGATCGGCTCGCCTGCAGGACGGAGGAAATCCTCAACCCTGACATGTCGCTTGATGAAATCTATACGACCCTCCGTCGGCGGGCCAAGCTGGTGCAGGGGTTGCCGCTGGAGGTTTCCGATGTCAGCTCAGGATATGGGGGACGTACGGTGTTCTCCCATGCCGATTTTCTTGTCGAGGGTGGCGGACGTCTGATCGTCCGTGGTGAAAACGGATGCGGAAAATCTACGCTACTCAAATGCATCCTCGGTCAACACCCGGTCAGCTATGGCCGAATCTTGGTCGGAGATCGGTTGGCGAGCGTTTCTTCGGCCAATCAGAAACCGGAAGTTCCAGCAGGAACGATAGCCTATATCAAGCAAGATCATGTAAAACAGCAATTTCCTGTGTCGGTACAGGAGGTCGTTTCCATGGGATTGCCTGCCGATCTTTCTCCTGATGAACGGTCGTGGCGGCTCGATGTCTCGATGCGTCGTACCGGTTGCAGGGAGTATGCGGATCGGAATTATTTCACCCTCAGCGGAGGAGAGCGCCAACGCGTTTCGATCGCCCGATGTCTTTGCCAGCATGCAGGGCTGTTTCTGCTCGACGAGCCCACGACATTCCTTGATCGGGAAAGCCGCGATACGCTGGTCGGGATCCTGCGTAGTCTTGCTGTCGATGAAATGCCTACGCTCATCCTTGTGACCCATGACCAGAACCTCGTGGACTCCTTGGGTTGGCCGGAATATTCCTTGGAGGCGAATCATGGCTGACCTACTGTTCCTGCTTTCCTTGCCGCCGATCTTCCGAGGTCTGTTCGCCATGGCGTTCGCTGGCGTGGTTTTTCCTGCGACAGGCGTCATGGTCCTGCGGATGAATCTCGTTCCGATGCGCTACATGCTGATGCATGGCGTGATCCTTGGGGGAGCGCTTGCTCTGGCCATGGATTTGCCGTTGCTGCCGGTCGTAACAGTCCTCAACCTGATGCTCGTCCTGCTCATGGTATATCTTTCCGAACGAAGGCAGGTGGATCTGGGCATGGCGAGCGCCGCGCTGATGGTATTCACCATGGGCATGGCTTCGTTGCTGATGCATGTCTTCGACGTTCCTGCCAAGGATACGCTGGAATTGATGTGGGGCAGTCCGTTCGCACTGCTTCCTTCCGATCTGGCGGTGCTCGCGGCGCTGACCGTGGCGGTCCTTGCATATGTGTCGATCCGTTTCAGAACGATCACGACGCTATTTTTCGATCGGGATATCGCCCGTTCGCTTGGAATAGATGCCCGGTTGCACAGCACGATCATGGTGACGCTTGTCGCGCTCGTGATCGCGGTCGCCATGAAACTGCTTGGGGCGTTGTTGATCGATGCATTGTTGATCCTGCCGGTTTTGATCGCCTCCCGGCAGGCTTCGAGCATGAAGCAAGTCTTCGTGCGAAGCATCATCTGCGGCTCCTTCCTTTCTCTGGTCGGCTATATCTGCTCGGTCGGTTTGGATCTGCCGGTAAGCGGGACCATTTCCGTCCTTGCCGTTCTGCTGTTTGTCGTTGTCTCTATCATCTCATGGTATCAAACAAGGAGAAGATCATATGTCAAGTAAAAAAATCATTTCAATCGTGTGTGTAACGTTGCTCTGCGCCGTTCTGCCGCTATTTGCGGCGGGAACTCGGGAGGACGCCCTTAAGAACGCATCGGAGAAACAGTATGTCGCATCGACGTCATGGACGGCCGCATTCGCCGAACTGGCAGGACTGGACGATGTCACGACGATCGCTCCGGCATCGCTCCGGCATCCTCCGGAGTACGAAATCAAGGCGAGCGATATAGCCAATTTGATGAATGCGGATCTGTTCGTCTATGCGGGCTATGAACGAATGATGAGCACGATCAAGGAATCGGCCAAGTTCCCTGAAGAGAAGCAGGTTCGGATCACGACTGAAAACAACTTGGATAACGTGAGGGCTCAGACGGCGTTGATCGCCGAAAAGGCCGGGACGCAGGCAAAAAATGTTGAGCGAATGGCAGAATACGCCTCCGTTATCGAACATGGCCGTTCCGAGGTATCTCGTCTTGGGCTCGACAAGGTGCCCGCCATGGTCCATGCCATGCAGGTTCCGCTGGCGAAGGATCTCGGTCTCGATATCAAGGCGACATTCGGCTCTGCGCCGGCGACCGCCGCTCAGATCGCCGATGCCGCGACCGGCGCATACGGCATCATCATCGACAATGTGCACAATCCCGTAGCTGGTCCTCTTGCCGAGGTAAGTCCTTCCAGCAAGCTCGTCGTATGGCGCAATTTTCCGGAAACGGTCGGCGATGACGCTCTGACATCGATGGTCGAGCAGAACATCGATGTGTTGATACAATAGCGTATTGAATGAAGAAGTCCGCTTCTTTGTGTATCTTCTGTTTGCTGTATGAGTTTATATGCTATACTTACATTCTGATGGTTGGGAAATATGTATAGTGGGAGAAGATATGATGAAACGGAAGCTTGCTGTTCTGCTGGTTCTGGCGGTTTCTTTGTCCGTTCTGTTCGCAGCGGACATGAACCGCCAGAAAATCTACCCGATCGATTCGGAACTCTATCAGGGCATTACCGCCCTGTATCGCATCAGCGGGCATGCCTTGCCTTCCACAACCGGACCTTGGTCCGGCGGCGAGCTGTCCATGATGCTCTCTCGTTTGGATCGCTTTGCACTCCCCGCGGAGGCGCAGGAGACGTATGACTGGATCGCTGATGCGCTAGAAGAATCAAGCCGCTACGGTTCCTTCCGTCTTGGCATGACCACGGCCGTGGAAGGATATTATCATACGGACACGTCGGAATGGTTCCAAGGCCGGGAAAACTGGATCCGTGGGTTCAACGACCAGAACCGGTTCCTGACCTTGTTTTCTGACGCTTGGATCGGAACGAATTTCTACGGCTATTCGGAGTTCTCGCTCGGCAATTCCAATACGCTTGTCGGCAACGCCTTCGGTTCTACCTCATTTGCAACGAACCTACCGCTGGTTCCGCCGAATGACATGAAGGAGTTCGATTTCAATTTCCCGTACCGGGCGTTCCTTGCCGCCGGCGGCGATACCTGGAGCCTGCAGGTCGGGCGGGAACAGCTAAGCTGGGGGCCTGGACGCACTGGCAACTTCGTCATCGGCGACCACCTTGCTTATCACAACGCCCTGCGTGCCAGCGGATACTCCAAGACGTTCAAGTACACGTTCCTCACTTCGTTCTTTCCCCATCCGCAGAATTATTATTACTACAAGGATAATAATGACGCTAGCGGGGTGTACATCCACGGCGTGAATCCTGAGGACGGTTCCAATGCAAAAGGCCAGAGCCAATACATCAACGGCATCAGTCTGTTCATGGGGCATCGGCTGGAGTGGCGGATGTTCCGCGACAAACTCAACGTTGTCCTCACCGAGGGTGCGATGTACATGTCCAAGGATAACCGTCTTGATCTGATCGCTCTCAGTCCCGCGATGATCTGGCATAACAACTACACGAGAAGCCTGACTAACTCGATCCTTTCGCTGGAAGTGGATGGAACGCCAGTCAACGGGCTGAATATCTACGGCCAGGTGGTGATCGACGAGTCGATTCTCCCCGGAGAACCGGTTCCTGGCGAAGGTTCTGCTCCTGCCGAACCCAGTGCCTTGGGCTATATGCTGGGGACCACCTACCAGGCCTATGCCGGCCAAGGGGTGTGGCATGTGAACCTGGAAGGAGCCTACACCGATCCGTTCCTCTATCTGCGCGACGGAGACCTGCAAAGCGGTACGGAAATCAGGACGCAGAAGAAAGGACAGTACGGGATCAACTATGTCGTTGCGGTCCGCGAGCAGGCAGGCGCCGGTGGTTCTACCTACTACAACGAGGATTTCCTCGGATATAAATACGGCGGTGATGCGATCGTCGCCAACCTCAACGGCGGCTACCGAGCCTTCGGTAAATGGAACGTAGAGGGAAACATCTTCTACATGGCCCACGGTACGTTCGACAAGTGGACCGTCTGGACCCGGATCAACGGCACCGGCAATCCATCGGAGTCTCCGACTACTCCGACAAACTCTCATTCCGGATATGACAACCAGAACCGGGACGGGGATGCCGCCACTCGTGACGCTGTAGCGCATACGCTCGTGCTCGGAGTAAGCGGAAGCTATACGATCCTTCCTGGCCTCGATGTATTCGGACAAGCCGACTATGTCCATATCTGGAATCCGGGGAATCATTCGACCAACGACCCTGTTTCCGACTTGCAGCTTTCCGTCGGTGTTTCCTATTCACTCTAGGTTGATGCGCCGATGAAGGTTCGTAGCTTGTTCCTATTTCTCGCTCTGGTTTTGTGCGTAGCGTGTCTTTCTCCGCTTGGGGCATCCCGGGCGGAGATCGTGCCACTTTCTTCTTCTGTATACGACGACATGGTCTTTCTTTTTCGTTCACAGAATCTCGCCGTTCCTTCCCAGGCGAAACCATGGTCCATTGCTGAAGTTAGCATGATGCTATCGCTCCTGAATCCTAGGGAGATGAATGCGCTTGAATCATCAATATTCACGGATATCATTTCGAAAACGGAACGAAATATTGCTTGTTCATATGTCTTGACTCCCGGTCTTTCCATCACACCGGAAATCTATGCCCATTCCAACGAAGCAGATTTTACGGTTGACACTGATTGGGTGAACGGATTCGATTCTAGGAATCCATTTGCGAAAGCGTGGCTCGAAATCGGAATCTCCGATTTCCTGTATACGTACGGTGAGCTGTCCTATGGCTGGGGGCGCGTCACATACAAAGATACGGTTGTCGAAATCAATACGGTCGACCACTGGTCCGGTGTCGGGGCCATTGTTCCGAAATCTACATCACATACCCTGATCCAGACCCATTCCGCTATCTATAGCCGCCCGGTCCTGTTCAACTTTCCCGATATCACGATGCTGGAGATCGATATTCCCAGGAGGGCCGTACTCGCTTTGGGTGGGTCTCATTGGTTCGCCACCCTATCACGGGACAAAATCGACTGGGGTGGGTCACACATCGGTAATTTCGTGCTGGATTCACATGTCGATTACCAGGACTATTTCCGATTCAAGGCGTTCAGCGACAAGCTATCCCTGGATATCGTGACGATGTTCTTCGAAACTGACTATAATTCTGCGAACAGTTCTATTTTCGATGGAGAAATGCAGCTGTTCCTGACTCATCGGCTGGAGTATCGTCCGGTTCCGCGTCTTTCTTTTGCGATATCCGAAAATGTCATGTACCGGACTCCCTCATTGGAATTACGTTACTTCAATCCTGCATTCATCTTCCACAACCTCAATAACAGTCGGATGTTCAATGCGATCGCTCATGCGGAAGTCGACATTGCCGTCGCAAATGGCCTAGGGCTATACGGTCAGTTCGTCCTCGACCAGGCGACTGCCCCGACGGAAAGCGCATCTCAGGCTCCAGCTTGGGGCGCATCGATCGGTGCGGACTTCAGGAAGGTCGTGGGTTACGGTATCTTGAGCACGAACATCGAATTTGCTTATACGACGCCGATGCTGTATCGGCGAAACCATGTAGACTTCCTGATGTTCCACAAATATTCGACTAACAAGACCTATAAACGTGTACTTGTCTTCGATTATATCGGTTTTCCATATGGGGGGGACGCCCAAGTGTTGCAGCTTGAAGTCGGCTATGATCGTCCATCCGTTTTTTCAGCCCGGATCCGGCTTCAAGCACGCCGACATGGGGAGATGGATTTCTACGAATCTCATAACTCTGGGGGAAGCAACGAGGGGATACCGAATATCAAGGACAAGACTCCGTATGGAAACGAAGTGACCGACACTTGTATCGCAAGCCTCTACGGTCGGTACTGGTTGCCGATGTTCTGGCGGCGGCTGGAATCCAGTATCCACGCCCGACTTGACATCGTGGGGATCCATATCTGGACAAAGGACGGCCTATCATCCGCTACGGAGAAAGCGGACGTCCAGTTCACACTCGGCATGACGCTCACGCTCCGCTAGGAGCTAGGTACGGCGAGCCCCCCCCCAGGTCGGGTAGGGTTGCCTTGCAGGAGGGGATATCCCCTTCCTGCAATGACCCTGCCATGACCATCATGTTCTGATTTCCCTGTTGAACGGCTTGCCGAGAGCTGACGGAGACGTCGTCTGGTTCCTGGATGTGAAGGAGAGGACCACGATGACCAGAACGTAGGGGAGCATGACGGCGAACTCATACGGGAAGTTGATGCCAAGCCCTTGGATGGCCGCCTGGAACGTCTGTGCGAGAGAGAAAAGCAACGCTCCGCCCATGATCTGCACCGGATGCCAGTGACCGAAATAGACCAACGCAACGGCGATGAAGCCTCGGCCGGCGATCAACGACTGTGAGAACATCTTCGCTTGGGCGAGGGACAAGTATGCACCCGACAACGCGGCAAGAGCACCGCCGAGCATCAGAGCCTGGTAACGCGTTTTGTTGACATTGATACCCATGCTATCCGCGGCACGCGGATACGTACCTACCGCACGGACTTTCAAGCCCCAACTCGTCTTGAACAGGATGTACCATGCCACAGGAACGAACAGGAACGCAAAGTAGACAAGCAGATTGTGATTGAAGAATATGTCTCCGACCACAGGAATCTTCGACAGCAACGGAACCGGCGAATTCGGAATACCGACGACTGACTGCGTTCCGCCGACGAAATGTCGGAACAACGTACCCGCCGTCCCTACGCCGAACATCTGCAGACCGATACCTGCGATTCCCTGCGGAGCGCGGAACGTGACGACGATCAACCCGAAGAACAATCCAAGCAACGCTCCGACCATGACCGCCGCCAGAATCCCAAGATAGTTCCAGTAGTTGGCTACCTCTCCGCCTTTTCCGATCATGAACGGAACCAGCATGCCGATGAACGCCCCCATCGCCATGACGCCTTCACAACCAAGATTGAACACTCCGGCTCGCTGATTGAACATCTCGCCGATCGAAGCGAGCAGCAGCGCGACCGAAAACGGCACGCACATCGCAAGCAAGTTGACAACGAAATCCATCAGGCGACCTCCTTCTGTTTATGGAACAGAGCGTTCCAGCGACGACACATCCTAGCTTCCAGATACTTGTTGGAAAGCACCATCTGCGCAGTAACGATGACGATGATGATCAGGCCCTGCATCACTTGGACGATGTTCGCAGGAACCCCGACACGAGTCGGCGCAAGCGTAGACCCATAGATCAGCAGCCCGAACAGGAACGATGCCGGAACGATGCCCGCCGGATGCAGTCCCCCGAACAAAGCGACGACAACGCCGGAAAACCCATAGTTGTTCGTCACGCCTTCGATTGCCCTGCGGTGGACGCCCGCGATCTCGATGCCTCCCGCCAGACCAGCGAACCCTCCGGAAATGATCATTGAGATCGCCAGATACTTCGAGACATTGATGCCGCCGTAGCGCGCCGCACGATCCTGCGATCCAGCCGCACGCATCTTGTAGCCGAACGTCGTCTTCCACATCAGCAGATAGACGAGGACCGCCAGCACCAACGCGATGAACAACCCGTAATGCAGACGTCCCGACAGACGCCCCAGTTCGATATTTGCCGTCAGGCGCATCGACTGAGGTGTGCCTGACCCTGTCATTTTTTCCGCAGGATCGAGCATCAGTACCCGAAGACAGAACGTATAGAACTGCGCCGCGATGTAGTTGAGCATCACCGTGGAGAGCAATTCGGAAACCTTCAGCTTCGCTTTGAGTATGCCGGGGATGAATCCCCAGAGTCCCCCGCCGAGCACTCCTGCGAGCAATGCCATGGGAAGTAGCAACGGGCGAGGTAGATCCGGCGCCGCAAGCGCCACGGCGGTAAACGCCAGGACTCCCATCGCCATCTGCCCCTCGGCGCCGATGTTGATGATTCCCGACCGGTAGGCGATCGAGATTCCCAGCGCGAGGATGCACAGCGGGATAGCGCGGATCAAGACCTCGGTCATATGCAACGTCTTGGTCAGTGGAAGAAAACAGATCGTATAGAACGTCTGCGACACATCGGCTCCAATCATCCACAGGATGATGGAAGCCATCAACAAGGCGGCAAGAGCCGCTACGAGCATGATGCCCAGCTTGTATACGAATTTGAACGTCCTACTCATCTTCATTCACCCCCGCCATCAGGATACCGAGATTCCTGCGGTTCGCCTCGGCGTGAGGAAGTACCTTCTGAATCTTCCCCTTGTAGATTACCGCGATGCGGTCGGACAGATTGATGATTTCGTCCAGTTCCTCGCTGACGAGCAGGATTCCGATGCCCTCCCGTCGCTTTTTCAGCAGTTCCCGATGGATGAACTCGATGGCTCCCATGTCCAGTCCACGGGTGGGATAGACCGCGATCAGAAACTTCGGGGCCCGGGTAATTTCCCTGGCGAGAATTACCTTCTGGATATTGCCTCCGGAAAGCGAACCGGCCGATGTGGACGTTCCCGGACAGCGGATGTCGAAGTCGTCCCGTAGCCGCTTGGCGTTCTCCTCGATCGATTTCTTTTTCAGGAAGGAAAGATGGCTGAACCGTTCCCTGTCCGAATCTTTGAGGATGAAGTTCTCACGTATGGCGAACGGCGGTACGATTCCCTCGACGTTCCGTTCCTCCGGGATATAGCCCATGCCGTGATCGATGACATAGTACGGGTTCTTGTTGGCGAGATTGACGCCGAAGAACGTGATTGTTCCTCGTTCGACGCTCCGCAACCCGTTGATCGCTTCTGCAAGCTCCCTCTGCCCGTTGCCCGATACGCCGGCCAAGCCGACGATCTCCCCCTCATGGACAGTCAGATCCAGACCATCGAGTGCGAGGAATCCTCGGTCGGAACGAACGCATACATCCTTGAGAACCAAGGCCGGGGCTCCATGCATGTCCGGTTCCTTGTTTTCAGGAAGCTGAACCTCGTGGCCTGTCATCAGCGCCGCGATCTCCTGCGGGGAATAGTCGTCGGTCTCTCCGTTGAACACGACCTTGCCGTGACGGAGGATCGTCACCTTGTTGGAGAGCGCCTTGACTTCGTTGAGCTTGTGAGAGATGAAGATGATCGAAAGCTCATCCTTCATCCGTTTGAGCAGCAGGATCAGCTCATCGGTTTCCTGCGGCGTCAACGCCGAGGTCGGTTCGTCGAGGATCAGGAACCGGGCCCCCAGACAGAGGGTCTTGACCAGTTCGACGCGCTGTTGTTCGCCGACCGACAGCTGCCAGATATAAGCGTCGGGGTTCACTTGCAGCCCGTAATGTTCCGAAATCTCGATGACGCGGTCTCGTACCATCTTCAGATCGAGCTTCAGCGGTTTCCAAGCCTGCTGATACCCGAGCGCGACATTCTCGGTGACCGTCATGTTCGGGACAAGCATGTACTGCTGGTGTACCATGCCCAATCCCGCGGCAAAAGCGTCCTCAGGCCCGCGGAAGCGGACTTCCTCCCCGTTGATGAGGATTCTTCCTTCATCCTGTTGATACAACCCCATGAGGATGTTCATCAACGTAGTTTTTCCGGCTCCGTTCTCCCCTACGAGCGCAAGGACCTCTCCTTCTCCGACATGAATGGAGATGTCGTCGCATGCAAGGACTCCAGGAAACCGTTTGGTGATGTGCTCCATGTCGAGCGAACGAATCTTCTCTGTCATGTTTTACCACTTACTACGAGCATTCCCGCCAGGAAGGCGGGAATGCCGAGTCGAACGAATGTTTGCTACAGTGTAGAATAGTCGACGCTGGACCAGTTCGCGAGGACTCCGGGCGCCGCCTTGAAGTCGGCGAGAGCCTTGTCGACGGCAGCCGTGATTTCTGGGGTCTTGTACTGGGGAAGCGCAGGGTTGAACTCAAAGATGAATCCATCGTTGTTGAAGTTCATCGGAATGCACTCTCCACCTTTCACTCCCGAATTGATCTTGTCGACCATGCCGACGATGACCGCCGCATAGTTGTAGGAGGAAGCGGCGATGCACTTCTTCTGACCTTCCGCGGTGGAGAACTGGGCGATATCCTGTCCCACCCACATCGCTGTCGGACTTTCCGCGGTGGCGCGCAGAGCCCCGATGGCCTGCTGCGACGAGCCGGTCAGCACGTCGGCGCCGTTTTTGATCTGGCTGGTGGCGACTTCGCCGGCTTTCACGTAGTCGGAGAAAGACCCCGTGTGCGCTACCTGGATCTTTGCATCGGGATTCACCGCTTTCACACCGAGAACGAAACCACGGTTATAGCGAGCCGCGTCACCGCCATCGACAGGACCGACGAGGCCGACGATGTTCTGCTTCGTCGTCAAGCCGGCGATCAGGCCGGAGAGATATCCGGTCTCTTCGGATTCCGGCATGTAGGTGAATACGTTGGAGGGGCCGACTTCTGCGGAAGTTCCGAATGCGAAGGAAACATCGGGATACTCTCCGGCCATCTCGAGTATCAGATTCTTGTACTGGGCGCCGTGGGCGACAATCAGGTCATAGCCGTCGGCTACGTACTGGCGGGCGATCGAACCTGCGTCGACGGGGGGCATGTTCTCGGAATAGCTGAACTCGATCTTGCCGGGCATCTGGGCCTGTGCGGCGACGATACCATCGTACATGGCCTGGCACCAGCCTTTGTCGTCGATGGTGTTCTCGATGATCAAGGCGATCTTCACGGCGCCTGATTCCTTTGCGGCTGCGGTTTCGCTCGCCCCACCGGCGAAAACGGTTCCGCATGCCAGGGAGACAAGAAGGACGATAACAAGTAGTTTTTTCATTCCACGCTCCTTAAACATAGTGTGTGCTTGATACCCCCCATGACTTCCGAACGAGACAGTGCATGAGCAGCTACGCACTAGTATATGAGAAGAAAGATTTCAGTGTCAAAGAAATTCTTGTTGCCTATAGCGTTTTTTTTGTTGCACAAATTAGAATTATCTTGAGTTTGACAACAAAAAATCGATGCTTTCCGCAATATTTTTATGACTTTTTACGGAAATGCGTCGGTACGAAAGAATTGCAATTTGTTGCAAGAATGCGCTAGCGCAACATTTGGATCGAGCCGGGACGGATGCATGCCGCATTCAAGGCTCCGAAATGCACCGCCTGCACGACGGATCGTTGCAAATCCTTGCCCGACAGCATGGAATCCAGCAAACCTGCGGTGAACGCATCTCCGCAACCGATCGTGTTGATCGCCTCGACCCGTTCAGGGGGAACTTCCCGCAGTGTATGGCCGTCGAAATACCATATCGGGTATGGACCTCGGGTGAGGATGACCCTGCTTGCGAACGTTTCGTAGAGTGTGCGTGCCGCGGCTTCCACACGGGGACGCAGCGTCTCGTTGCCTTCTTGCTCCCGCACCTCGACGCCGGGCAGGAAGGTCGCGCAGAATTCGCTGAGGTTCGGCTTGATGATATCCGGATGATGCTGCAGTGACCGCTCCAGATCCTGCCCCTTGACATCGAGGACCACGATTTTTTCTTGGCGCTTCGCCATCCGTACCATGCGGGGATAGAGATCCTGATCATAGCCGTGGGCTCTGGTTCCGGTGAATACGACAGCCTTGAAACGGATCAGTTCCCGCTCGTAGAGCGCAAGTATCCGTTCTTCAGTCCCTTCCTGAACGGGATATGGTTCCTGCACCAGTTCCGTAGTGGTGCCATGTTCCTGATTGATGATCGTGGTGCAGGTCCGAATCTCGCTGCCGCTGTCCGCCCAAAGGACTTCGACGCCGCTTCGCGCCATCAATGCGAGCATCTCGTCCTTCCTTGAACCCCCGAGGTGCGTCAGCAAGGCCGCGCTTCTTCCTGCCTGAACGAGCACTCTGGCCACGTTCATTCCCTTGCCCGAGGCATCGAGATAATGACGGGAACTTCTATTCACTTCGCCTTCCCACAAGCGAGGGACCACCAGCGTCTGCTGGAAGGTAGGATTCAGACAGACGACAAGCGTTCTGTCCATCGAGACTGTCGCATCTGGGGCCATGGACATGTCCGTACCCTACGCCTGCAGTTGCAACAGGATCTCGGAACGTTGGGGGACAAGCTGCCGATATGTCACCCCCGCTTGGGTGAACATTCTCTTCGATGCCTTGACGTTGTCGCTTTCGGCGTATTTGTCGGATAGGTAGATTACTTCGTTGATGCCCGACTGGATGATCGCTTTGGCGCATTCATTGCATGGAAACAGAGCGACATAGAGCCTGCATCCTTTCAGGTTGAGGCTGATGCTGTTCAGGATAGCGTTCAGTTCGGCGTGGCAGACGTAGGGATATTTCGTCTCCAGCCAGACTCCTTCACGTTCCCACGGCAGTTCGTCGTCATCGCACCCTGAGGGGAACCCGTTGTATCCGACGCCGACGATCTTCTTGTCCTGATTGACGATGCATGCTCCGACCTGGGTATTTGGATCCTTGCTACGCAACGATGAGAGAATGGCTACCCCCATGAAGTATTCGTCCCAGGAAATGTAGTCCGTCCGTTTTCCCATGATTCAGCGCTCCTTGTGCCGTTGAGTGTCGTTTCCCGCCATGCGGGCTATCATCCATGCATCCCGTCCATATGTGCTATGATGGTATCGGTCAGGTCTTTCTGTATCGAATGGTACATCAGCAGCGCATGGTGCGTATGTCGGTACGGACCCATCTCCGTCTCCAGCTTCCTCCAGTTCCTGCTGTTCGTTTCCCGTTCGATGATCGACTGGTTTTTGAACGGGACGGTCTTGTCGTTCCTGTCATGGATCGAGAATAGCGGGCAGGTGATGGTCGGCAGTTCCTTCCTGATCGTCTTGAGCGCCGATACGAGACTCAGTCCTTGTCTGATGAACAGCCCTCTGTATCCGGTCCAGTCCTCGCTTCCATCTTCTCCGTTCGGATCGCCGCACTTCGTTCCAGCTCCGATGGCCGGGGTGAACAGCCCTACCGTCCGCATCAGATACATTCTCCAGTCGGTGACCAGGCCATCGCGAAACAGGCTGTTGTAGACCACCGGCGCGGCGATCGCCACGATTCCGTCCGGTTCTTCGGGCGTACCGCTGAACTGTTCGCCGATCTTGAGAGTCATGGCTCCGCCCATCGAGGTTCCTATTACGACAAGGAAGCGATATTTCGTCCGAAGATCGCGATAATAGGATGCCAAATACTCGTACCATTGTGTGAAAGTGGTCTGTTCGAACACTTTGGGATCTGTGCCGAATCCGGGAAGCAACGGGACGAACACATCGTAGCCGGCATCGAACATGCGAGGTGCGGCATACGAATAGATGCGCGGGGAGGACGGAAAGCCATGGACCATCAGCACGGCTCTGCCGGATCGCGTTTCGGCGGAGCGCCCGTTTCGCCGCCCCTCCGTCCGTCCTCGGTCAGTATCCGGGTCATGGACGAGGACGATCGGCTTCGCCTCGGGGCAGAAGCAGTGCTCCGGGGCGGGTTTGATCGGTTGAGTATGTCTGTCCCGATAGCCGAGCAGGAAGATGTTCCATAGCAGGAAATATCCGATGGCACCGGCGCCGAGTATGATGATGAAGATGGACATGCCTCAACTATATGCGAGAACGGGCGGGGAAACAAGTCCCGGTTCCGATTCCGAAGCGATCCGAACGATCCGCAACTGTACGGAACTAGGGGTATGATGGATTGACAGGCATTTCTATTGCCTGTACAAAGTTCGTAAGGGCTAACATTGATGATACGCACACGGGGACTCAAGAAGATCTATCGCACGACATCGGAAGATGTCATCGCACTGGACGGAATCGACATGATGATCGGTGACGGCGAACTGGTGGCGTTGTCCGGACCGTCCGGCTCGGGCAAGACTACGTTGCTCAACGTCATCGGCACGCTCGATTCTATCACCGACGGTGATATCGAGTTCGACTCCTGTTCGCTTCGGACGATGGACGAGAAAGCGAAGACCGCGTTCCGTAGGCTGAACCTTGGTTTCATTTTCCAAAGCTACAATCTGATTCCCGTCCTGACCGCGCTCGAGAACGTCGAACTTGCGTTCAAACCACTGTCCCGGGACGAGATGAAACGTCTCGATGTTTCCGACATCCGGGCGGCGAGCATGGAGGTCCTGAAGGATGTCGGACTGGAGGGGTTCGAACATCGTAAGCCCGGCGAACTATCCGGCGGTCAGCAACAGCGGGTCTCGATCGCGCGGGCGGTGGTCCGCAGACCGTCGCTGCTTCTCGCCGATGAACCAACGGCCAATCTCGACAGCACCAATAGCCGGCTGATCCTCCAGTTGCTCGCCCGGCTCAACGAGAGATACGGAATCACTGTCCTCTACTCCTCCCACGATGCGCAAGTGCTGGGAAGCGTTCGTCGAGTTGTTGTCCTGAAGGACGGACGAATCATCGAGGATCGCATATGCTGACCTTGTTAACGATGTCCTTTAAGAACATATTTCGCTATAAAACACGCTCAATCATCACAATTCTGGCTATCATCGTCTCAGTTTGCATCTCCATTGTCATCGATGGGCTGCTTCGCGGAATCGGTGATCAGTCCACGGTGAACCTCATCGCATATGAAAGTGCGGAAGCGACATTGTTCCGACAGGGATATCTAGAAAAACAAGCGGAATTTCCTACGGATCTGACGATCGATCGGGACGAACTGCAGGCCATCGCACCGATTCTCGCCGAACAGGGAACGCCCTTTTCGCCTCGATACAAGACTGCGGTGGAATTGATCTACTACGATCCGGAAAACGATATCGACGGATATGTCAACGCCGTGCTTGTCGGCCTTGATCCTCAGCTGGATGCATCGGTATTCGATCTACCAGATAGCGTCGACGAAGGGCGATGGCTCGAGATGGATGACGAGGGAATCGTCGTCGGTGCGTCCATCGCCAAGAATCTCAATCTGCACATCGGTTCGTTCCTGACACTCGAGGGAAAGGGGAAGGCCGGTTTTGTCGAAACGTTCGATGCACAGGTCGTCGGCATCGCCACTACGGGAAATCCTGCGGTCAACATGAGCCAGGTGTTCATGACGCTCGACGCGCTGGATGCGTATCTTGCATTGGATGGGAGCGTGACTGAGATCGCCGTCTCGGACGGCAAGGTGGGTGTATCCGGTCTTGGTTTCGCAGACCGTGTTCAAAAGTCGTTGGCCGTCGTTCCCCGTCTTGCGGATGTGGAGGTCTGCGACTGGAAGACAGTCAACGCTGATTTGGTGGCGGTAATGAACGGAGACAAAGGTTCTTCCTATCTGATTCTGATCTTCTTGTTCATCATCGCGGCTGCGGGGATCACCAATACCATGATCATGGCGGTGATGGAACGGCGCAAAGAATGCGCCATGCTCCGCGCTATGGGCTTTTCCCGATACGAAGTAAACTGGCTGTTCGTACTTGAAGGCGCCATGACCGGCTGCCTCGGGGCGCTCTCCGGTGCGCTGATCGGAGCTGCCGTCAACTATCCGCTCGCACGATATGGCATCGATCTGACATCGATGGTCTCCTCCGATATGGATATGGGCTATCGGGTTTCGCTGATCATGCGTTCCGGCTGGTATCTACAGAGTTTCGTCGGCATTCCGTCTGTCGCCGTATTCCTTGCAGCTTTCTCCTCGTTCATTCCCGTCGCGCGGTCTGGAAGAAGCGAAATTGCCGCGTTGATGAGGACGGCGTAGCCATGGTATCGCTCGCGTTGAAGAATTGCATCAGGAATGTCCGGCGTTCCTTGCTTACCGCCATAGCTGTGTTCATCGCCATCTGGGTGGTCGTGGTGATGATGGGGGTCATGCAGACTGTGGTCGCCGACATGATCCGGAACAACAAGGAATACGAATCTGGCGATATTCGGCTACGCATCGCTGATTATTCGAAATACGAGAATATCATGCCGTTGCAGTTCTTCATTCCGTCGGTCGATGATGTCTGCCGGAGCGTTCTGTCCGTCGACGGGGTACGATCCTGCGAGCCGCTGAGCAGACTCTCTGTTTCCGCATACCGTGGCGAGCAGTTGAAGACCATCCAGGCCGTTGGCGTCGACACGTCGATCTCCCATTTTACCACTGGCAGGGACGTGGAAATTCTTGCCGGGCGCATGATCGATAACGGAAAGCGGGAGATCGTCATGACACCGAAACTTCTTTCCGAACTTGGGATGGAAGTCGGCGATTCTCTGACGATCCTTTCCAAGACTTCGACATCCGGATCCAATGGAGCGTCGTTCCGAATCGTAGGGATCGTTTCCTACGGGAACAGCGAATACAACGGCGATGTCGTCGTCATGCCTCTCGACCAATTGTCGTCGCTCACCCGCATGGATGGGGGCGCGATGGAAGTGCTCGTCCATATCGATCCTTCCGCCGGACTTGATGCGACGATCGCTTCGATTAAACTTGCTTTAGCCGATCCTTCGCTAGAAGTCAGGTCGTGGGACGAAATTTCCTTGATTGCGCCGTTTCTGTCGATGTACGATATCACGTACCTGATCATCGAACTGCTGTTCTTCTTCATCGCATCGACGTTGATCTTCAATACGACGATGATGTCGGTGATGGAACGCAAGCGGGAGGTCAGTACCATGATCGCCCTTGGGTTCTCCCGTTCGTCGATCATCCGGCTGTTCATGACTGAGGGCATGATTATTTCCACGCTTGGCGCCGTCGCAGCCGCTGTCGTGGGAAAGGCGACCGTTGCGCTGATGGGACGATACGGCATCGACCTGACGTTGTTCGGTACGGAGGCCGTGGATGGATGGGGCTTTTCCCGCATGCTGTATCCCCAGGTTTCCTGGTCGACGGTGCTCTCCGTATCCATGATCTGCCTTGCTGTGGCGTTCGGCGCCACGACCCTCGCCTCGATGCGGGTGAGGAGAATCGAAGCGGCCCAAGCACTGAGGGAGGAAAATTAGGATGATGAAACGTCTTGCCGCATTCCTGCTGATGATCGGTATGTTCCCGATGTCTTCGCTTTTCGCCGTCGCTGCGCCGTCCATCGACGCTCGATATATCATCGATGCGATGGATGCCGCGATGGAGTACGACGATGCCGCCATCGAGGCGAAGATGGTAAATACCGACCGTCTTGGATCCACATCCTTGACCTTCGATACGTTTCAAAACGGAAGTGGCGACACATTGCTTGTCGTGACCGCAGGTCCCGACAAGGGGCAGAAGATTCTTCGTCTCGACGATGACATCTACCTCTATTACCCCGATGCCGATGAAATCGTTCGTCTGTCCGGTTCCTCGCTGAAGAATTCGTTCCTCGGATCCGATTTCTCCTACGAGGATCTGACGGGAGACGACGACTACGATGAGCGCTATTCCTATACGCTCGACGGCGAAGAGATGCTCGATGGAATTTCCTGCTACAAGATGACGTTTACGGCGAAGAAACTTTCGGAAACTTATCAGGTGCAGGAGATGTGGATCGATTCCGAACGGTTCGTTCCGATCCATGTGCGCCTTTCTTCCAAGAGCGGCAGATCGCTGAAGGATATCTTGTATTCCGACTACATTCATGACGGTGGTATCTTTTTCCCCGGGCGTCTGGAGGTGGTCAATCTGGTCAAGAAGGGGAGTTCCAGCGTCATGACCGTCTCGTCTGCCCGATTCAATGTAGGTCTCGACGACGATTTGTTCAGCAAGGAGGAACTGGCGTGGTGATGTTCCTGTTGCTTCTTTCGTTGCTTGTTTTCGATAGCGGTACCGTTCCTGTGCATGCCTCGGATCTTTCTTTCAAAGGCGGTGCGGATATGGTCGGTTCCTATGTGTTCGACGATAGTTCGCCCCTGCATGGCGCCCATTATTCGGCCGCTCCCTATCTGCAGGTCAGTTATTCATCTTCCGCACTCAAGGCTGATTTTCGAGGTACCTATACGATTCAGGGCGTAGATGCCGCATCCTCTGGCGATCCTGGCGTGTTCAGTCTCGACAAGGCGTATTTCAAGTTCCGTTTTCCCGGTCTGTTGGGCAAGAGGCTGACCGTTACCGCTGGACTCGCTCCGATTTCCTGGGGACTCGGCTACTACTACCGTGCAGGCGATGTCCTGTTTGAGGATCCGATCATCAACACAGATGCCGGAACCTATGCCGAACGTCAGCTGTGGCTCGTTTCTATCAACCAGCCGCTGGGAGCCGGCTTCAATATCGATTTCGCTTTTCTTCCAGCATTGGGAGAGACGACCAATGAAAAGTTCGGTATCCTCCTTCGTAAGGACTTCAGCGCAACGACGCTCAAAGAGATGAAAGCGGCCTATGCGTATGCGCTGGACGGAACGCACAAGGCGGCAATTGTCGCGGACCTCTTTCTGTATTTCGATATCACACTGGGGGTCGAATCTTCGTTCTCGTCTTCGTCCGATGTCCGTATCGTAGCCAATGCAATGAAACAGTTTTCGTTGGAAAGCGAAACCCATTCATGTCCGTTGACCGTTTTCGCCTCTTCCCAGCTAGATTTTTTTGCTGCATGCTATTCGGTAGCCGGAGGCGTTTCTTTCGGTGTGAACGATCGTCTGACCGTATCTGCCAACGGCTTGGGACGTTTCTCTGATAGTTCGGAAGCTTGGGGATTGGGGGTAGGTGGCGAAATGGTACTTGTCGATGGTGTCTCAGCATCCTTTGCAGGTCTGTATGCCGATGGATTTCCTGATCCGATATATCCTGACGGGTTGTCGTTAGCGGTGGGCTTGACGGTGGCGTTCTAGTGTTCTAGCAATCACCGAGCAGGCATGTAGCTATGACAAAGCAATGACAAAGCAATGAGTAAAGATCATTATTTACATTATAATAAATTAACCGAATAATAGTCGGCTTCCGGGGAAATAAAAACCGCCGGGGATACCGGCGGTATAGGGTGGGATAAGCATACCTGCTTGCCCCAGAGGATGATTCTTACATGAAAATGGCTACTGCCGGGCGGAAGAACTGCTCCACTCCGTTGACCATCACCGGCCACAAGGGCTCCATGTATGGGACGACGGCGAGCATGACTCCGGCGGCGACCGCGCTACCGATAACTCCTGCCACGTTCGGCCCCATGGCGTGCATCAGCAGGAAGTTCTGCGGATCGGCTTCCTGACCGACCTTGCTCGACACCCGGGCCGCCATCGGAACTGCCGAAACGCCGGCGCTTCCGATCAGCGGATTGATCGGATGCTTCGGATCGACCTTGTTCATCAGCTTGGCGATCAAGACTCCGGCTGCGGTGCCCAGCGCGAATGCGATCATGCCCAGCGCCAGGATGCCCAGCGTGTTCAGGTTGAGGAACTTCGCCGCTTCCATCTTCGAACCGACCGACAGGCCGAGGAAGATGGTGACGGTGTTCATCAGCGCATTCTGGGCGGTATCGGACAACCGGTTGGTGCATCCGCATTCCTTGAGCAAGTTACCGAACATCAGCGAACCGATCAACGGCGTGGCGGAGGGAAGCAACAGCGCGCAGACTGTCAGAACCGAAATCGGGAAGATGATCTTCTCGAGTTTCGAGACGGGACGAAGCTGCTGCATCCGGATCATCCGCTCTTCCTTCGTCGTCAAAAGCCGCATGATCGGCGGCTGGATGATCGGCACCAGCGCCATGTACGAATAGGCCGCGACTGCGATCGACCCCAGCAATTCGGGAGCCAGACGACTGGTCACGTAGATCGCCGTCGGTCCATCGGCGCCGCCGATGATTCCGATCGAGGCCGCCGCATGCAGATCAAAGTTGATGCCGGGAATGAAACTCAGCAACAGGGCTCCGATCAATGCGATGAAGATTCCGAACTGAGCGGCCGCTCCCATCAGCAATGTCTTCGGGTTGGCGATCAGCGGACCGAAGTCCGTCATGGCGCCGACACCCATGAAGATCAGAATCGGGAACAGACCGGACTCGATTCCCATGTCGTACAGAATCTTGATGAATCCCGAATCTCCGCTAGTCGGATCCACGCCGGCGATGTATGCGAACGGAATGTTCGACAGGATACAACCCATGGCGATGGGAATCAGCAACAAAGGCTCGAAACCCTTCTTGATGGCAAGATACAGGAGGAGGAACCCGACAAGAATCATCAGCAGGTTTCCCCAACCTCCGGACTGCAGGAATCCGAGGATCCCCGTAGTCTTCCATAGTTCGTGCAATGCTTCAGAAATCATTGTGTCCAGCTCCTTATCAGCCAATCACGATCAGTGCGTCGTCGGCGTTCAACTGCTGGCCCTGCGCCACGCAGATCTGCGTTACCGTACCATCGCAGGGCGAGAAGATCTCGTTCTCCATCTTCATGGCTTCCATGACGAGGAGCAACTGGTTCTTCTTCACGAAATCGCCGACCTTCACCTCGGTGCGGAGAATCAGACCCGGCATCGGAGCCTTGACCGTCGTGCCGCCGCCGGGAACCGCCGCAGGACCAGGGGCCGCGACCGGAGCCGCCGGAGCCGCCGGAGCGGGCGCCGCTGGAGCGGCAGGAGCCGGTGCAGCTACAGAAGCCGCGGTTCCGCCGATCACCATCAGGACATCGTCAGCATTCAGCTGCTGGCCCTGGGCGACCTTGATTTCGCTGATCACGCCGTCGCACGGAGCGAACACCTCATTCTCCATCTTCATGGCTTCCATGACGAGGAGCAACTGGTTCTTCTTCACTGCGTCGCCGACCTTCACCTCGGTGCGGAGGATCAGACCCGGCATCGGAGCCTTGACCTCTACGGCTACAGTAGAGGTGGAGGCGACAGTCGCGGCCACGACAGGGGCCGCTGCAGCTGCGGCTACGAGGCCGTCCTTGATTGAAAGCGGATAAGCTACGCCATTGACGACAGCCTTGTCCGATTCCAGCTTGACGCCATAGGCGTTGCCATTGACGGTTACGGTATACTCACCGGCTTTCTTCGCAGCCTCGGCGGCAGGATCCTTCTTGCGGATACCGTTGACCTTGGCTTTGCCCGTCAGGTACAAGATTCCCTTTTCCTTACAGGACGCGGCAATGAAGATATTCTCTTCCGTGATGGGGACGCCGGCTTCCTCGAGCATCGCGATAGCAGCCTTGCGGCCCTTCTTCGGATCGGCGTCATTGATGTCCACGACCTTCTTCGTGGTCGGTTCGAGTTTCAGTTGCTCGGCAGCTTCCTTGACCACCTCAGGATCGGGAGCGACAGGAGTCTTGCCGAAATAGCCGAGGACCATTTTGCCGTACCCTTCGGCGATCTTCTTCCATTTGCCGAACATGACGTTGTTGAACGCCTGTTGGAAATAGAACTGGGAGACGGGGGTGACGGAGGTTCCGAACCCGCCTTTCTCGACGGTTTCTCCCATTGCTTCAACGATCAGTGGATACTTGTCCATCAGACCATTATCGCGGAGCATCTGGGTGTTCGCCGTCAACGCACCGCCGGGGAGCGGGAAGAACGGAATGTTCGGGTTGACCATCGTGGCCTCGGGAGGAAGGAAATAATCCTTCATGCATTCCTCGAACACACGCTCGGCTTCCTGAATTTTCTGAATATCTATATCCAAATCCCATTCGGTGCCGCGAAGCGCATGCCACATGGTGATGATGTCAGGCTGGCAGGTTCCGCCGGAACAGGGACTCATGGACAGATCGACCTGGTTCGCACCGGCTTCGAGGGCCCGCATGTACTGCTGGATGGAAACGCCAGCCGTCTCATGGGAGTGGAAGACAATGTTCATGTCGGCGCCGAGCAATTTGCGCGCCCGCTTGATCGTTTCGTAGACAACCGCAGGAGTGGACGTGCCAGAGGCATCCTTGAAACAGACGGAATCGTAGGGGATACCGGCGTCGAGAATGTCTCGGAGGACCTTCTCGTAGAAATCTGGATCATGGGCTCCCTTTGCGTTCGGGGGGAGGGCCATCATGGTCACCGTCACTTCGTGGCGAAGACCGGCTTCATGGATCGCCTTTCCGCTGTCGATCAGGTTGTTGACATCGTTCAAGGCGTCGAAGTTCCTGATGGTGGAGATTCCATGTTTGGCGAACATCTGGGCATGGAGCTTGATGATGTCGCGGGGCTGGGAATCGAGACCGACGACGTTGACGCCGCGGGACAGCGTCTGCAGGTCGGCATCGGGACCGGCGACTTCGCGGAACTCGTCCATCATCTGGAAGGCGTCTTCATTGCTATAAAAGTACAACGCCTGGAAACGAGCGCCGCCGCCCGCTTCGAAATGGGTGATGCCGGCGTCGCGCGCAGCGGCGACAGCGGGCATGAAATCTTTGGTGAAAACACGCGCGCCATAGACGGACTGGAACCCGTCACGGAACGCGGTGCACATGAATTTGACTTTCTTTTTCATGGAAGACCTCCGGTATTACTACTTTTTCGATTGTGCGACTGCAGCGACGATCGCTGCTGCGACTTCCGCATCGGCCGTAGCCGGTGCCGAAGCCGTTGCTACCGCAACAGGTTTCGCGACCGGAGCTGATGATTGCGCGGGCGAAAATCTCTTGATGATCGCAGACATCGCTTTGATCACAAAGACAAGAATAATGAGAAAGACGAACACGGTGCCCATGCCGAGCAACAACAAGCCAAGCCCGTTCTGCAGCTGCTGGAGCAACATATCGTCAGGTAGTTGTGGTAATGATCCCATACAAACTCCTTTATGTTATCACGACGGCATACCGCCACCGAAAATATCATTCCAACCTACTATATAGATAAATATCTATCATTTCAAGTAATATGGAATGAAAAAACTTCGAACGAAAACCATCTGATTTTCGTCCACGGAACAAATTGCCGAGGGCGCGGCGCCGCCGATGGATTTAGCGATTCGTTAGCGAAAAAAACGCTTGCGCGAGCGAGCGTTCCGGTGTTTCTGCGGGTAGTCTAGGTCGAGTGCGCAGTGTCCCATGATCGACACAGGACAAGGTGTTTCTCCTGATGCCTTGGTCGATGGGGCCTGCCGTCCCCTTGTCAGTTTGCATGCGATGCCGTATCTTTGGGTGATGGCGCCTCCTCAGCGGTTTTTTCTCTATATCGAAGGACGGCGACAAGCGGGAGTGACAAGCGAAATGAGTGAAGGAATCGATTTCAAGGCGAGGATTGAGCAGGATGCGAAGATCCGCGAGCATATGGATAGGATCGGGAGGAAGATCCTGGTCATGAGCGGCAAAGGCGGCGTAGGCAAGACTACCGTTACAGTGAATCTCGCCAATGCGTTGGTCGACGCCGGTTGTACTGTGGGAATCCTCGATACCGATCTTCATGGACCGAACGTTGCGAAGATGCTCGGGTGCGAGGATGGCCGTCTTGACAGTGAGGACGGGGTGAGTTTCCTCCCCGTCGAGGCGCGACCAGGTCTGAAGGTGGTGAGCCTGTCGTTCGCAATCCCCGATCCCGACGCTCCGATCGTGTGGCGTGGTCCGATGAAAATGTCCGCGATCAGACAGTTCCTCGCGGATGTCGACTGGGGTGATCTCGATTTCCTGTTGATCGATTCCCCTCCGGGGACGGGCGACGAACAGCTGACCGTTTGTCAGAGCATTCCAGAAATGACCGGTTCGATCATTGTGACGACCCCCCAGGCCGTTGCTGTGCTCGATGCCCGCAGAAGCGTGAACTTTTCCCGAAAGCTCGGAGTCGCGATCATAGGAGTCGTCGAGAACATGAGCGGACTGTTCTGCCCGCAGTGCCATACCGAGATCCCCGTATTCGGCATCGGCGGCGGCCAGAAGATGGCGCAGCAGATGCATGTTCCGTTCCTCGGGCGCATCCCGCTTGAAGTTCCGTTGCGGGAAGCGGAGGACGACGGAGCATCATGGGTGGCCGCGGCTCCTGACAGCCAGTCCGCCGTAGCTTTCAAGCATATCGCGGCATTGCTCAACACAGGCACCGCCTGCAGCACGTCTCGCGACACTTCCTTCGCAGGAACCTCTGATTGCGCTCCCGAATCCTGCTCTTCCTGCGCAAGCGATTGTCCGTCAAGGAAACAGTAAGTCGGAGGCCGGCATGGACTATTTTACCAAAGGCGATATCGCCGATATCGAGCATCTGGTCTGGAAGACGACCGGACGCAAGAAGGTTTGGAACGGACCGATTTTCGATGTATGCAAGGTCCATCGCTGTTCGACGGATGGAAGGGAAGGGGATTTCATCGAAGTGGAATCCCCCGACTGGGTCACCGTGATTCCTTGGTTCCGGGGGAGCGATGGAACCGCCCGGTTCATCATGGTACAGCAGTATCGCCACGGTTCCGCTACCGTAACCAGGGAGTTTCCCGCAGGCTTGGTCGATTCCGGCGAGACTGCGGAGCATGCCGCGCTTCGAGAATTGCTGGAGGAGACCGGAATCCGGGCCGGCAAGGTGACCTGCCTGGGGAAAGTTTCCCCGAACTCGGCATTCATGACCAATCGTTCGACGTTTTTTCTGATGGAGGAGTTGCAGGTCGTGCAGGAGCAGAACCTGGATGCGAACGAGCAACTGGATGTCCTGACCGTTCCTGTCGCAGATGTGACGAAGGCCATGGGAAACGGCTTGTATGACAATGGAATCATGATGATGGCTCTCGGGTTCTTTCTCCGCGAGGCGCTTTCCAGACCGGAACTGTTGCAATGATTCGGTAACATCCGGGACCTCCGGATGTTTGACTTGATAGTGGGTCCATCGATTGTCTTGGAATGGATTTCGCCGACAGGCTCCCTCCGGTCAATAAAAGGAGGGGAAGGAGAATGCTATGAAACATCGTCCCGCCGTATTGTTGACTTTCGGTCTTCTGGCGATCACCGTTTCCGTTCTTACGGGATGCGGTTCCGTTCCCGGTGCACAGGCGGAGGATCAGATTCTTCGGACTGTGTCCGTTTCCGGCACCGGCGTGGTCAAGGTCACCCCCGATATCGCGACGTTCACCGTCGGCATATCGGAGTCCGCACCGACGACCGCCGAAGCCCAGCAGATGGTGAACAAGAAAATGACGATGATCCTCTCCTTGTTACGGGAAAGCGGCATCGAGGATAAGGATATGGCGACCAACTATCTGACGCTCCGTCCCGAATACACATGGACGGACGGCAAGCAGCAGCTTGTCGGGCAACGCGCAAGCCAGCAGGTAGCGGTGACGCTCCGCGGTCTGGACAAGGATTCGAAGAAACTGTCCGGTCTTGTGGATAAGCTCGGAGTGGTTACGGGTATCGAATTCTCTTCCGTCCAGTTCGACCGTCAGGACAAGAGCCAGGCATACGAAGAAGCTCGCGAGCTTGCGGTCCTGAAGGCGCTGGAGAAAGCGGAAATCTATTCCAGAACCTCCGGCATGACGCTCGCTCGTCCGCTTTCGATCAGTGAACAGAACGACGTTTCCTACTCGCTTCGCAACAATGTCGCGACGATGCCGAAATTGGCGATGATGGAATCCGCCGGATCCTCCGACTATGCTTCGGAACTGCCCTCCGGCGATCTGGAAATTTCCTGTACGATCTTCATGATGTACGAAATGCGTTGACATGGCGCCGTTACCCGTCCCCCCCCTCCCCATGGTTTTGCCTTGGGGAGGTTTTCGACATTGCAAAATGGATGTCATAACCTTGTGTGATAACGAAAGTAATTTTCCGATTTTTTCTGTACAAGGGAAGATATGTCAAAAGATAGTTGATTATTTAGTCGGATATTACTGAATTTTGGAAAAAACAATCTTCAAAAAGACTTAACATAAGTCATGAATTTTGGTATATTATATACTGTCTGCTTGAAGATTCGCAAGGTCTATCCAACCTTGCTTCCCTTAATCTTCTTCCAGATGCTTTGTCACGTCGTTTCCCCCTCGGTTTCGAGGAGACGTTGCAGAGCCATCCCCCGCTTACCAAAGCGGACTCCTTCATGAGTGCAAGCATGAAGGAGTTTTATTTGTCTGTAGATGTCAAGTAGGAAATGCAATAGACAAAGATTTCATTCAGAT
>LVBD01000005.1 GCA_001604275.1 Spirochaetales bacterium Spiro_02
CCCGCCTGAACAGCAGGGATTGCAGGGACATGGGCGGTGGTGTAGAATGGGCCATAGGAAAAATATGCAAATATTGCATTTGCCGCAAGAATCGTAGAACCTTCATACTCAATAATTCAAAATAGAAAATGAATCTGGCTTTCCCTTGCAAGAAGCAGGGGAAGCAAAGGAAAGCGCATCGGCCCCGTCAAACATCGCACCGGAATTGACGGGCACGGAAGTGAAGAACCTGCTACTATTCCTTTCAGGAGGACTGGAGCCATGAAAGAGTTCACTCGATTGAACGACGCCATGAGATACATCGAGGCGCATCTCATGGAAGAGATCGACGGAAGGGAAATCGCCCGCATCGCAGACTGTTCGGAATATCACTTTCGCAGGATGTTCTCGTTTCTTGCAGGAATGCCGTTGACCGAGTACATCCGCCGCAGACGCTTGTCCGTAGCGGCGGAGTTGCTTCGAACCGAAAACATGAAGATCATCGACATCGCGCTACAAGCGGGATATGGCACGCCGGACGCATTTGCGAAAGCATTCGGCGCAATGCACGGGACATCCCCGTCGAAAGCACGCTTTCTTGCGACTCCGCTGAAAGCATTCCCGCCAATGAATTTCTGCCTTGCGGTTTCAGGAGGAAACGAAATGGACTATCGGATCGTAGAAAAAGGAACTTTTAGTATCGTAGGAATCAGGAAACCCATACCGTTGGTATACGAAGGGAAAAATCCCCATATGGACTCCATGTGGGAAAGTCTGACGATCGATGACATCAACGAACTCAAAAGCCTATCAGACACACAACCGGAAGGAATTCTGTGCGTATCAGCGAACTTATCAGACCGGCGGGAAGAAGGGACGGAACTTGACCAGTATATCGGCGTGGCGACGACACGCGAAGCCGCGAAACGATGGGAAAGATTGCACGTCGATGCCGGGACATGGGCGGTGTTCACCATCATAGGGCCCTTTCCGAGAACCCTTCAGAATGTCTGGGCAAGGATTTATTCCGAATGGTTTCCGTCTTCGTCGTACGAATCGACAGGAGGCCCGGAAATATTGTGGAACGAAAGCCCAGACACATCAAAACCAGATTATCGCTGCGAACTTTGGATTCCGGTCAATCGAACCACATGACAGGCTCTGTCAGACCAGCGAGGGGCGTGCTCCGGCTCCTGAATGACAGATGTGCGGAAAAGGGGCTGTGCCGCACATCGCCTGTTCTTCAAAGACCGCGGAACCATCCCCAAGCATTGGAAGGAAAGATAGAATCGAGAAGTATGTCGCGCCCTTTCCCTGTGATCGCCCTTGAACAATCCTCCCATTTGGTCGATGATTTCCTCCAGAATACTTTTTGGGGGACCGGCATGGCCAATTGCACGATCAGCGCCGCCTTCGGGCACGAAGACAAAGCTAGGGAACTCTTTACCGAATATACCGAAGCGTTATTGCGTCAAGCGCCGGACTTCACCTCATATCTGGCAATGCAAAACTTCAGGCACGAGCTGGACAACCTCGAGGAAAAATACGGACCGCCTGATGGAAGACTGTACATCGCCACCGTCGACGGCAATCTCGCCGGATGCATAGCCCTACGGAAGATCAACGACCACGAGTGCGAAATGAAGCGCCTGTACGTCCGACCTCCATTTCGAGGATGCGGAATCGCAGGCCTGCTCGTGAAAACGATCATTGCCGACGCGAAGGATATCGGTTACCGTTCCATACTGCTTGACACCTTCCCGTTCATGCAGGACGCCATCCGCCTCTATAGAAAATTCGGCTTTCAAGAAATCGAATCGTACAACGGACGCCCGATGGAGAACCTCGTCTACATGAAGCTCGGACTGTAGTGAAGGTCCCTCATCAGACATCACTTTGGGTTACCCTGCGCGCAACGAACAGCGTGCAAACGACAGTCTGCTTCCGACCCGCCAGAACTCAGACGACCACGACCACTTCGCTTTCCTTCCTCCCGTCATAGGGTACCAGAGTCCCCGCCACAGGTTTTCCATCGACAGTCATCCCCGTCTCCTTCCCTTCTCCATTCCTGACGACGATTGTATAGCACGTGTCGCGGAACTGACGCCGGACGGTATAGCCTGAGATCTCCGAAGGCAGGCACGGCTCGATCCGCACCCCCTCGTAATCGGGCTTGATGCCGAGTATCCCCTGCGAAATAGATACGAAGGCCCACGCGGCGGTCCCTGTCAGCCAGCTGTTCTTCGCCTGTCCGAACAGAGGGGAATCCTTTCCCGCGATCATCTGCGAATAGACATACGGTTCGGTCGTATGGATATCGCTGATCTCCTCGGTATATGCGGGACAGATCTTTCGGTAGATCTCCCATGCCCGGTCCCCGTCGCCAAGCCGCGCTTCGGCGCAGGTGATCCAAGGATTGTTGTGGCAGAAGATTCCGGCGTTCTCCTTCACCCCCGGAGGATAACTGGATATCTCACCGAGTTCCAGATGGTAGGTCTGATACGGCGGGGCGTTCAGCACGACCCCGTACTTCGTCTCAAGGCGTTCTTCCACCGACCGCATCGCTACCAGTGCTTCGCCAGTCTCCACACCGATGCCCGCCATGACGCACATGCCCTGCGGTTCGATGAATATCCGTCCTTCATCGCACCTGTGGCTACCCACCGGATTGCCGAACGCATCGTAGGCACGAAGAAACCAGCGCCCGTCCCACCCGCTTTCCAATACGGTCCGCGCCATGCGCTCCACTTCGCCCGACGCCGCGCCGAATTCTTCATGCAGGCCGAGCCGTTCGCACAGCCGCGCGTATTCGCGACCGTACAGCACGAACAGCCCTCCGATGAACACGCTTTCCGCCACCGAGCCCTCGCTCGGCCCGGAAGTCTGGAAACTCTCGCCGGGCTGAGAGGAGAAACAGTTGAGATTCAGGCAGTCGTTCCAATCGGCGCGTCCGATCAAGGGCAGCCCATGCGGACCGAGATGTGTGATGGTGAACCGGAAGCTCCTTCGTAGGTGCTCCATCAGCGGTGCGGCCTTCGAATCGTCATTGTCGAACGCCACCGATTCATCAAGAATCGAAAGATCCCCGGTCTCCTTGACATATGCGCATGTGGCCGCGATCAACCACAGCGGATCGTCGTTGAACCCGCTGCCGATGGCATTGTTCCCGCGCTTGGTCAGCGGCTGGTACTGATGGTACGCGCTTCCGTCGGAAAATTGCGTCGCCGCAATGTCCAGAATCCGTTCCCTCGCCCGTCCGGGAACCATATGGACGAACCCGAGAAGGTCCTGGCACGAATCACGGAACCCCATGCCTCGCCCCATTCCGCTTTCGAAGTAGCTTGCGCTTCTGGACATGTTGAACGTAACCATGCACTGGTACTGGTTCCAGATGTTGACCATCCGGTCGAGCTTGGCATCCCCGCTCGAGACCGAGAATCCGGAAAGCAGTCCTTCCCAGTACCGCTTCAGGGAGGAAAACGCTTCCTCGGTTTTCTCGACCGTATCGTAGCGCTTCATCATGGCGATGGCGGGTGCTTTGTTGACGATTCCCGCCGCCTCCCATTTCTCGTCTTCGGGATTCTCCACATACCCGAGACCGAACACCACGTCGAACGACTTCCCCGGTTCCAACGTGACATCCAGCTGGTGGGCGCCGCAGGGCCGCCAGCCATGGGCGATCGAACCGGTGCACGAACCGTCGCATACCGCCCGAGGCAAGGAAGCCGAACCATACGGACCGGTGAAGGCGTCCATGGACGTATCGAACCCGTCGACATCCCTGTTCGTCCAGAACACGGCGTAATGGTTTCTCCGTTCCCGGTACTCCGTCGTATGATAGATCGCACTTCCGACCACCTCGACTTCGCCGGTGCTGTAGTTGCGTTGATAGTTCGTTGCATCGTCGTATGCATCCCAGAGGCAGAATTCGACGAAGCTGAACAACTGCACAACCTTCCGAGCCGTTCCTCGGTTTTCGAGCGTCACACGATAGATCAGGCAGGTATCGCCCTGAGGCACGAACAGCTTCTGCGTAGCTAAGATTCCGTTCTTCTCTCCCGACAATACGGAATAGCCGAGTCCATGGCGACAGACATAGGAATCGAGCGGGGTCCTCGTCGGCTGCCAGCCGGGATTCCAGACCACATCGCCGTCCTTGATATACACGCGGAACCCTTCCTGATCCATCGGACTATTGTTGTACCGGTACCGCGTCAACCTGCGCAGTCTCGCATCCTTGTAGAACGCATAGCCGCCGGCGGTGTTGGAAAGCAGCGCGAAGAAATCCTCCGATCCCAGATAGTTGATCCAAGGAAGCGGAGTCTTCGGCGTCTCGATCACATATTCTTTCGCACCGTCGTCAAAATGACCGAATTTCATATGTCCCCCCCTGAAATAGCTCATGATGCCACACCTCCGGACAGGACAGCCGCTTTCCGCTCGCTGATTCCGGTCCGCCCAAACGAGCCGCCGTACGAACATCTCCCACCGAAGAATCAAGTACAACGGATGTACAAACAACGTCAGGCAACGGGCAGGGAATCTCCCCCCTCAACACCATCAATGCCCTCAGGAACCTTCGGAAAGCAACAGCACCATTCCCATGTACAGGAAAATTGCAGGAGAATGCCCAAAGGAATTCCAGCGGCCGATGACCTGACCAATCTTCATACGATGGAGTCTTCGATTCTACGACACGACGACGAGAAGCGGCGACAAACCGAACATGTGTCTCGAAGAAAAACTCATAGTATTTTCCCATCAAATCTCGATCCATGCAAGTATCATCATGGACCTTTCGGTTACTTTCGAAAGGAATCCTGCAAAACCATAGATGGTATGTCCCCTTTATTCGAGAAAGATCGTCGTACCAGTCACATTGTGGAAGTTCGCAGGAGATGCCGCAAGCGCCATGTCGACGGCCTCCTTGCCGGAACAGTGGCACAGCCCGAGGATGTCGATGCCCATCCGCGAGCATTCGGACAGCGTCGAACCGATCGTCGAGGCTTCAGCCTCCGCAAGATGCACTCCGCCCAGCACAGCTTGGATGTGCCGATGACCGAACAGGGTCCTGACCGTATCGAGAATATTCAGGATTCCCGGATGGGAACACCCTACGAGCACGACAAGCCCTTTCCCGCCCTCCACCACCAGCGACACTTCATCGAGGAATCTATCCGGCACCCACCTATCTCCATCGAGAAGCACGAAACGAGGATGCAATGCGTCGGCTCGTCCGGAAGAGAAACCTGTGACGATCCAGCTCCCTTTTGCGATCTCGACCTTTGATGCAACAACGTTATATTCGATACAGTTCCTTTTTAGGAATGATATATCAAATTCCGGCCCCAAATACTGACAGTAAGAATCGAACAGACCATATTTCGGAATGAAGAATCCGTTTCCGGTCCAGACGACGAACCGCCGATCTTCCCGGCTCGCGACGAACGACACGAAACCGCCACCGTGGTCATAATGCCCATGGCTGAGCACCACATGGTCGACCCGCCGGAGATCCTTGCCCAGTTTCCCTGCGTTGCGCACGAACGCATCGCTCTGGCCGGTATCGAACAGAACCGTTGCGGTTTCCGTCTCGACAAGAAACGAAAGGCCGTGCTCGACCGACAACCCCCGATGGTGTCCTCCGGTATTTTCCACAAGCGTCGTGATCTCTATCGCCATATCATCTTCTTTTCGGCATCCTTCCGCACCACCATCCGACGGCGCGTTCACCGGACGTGACGCGCCACGGAGCGACGCAAGCGCGCACATTCCCTACCGATATTCCCCGCAGCTACTCATTGAACAAGGTGTGCAAGGCCAGTTCTACCATGGAATCGAATGTGACCTGTCGTTCCTCAGACGGGACATTCTCCCCGGTGACCAAGGAATCGCTGACGGTCATGATCGTCAGCGCCTCCACCTGCTTGATCGCCGCAATGGTATACAATTCGCACGTCTCCATATCGACGGCCATCGCACCCAGAGAAGCCGCCATCCGAGCCTTCTCTTCACCTTTTTCATCGTAGAACTGGTCGCTGGTGAACACGCTGCCGACCACCGCGGGCAGATTGAGTCGTCGGGCGATCCTCCAAGCCTTCTCCAGCAGGCCGAACGTTGCCACCGGTGCGAATTCGTACGACCATCCGAACCGGGACCGGTTCATCCCGCCATCGCTATGGGCGGCCTGAGCGATCAGGATATCCTTCAGATGCAGCTGCGGGAGCAGCGAACCGCAGGTTCCGATCCGGACCAATCGTTTCGCTCCGTATTCCTGGATCAATTCGGTAGCGTAGATGGAGAACGAAGGCATGCCCATCCCGGTTCCCTGCACAGAAACCCGATGGCCGTTCCAATATCCGGTATATCCGTACATGCCCCTGATTTCATTGTACCGGACGGCATCGCTCAAAAACGTCTGTGCGACATGCTGAGCCCGCAACGGATCTCCCGGTAGCAGGACCGCTTCGGCAACGGAATCCGGCTCTGCGACGATATGTATGCTCATGATGATCATCCTTCCCGAACGTCCCGCCGGACATCCGGCAGGACGAACAGATATGATATAGTATGATGCTATCCCTATACCATAGGTTGTACCGCATGGACATGATCTCGCGCAATACAAATCATCCGGCACGGGGGCACCATGGAGCTCTCACAGAGAAATCGTCCGCAGTTTACCAAACGACGATCTCCAGAGTATACTCGCAAGGAACGATGGAGGCCGAACGATGAACCCCGAACAACAGAAAGTGTTCGACGAACTTGACAAGTCGGGAATCCGCTATGAGGTGATCTTCCATCCTCCGGTCTTTACCATCGAGGAGGCCGATGCTCTGCATCTCGACGGGCCCGGCACGATGCTCAAGAATCTGTTTTTACGCGACGCGAAGGGAAAACGATTTTTTCTCGTTTCTATGAAAGAAGAGAAGCGCGCCGATCTTCGAGCGCTCCAAGCCAGGCTGGGATGTAGCCGCCTGAGCTTCGCATCGGAACAACGACTCATGGAAATGCTCGGACTGAGGAAAGGATCCGTTACACCAATGGGATTGCTCAACGACGAAACGCATGTCGTGGAGTTTTTTCTGGACGATGAAGTCGCTCCCGAAACAAACATCGGAGTACATCCGAACGACAACGCCGCCACGGTATATCTGCGCATGAAGGATCTGGAACGCCTGCTTACGTCGCATGGGCATGCAGTGCATCGTATCAAGATCTAGCTCCGCGGGGACTTTTCCATACCGAAAGCAAGGCGATTGTTGCAACAGCGCAACAGCTCCATGAAAAAAAACGGAGGCATGTTGCATTTTTTCCACCTTTTCAAACGAATATTCATTGCGCACAGCATATCTCATACGATATTATTTCGTATCACACACTCTGGGAGGCGCAAAGCTATGAAGAAACTGGTATCATTGTTTCTGGTTGTTCTTGTACTCGTAACCGCCGTTCCCCTGTTCGCAGGAGGAGCCAAGGAAGGTTCGCAGGCCAACGTCGTAAAGATCGGTATTTTCGAACCGTCCACCGGCGATTCCGCATCCGGAGGCAAGAAAGAGATGCTCGGCATGCAGTACGCGAACAAAGAGACTCCGACCGTCGAAGTTGGCGGCACGACCTATCAGGTCGAGTTGGTCGCCGCGGACAACGGCTCCACGACAGACAAAGCTCCGTCGGCCGCGTCTCAGCTGGTCAGCGAAGGCGTCGCCGTCGTCCTGGGCTCGTATGGATCGGGCGTATCGATCGCCGGAGGACCGATCTTCGACGATGCCGGCCTTGCCGCGATCGGCGTGACCTGCACGAACCCGAACGTCACCGCAGGAAACGACTATTACTTCCGCATCTGTTTCCTTGATCCGTTCCAGGGCACTGTGCTCGCCCGTTTCGCCATCGACAAGTTCGGCGCCGATACGGTCTATTGCCTCGGCGAAGCCGGAAATGAATACGACCAGGGGCTGATCGCATTTTTCAAGCAGGCCTTCGAAGCCGCAGGAGGAACGGTCATCACCGACTCATTCCCGACCAACAACTCCGACTTCACATCGTATCTCAACAAAGCTAGAAGCAACGGCGCCGACGTGATCTTCACTCCGGTATCCATCGCCTATTCGACGCAGATACTCCGCCAGGCGGCGTCCTTGGGGATCTCCGCTCCGTTCCTCGGGTCCGACACGCTGGACGACAACATGGTTCTCGATGCAACGACCGGCACGAACATCAAGCTGTATGTCTCGACGTTCTACCAGGAAGGCGGCGACACGACGTTTGACGCTGGCGTCAAGAACTATATCAATTCCGATTCCACGGCTCTGACCGCCAACGGCGGCAACGATACGATCTCGGCCGTGACCGCGATGGGCTACGACGCATACTATGTCGCCCTTGAAGCGATCAAGAAGGCAGGATCCATCGATCCTGGCGCGATCAAGAAGGCGCTCTGGGATGTCGAGTACGACGGCGTATCCGGTCACATCGCGTTCGATGACGTGAACGGCGATGCAATCAGGAACACCGCGTATATCAAGCGTTCCAACAACAGCGGAGCCTGGGAGTTCGAAACGGTCCAGACCGTCTGATTTCCCCGACTACCTTTTCGCGCGGACTCCTGGCGGTGTCTGTCAGGAGTCCCTCATTTTTTTCGATAGAAAAGAGTACTCTCCGTCACGAAATCCAGAGTATTCTTTTGTGTAGGAAAACCAACTATCAGGGGGAGCTCATGGAATTCTTCATCTCCATATTGGTTTCGGGCATCGCGGTCGGAGGACAGTACGCCTTGATCGCCATAGGCTATACGATGGTATACGGGATCCTTCGCCTGATCAACTTCGCCCACGGCGATGTATTCATGGCCGCGGGATTGATGGGAATCTACTTCTCATCATCGCTGCCGCTGTATCTCGCCCTACCGCTGGTAGTCGTCATCACCATCGCCTTGGGATTCGCCATCGAACGGGCGGCATACGAGCCGTTGTTCTCCGCTCCGAGAATGTCGGTGATGATCTCCGCCATCGGCGTCAGCTATCTGATCCAGAACACGGCAACCTATGTGACCGGCGGACAGCCTATGTCGTATCCCGCTCTGCCGTTGCTCTCCGATACGGTGACCATTGCGGGAACCCCCACAAAATGGGTGGTGCTGCTGACCCCGTTCCTCGTCCTTGCCTTGGTGTTCGCGTTGTCCTTGATGATCAACCGGACCAAGGTCGGCATGGCGATGCGTGCGGTAGCGAAGGATTTCGAGACCAGCCAGCTGATGGGCATCAAGCTCAATGCGATCATTTCACTGACCTTCGTCATTGGATCAGCGCTGGCCGCGGTCGGTTCGATCCTCTACTTCACCAACTACCCGGCCATCGTCCCGACATCGGGGGCGATGCCCGGCCTCAAGGCGTTCGTCGCAGCGGTATTCGGCGGCATCGGCAGCATCCCAGGCGCCGTCATCGGATCGTTCATCATCGGAATCTGCGAAAATCTGATCAAGAGCACCCACTACACCATTTTCTCGGATGCGTTCACCTTCGCCTTGCTGATCATCATCCTCGTATTCAAACCGACAGGTCTGTTCGGCGAGAAAGCTACCCAGAAGGTATAAGGAGGAAGCCGCATGGACCAACAAGCAAAACGGACAGGAAAGGCGCTGAAGCACTTCCTCATCTGTCTGGCATTCCTCGGATTGCTCATTCTTCTGGAGAACCTGCAGAGCTTCATTCCCCGCTCATCGATTCCCAAGGTACTGCTCCCCACGAGCCAGCTGTTCACCGTTCTGAAGAAAGGCGCCGTTTATTCGCTGATCGCCGTCAGCCTCAACCTGCTCAACGGCTTCACAGGTCTGTTCAGCCTAGGGCAGGCCGGATTCATGCTGCTGGGGGCGTACACCTATGCGATCTTCACCGTCCCGGCGGCGAAAAAAGATGCGGTCTACTACCTGTTCGGAGGTTCGGCGATCAAATTCTCCTTCCAGGACCTGTTCGGCGTAGTCTTCGGAACGTCGGGGGCGGGAGGCGCCGTCAGCATGATCCTCGGCGTACTGGTGGCGATCATCCTCGCGGGGCTGGTCGCAGCGTTCTTCGCCTATCTGATCGGTGTGGTGGTCCTCCGCTTCAAGAGCGACTATCTGGCCATCGCCACGCTCGGATTCGCGGAAATCATCCGTGCGATCTTTCAGTGGCAGACACTCGGTCCGGTGACAAACGGAGCGAACATGATCAAAAGCTTCCCGACCTTCTCGAGCTTCAATATCGCCAACGCCAGCGGTGCGGTCGTACTCCGGCTCTCGACGGTGATCCCGTTCATCGTCGCGATCGCTTGCATCATATTCATCGTCCTGCTGATCGACTCTTCCTACGGGAGGGCATTCAAGGCGATACGGGAGGATGAAGTGGCGGCGGAAGCCATGGGAATCAACCTTGCCAGGCATAAGATGCTTTCGTTCTGCATTTCATCGTTCTTCGCAGGGGTCGGAGGCGCCCTTTTCGCCATGTACGCCGCAAATACCCAGGCCAAGGTTTTTACCTCTACGATGACCTACGAGATTCTGTTGATCGTCGTCATCGGCGGCATCGGCTCGATCTCCGGTTCAGTCATCGCCACATTCCTGTACGTGGCCTCATCCGAATGGTGGCTTCGGTTCCTTGATTCAAAGGTGGCATTCGCATCGGCTACATCGGCGGGAAGGATCGCGTTCATCGCAGTGTTTCTCATCGCGGTAGTGGCGGGTGCATTGCTTCTGGTGCGCAAGGAGAACAGAAAGCAGGATACGAAGGTTTCAAAAAACGTGGCGGTAACAGCGGTAGCGTTGCTGCTGATCGGATGGATCAGCTTCTTCACCGCTTCCGGCACGACGGAACTTCCGCTGCTGCGCAATGGATTCCGCATGGTGGTGTTCTCGATCATCATCATGATCGTGGTACTGTTCTTCCGCAACGGAATGTTCGGAGACAAGGAACTCCCCTACTACATCGGGAAATTGAAGAAACGGAAAGCGACCAAGCGGGAGGAGCGAAAAGCATGAGCGTCAACGTACTCCATCTGGATCATGTCACGATGCAGTTCGGCGGTGTCGTCGCCGTCAATGATCTCAACCTCGATGTCGACGAAGGGGAGATCGTCGCACTGATCGGCCCCAACGGAGCGGGCAAGACCACCGCGTTCAACTGCGTGACAGGGGTATACGAACCGACGAACGGCAGGGTGACGTTCTTTGGAGAGACGATCGTCGAAAACCATCCGCAGGGGAAGATGAAGAAACTGTATGCGGGCGACGACAGTACGGAATATCCGCAAGTCATCAGCCAGACGCCGGACTGCATCACACGCAAAGGAATCGCCCGGACGTTCCAGAACATCCGGCTGTTCAGCGCATTGTCGGTATTCGACAATGTGTTGATCGCAAAGCATATGCGCGCCAGACAGAACTTCATGTCCGCTACGCTTAGACTCAACAGAAAGGAAGAGGAACGCATGCGGACGGAGACGAAGGCGTTGCTGGAGCAACAGAACCTCTACCATCTGAAAGACGAGGTGGCGGGGTCCCTCCCCTACGGACTGCAACGGCGGCTCGAGATCGCACGGGCATTGGCGACCGAGCCGAAGCTGTTGCTGCTCGACGAGCCTGCTGCAGGCATGAACCCACAGGAAACCAACGAACTGGCGCAGTTCGTCAAGCAGATACGTTCCGAATACAATTTGACGATCTTCATGATCGAACACCACATGGACATCGTCATGCAGATTTCCGACAGGATCTACGTACTGGATTTCGGAAAACTCATAGCGACAGGAACCCCGGAGGAAGTCTCAAGCAACCAACGGGTGATCGATGCATATCTGGGGGTGAGCGACGATGCTGAGAATTGATGAACTAAGCGTCAGCTATGGCGGTATCGAGGCGGTCAAACATATTTCCTTCCAGGTCGAAGAGGGACAGATCGTCACCCTTATCGGAGCCAACGGAGCCGGCAAGTCCACGACGTTGCGTGCGATATCCGGCCTCGTGAGGCTCAAGAGCGGTCGGGTCCATTTTCAGGCGGAGGATGTGACCGGACTGCCTCCCTACAGGATCGTATCGAAGGGAATCACCCTTGTTCCTGAAGGACGCAGGGTCTTCCCCGACCTAACCGTACTTGAGAACCTGAAGATCGGGGCGTATTTGCGTACCGACAGTCTTGAGGAGGACATCGATTGGGTCTATGAGCTCTTTCCTCGATTGAAGGAACGATCATGGCAGGCGGCCGGAACCCTCTCCGGGGGAGAACAGCAGATGCTCGCCGTCGGACGGGCGCTCATGTCCCGTCCGAAGCTCATCATGATGGACGAACCGTCACTCGGACTCGCCCCGCTGGTCGTCAAGGATATCTTCAGCATCATCAAGGAGATCAACAGGCTCGGAGTGACCGTCCTGCTCATCGAGCAGAACGCGAACATGGCGCTTCGCATAGCGGATGTCGGCTATGTGATGGAAACGGGCAGGATCACCCTCTCCGGCCCGGGCAAGGAACTGCTGAACAACGAAGCCATCAAGAAAGCATATCTCGGTAAATAAGGATCGGCCAGCCCACCCCGGGTCATTGCAGGATAATGGTCGCACTCCCTGCAATGACCCTTACCTACAATCCCCCCCCCTACAATAACCCTACCATGACCCTATCACGTGCGGTTGTTTTTCTCGCAAGCGTGGAAGCCATGACTTGATATCCTGTTCCGACGGAGCATAGGCATGGACACGCACCTCATCTTCGGGAAGATAGACTTCCGGGATCCGGTACACGTTCAACCTCCATGCGGGAACGGTAGGCATCTGCATGGCGATCTCCAGCATATCGATCGCACCCAGAGTCGGGGCGACCGTCGTGCGGCACTCCCAACCGATTTCTGATGCAACGAGGATATCGAGCGTCGCCTGGACGGCATCCGCATCGGCGTTCGGGCCACAGATTTCCCGGTACCGACGCCAGGGAGCCTTGACATCCAAGGCGAGATAATCCACCAATCGCAGATCCAGCAGTTCCATCACCTTTTGCGGGCGACACCCGCAGGTATCGAGCTTCACAGCATAGCCGAAAGCCTTGATCCGCTTGAGAAACGGAACCAAGTCGGACTGGATCGTCGGCTCACCGCCGCTGACGACAACCCCCTCGAGCAACCCTACCCGCTTGGAAATGAAGTCCAGCACCCGCGCCTCATTCGGTCCGACCGCATCTCCGTTGAGGGCGATACGGTTGTGGCAGTAGAAACAGTTGAACGGACACCCTGCGGTAAATACAACGCAGGCGAGCTTTCCGGGAAAATCGAGCAACGTCGTCCTGACAAGACCAGCCAGCTTCACAGAACTGCCTCGTTGACCACATAGACTTTGCGCTGACGATACTCTTCCTTCTTTCCTACATGGAAATCACGCACAGGGCGCAGATAGCCGACCACTCGAGTCCAGACTTCCGTCTCCTTGCCGCAATGGGGACAGACCTTCTGCTCCCCCACCAGATATCCATGATCCTCGCATGTGGAGAACGTGGGAGTCAGCGACAGATACGGCAGCTTGTACCGGGAGAACGCGGTCCTGAGCAGCTTCTTGGCGACTTCGATATCGGAAATGCGTTCGCCGAGATACAGATGAAGGACCGTCCCGCCTGTATACTGACACTGCAGCTCATCCTGCAAGTCCAGCGTCTCGAAAATATCGTCTGTGAAGTTCACCGGCAGCTGGGACGAATTGGTGTAGTACGGCACGTTCTCACCGGCGGTGCGGATATCCGGGTACAACTCCTTGTCCAGCCTCGCAAGACGATAGCTCGTCCCTTCGGCAGGAGTAGCCTCGAGATTGTAGAAATGCCCGGTCTCCTCCTGATACGAAGTAATCAGATCCCGAAGGTATCCGAGGGTACGCAACGCGAAGGCCTGCCCCTCTTCGGTCGTCAAGTCATGATCCGGCCCCAGCAGATTCAGACAGGCTTCCTGCATCCCGACGATCCCGATCGTACTGAAGTGGTTCGCCCACCACTGCCCCTCCTTGTTCTTGATCGACTGCAACCAACGGGCAGAGAACGGATACATGCCTCGATCCGTCTCCTGTTCGACCACCTTTCGCTTCAACTCCAGACTCTCCTTGGCAAGAGCCGACAACGCAGCGAGGCGATTACGGAAATCTTCCTCATCGGCCGCCTCATACGCAAGTCTCGGCAGATTGAGCGTCACCACTCCCACAGAGCCGGTCAAAGGATTCGAACCGAACAGGCCGCCGCCTCGCTTGCGCAACTGGGATGTATCGAGCCGTAGGCGACAACACATCGACAAAGCGTCCTGAGGCGACAAGTCGCTGTTTACATAGTTGGAGAAATACGGAATGCCATATTTACACGTCATTTCCATGATCGCATCGACAACCGGCCCTTCCCAGACAAAATCTTTGGTGACATTGATCGTCGGAATCGGGAACGTGAAGACCCTGCCGCTGGCGTCGCCTTCCATCATTACTGCGCAGAAGGCGAGATTGAACATGTCCATCTCCTCTTGGAAATCGCCATACGTCTCGTCCTTGAACTCCCCGCCGACGATGACGCTCTGATCCTTGAGCGTACTAGGAACCCGGAGATCGAACGTCAGGTTGGAGAACGGACACTGGAAGCCGACGCGAGTGGGGACGTTGAGGTTGAAGATGAATTCCTGCAGAGCCTGCTTCACGGCAGCGAAATCAAGATGATCGTACCGGATGAACGGGGCGCAGTACGTATCGATCGATGACCAGGCCTGTGCGCCGGCGGCCTCCCCCTGTGTCGAGAACGTGGCGTTGACGATCTGGCCGAGGAACGCCCGCAGATGCTTGGCCGGCTTCGACGACACCTTGCCGGGAACCCCTCCGAACCCCATAGTCAGCAACTGCTGCAGATCCCAGCCGCAGCAATACGGCCCGAAGAACCCCAGATCATGGAGATGCATCGCCCCGCTGGTGTGCGCCTCGCGGATTTCCTGAGGATAGACCTCATGGAGCCAATACTGCTTGGTGAACGACTCGCGGATATAGTTATTCATTCCGTTGACCGACTTGCGAGTATTGGCGTTCTCCTGGATCTGCCAGTCCTTGTCGTCGAGATAGTCCTTGAACATCCGAGTGGTGGCATCGATCAGAACATGTCCGTCCCGGGCCTTGCGACGCTGTTCCCGGTACAGGATGTACGCCTTGGCCGTCGCGGCGGCGCCCGAAGCGATCAACTGTTTTTCGACCAGATCCTGGATCGTCTCGACATCGGCGGTGTCCTTGCCGCCTTCGGAGGCAAGCATGAGAACTTGTTCTGCAAGCTTGTCGGCATCGACATCGTATTCACCCGCAGCCTTGGCGGCTTTTGCGATCGCCAGGGAGATCTTCTGTCCATCGCAGAAGACCACCTGCCCGTCACGTTTGATGATATGGGTCAGCATATTCCCTCCTGCACGGAGCGATGCATCGGCCGGGCCCGCTTCATGAATGCCGGCACCCACGCCTATGCCATGCTCCGTGGCGGCGTGATCGTACGGGCAGGTCTTCTGGCTCGGGCGTCAACGACGTTCGGCGCCTTCCCGAAGACCACGGTCTTCAGTGGCAGATTGCCTTCGTCTCTTCCCTCACAGCGGCGGGACCGCAGGGGATTCACACCCCTTTCCCTATTGAACTGCAGTACGCAGTACCCATACTTACACAAGATATAGTGTCATTGTACCGAACGGTACGCTATCAACGGTATGGCAATGGTCGTCAATTGTCAATAGGATTTTTCAGACTTCCTGTAGTTTTCGGCTCATCTGCGGAAGCACGATCCTGGCAGGCACCCCACAGAAAGCACTTCCACAACAACACGAATGGCGATATGCTAGACATGCATCGAATATCATATCGGGAGTCATGTCCAATGAAAGCAATGATGATCAAACATGCGGATCTCTATACCCCGGAACATGTCGGAATCAGGGACATGCTGATCGCGAACGACAGGATCGTCGCCATAGGAACCAACCTGGAGTTCTCCATGGGAGCGATCGAGACGATCGACCTGCAAGGAAGAATCGCCATCCCCGGTCTGATCGACCAGCACGTGCACAGCATCGGAGGCGGCGGTGAAGACGGCTATGCGAGCAGGGTTCCCCCCCTCAGGTTCTCCGACTGCGTCAAGGCGGGTGTCACCACGCTGGTAGGACTGCTCGGCACAGACTCCAGGACCAGATCCCTTGCCGACTTGCTGGCCATGACGAAAGGGCTGACCGCGACAGGAATCACCTCATACTGCCTGACCGGCGCATACGAATACCCGTCCCCCACCCTCACCGGTTCGGTGGGGAACGACATCATCTACATAGCCGAAGTACTCGGAGTAAAACTTGCAATCAGCGATCATCGTTGCTCGAACCCCACGCAGCAGGAACTTGTGCGGCTTGCATCGGAAGTGAGGATCGCCGCATTGCTGTCAAAGAAACCCGGCGTCGTGCATCTGCATGTCGGCGCAGCGGAGGAAGGGATCGAGAAAATTCTAAGGATCGTTTCGGAAACTCCGATTCCCGCCAAGCATTTCCGGCCTACGCATATGGGAAGGCATCTCGACCAGGCGCTGGAATTCGCCGCCAGGTTCGGAGGATACGTGGATATCACCGCGGGTGAGGCGTCAGCTGCGCAAGCGAAGTCGTTGCTCGACAAAGGATGCCCTCCGAATCTGCTGACCCTCAGCTCCGATTCGAACGGGAGTTTCCCGAAATGGAACGAACGCAAGGAAATCATCGGAATGACATACGGCAAGATGACCAGCCTGTTCTCTACCATCAGGAACCTTGTGAGCCAGGAAGGACTGCCGTTGGAACAGGCTCTGCCCTTCGTGACTGAGAACGTATCCCGTGCTTTGGAACTGTTTCCCCGCAAAGGGGTGCTGCAGGAAGGCGCGGACGCCGATTTCGTGGTCCTGGACTCGGATCTTTCCATAAAATCCGTCATGGCGAAAGGTCGGTGGCTGTCCTATGAAGGGAAAATCCTTGTCACCGGCATGTACGAGGAATGATCGCCGGCAATTACGGTCACAACCGTGGAAAAAAGCATCGTCCGCTGAAAAGATGATGTTTTTTTCTTCTTCCTATTGATTCTACATACAGAAACAGTGTACAACTTCCCCTACATGGCGATTCTATACAAAGAAACACATGATGCAATGAGGAGAATGCGATGACACAAGGACGGTTCGGAGTCTATGGAGGACAATTCATCACCGAAACGCTGATGAACGCCGTCATTGAACTGGATCAGGCATACAACCACTTCAAGGACGATCCACAGTTCCGAGGGGAACTTGATGAATTGCTGAAGGAATTCGCAGGTCGCCCCTCCCTGCTGACGTATGCTCAACGAATGACCGAGGATCTCGGTGGCGCGAAGATCTATCTGAAGCGCGAAGACCTGAACCATACAGGATCACATAAGATCAACAACGTACTGGGGCAGGTGCTTCTGGCCAAGAGAATGGGGAAAACCCGGGTCATTGCGGAAACAGGAGCCGGACAGCATGGAGTGGCGACGGCCACCGCCGCCGCGCTCATGGGAATGGACTGCGAAATATTCATGGGCAAGGAAGATACCGGACGGCAAGCGCTGAACGTCTACCGGATGGAGTTGCTCGGCGCGAAGGTCCATCCCGTGACGACAGGTACGATGACGCTCAAGGACGCGGTTTCGGAAACGATGCGGGAATGGACGAGCAGGATAGCCGACACCCATTATGTCCTCGGTTCCGTCATGGGGCCGCACCCGTTTCCGACGATCGTCCGGGACTTTCAGAGCGTCATCGGCAAGGAAGTCCGCCGACAGATACTTGAAAAAGAGGGTCGGCTTCCTGATGCGCTGATCGCCTGCGTCGGAGGCGGATCAAACGCCATGGGGCTGTTTTATGACTTCATCGGAGATCCCCAGGTACAGCTCTTCGGATGCGAGGCAGCCGGAAAAGGGGTCGATACCGACGAGAACGCGGCGACGATCGCCAACGGCACCGTCGGCATCTTCCATGGAATGAAATCCTATTTCTGCCAGGACCAGTACGGTCAGATAGCCCCTGTGTACTCCATCAGCGCAGGGTTGGACTACCCGGGAATCGGACCGGAACATGCGATGCTCCATGACACCGGCAGGGCGTCATATGTGGCGATCACCGACGACGAAGCCGTGGAAGCGTTCGAATATCTGTCCAGGACGGAAGGAATCATTCCGGCGATAGAAAGCGCCCATGCCGTAGCTTATGCGAAGAAACTGGCGCCGACGATGGACAAGGACAAGATCATCGTCGTCAACCTCTCCGGACGGGGGGATAAGGATGTCGCCGCGATCGCACGGCACAGGGGGGTGCAGCTCTATGAATAGCACGATGCGGAAATCCGAAGAACGAATCAACAAGGCGTTTTCCGGAGGCAAGGCGTTCATACCGTTCGTCACCTGCGGCGATCCCGACATGGAGACGACCGAGCGGCTCGTCCTTGCCATGGCACGATCCGGAGCCGACATCATCGAATTGGGAATCCCCTTTTCCGATCCTGTCGCGGAGGGGCCGGTCATCCAGATGGCGGACATGCGGGCACTGGAAAGCGGAACCACCACGGATCGACTGTTCGAAATGGTGGCCAGGATCAGAAAAGCGAGCTCCGTGCCGCTGGTTTTCATGACCTACATCAATCCTGTGTTCACCTATGGCAAGGAGCGGTTCCTCGAACGATGCAGCCATGTCGGCATCGATGGACTGATCGTCCCTGACATGCCGTTCGAAGAGCGGGAGGAGCTGCTCGCCCCTTGCGAGCGCTATGGGGTCACGCTGATTTCCATGATCGCCCCGACCAGCGAACGGCGGATCAAAGCGATCGCATCCCAGGCGCGGGGTTTCGTGTATTGCGTCTCGTCGCTTGGAGTCACCGGAATTCGGACGACGCTGTCGGACGTGGCGAAAGACATGGTAGCGGCGGTCAAACGGGAGCGGGATATTCCCTGCGCCATCGGGTTCGGCATCTCGACACCCGAGCAGGCCGCCCATATGGCGTCGTTCTCCGACGGGGTGATCGTCGGAAGCGCGATCGTCCGCCTCGTTGCGCAATACGGCAAGGATTCTGTTCCAATCGTCGCCGGATTTACAGAACGCATGAAGCGGGCCGTCACAGGAACCGTCGAATGAACTACGGACCAAACGATCATACGCAAGGAGAACATGCCATGAAGAAACGACTCACAACGATCATCTTCCTGCTCTGTCTGGGGCTGACGGCTCTATGGGCAGGCGGGACAAAGGAAACGGCGGACGATTCGGTCCGAAACGTGACGGTATTGACGCCGTATCTGAGCTCGGTCACCACAAAGGACATGGTGGACTCTTTGCGGACGAAACTCCAGAAACAGGGGATCAACGTAACCGTCATCGATACCGCAAACGACTTTTCCGCCTTGGCGAGCAGGATCGAAGATACCGTCTCCGCAAAGCCGGACGCCATGATCCTCGTCAGCGCCGATCCCAACTTGGTGGCTGCGCAGTTGCAAGGGGCGTTCGACGCAGGCATCCCCGTCCTCGGCTGCGACAGCGGATTCATCGACGGGATGCTGGTGAATGCGACCAGCGACAACTACGCCATGGGAGTATTGATCGTCAGGTATCTGTTCGATGAGCTGATGGGAGGGAAAGGCACCGTCATAGCATTGACGCACAGACCACATCCGGGCGTCGTCAAGCGATGCATCGCATTCGATGACATCATCAAGGAATACCCGGATATCACGCTGATCACCGAACAGCACGTCAATGTTCCGAACCCGATCGAGAACGCGAGGCAGACGGTCGAGAATCTGGCGCTGGCGAATCCGGCGAAGGGGTCCGTCACGGCGATCTGGTGCGCATGGGACGAGCCCGCCATCGGTGCGACGCAGGCTCTGATGGATGCAGGCAGGGACGAAGTGATCGTCACGGGAGTGGACGGCAACAGTCAGGCGATCGCATTGATCGAACAGGGAACGAATCTCAAGGCGACGGTAGCGCAGAATTTCGAAGGAATGACCGATCTGGTCGTCCAGACGTTGGATAGTTTGTTCGTAGGCGAAGCGGTACAGCCGGGAGAGCTGTACGCTCCTGCGGTATTGATCACTCAGGAATGAACGGTCCATGGAAGCACCTGTCAGGCAGCCTTTGCTCATCATCGACGACCTCTGCAAGTCCTTCGGTAGCACGAAGGCCTTGAATCATGTCTCCCTATCGATCGAACCGGGGGAAGTCCATGCCCTTATCGGGGAAAACGGCGCGGGAAAATCAACGCTGATCAAGATCCTCGGCGGGATGTACTCCCCCGACACCGGCACGATCCGGTGCGAGGAGACGACCGTGCCACATCTGACCTTAGAAGCAAGCCGTTCCCTCGGGATATCGATCCTCCATCAGGAGCGCAACCTTGTTCCGAACTTCACCGTCGCGGAGAATCTGTTCCTCGGACTTCCCGCACCTACCCGAGGCATCATAGCTCTGGATTTCAAGGAGATGGAGCTGCAGGCTCGCCGAAAACTGGAGGCACTGGGAATCGAAATCGATGTCACTGCGAGGGTAAGCAAGCTGACACCGCCACAGCAGACGTTGCTCGAACTCGCACATACCATGATGCGCCCCTATAGGCTGCTCGTCATGGACGAACCGACGGCATCGCTGACCGATAAGGAAACGGATCTCCTGTTCAACATCATCGATCGGTGCAGACAGGATGGAGCTTCGGTCCTCTATGTTTCCCACCGGCTGGAGGAGGTGCTGTCGATCAGCGATCGGATATCTGTACTGAAAAACGGGATGACCGTCGGAACATTCAAAACGGAAGAAACGACGAAATCGGCTTTGATAGCCTGCATGACCGACCATTGGACGGGACCTACCGGACGACGGAGCGCGAAGTCGCGCGCATCGGGAACCGAACGGGTAACGTTGGAAGCCAGATCGATCCGTAGCGCGGACCGGAAGGTCAAGGATGTGAGCTTTTGCCTCCACGAGGGGGAGATACTAGGCGTGTTCGGACTCGGAGGAAGCGGAAGGACATCGTTGCTCGAAACCCTGTATGGATACAGAGCGCTTTCCGCGGGTTCCATCCTCGCGGACGGCCGGGCATATCAGAACCCGTCATGCGCCCGGTCGCTCCGAAAAGGGATCGTCCTCATCTGCGAAGACCGGAAACGGAAAGGAATATTCCCGAACATGTCCGTCATGGCGAACACGATCCTCTCGACGCTTGCGCGATATCGCAAGGGCATCATGATGGATGAACGCCACGCGGAGGCGGATACATATGTTCAGATGGAGATGCTGAGGATCAAGACGGCAGGACCTCACCAGCGGCTATGGCAACTGTCGGGAGGGAATCAACAGAAAGTCGTATTCGCCAAGGCATTGATGAGCGACCCGCACATCTGGTTGTGCGATGAACCCACCATGGCGATTGATGTCGGAACAAGGAGCGATATCCATGCGTTGCTCCGTAAACGGGCCGACGAAGGCGACTCGATCCTCTTCGTATCGTCCGATCTGCTGGAAATACTTGAAATCAGCGACCGAATACTGATCATGACGAACGGAACAGGGAATCGGACGCTGATCAACGACGGGCTGGACGCCAGGCAAGTCCTAGGCTATTGCTACGAACCTGAAAACGGGAAGGACAACGATGAAATATGATTTCAAACGATATGGCACACTGATAGCGGGAGGATGCATCCTCGTCATCTTCAGTCTCTTGCGACCTGAGACATTCTTCACCGTGAACAATTTCATCAACATCAGCAGGCAGATGTCTCTCCTAGTCATCATCGGACTTGGAGCGACGCTTATCATGACGGTCGATGAATTCGATCTGTCGATCGGGGCCATGGCGAGTTTTGCCGGAATACTTGCTGCGAAACTCGCCGTACAGGGTGTGCCGTTCTCGCTTGCGATTCTCATCGTGGCGACGGCCTGTTTTTCGATCGGATGGTTCAACGGTTTCCTTGTCACGCGATTCAACATCCTTTCCTTCATCACGACGCTTGCCATGGGAACCGTGCTTGGAGGCATCACGTTCAAGCTCAGCGGCGGAGCCACGATCTTCCAAGGAATCCCGAAGGCGTTCACGTCCCTCGGTACAAAAAGTTTCGCGATACTTTCCTTCGGAGCCTCCCAATTCAGGATTCCGCTGCTCAGCCTGCTGATGCTGGCCTTCACCGTATTGCTCTGGTTCGTCATGGGGCATACCATTTTCGGCAGACGTCTCTATGCTGTCGGAGGAAATCCGGTAGCCGCGACGCTCTCCGGACTCCCGGTCGCACGGGACAAGCGGCTGGCGTTCGCGCTGAGCGCGCTTTTGGCAGGATGTACCGGCATCCTGCTGGCCAGCAGACTTGGATCTGCGACACCCACCGGAGGGGACAGCTACTTTCTCAAGGCGTATGCGACGGTATTCCTTGGCAGGACACTAAATCAGGAAGGAGTCCCCGATGTCTGGGGAACGTTCGTAGGAGCGGCGATCTTCGGCATCCTCGCCAACGGATTGACGATTCTCCAAATGCCTTCGTACATCCAGGATATCCTGACGGGAGCGATCATCATCGTAGCCGTCATCGCACAGAAACAGCTTGGCGAACGAAGACAGTAGAGGACGCTTGCCCATGGAACGACATGTTATCACGATAGATATCGGAACAACTGCGGTGAAAGGAGTCCTGATGACCGATTCGCTCAAGATCGAGGCCGCGTATTCGGTCGAAATCACGACGCTCCGTACGGCGGGTAGGATCGAGCAATCACCCGCCCAGTGGTATGATGCGTTCAAGATCGTCTGCAACAAGCTGCTGGTCGAAAGCGGACGCGGCCCGAAAGACATCGCGGCAATCTGCTTCAGCGGCCAGATGCAGGATGTCATCTGTGTGGACGAACATCGAAAGGCTGTCGGAAACGCCATTCTGTACAGTGACTTCCGCGCCACGGAGGAAGCTCGGGAGATCAGGGAGCGGATACCGGACTTGCAGAGGATCACGGGCAACGGCCTTGATGGATCCATTCCCGCCGCGAAGTTGCTCTGGCTTGCCGGAAACGACAGGGAAACGCTCCGTCGGACGTGGCGCATCCTGTTCAGTGCAAAAGATTTTCTCATCTCATCGCTTTGCGGGAACGCATACACGGACATGACGACCGCAGCAACCGCAGGACTGATGGACATCCACGCCAAGACATGGAACGGACGGCTTGTGGACTGTTGCGGAATCGATCCGACCATCATGCCGGAACTAGCGAGCGGCGACACGCTCGCCGGGGAACTGACCGAACAGGCGGCCAAGGAGACCGGGCTGAAGCAGGGAACGAAGATTTTCGTCGGAACGGGGGACGCAGGCGCGACCACACTCGCCAGCGGAATCTGCAAACCGGGGGAACTGAACATCAATCTTGGGACCACCGGATGGGTCGCGGCAATCAGCGACCGGATATCGACATCGCCCGGAGTCTTCAATCTGGTAGCGATGGATGGCGAGCGATACATTAATGTAGTGCCGTTTCTCAATGCAGGGAACATCCATCGGTGGCTGTGCGACGTACTGGGGAGGAATGGCGATGGCTACGAATATATCGAAACCTTGCTCATGGGGGACACCACCCCGACTCGGGAGGGATTGCTCTGCCTTCCCTATTTCTCCGGGGAGCGCTTTCCTGTAGCCGACGATAAGATTCGCGGGAGCTTCATCGGCATCGACACTGAAACCACGGCTTCCGACCTTGCGAAAGCCACGCTGGAAGGAGTCGCATATGCGTTGCGGCAGGGACTTGGACAACTCGCTCTTGTCCCTTCGGAAATTTCGCTGATCGGAGGCGGAGCAAAGAGCATGGCATGGAGAAGCATCCTTACGAATGTCCTTGGACATCCGGTCACGGTCTTCGACGACGGAACATATCTGCCTGCGATGGCGACCGCTTCCGCCTATCTGCTGCATGAGGGCATCTGCGATTCCTATGAATCGTTCGTCTCCATGATGCAGGAAACTGTAGGTCGTACCGTCATGGAACCGACGGGTTCCGCCATCCAGACCTATGAACGGAGGTTCTCATCATATGTGAGGCTCTACCCATGTCTGAAAACTCTGTATCGGAACTGAGTCTTCAGCACACCGCTTCTCCGTTGTTGTGAAAAAAGTATGAATTACTTCTGTCCTGAACGTTTCCCACTTGCCCAGACGCCCCGGTTCAAGTACGGTTGAGGTATGGATGGAAGCAATAGCAGGACTACCGCCACCGCCGGGAGCGTGAAGACTATTCTCGTAGTCGAAGACGAGAAGGATATTCAGGAGCTGATCTGCTACTATCTGAAGATGGAAGGGTTCCGTATCGAACAAGCCTCCACTGGCGACGAAGCGCTCCGTTCCGTCAGGGAGGAAAAGCCGGATCTTGTCGTGCTCGACCTGATGCTACCGGGCATCGGAGGGCTCGAAGTCCTCAAGCAGATCAGATTCTCCATGAACCTCAAGACACTGCCGGTGATCATTGCATCGGCGAGAACCGAAGAAAGCGACATCATCATGGGATTGGAACTGGGCGCCGACGACTATCTTCCGAAACCGTTCAGTCCGAAAGTCCTGACAGCGAAAGTCAAGGCGCTGCTGCGAAGGGTGGATGGAAGCCTGGATTCCCATTCTCCGGACGGAACGGACAAACAGACGATCACCACCGCGGGAGGGCTTGTGATGGATCCCGTCCGGTATACCTGCCGTCTCAACGGACAGGAAATCCTGTTCACCGCCACGGAATTCGCATTGCTGTATCTGATGGCTGGGGAAAGCGGCAGGGTGTTCACCAGGAACCAACTGATCAGTTCCGTCAAAGGAAGCGACTATCCGGTCACGGAACGGTCGATCGACGTGCAGATCGCAAGCCTTCGACGAAAGCTTGGTTCTGCGGGCGAATCGGTCAGGACCGTATGGGGAATCGGATACAAATATCAGGAGCAGGATCCATGAAGTTGCGCTCCCGCCTGCTGATCCTCGTCATCATCGCACTGTGCATCACGGCGGTCTGTTGCATTTTCGCCGCAACCAAAGCTTTCAAAACCACGCTCACACAATCCACCTCGACAGAACTCGCAGCACAATGCAGATATCTTGCCGAGACCATCCCCGAACTCCTTGCCGCGGCAGAGGAAACCTGGCCGCAGGAGGCGACCGATTCCTCTATCGACCGGTACGCTTCGGCTTTGGGAATACGGATCACCATCATCGACGTAGACGGTACGGTACGGTACGACAGCCAGGCGGATCCCGCCATGATGGACAACCATGCATGGAGAGCCGAAGTGCGGCAGGCTCTGGAAATCGGCGAAGGGGAAAGTTCCCGGACAAGCGGAACACTCGAAACGACGATGATCTATCACGCACTGCGCATCGACCCTCCGCAGACTCTAGTCCCGATGGTCATGAGAACCGGAGCGCCCGTTTCCGATATCAGTGCTTGGCAGACACAATTCAACCAGATTCTTCTGCCGTTACTGCTGATTCTGCTGGCTTGCATCGTCATCGTCACGCTGCTGATCATCCGTCACATCACGAAACCGATCGACCTCCTCGCCGCAGCAGCAATCCGCTATGCCGCTGGGGATCTGTCGCCGAGGACGCTGATAGACGGCCCCCAGGAATTGAAACAGCTGTCCGAAACGCTCAACATGATGGCCAGCGAACTGGCGATGCGCATCCGGCAGCTGGAACAGGACAAACTGCTCTATTCGTCGATCCTCCTGTCAATGACCGAAGGAGTCCTGATGGTGGACCGAAAGCAGACGATCCTCCTTGCGAACCACGCGGCGGCGATGATGATCGGCAGGGATTCGATGGAACATCCTTCCGGAGAGCCGGCTTCTCGCTCCCCTACCCAGCTGATCGGCAGTAGCGTTTTCCAGCTGTTCCGGGATTCCGATCTGACGCGTGCAATCGAGCGGACGGCCGCGGGGGAAGGCCCTCGACAGGTAACGGTGGTTCGTTACGGACACCTGCACGGAGATACGGCGGTTCTGGTAGGATCGGGAAAAGAGCGGACGTACCAGGTATCGATGGCGGCGATCAACGATACGCAGGACAAGAAATCAGGACAGGTCGTCATCACGTTCGCAGACATCACCGACTTGAAGCATCTGGAACAGATCAGGAAGGATTTCGTCGCGAACGTATCCCATGAGCTGAAAACTCCGTTGACAGCGATCGGAGGATTCGCCGAACTACTGGCGAACGAACGGATCGGAGAGCAGGATGCGACGAAATTCGCGAAGATCATCGACCGGAACGCGAAGCAGATGCTCGACATCATCAACGATCTGCTGTTGCTCGCCTCGTTGGAAAATACCAACTCAAGCCCATCGATGAGCCGTTGCACACTCGAATCCCTGCTTGACGAGACGATTGAGACAATCCAGTACCGGGCGGATCTCAAGCATATGAAGATCGTCAAGACGGTCGTCGATCCATCGGGAGACGGCGTGTATGCGAACCAGGGACTGCTCGTGCAGGCTCTGGTCAACCTGGCTGTCAATGCGATCACATACAGCGACGAAGGCACCGAAATCCGGCTGGAAGCCAAAGCGGACGACCAGTTCGTGAAGCTGTCAGTCATCGACCACGGCTGCGGCATTCCGGAAAAAGACCTGTCAAGGATATTCGAACGATTCTACCGTGTGGACAAGGCGAGAAGCCGAAGCCAGGGAGGAACCGGCCTAGGGCTGTCCATCGTCAAACATGTCACCGTCCTGCATGGAGGCGGGGTCGAAGTCATCAGCAAGGAGAACGTAGGTTCGACATTCACCATCACGATCCCCCGCGAAGATGCTAGGATCGCCCGACTAAGAGCCAGAAGCAAGGAACTCTACTCGGAAAAGGCATAAAAACATGACGAGCACAGACAGGCTATTTTGAATCTTCCTGTTCCAGATAGCCCGCGTATTCGGAGAGAAACGTCCCGTCGTCATATACCCCTTTGCTCTGCATCGAGCCGGCATCGCTCCGTTTCGGAATATTCATCGAATCCACCTCCAGCGGTTCGCGAAAGTCGATTTCCATATAGAGAGCTTTCCTGATAGCGACTTCAAGGTTTCTTCCATCGGTCAGATCGTCAAGATTGCGTCGTATCGCATCGCTACGAGCGACCAGTTCCTGCATGTACAAGCCGAGCTTCACGGCCTGCATGGCGGTCGGCCGGCGCTTCGTGCTCTTCGCTACCGAGGCAAAGCCGTCCGCATCCTGTGCCGATGCCATCAGGTACCGTGACAGGAGCGTCGCCATTCCCGCCCCCCGATCCGCACCTGCGGAAAGCCACATGCCGCCCAATCTGGAAAACGAGCCGACGAGCACCGTCACGTCCGGCATGCTCTCCAGCATACCGGCGACCTCGCCGTACCGAGGATGGTCGTCCATCATCAGCACGAGATCCTTCTCCATGATTTTCTTCGCCAATCTGGCGGCCCATGAACTCACTTTCAAACTTCCGGTACTGCGGTGCCGACCTCCATCCGACAGATCGACGGCACACAGGGAGTATGTATTCTGATAGAGTTCCAATCCGACAGCCCGTCCATGCTCGGACAGGCGATATGCAATCGAAGTGTCCATGTCTCGAGCATACCCCCGGACAGGACGGACAAAAGAGGTTATCGGACGGACAGTCTTCGTGGTTCGAGGCCTCTGGGGGGTCAATTCAAGTCGGGCTTCACTCCGGCGGCCATGTACACGATCCATGAGCAAATGGTCGTGACATGGTCTCCCAGACGCTCCATTTCCTTTGCGATGTAGAAGTAGTTGTACAGATCCTCCCGATCCTTGGCTTCTTTCGGTTCTTCGGCGAAGATCAAGGCGTTGATCTGTCTTCGGTACTCATCGATTCCATCGTCCATCGCCGCGACCTTCCGGGCCAATTCGGCGTCGTTGGCGATCAAGGCGTCGACGGCGCACCGAGTCATTTTCGCATCTGCCAGCGCCATGTCTGCGATGGCATCGACGATCTTCCGGTGGGAGGTTCCGCTGGTCGTCTGGACGGCGAGTTTCGCCAGATGCGCCGCATGGTCTCCCATCCGTTCCAAGCTCGTGACTATCTTCAGTCCTGCGATCACCTGCCGCATGTAATGTCCGTACGGAGCTTCACTGATCAGCAGCCTCACGCCGTCCGACTCGATCAGGTCCCGCATCTGGTCGATGAAGTAGTCTTCCGACACCACTTTCTCCGCCAGCGCCTCATCGTGGTTCTTGAAAGCGTGCATCGCCTGGTAGATCGCTTCCTCCACTCTGTTGACCATCTGGATGAGCAGTTCATGGAAAAACTGCATCTTGTCATCCAACTGATATTTTTTCGTACCCATATTACGCTCCTATCGCATTCATTGCGCGGTCATGGTCGTTCCAAGGCCGCCGCCGGATACCGGCATCAACCGAATTTTCCGGAGATATAGTCCTCGGTACGCTTGTCCTTCGGATTGAAGAACAGGTCGGCGGTATCGCCGTATTCGACGAGGTATCCGCATCGTTTGTCGTCGATCAGAAAGAACGCCGTCTTGTCCGAAACCCGGGACGCCTGCTGCATGTTGTGCGTCACGACGATGATCGTATAGCGTTCCTTCAACTCGGTCATCAGTTCCTCGATGCGGGCGGTGGAAATCGGATCAAGGGCGCTTGTCGGCTCGTCCATCAGCACCACATCGGGATTGACCGCCAGCGTCCGTGCGATGCACAGCCGCTGTTGCTGACCACCTGACAAGCTCAAAGCGCTTTTGTGGAGACGATCCTTCACTTCGTCCCACAGCGCCGCTTGGGAAAGACTACGTTCGACGGTCTCATGCAGTTCCGCCTTCGAAGGGCGACCATGCAGGCGCGGCCCATAGGCGACATTGTCGAAAATGCTCATCGGGAACGGATTCGGCTTCTGGAACACCATGCCCACCCGTCGCCGAAGTTCCATCGTATCGTAGTCCCTGTAGACGTCATGTCCGTCGAAGATCACGTCTCCGGTGATCCTGACATTGTCGATCAGGTCGTTCATCCGATCAAGAACCCGAAGAAACGTCGATTTTCCGCATCCTGACGGTCCGATGAACGCTGTCACCGTATTCGGGTCGATCGCAAGCGACACATCTTTCAGCGCATGGACGGAACCATACCAAAGATTCAAGTCCGTGACATCGAACAGATGCCCACCCGTATGTTCAATCATTGCTTTTGCCTCTCTGTCTTCTCGTTGATGATGTCATCAGCACCCGGGCGATGATATTGATCGTCAGGACAACCACGACCAGGACAAGAGCCGAAGCGAACGCACGATCGAACGACTGTCCTTCGGTGATGGTCAGATAGATATGCATCGACAGTACTCGCGCCGAACTTCCTAGGTTCTTTACGAAATCGGTCGAAGAACCGATCGTATAGATCAATGCCACCGTCTCGCCCACCGCACGTCCGATTGCGAGGATGATTCCCGTCGTGATACCGTTCACTGCCGAAGGAAGAATGACCTTGACGATCGTCTCGATCCGCGTGGCTCCCAGTCCGATGCTCGCCTCGCGCAACGATCGATCCACCGATCGTATCGCCTCCTCGCTGGTACGGATGATCGTCGGCAGAACCATCAGAGCGACGGTCAGCGTTCCGCTGATCAACGAGAAGCTCCAGCCGAACATCTGTACGAACACCAGAAGTCCGAACAATCCGAAGATGATCGAGGGGATGCCGGCGAGCACGTCGATACCGGCTCTGATGATCGAAGTCAGTCGTCCTTTCCTGGCGTATTCCACCAGATACACAGCAGCGGCGATGCCCAGCGGAGCGGCGACCAATGCCGTCAACGCCACCATGACGAACGTATTGCCGATGATCGAAAGGATCCCCCCGTACTTGCCGGACTCCACGGTCGGCTGGGTCAAGTACTCCCAGGTGATGTTCGGCCCGCTATCGATCCGTTCGCTTTTCAACAAGTCGATCGAAAGCCCCTCCTGCTTCGCATGGAAATACCATGAGGCGGGCATGACCGCCGTCGAACCTTCCCTTGTGGAAAGTTCCCGAACCGCGGCCTGTTCGCCAAGCTTTTGGGCGTCCAGTACATCGACAGGGATATCTCCCCCACCAAGGAGGGACCAATCGGACACGGAACCGGACAACAGTCCGACTACATCATCGGAGGAGAGCGTTCCCACCCGGTTGTTGCCGTACAACTGCACGACCGAGCTGTTCGCCGCCAGAACATACAGGTCAAGAACCGGTTCACGGAAACCCGACGGAAGATCCGCAGGCCCGGCTTCCTTTCCGCGCGACAGGATCAGCACGGAACCTTTCCGGTCCTTCGCCTGGACAAGGATCTCATCGCGCGAAGCGACGACCGCACCGGATGCAGCGATCTGCCGACTCTCGATCCCGAGAAGCGCACTCGCTTCCTCGAGCGCCGAATCTTCCACATAGAGAAAAAACGGAGCGTCCGTGGAACTGATCTTGCGAAGCGACGCGACCTTTCCCAGCGCCATATCGCGCAGGGTGAACCATGACAGGTGGCGGATGTTCGACTTTCCGTTGGCAATGACGATGACTGGAGGCTCGGCCGACTCGAAGCCTGCGTCCGCAAGGGTGGAAAGCGGAAGGACATCGCTTTCGGTCCGTTCGCTCTTATGGACGCCGCGGAATATCAGATAGCCGATGATCAGAGCGAGAAGCGCCACGGCCAGGAACGATAGGACCTTGATGATCGTCAGCGCCACGTCGTTGGTCAGCTGTTTCTTTTTTTCAAATAGCATCGCTACGCCTCCATCCTGCTGCGCCGCGATATGGACACAACCACAAGATTGAGGGCGAGGATGAACACGAACAACAGCATCGCCGTGGCGAACAGGGCGGACATGTGGGTTCCTTCCGCATAGCTCATGTCAGTGACAATGTTCATCGTCAGCGTCCTGCCCATCGATATCGGCGACGTGGGAAATATCGGCGCGTTCCCACCGACGAGCAGCACAGCGGCGGTCTCTCCTACTGCGCGCCCCAATCCAAGGACGATAGCCGTAATGATTCCCGATCGTGCCGCTGGCACTACGACCCGGCTGATCGTCTGCCAGGAAGTCGCGCCCATCGCCACGGAGGCTTGGCGCAATTCATCTCCGACCGCTCGAATCGATACTTCGCTCACATTGATGATCGTAGGGAGCACCATGATGGCAAGGATAATCGATGCGGCAAGCAGGCTGTAGCCGTTGCCGCCGAACGTATTGCGGACGGCGGGGACGATCACCGCGATACCGAACAGGCCATAGATGATCGAAGGAATGCCGGCCAGTAACTCGATCGAGCTGCGAAGAATCGTTGCTGTACGCCCTTTCGCGAACTCAGCCAGATAGATCGCCGCAGCAAGGGCGATCGGAGTGGATAGCAGCAAGGAGAGGAACGTAACGACGAAGCTGGCGTATATGAACGACGCGATCCCATAGGATGGAGGATCGCCAGAAGGTCGCCAGTCGGCCGAAAACAAGAACTGCGAGACAGGAACATCGCCGAACATCGGAAGCCCCTGCTGGAAGATGAACAGACTGATCAACAAGACCGTCGCTACGGAGACTAAAGCGCAGAGCAACAGGAATACCCTGCCGCTCCGCTCCTTGAAACTTCGTGCACGGTCGCTGGATAGCAAACCTTTTCCCATCATGACTTAGTCGAGGGGGATGAATTCACTGTCCAGAACGATGGCCTGACCCTTCGCCGAGAGAAGGAAATCTACAAAATCCTTCTCCACACCACCTTGCAGCGGCCCCTTGCTCACCACGTACAGAGCACGGCTGATCGGATATTCCCCGCTCTTGACGGCATCGGACGATGGCGCCACGCCGTCGACAGTCAGCACTTTGCCGCCCGCTTCGGTGATGATGTGATTGAACGCCATGCCAATGTATCCGATCGAATTGGGAGTCGATGCGATCTTGGCCGCCAACTCGCCGTTCTCACGCGCTACGATCGCGTTCACACTCGGGCTTTTCTTTCGGGAATCCAGGACGATTTCCTTGAACGAACCATAGGTTCCGCTTGTTTCGTCACGGACGATCAGTTCGATCTTCGCATCCTTGCCCCCGACTTCCTTCCAGTTGGTGATCTCGCCGGCGAAGATTGCCGCCAGCTGATCCATCGTAAGGTTCGAGATCGAAACGGAGCTGTTCACCGCCACGCTCAGCCCGTCGAGAGCGATCGTCGTAGGAACCAGACCTGCGTCGACTTCCGCCGGCTTCAGCTCCCTGCTGGAACCTGCGAGCGAAAGCGTTCCTTCCTGCAACTGCTTGATGCCGACGGACGACCCGAGTGTCTCATAGCTGATCTTCACACCGGGATTCGCGTCTTCGAAAACTGGGATCGCGCTGTTGACGATCGGAGCGACGGTAGAAGATCCACCGAAGGTATAGTTCTTGGTCGAGCCGGATGCGCCGCTCTCTCCGCTTCCCTGGGCAAAGACCGCCGCAGCGGACAGCGCACCGACCAATGCAATCATCATCAATGTCTTTTTCATAGTTTCTCCTCCATTGGATGACCTTACCCTACATGGATGTTGCAAGAAAACATTCACAAAACTATGAGAAAAGTATGAATTTCCAACCCTATGATTCCAGACGGAGGACGGAAGGCGGATCAGATGGTCGTGGCATGCCCGTCTGCCCGTCATACCAAAAAAAAGGACGACGCAGGCAAAACCATACGTCATCCTTATTCTCTACAGGAAGAATTACGACTTGACTATTTCGCGAGATCGACCTTCCAAAGGCCGTGGAGATTGCAGTATTCGTAGACGGCCACTACACCTTCCTCATTGCAGAATACCTGTTCCGGTTTCTCGCCGGGTTTCAGATACTTGCGCTTGATGCCATCCTTGGTCTCGACGGCGATCCATTGGATATAATGCTCCTCGGTCATCGGATGAGGAACGGAACCTACCTTAACGTCGAGTTCGTTGCCACGGACTTCAACCACGGGAACATGCTTTTCCGTCGCACCATCGCTGGTGTTCGCCTTGAGTTCGATCATCGGCTTGCCGCAACAGACCAGCTGGCCGCCGCCGCTATGGACGAGATCGACGATATTCCCGCACACGGAACACCTGAAAAACTTTGCACTATCCATCAAACACTCCCCTCGGTCAATGACCGATACATTGGTTTCATGTTTCCATCATATCCAATCATGAAGGAAACGAAAAGCGAAAAATCATACGATTCGTTGCGTTTCAGAAAACATCATCTGTTCCGCATGATCCCGAACAGGCTCCCCTTCGGGCTGTTCATCCAGTTCCGCCAAAGCGGCGCCATCGTCCAGATCAAAGCCTTCCTGCTCAAGCAGAGCGGGATCTTCGAACACGACATCCCTGCGGATGGTCCTGTACTTGTCTTTTCTCATACGCAGATTCTCCTTCGCTCCAGCTAACGATACGTCGGCCCCGACGAATCCGGTCGCTTCCTTCCCGTATGCATTCCTGTGAAAGACCAGCGTCGCGAATCCGAGGAAAGCCACGCCTTCATATAGAAAAGATACTACTGAAATCGAGAATTGGCAAAAGCTCGTATTGATTTTCTTGTGCTTTGCGCACATATTTTGTGCGGAGGTCAGTCCATGGCGAAAAAAATCAGATTTTTCCGTTGTCCGGTATGCGGAAGCATCATCGAGCTTGTCCACGACGGGGGGAATTCCCTAGTCTGCTGCGGCAGGCCGATGGAACAGATCGAACCGAAGACTTCAGGCGAAGGCGCTGAAAGCCATGTTCCCTCGCTACGACATCGAGACGGCTTGCTGTACGTCAATATCGGAGAGAAGATGCATCCTGCCACCAGCGATCATTATATTCAGTTCGTAGTGTTCGTCACAAAACAGACGATACGACGCGCCGACCTGACTTCGGACAAAGCCCCGGCGGTGATATTCACCGACAAGGACCACGGCGATGTCTATGCGTACTGTACGAAACACGGGCTCTGGAAGACATCGTTCTAAAGCAACCGGGTATCTCCCGCGCCGGCATCCCTGCCTACGTCATCTTGCGCCGACCTGATTGAATCGATACTCCGCAGATGCGTCTTGAATGGTATGGACGAATACGAAGACAGAATCGGGACGCTTGCACAACGTCGGTTCGGGCTACGGTATCTCCGACCGTTCCAGCGCCTTGCGATCACCAGAATCCTAGAACATGGGAGGCCGTCAGCGAACCCGCGTCGCGACCAACTGATCGTTCTCCCGACAGGAAGCGGCAAAAGTGTCTGCTTTCAGCTTCCGGCGTTACTTCTCGACGGATTGACCGTCGTAGTCTACCCGCTTCTTGCGCTGATGAACGATCAGAAGAACAGTCTCGATCGAAACGGGATTCCTTCCGTGGTTCTCCGCGGAGGACAGACGAAGGAGCAACGGTCGAGAATCTGGCGGGAAATTGCATCCGGGACGGTTCGGATCGTCATCACGAACCCGGAGACGCTAGTCACGGGACGGACCCTCGCCCGCCTTGCGACATTCCCTGTCGATCTGTTCGTCGTAGACGAGGCGCACACGGTTTGTCAATGGGGGGAAACCTTCCGTCCCGCCTATCTAGGTCTGGGCGATGCTATCGATGCCATCAAGCCGAAACAGACGATCGCATTCACGGCTACCGCGGACAACGCCACCATCGGGCGATTGACGGAACTGCTGTTCAGAAACCGCAAGCCGTTCGTGCTGCGGGCGACACCCGACAGGCCGAATATCCACTATCATGTGCGTCGCACGCTGTGTCCGGAACATGATGCGCTCATGTTGCTGGAAAGGAGCGTCGCCAGACCTGTCGTCATATTCTGCCGCACAAGGATCGGATGCGAGCGTCTGGCATGGAGGATCGCATCGTGTCATCCGCCGTATCCGGTGCAGTATTACCATGCGGGACTGTCGAAAACACAGCGGGAGGCGATCGAGTCTTGGTTCAGAAACAGCAGAGACTCTATTCTGTGCGCTACAGTGGCGTTCGGCATGGGGGTGGACAAGCCGGACATTCGCACTGTGATCCATACCGGCATGCCCGACGGCGTCCTTTCGTTCCTTCAGGAATCGGGAAGAGCCGGCAGGGACGGCGATGCCGCTGATGCATGGATGCTGGTGGATGCTGGCATGAGATGCGAGGATTCTCCGCTTGCGAAAGCGTTCCTGTCCGGCACATGCATCAGAAAGAATCTACTGGCGTTGATGGACGCTACGATCGATCATGATTTTTCCTGCGGTGGCTGCGATGTCTGCGACGGAACGTCGGACACGACCCCGGATGGACAGAGACAGATCGTATCGCTCATTCGACGGTATCCGTTCCGATTTTGCGCCGAGGAGGCGGCATGGTTGCTGTCCGGCAGAAGAATCCAGCCGGTTCCCCGGGCGCAGGACAGGCTCGATCCGGCGTTCGGGACACTGGAAAACTGGTTTCAGGAACATCTGGTCCAGGCGATCGACCGGCTCTGCGCCCTTGGTTTCGTCAAGCGCATACGTCGTGGCCCGCTTGCCGGACGGCTCCTGACAGTGATTCCGAAAACACGGTTCAAACGAAGACGATCGACGTCTCGCTCTGCACCTGCAGCTTCGGTGGGCAGATCAAGCTCGAGACCTTCTCCCCCGACAACTTACGCACAAGAAGTTTCGTCGCTTCGCAATAGACTTGCTGCGGATCGATGTCGATTGAAGCGAGGGGACCGGGAAGAAATCGATAGTACGGAGTAGCGTCATACCCGGCCGCCGGAAGCTCACGCGACGGGGTCTGAATCCCCGCCGCACGTAATCCGAACAGGATCTCGTACAACGTCATGTCGTTCACTGCGGCGATCGAATCGACTTCGCCGGAACGGCAGAGGTCCGCGATCCGTTTCAGGACGGAGGGAACGGCGCCCACGCTCCCCACTTCGATGTCGAGTACCAGCGGATTGGCACCGGACTCGATGATACTTTCCATGAATCCTTTATAGCGCTGTGCATGGGAATCGACGAAATCCCGCCATCCCGTGACATACACCGGTCGGCGACAGCCTTGTTCTACCAGCCAACGCCCCTGCATTTTTCCTCCGAACCGATTGTCCGTACCGACATAGAGATATGACTGGAACTCCGGCGATGTGCCGATATGATGGGCAAGCACATATGGAACCGGCATCGAATCAAGCATCTCCGCCTCTTGCAGCGTATCCACATCATAGCTGACGATTCCGTCGCATCGCCGGGATATTTCCAGAAGCTCTTTCTCATCATGGGCTGTCTCCACGGAGAAATGCCACGTGCTGTATGCGAGCGCCTGTTGGACCCCCCTCATCGCGGAAGCGAAGAACCAGTCGAAGCACTTCAATGCCCCCCAGTAATAGCGTCGGGGAGGCTTGACGAATTCAACCAGCGCGATGGTCCCGGTTCCATTGCGTCGAAGGGCCCCCGCGGCTTTATTCGGCCGATAGCCCAGGTCCCTGGCCGCATCCAGCACCGCCTGGCGCATCGGTTCGGAAACAGCGGACGGACAATTGAACACCCGGGATACCGTAGCCGAGCTGACTTTCGCTTTGCGTGCGACCAGATCTCGGGTTACATGGATCGTGTCTTGCTTGTCGTCGTTCATAGTGTTTCCACTATAGCTCATTTTCTTGACAATTGAACACAGAAAGACTACTGTACACGTGTACATCATTCATGAATAGAGGCCGCATACTGGTTCTGCTCCTGATTGATGGATATTGAGGAGGAACTGATGAATCTCCAGGATCATACCCACAACCGTTTTAATCCATTGCTTGGAGAATGGGTCAAAGTATCGCCACACAGGACGAAGCGCCCTTGGCTCGGACAAGTGGAGAAGCCGCAGATCGACGACAGACCCCAGTATGATCCCGACTGCTACCTCTGTCCGGGGAATAAACGCGCAGATGGCACGGTGAATCCTTCCTATTTCGGTACATATGTGTTCGTCAATGATTTTTCTGCGCTCCTTCCCGACACTCCGTCCGAAGTCTTCGAGCAAGGGCCGGAAGGTTTGCTGAAAGCTCGGGGAGAGAAAGGCATCTGCAAAGTCGTCTGCTTCTCCCCCCGCCATGATCTGACGTTGTCGAGGATGGATCATGATTCGGTCGTGAAGGTAGTCGAGGTGCTGAGGGATCAGTACAAGGAACTTGGATCGATCCCGTTCATCAATCATGTGCAGATATTCGAAAACCGTGGGGCGATGATGGGATGTTCGAATCCGCATCCACATGGCCAGATTTGGGGCGAGGAGTCGATTCCCGACATCCCCGCCCGGGAACTGGAGCGTCAGCGGGAATACTATCGGCGCTCCGGCAGGTCGATGCTTTTTGATTATGTCCGTTATGAGATGGAGCAAGGGGAGCGCATCGTGCTTTCGAATGAACATTTTACCGCACTTGTCCCGTTCTGGGCGGTCTGGCCGTACGAAACCATGATCATTCCTTTGAAGCGGGAAATCGCTTCGCTCGACCAGCTTACCGAGGAGGAAATCTCCGCTCTTGCCGATGTAATGCGGAGACTCGGCATTCGATACGACAATTTATTCTCCACGAGCTTCCCCTATTCGATGGGCATCCACCAGAAACCGACCGACGGTAAGGAACATCCGGGTTGCATGCTCCATGTACACTACTTTCCACCGTTGCTCAGATCGGCTACCGTCAAGAAATTCATGGTGGGATATGAAATGCTGGCGATGCCTCAGAGGGACATCACCGCGGAACAGAGCGCGGAGCGACTTCGGAGATTGCCTGAAATACATTATATGGATACACTGTAGATTACGGATTTGTCGCCGAAAGGAAAGGAGGATCGGATGACCAGTTTCGAGACTGCGCGGAAACAGGTGGAGGAAGGTGCGCTACATGCGGTATACCCACAGCTCTACGGGAATTCTTTTAATACTGAAGTTCTTGATAAACGATATAAAAACCTTATCGAAATTCATAATAAATTATATAAGAATAATGCGCATGCATCTGGTCCGTTGCATTTGTTCAGTACCGCAGGGAGAAGTGAGCTGGGAGGCAATCATACCGACCATAATCTTGGAAAAGTGATCGCTGCGACGATCAATCTTGACACGATCGGCGCTGTTCGGAGGACGGATGACGGACTGGTCATTCTCAAGAGCGAAGGGTTCCCTGTCGTCGAAGTGGATCTCAATAATCTTGGGGTCCGGGAAGAAGAGCGGAATACGACCGATGCGTTGTTGCGAGGCATCGCCGATGGGTTCGTGAAGCGCGGTTTGAAGATCGGGGGATGGATTGCGAATACTTCGACGAATGTTCTCAAAGGTTCCGGACTGAGTAGCTCGGCTGCGATCGAGATGCTTTGCGCGACGATTTTCAATAGTCTGTACAATGATGACGCACTGACGCCTGTGGAACTGGCGATCATCGGAAAGTATGCGGAAAATGTCTACTTTGGCAAACCTTCGGGCTTGATGGATCAGATTGCATGCGCCGAAGGAGGTGTCGTCGGTATCGACTTCAAGGATCCTGACAATCCGGTCCTCACTCCGATCGATTTTGCGTTCTCCGACTATGGGTATTCGCTGGTTATCGTCGACACCAAGGGAGACCATGCGGATCTGACACCCGACTATGCCGCTGTCCCGCTCGAAATGCGGATGATCGCAAGCTATTTCGGCAAGCATGTGCTCCGGGATGTCGGTATCGAGGAGTTCATCGCGGCGATTCCGTTACTGCGGAAAAAGAGCAACAACGACCGGGCGGTGCTGCGTGCGTATCATTTCCTGACGGAAAACGAGCGTGTTGACGGGATGCTCTCGGCACTTCAGCGAAAGGATATGGACGGATATCTGCGATTGGTCCGCCAGTCAGGCGATTCTTCATACAAGTTCCTGCAGAATCTGTATTCGAGTGCCCATCCTGCCGACCAGGGGTTGCCGATTGCAATCGCGCTGACGGAGCGATTCCTCAATGGAACGGGTGCCTGCAGGGTTCATGGCGGGGGATTTGCCGGTACGATTCAAGCTTATGTCCCTTTGGACAGCACGGAAGCGTATGCTTATGAAATGGACAGTGTGTTCGGTTCCGGATCGACTACCGTCCTATCGATCCGCAGTCTCAAATCCTCCCTCCTCCTATAAGGGTCATTGCAGGGTCATTGCAGGGTCATTGCAAGGGAACGAAGAGACCGCTGCAATACCCCCGCAATCAGCCTGCAATGGGAGAAGCGAGGAGTAGCTGAGTGCAAGCGGAATACGCTTGCATGGAACGAAAGACAATAAGCAGGCCGAGAAGTCGGGGTCCGGACTTATCCTGATCCGAGATGTCCTTTCTTGTCATGCCCTTTTCTTGACACGGGTTGCGCGGCAGTCGTGTTCAATGGTCACCTAGAATATCAAGTGATAATCGACGCCGACTTCCGTGTAGCTGGTAGGCTTTTCCAACAACGCGGCGAGATTCCCGGGAATCTCGACTTCCGTTCTGATCAGGGGTTCGACGACCGATTCGAATTTCGCAGGATGCGCGGTGGAGACGACCAGAGAATAGGCGTCGGCGAAATGATCCCGTCGAACACGTTCCGCCGTCGCCGTATGAGGACAGATCGCATACCGGCTATCGTCCCAGACCTCCTTGATCGTCCTACGAATCGTTCCGTCGTCGACGCTCCAGGCGCTTACTTCCCTGCGGAACAGATCAATCGTCGGGAATAGATGGAACAGCCGCTCCATGTTTGACGGCGCTCCTACGTCCATGGCATTCGCAAGCGTCGCGATGCTTTGTCTCGGGCGGTAGATTCCATTGTCCAGATAATCGGGAATCGTCGCATTCGCATTCACGGCAAGGGCGATCCGTTCGATCGGAGAACCCATCAGCTTCGCCCAGTATGCACCGCAACAGTTGCCGACATTCCCGCTGGGAACGATGATCACCGGCTCGTGGCCGTCATGGGTTGCGCGGAACACCAAGGAGGCATAGACATAGTAGACCGCCTGGGGAAGCAATCTACCGAGATTGATGCTGTTAGCGCTGGACAGTCCCCATTCTTCGGAGAGCTTCTGATCCATGAACGCATCCTTGACCATCTTCTGGCAATCGTCGAACGTCCCGACCACCTCGTATGCGCTGATGTTCCCGCCCCAGCAGGTCAGCTGCCGTTTCTGCCGTTCGGAGACTCTCCCTTTCGGAAACAGGACCTTTACTTCGATATTCTTCCGGTTGTAGAACGCGGCGGCCACCGCGCCACCGGTATCACCGCTGGTTGCGACGAGGATCGTCAGCTTGCGGTCCCGGTTCTGCAGCAGGCGCTCCATGGAGCATGCAAGGAATCGAGCCCCGAAATCCTTGAACGCGGCCGTCGGTCCGTGAAACAGCTCGAGCGTTGCACGCCTGTCGTCGAAATCATGGAATAGAACAGGAAAGTCGAATGCATCGAAACAGATTTCCGCAAGGGATCCGGACAATTCATCACCTTCGAAGAATGGCGCGAGAACTTCATATGCAAGTTCCGGATATGAAGAAATTTCATCATATCGAAGATTGCGAAGGAACGGCAGGTTCTCAGGAACGTACAGCCCGCCATCAGGGGCCAGCCCCTGCAAGATCGCTTCCGAAGCAGTGCATGCCGGAGCCTTGCCCCGGGTGGAAATATAGTTCATGATTCTGTCCTCCCTCATTCAGATTCTTGCCCCGAGATATGCGCTCAGACGCAAAACGTCGGCGAAGACACCGCCGGCGGTGACTTCCGGCCCCGCTCCCGGCCCTTTAATGACAAGCGGCTGGGTCAAGTACCTGTCGGTCGTGAACGCAATGATATTGTCGGTTCCGGAAGCCTGCGCGAACGGATGGTCCGATGGATAGCCCTTCAAGCTTACACTGCAGGTACCGTCCGTGTCGACCATCCCGACGTATCGGAGCTTCTCACCCCGACTCTCAGCCTCGCGATACATCCGTAGCATGGCCTCGTCGGCTTCCTCGAGTCTTGCCAGGAATTCTCCGACAGGCAGTCCCTCGAGCACTTTCGGCACAAGCGAAGTGACGGAAAGCTGAGAAACTTCCACCTGATAGCCGAGTTCCCTGGCAAGGATCACGGTCTTTCTCGCAACATCCATTCCGGAAAGATCGTCGCGAGGGTCCGGCTCCGTATACCCCATCGCCTTGGCTTGCCGAACCATGGCGCTGAACGGCACGGATCCGTCATAGTTCGAGAACAACCAAGCCAGCGTTCCGCTGACGATTCCTTCTATCTTGTGTATCCGGTCTCCGGTCTGGATCAGATCCTTGAGGGTCCCGATCACAGGCAATCCCGCGCCGACGGTCGTTTCATAGAGGAACCGCTTTCCTGTGCGACGACAGGTATCCATCATCATCCGATAATATGGATACGGTGAGGTACCCGCCTTCTTGTTCGGAGTAACGATATGGATGCCTTTCTCAAGCCAGGATACGTAGCGTTCCGGAAGTTGCGAACTCGTAGTGCAGTCGATCAGCACGGAATGGGGATAGTATGTCGCACCGACATGGCTGACAAGCGCTTCCAGATCAAGTTCGACGGCTTCGCGCTCGAACTTGTCACGCCAATCCGTCAGGTCGATGCCATCTTCGTCAAGAAGCATCCTGCGGCTGTTGGCTATCGCGCGGATACGGATATCGACGTCGAACTGCTCATGCAACCGGTCGGTCTCCCTCGCAATCTGATCAAGCAACGTCCCGCCGATGTTCCCGGGACCGAACAGACCGACCGACAACGCCTGCCGGGAAAGAAAAAAGCCTGCATGCAGCGCCCGAAGCGCCCGCTTGCCGTCCGCATCCTTGATCACGGCGCTGATATTCCGTTCCGAAGACCCCTGGGCGATCGCACGGACGTTCACACCCGCCTTGCCAAGGGAGCTGAAGAATTTACCGGCGACACCGGGAGTGCCGGGCATCATTTCACCTACAGCGGCGAGGATGGCGCAACCATGCTCGCTCTCCACGCTATGAATCAACTGTTCGTCGAGCTCGCGACTGAATTCATTGCGCGTCGTCCGGCAGGCGAGCGCCGCTTGGAAATCCGGAACCGCGAAACAGATGGAATATTCGCTGGAAGCCTGGCTGATGAGGATCACGGAGATACCGGCCTCGCGCATCGAGGTGAACAGCCGGCTGGAGATTCCCGGCACGCCGCTCATCCCAGCCCCCTCCACGTTGATCAGCGCGATATCATGGATAATGGAGAATCCCTTGACTTTGTACTGCACGTCCTTCTCCGGCTTCGCCACCACAAGGGTACCCGGAGCCTTGATGTCTCCCCACCAGCGGAGCTTGATCGGTATTGCGGCGGATACGGCAGGCAGCATGGCCTGCGGATGAATGATCGGAGCGCCGAAGAACGAAAGCTCGGTCGCTTCGGCATATGTCAGCGTTTCGATGACCTTCGCACCGGGAACCATCTTGATGTCCGCGGTACGGAGCAACGACCGGTTGTTCCAGAGCGTCAGCGCTTTCGCGTTGAGTCTCACCGCCAGCAACGACGCCGCGTATTCGCTCCCTCCCTCATGCCGAAGATGGACCGCAGGATCCGCCTGTGCAACTCCTTCCGACTGCGGGAGATCGCCGATGACCAGGACGGTCTGAGCACCGAACGACGATGCGTCCTGAATCGATAGGGCCTTGGATATATCGACGATCGTCACGGAACTTCCGCTATCCTCCAGGAATCGTCCGACGGCAAGCGCGAGCCATGATACGACGGTCGAATCGATGAATCGACGGGAACCTTCCGACACGTCGCCGACCAGCCAGATTGTCCTCAGCACGTCCTCGATATCGGAGAATCCCTGCTTGATCGCCTCATGGACTTCCTCGCCGTGCGTGCGTGGCAGCAGAGCGTCGACGAACGCCCCCCAGATTTCCGAGCTCTTCTCCATCGCGCTCCACATCCGTTCGTCATGGTTGAGCGCAGAACGAAGCAGGGAATCGAGTTCTAGCGGAGATCCATCGTTCATCGGAGCGATCACGAACACCTGCGTCGTCTCCTTGCAGGCTTTTCGGAGCGACAGCAGCTTCCTGCACCCGGCGACGGACGCCAACATGGAACCTTCGATGGAATGTATCCGGATATCGTTCATGGAAATCTCCTCGTGTTTGACATATTGAACGGATGAATGAACAAGTCTGGTTTGCGGATGTAAAAAAAGAGCCCGGTTTGGGGGCTCTTTCCTGATCGCGTCTCTCTGTACAGACAGAGACCGGTACTACACCAGCTTCTCGACCCGACCGCTTCTCAAGCAACGCGTGCAAATCTTGATGGTACGCGGAGTACCATTGATGAGGGTCTTGACGGTAACGAGATTGGGACGGAACACGCGTTTGGTGGTCACGCCGATGTGCTGACCGACACCACCTTTCTTCTTTGCCTGACCTTTTCTCGGAACGCTGTTGCCAGCGACCGTGCCCTTTCCGCAAATTTCACATCTACGAGCCATAGCTATATCCACCTTGTCCTTGACGTTCTGAACTTCAATCGCCGAAGCGCGCGCAGGAATCTTCCGGAAAGCCTTGCCCGGGATGGATACCCGTGAGCAGTAATGCAAGACCCTTTGCAGACGAAGACCCGCAACTCAAAGAAAATTAGCAGATATTTCTGTTTGTGTAAATACCTGCTGTCCAGGTACATTGCGTTTTTCCATCCGTTTTTCCACCTCGGCGGGGAGGAACTCCATACCACTTTATCGGGATGGAAAAAAACGTTATGCTGACGGCATGACGAACAGGACGCTGCATCTGATGGCGATCATGGCACCGCATCGGCTCGCGATCGATATCTATCGACTCAGGGACATCCTTTGGCGCACCACCGGTGATGTCTCGACGAAAATACTTCCGCCTTGCATCCCCCTGCTTGCGATGGCTGGGGAGGATCCGATTCCCGACGGGCTCGCCTGGGAAGGCGGCGTGGCGAAACCTTCAGGCGTCGCCGTCATCCAAGGGGGTGCGACAGTACTTCCCGTACTGCCGGACAAACGCATCCAGTCGCTCAAGATTGACCTCCAGGCACGACTATGCCGCTCGTACGATGACGCAGGGGGAAACCTCTTCGGCATCCCCAGTCCTGATTCTGCCGTCGGTATCTTTCTCGGCGGAGCAAGCGAAGCGCTTGTCGATGCTGTTCGACTCGCCCAGCCCTTCGTCCTGTCGTCGCTTGACGATATGCGTCTTGCGATCATCGCATGTACGTTACGGCGTCCCGACAGCCTGTCGGACGGCGCTTCATGGCATATCGTCGATCAACGACATTTGGTCCCAAGCAGGCAAATCTGACGCAGAGACATCTAGGAGACGGCTGTCGTCTTCCCTTCCCATGGACAAACGTGGGCGAGCATGCAGGTTCCGCATTCTGGGGCTTTGGCATGGCAGCGGATTCTGCCGAACCAGTTCACGGTCATGGAGAACCGGTAATGCCGTTCCGGCGGCAGCAATGCCGCGATCCGGTGTTCGATCTTCGTAGGATCGTCGCTACTGACAAGGCCCAGTCGTCGCACTACTCGTCCGAAGTGGGTGTCAACGATGATCGCCGGACGGCCGTAGATACCGCCGAGAATGCAGTTGGCGGTCTTGCGTCCTACTCCGGGCAAGGTGGTGAGATCCTCCATCGTATCGGGAACGACCCCTTCGTAGCGGGCCTCCAAGGCGGCGGCGCATCCGATGATGTTCTTCGCCTTGGCATTGTAGTATCCGGTGCTTTTGATGATCGCCTTCACGTCATCGATCGAAGCTTTTGCAAGGGCATGGGGATCGGGATACGTTGAAAACAGTTCTTGTGCGACGATATTCACTTGTCGATCGGTAGTCTGTGCGGAAAGAATGACGGAAATCAGCAACTTGAATGGATCGGTGGCCTCCAGAAAAGCGATATGAGGTGGAGCGGCCTTGTCCAGAATGTCCGAGATTTCGAGTATCTTCCGTCGCAACGTTTCGTCCATGCGCCCCTCCATGACTGATCGATTTTCATACTATACACGATTCTGACGATCAGGTCAGGCGTGGAACAACGGGGATGTTGGAAGACAGAAGTTGCAAATGGATTGAATGCCAATCTTTCGGTCGCTTTACTGTTAACTTCCAGAAAAAGTAAACCTCAAAGTTCAATGAACCTCAGGAGTTCATCAAAAG
>LVBD01000006.1 GCA_001604275.1 Spirochaetales bacterium Spiro_02
TTTTTGGATAAACCAGTTATTTGCCTTTCCTCGGCTACTTAACTGCGGAAGACAAGATACAACAAATGATACGCATATTCATCGCTCACGGTCAAATGTATTCCGTTCGGAAACGCATCGTTTTAGCGCCCTGCAGGACGCTCCCTCCCACCTGTCGCGTTACCGAAAGGCCTTGCCCGATCGTTGGGATTCGGAACAGCGCGAAACCGTATTCCAGCACAAACTTCAGAGTTTTTCACATGACGTAAAGACCGGATTTCGCAACCATCCGTACAGTCATCGTGATAGAAACTCAGTGATTATGATACTATCAAGTTATTATAATACAATGGTTTAATATGGATATCCAGCTACGTTTCAATACTGCCGGCACATTTATATTGACATGTTGACATAACTTGTAATTATGTAATAATACAAAACAAAAGATCACTTTCATGGAGAACAACATGTCTGAATTCGAAACAAAAGCATTTACGGAAATCGTCGACGTCATCGCGGGACGCCTGGATTGCGACAAGGACACCATTACAGCGGAGAGCCGTTTCGTCGACATCGGGATCGATTCGCTGGACACTGTCGAAATTTTGATGGATCTCGAGGATCGTCTTGAAATGACCATCGAAGTCGACCAGAAGATCGCCACAGTCGGGGAACTCGCCGCATTCATTGCGTCGAAACATTGAGGTCGACATGATCAGGACCGCCATTACGGAACTGCTGGGAATCCCTCACCCGATTTTCCAGGGGGGGATGGCCTGGATCGCCGATGGACACCTGGCCGCCGCCGTTTCGAACGCGGGAGGGCTGGGTATCATAGCGGCGGGCAATGCGCCGGCCGACTACGTGGAACGGGAAATCGAACAGGCTCGTCAGGAGACCGACCGACCGTTCGGCGTGAACATCATGCTGATGAGTCCGTATGCGGACGACGTGGCCGCACTGGTCGCCCGTCAGCACGTCGAGGTCGTGACGACCGGCGCAGGGAATCCATCGAAATACATGGAGCAGTGGAAGAAGGCGGGGATCAAGGTGATACCCGTCGTCGCATCGGTAGCCATGGCGAAGTTGATGACGCGACTCGGTGCTTCGGCGTTGATCGCGGAAGGCGGGGAAAGCGGTGGACATGTGGGGGAACTGACGACGATGGTGCTGGTCCCCCAGATCGTCGACGCAACGTCCCTTCCTGTGGTCGCCGCAGGCGGTATCGCCGACAGCAGGGGCTTCGTCGCCGCGCTGATGCTCGGCGCCCAGGGCGTGCAGATGGGAACACGATTCCTCTGCGCGACCGAATGTTCCATCCATCCCGTCTACAAAGAAAAGATTCTTAAGGCGAGCGACCTGTGCACGATGGTCACAGGCAAGCGGCTGGGGCATCCGGTACGCAGTCTGCGGACGACTTTCGCCAGAAACTACGGACAAGCTGAATACAGCCGGATCAGCGACGAAGAACTCGAGGCGATGGCTGTCGGGACGCTTCGCAAAGCAGTGGTCGACGGCGACACGGAGTGCGGATGCTTCCTCGCCGGGCAGATCGCGGCGATGGTCAGACAAGAGCAAAGCGCCCTCCAGATCGTCGAAGAGGTGATCGGCGGTGTCGAACCGCTGCTACGAGGTGCAGCCACATGGATAGAATAGTATTCCTCTTTTCGGGACAAGGCGCCCAATACAGCGGCATGGGGTCGAGGCTCTATGAAACATCGGCGGTCGCGAGACATGTGTTCGATACACTGGAACGTTCGTTTCCCGATCTGAAGCGGCTCTGCTTTTCAGGTTCCGAGGAAGAGTTGCGGAGGACGGAGAATACACAGCCGTGCATGTATGCTGTGGAAAGCGCCATCGCCGAAGATCTGCTGGACCGCGGCATCGCGCCCGATGCGCTCGCAGGATTCTCTCTCGGGGAAATCGCTGCGCTCGCGTGTTCCCGCGCGGTGGACATCGACTCGGGCTTCCGTCTGGTGAAAGAACGGGCACGTCTCATGCAACGCGACGGAAACCGGATCCAGGCCGCGATGACCGCAGTCCTGAAACTCGACGGACCGACGGTCACGGAACTGGCCGACGAAGCCGGCGTCTATCCGGTGAATTTCAATGCTCCCGGGCAGATCGTGGTATCAGGGGTGTCCGACCGGATCGCGCGATTCGAAGAACAAGTCAAGAATCGGGGCGGAAGAGCGTTGAGGCTGAACGTTTCGGGAGCGTTCCACAGTCCGTACATGAAGACGGCTGCGGCCGATTTCAGGACCTTCCTCGACCAAGTGGAGTTCTCTCCCTTCCGTGTCCCGCTGTACAGCGATGTCACGGGCACCCCCTACGAAGGCGACCCGAGGAACCTGCTGGCAAAACAGATCGCCTCGCCCGTCCACTTTGAAACAATCATCCGCAACCTCATCGGCGCGGGGGTCGGCACATTCATCGAAATCGGGCCAGGCGCCGTGCTGACGGGACTCGTGAAAAAAATCGACAAGGACGTGCGGGCATATCCCACCGATACTCCGGAAAATATCGAACGAATCGCCCAGGAGGTACGGCATGCTCACTGACAAGGTCGCCATCGTCACCGGCGGGTCTCGCGGGATCGGGGAAGCGATCGTTCGGAAACTCGCCTCGCTGCATGCAAACGTAGCGCTGGTCTACCAAGGCAGCAAGGAACGGGCGGAACGAATCGCTAATGAAACCGCCGCGACATTCGGAATATCCTGCGTGGCATACCGGACCGATGTCTCCTCTTTCGCCGCCACAAAGGCCCTGGTACGATGTGTCCGGACGGACTTCGGCAGGCTCGACATCCTGGTCAACAACGCGGGGATCACCCGCGACGGGCTGGTCGCGGTCATGGGGGAATCCGATTTCGACGACGTAATCTCGACTAATTTGAAAGGGACGTTCAACATGATCCGCCATGCCGCTCCCCTCCTGCTCCGGGCAAAGGGGGGAACGATCATCAACATCAGTTCGGTGTCGGGCGTCATGGGCAATCCGGGACAGGCGAACTACGCCGCATCGAAGGCCGGAATCATCGGTCTGACAAAGACGGTGGCAAAAGAACTCGCCGGCAAGAACATCACCTGCAACGCAGTGGCGCCTGGGTTCATCAAAACGGAAATGACACAGGATTTCGACAATGAAGCGATATCGGCGCAGATCCCGCTGAGACGGATGGGTTCGGTCGACGATGTCGCCGACGCCGTCGCCTTTCTCGCGACCTCCTCGTACATCACCGGAGAAACGCTGAAAGTCGATGGCGGAATCGCAATGTGAGGTACAACATGAGTGAGAACAGACGTGTAGTGGTCACCGGCCTTGGAGCGATTACTCCGATCGGCAACACGGTGGAACAGGCATGGAAGAACATGATCGCCGGCACGAACGGCATCGGCTTCAACACCCGGTTCGACACCACCGATTTCAAGGCCAAGCTCGATGCGGAAGTCAAGGGCTTCGATCCAAGGGAGTATATGGAGAAGCAGGACGTCCTGCGTTCCGACCTCTATGCACAGTTCGCGCTGGCAAGCGCCATTCAAGCCGTCGAGGAAAGCAACATCGTCGGTACGGTGGACAGCGGACGATTCGCCGTCTACTTCGGTTCCGGCATCGGTGGAATCAACACGTTCACACAAGAGCACGACAAGCTGATCAAGCGAGGCCCGAGCCGGGTTTCACCGTTCTTCATACCAATGATGATCCCCAACATGGCAGCCGGCATGATCGCGATCCGGTACAACTGCCAAGGGCCCGCCCTGCCGGCCGTCACCGCATGCGCTTCCGGCTCCAACGCCATCGGAGAGGCGCTCCGACTGATCAGGCATGGCTATGCGGACGCCGTCGTTACAGGCGGAGCCGAAGCGTCGATCAACGAATGTGGCGTGGCGGGATTCATCAACATGCAGGCACTCAGCACGGCGACCGATCCGAATGCCGCTTCGCTTCCGTTCGACAGACGGAGAAGCGGCTTCATCATCGGTGAAGGTGCGGCGGCCCTGGTGCTGGAAGAATATGCCCATGCGCGTGCCAGAGGGGCGCATATCTATGCGGAACTGGTCGGGTACGGCTCCACGTGCGACGCCTACCATATCACCGCTCCAGCCCCCGATGCCAACGGCGGCAAACGGGCGATGGAGCAGGCCATGGCGGAAGCAGGCTATACTGATTCGGATACTGTCTACATCAATGCGCACGGAACAGGAACGCCGCTCAACGACACAGGGGAGACCCTGGCGATCAAAGGCGCGCTTGGCGAAGAGGCTGCCCGAAGGGCGCTTGTCAGTTCGACCAAGTCGATGACCGGACACATGCTCGGGGCCGCGGGTGCGATCGAGGCGATCGCATGCATCAAGGCGCTGGAGACCGGAGTCATCCCTCCGACGATCAACTTGCTGGAACCGGACGAAGCCTGCGACCTCGACTATGTTCCCAACGTGACGAGAAACGCGGACATCTCTCTCGCCCTTTCCAATTCGCTCGGGTTCGGCGGGCACAACGCCACGCTGGCGTTCAGGAGGATATGATGGACGAAAGTTCGATCAGAAAGTATGCGAAGCTGATGAAGGAACTTGAGCTCACCGGGTTGGAGATCAAGGGGGATGACCTGGAAATCCGCCTGGAACGTAACGTAGAACAGCGATCCGCATCGACATTCGTTTCCGAACAGGGAGACGAACGAACGCAACAGCGGCAGGATGCCGGACTACAGACCATCACATCCCCGATGGTCGGCGTGTTCTATCAGGCCAGCAGGGAGGATGCCCCGCCGTTCGTATCCATCGGAGATGAAATCGCGGTCGGCGATACACTGTGCATCATAGAAGCGATGAAGCTGATGAACGAAGTGAAGGCTGAGATTTCCGGAGTCGTGGAACAAATACTTGTCAAGAACGGGGAGATCGTCGGTTTCGGCGCTCCGTTGTTCGCAATCAGGAGGAACCATGGATAGGCAGGACATCATGGGCATCCTCCCCCACCGCGACAGCATGCTGCTGCTCGATACCGTCGAACAGGTCGAACAAGAAGCGCATGCCAGCTATACGGTGAAAGGAACGGAATGGTTTCTTGACGGACACTTTCCATCGTTTCCCATCGTCCCCGGGGTGATTCTCTGCGAGATTCTCGCTCAATCGACCTGCATCCTCCTTTCCGACAAGCTGAACGGACGATTGCCGGTCTATGCGGGGCTCGACAAGGTGAAATTCAAATCACCGGTGAGACCCGGCGATAGATTCGAAACCCGGTGCCGGATAACCCGGGCGAAAGAACCGTTCTATTTCGCATCCGGCGAAGGGTACGTGGACGGCAAGCTCTGCATCAAAGCCGAATACTCGTTCGCATTGGTCGATAAGGGGAGCATATGTTCTCGAAGATCCTGATCGCCAACCGGGGCGAGATCGCGGTGAGGATCATCCGTACCTGCCGGGAAATGGGAATCCTGACCGTAGCGGTCTATTCCGAGGCCGACAAGGATGCGCTGCACCGCCTTCTCGCCGACGAAAGCGTCTGCATCGGGCCCTCAGCACCGAAGGAAAGCTATCTCAACAAAGAACGGATCATCAGCGCGGCGCTCGCCACAGGAGCTGTCGCGATCCACCCGGGATACGGCTTTCTGTCTGAAAACGCCGGTTTCGCTTCCCTTTGCCAGGAAAACGGCATCGCGTTCATCGGCCCGAGAAGCGACGAGATGGAACGCCTCAGCTCGAAGACGGGGATCAAGCGCCTCGCGACCGAAGCGGGGCTGCGCACGATCCCGGGCACGGAACCGCTCTCCGATGTCGAACAGGCCGTCCGGCAGGCGACGCGCATCGGCTATCCGGTGATGCTCAAAGCCGTTTCAGGCGGCGGCGGGAGAGGAATCCGTCGGATCGATGACGAACAGGCGTTGCGAACGTCGTTCCCGCTGGCAAGCGCGGAAAGCCAGGCCGCATTCTCCGATCCTTCGCTCTATCTGGAAAAGCTGATCCATCCTGCACGGCACATAGAGTTGCAGATGCTCTCCGATGAAAGCGGCAACGTCGTCTGTCTCGGGGAACGGGACTGCTCGATCCAGATCCATCATCAGAAACTGATCGAGGAATCTCCGTCGCCGAAACTGTCGCAGAAGACGAGGAACGCGATGGAGGAACGGGCGATCGCCATGATCAGGAATATCGGCTACACGGGGGTCGGAACACTGGAATTCCTCCTCGATGCAGAAGGAAACTACTATTTCATGGAGATGAACATCCGGCTGCAGGTGGAGCATGGCGTGACGGAGATCCTGACCGGCATCGATCTGGTCAAATGGCAGATCCGCGTCGCCGCAGGCGTGGATCTCGATTTCTCGAAAGAGGACATCAGGCTCCTCGGATCGGCGATCGAATGCAGGATCAATGCGAAAAACGCAGGCAAGGTCACCGCGATCCATGTCCCGGGAGGTCCGTTCGTCAGATTCGACACGTATCTGGAGCAGGGAACGGACGTGCCGCCCTTCTACGATAGTCTCCTGGCGAAGCTGATCGTCTATGCCAAGCATCGGGAGGATGCGCTTCGCAAACTCAGGTCGTATCTGTCGGAAGTCGTCATCGAGGGAATCGAGACGAATATCGACGAGCAAATGGAGATCCTCACCGACCCGCTGTTCATAGCAGGGAACCATGACACCGGCTATTTCGAAAGGAGGACATGAACATGGCACTCAGTTTCCAACTTAAGGCGCAGAACGAACTGGAACGGATGGGTCGTTCCAACATCCCGCTTCCAAGCGGTCCCGAAACCAGTTGCCCGAACTGTCACAGAACGCTCAAGATACGGACGCTCGAAGAGAACGCCCACACCTGTACCTGCGGACATCATTTCAGGATGCCGGCGCGGCGGCGGATCGCCTTCCTGACGGATAGCGATTCATTCTTCGAGCTCTTCGCGGAAGTGGAGGCCAATGACCCGCTTGCGTTTCCGACATATCCGGACAAGCTAAGAAAAGCGCGGAGCACCGGGGAACGGGAATCGGTCATCACCGGCTATGCGAAGATACATGGACAGGAATGCTGTCTGTTCGTGATGGAACCCGGCTTCATGATGGGGAGTCTCGGCAGCGGAACCGGTGAAAAGATCACCAGACTGTTCGAGCTGGCCACCGAAAAACGGCTGCCGGTCGTCGGCGTGACCGTCTCAGGAGGGGCGAGGATGCAGGAAGGGCTCGTCTCGTTGATGCAGATGGCGAAGATTTCCGGTGCGGTCGCCCGCCACGGCAAGGCGGGGCTGCTGTACCTCGTGCTCCTCTCCGATCCTACCACGGGAGGCGTTACGGCGAGCTTCGCCATGGAGGGGGACATCATCCTTGCGGAACCGGGGGCGACCGTTGGATTCGCCGGTGCGAGAGTCATCGAACAGACGACGAAAGAACCCCTGCCCGTAGGATTCCAGACTGCGGAGTCGATGCTGGAGCATGGCTTCGTCGATGCGATCGTCGAGCGAAAGCGGATGAAGAAGACCATCGGAGCCTTGCTCAAGCTACATAAGAGGATATGATGGAAGCATACGACCGGGTACGAATCGCCAGGAGCAACATGCGCCCGACGGGCATCGATTATATCATGAACATCTTCTCCTCGTTCATGGAGCTTCACGGCGACCGTCGTTATGGCGACGATGGTGCGATCATCGGAGGGCTGGCGTATCTAGATAAGAATCCCGTGACGGTCATCGCGATCGAAAAGGGAAAGGATATCAAGGAACGGACGGAGCGGAGGTTCGGCTCCCCGCACCCCGAAGGATACCGCAAGGCGCTTCGACTGATGCAACAGGCCGAAAAGTTCTTCAGGCCAGTGGTCACGTTCATCGATACATCGGGAGCGTACTGCGGCGTCGATGCAGAGGAACGGGGACAGGGACAGGCGATCGCGGAGAACTTGGTGACGATGATGGAACTTTCCGTTCCGGTCATTGCGATCCTGATCGGTGAAGGGGGGTCTGGCGGTGCGCTGGCTCTTGCGGTGGCCGACCGGGTCTGGATGCTGGAGAATGCCGTATACTCGGTCATTTCTCCGGAAGGATGCGCAAGCATTCTGTTCAAGGACATATCGAAAGCCAGAGAGGCCGCCGGATACCTGAAGCTCAGCGCTCAAGATGCGCTGCAACTGCATATCGTGGAACGGATCATTTCGGAGGACGACCTCGGAACCTCCGCGTTCTTCGACCGTCTGAAACGGATGATTTCGCAGGAACTCAGGATCCTGAACGATTGCGAGACTCGCAACGAGGATCGCTACGCCCGATTCCGGGCATTCTAAGGAATAGAAACATGGCACTATATGAACGGTTTGTACAGGAGCGGTTCGATGCGAACGGAGCGCTCGTCGATATCTCGATTTCGTATGATGAGAACTTCAACTACGGCTACGATGTCGTTGATGCCATCGCCTCGGAAACCCCCGACAAAACGGCGTTGGTCTGGTGCGACACAGCGGGGAATGAACGGATATTCAGTTTCTCTGAGATCAAGGGTCTTTCCGACAGATGCGCCAACGTCCTGATGGCCCATGGAATCGGACGGGGGGACAACGTGATGGTATCGCTCAAACGGCATTACGAATACTGGTTCGTCGCAATCGCCATCCACAAGATCGGGGCGGTGCTGGTTCCGGTGACACACATGCTCACAGCAGCCGACTTCGCCTATCGGTTCAAGGCCGCGCCGTTCAAGGCGGTCATATCGACGACGGATGACGACGTGACTTCCCGCATCGTGGAGGCAATGGTCGAAACAGAGATGCACCCGTTGCTGTTCTCCGTACAGCGTTCAGTCGATGGCTTCTTCAGGCTGGACGAAGAAATGGAGACAGCGGCATCCTCGTTATCCCCAGTAGCGACACGGGTCAGCGATCCGATGCTGATGTACTTTACGTCGGGAACTACCGGTTACCCCAAAGGGGTGATCCACGACCATTCGTATCCCCTCGCCCATATCGTCACAGCCAGATACTGGCAGCAGGCGGAGGAAGGGGGGCTTCATTTCACCGTATCGGAAACCGGTTGGGCAAAGGCTTCATGGGGTAAGCTCTACGGACAATGGCTCGTCGGAAGCGCCGTCATGGTGTATGATTTCGACAATTTCGATCCCAAGCAACTTGCGAATATCATCAATCGGTACGACGTGACATCGTTCTGCGCCCCACCGACCGTCTATCGGTATCTGGTCAAGAAGGGAACTCCTCCGATGCCGAACCTCAAGCATGCCTCGACCGCCGGCGAATACCTTTCGCCGGAAGTGTTCAAACATTTTTTCGAAAAGACAGGGCTGCGACTGCACGAGGGATACGGGCAGACGGAAACGACGTTGCTGACGGCGAACTATCGCGGCATGGCGGTGGTCGATGGTTCGATGGGCAAACCCTCCCCGCTCTATGATATCGCTCTGGTCGATGCCGACGGGAATCCCGTCCCCGATGGTGAGATCGGGGAGGTGGTCGTCAAGCCGAAGGATGGCAGACGTCCGCTCGGCGTGTTCTGCGCCTATCTGGACAATCCTCGGATGTACGAACAGGCCTGGCGTGGAGGGGTCTACCATACCGGGGATTCTGCGTACAGGGATAAGGATGGGTACTTCTGGTTCCATGGCAGGTTCGACGATATCATCAAGAGCGGTGGATTTAGGATCGGTCCGTTCGAGATCGAGAATATCCTCAACAAGCATCCCGCGGTCATGGAATGCTGTGTGATCGGGGTGCCGGACCCGCTTCGGGGTCAGGCGGTACGGGCGGTGATTGTCTTGGACAAGGGATTCGAGGCAGGTCCTTCGCTGGACAAGGAGATCAGGGAGTTCTGCAACTGTCAGCTTGCCGAATACAAGTGGGTCCGCCAGATTTGTTTCGTCGATGCGCTGCCGAAAACCATCAGTGGCAAGATCCACAAAGTGAGGGTAATTGTAGGGTAATTGTAGGGTAATTGTAGGGTAATTGTAGGGTAATTGTAGGGTGATTGTAGGGCAATGGGTAGCATTGTAGGGGTATTGTGGGGGTATTGTGGAGCGGAACTCACGATATGCTGAAGGTGTCGTCGGCTGGAAGGGGTGAAGTATGGCCGAAGGGGCGTGGTGCCTTCAGGGGGTCGGAATAGCAGATTCAAGAGGCGGAAAGCCTTTCTGCCGGACACACCAAGAACGAAGGTTTCGTCAGCGCTTCCATCTGTGGGAAAAGTTCTGGAAAGCTCTTGGACGAGATATTATATCCCGGAAGCGACCGAGATTCGATTTCTTCCATTTCGTTTGGCTTCATACAGGGCACCGTCCGCCGTTGCGATCAGCCGATGGGACAGAGCATCTGCATCGGTTTCATCAAATGGAGGTCGGAGTGTGGAAATCCCCCCACTGATCGTCACGATGCCCTCCGGCGAGCCTCGATGGGGCATCCGCAGAGAAGCGACGGCGCTGCAGGCGTCTTCGGCTATGCGAAGCACCTCCTGAGCCCCTATGTCCGGAGCTATGACGGAGAATTCTTCTCCACCGTACCGGCACAGCAGAAGTCCGGCAGCGTCCTTGAACGAATCGGCCAAGGTACTGGCCACATGACGGAGGCATTCGTCCCCGGCCTGATGCCCGTTCATATCGTTGAACGGCTTGAAAAGGTCGATGTCGAACATGATCAGTGAAAGCTCCTGACGATCGCCGGAAAGGAGTTCCTGAGACATCCGGACCATCGCATCGGAAAAAAACCGACGGTTCCATGAACCGGTCAGATAATCTTCCAAAGCGAACCGTTCCAGTTTCTCATTCGCAGCCGCCAAGGATTCTTCAATTGTCTTGAGCCTCGAAATGTCCGTCAAGGCGACCAACTCGCCCACCGCCAGCCCGTTGCCGGAACGTACCGCTTTCACCGAGACGAGATATGTATTTCCGTTAAGCGAGAGTTCATGGTCGGGTACATCCCGTCCGGCATCGAATTCCTGAAAATCGCGTCGGATGTTCGCTCCGCTCTGTTCATGAACCTGTTCGACGGGAAGCCCTCTCAGAGCATCGGCCTCAAGGCCGCTGAACGTCATCAGCTTCTTGTTGAATGCTACATGCCGCCCTTCACGATCGACAAGCGTCATTGCCACCGGCATCGCCTCGAACAAATCGTCCAGGGAAATAGTCTCCGTCCCCAACGAAAATCTGCTCATCTTCGGTTCCCGTCCATCGAGCCCGGATTTCAGGCCATCAGCTACAGCTTTTCTCTTCATCCCTGCAACATCCCCTTCGTGTCAGGTCTCCGGCAGCACTCGTTTCAAAGGCGACCAACCTTCACCTATAGGAATCGATACATATCTGAGGATTCATTCGGCAAGTAATATCTTGACCGACAGTCAATATTCATTCTCTTTTCGTAGTTTTTCCTGATATGCGGTCCCCCACTCCACTAGGACGTCGAGAACTGGTTTGAGGCTCATCCCCATCTCCGTGAGGGAATATTCCACCCGTGGCGGCACTTGTGCATACACTTTCCTGCTGACCAATCCGCTCGACTCCATCGAACGAAGATTTGCGGTCAACACCTTTTGCGTGACTTTTCCGATGGAACGCTTGAGTTCGCTGAAGCGTTTCGTCCCATCCAGCAGATCCCGTATGATCAGCACCTTCCACCTATCGCTGATCAGCGACAGCGTCACCTCTACGGGACAAGCAGGGAGCACTCCATCCATGCGATCCTCCTTAGATAGTTTCCTATATGATACTTAGGTACATATTTGTGCGTACTTTACGATTCGAAACTATTGAGATAAGTTTACTTCTAGAGACGATGCAAAGCAAGGCATCGCAATACGATTCAGGAGGCATTAATGAAGATAGCTGTCGTAGGTGCCACGGGAAAAGCCGGAAGCCTGATAGTCAAGGAAGCGGCCGCACGCGGCCATGAAGTAACGGCGATCGTACGGGATCGGTCGAAAATCACCGACGCCAAGGCCAAGGTATTGGAAAAAAATCTCTTCGACCTCACCTTCGACGATCTCAAAGAAAACGATGTGGTCATCGATGCATTCGGCACGTGGTCGGAAAAATCACTGCCGCTTCATCAGACTTCGCTAAAGCATCTGGCCGATATCCTAGCCGGTTCAAACGTCCGCCTGCTGGTAGTCGGAGGTGCGGGAAGCCTCTATGCGGACCCGACCCATGCTACCCGGATCATGGATCTGCCCGATTTCCCCGAAGCGTATAAACCGCTGGCCACGAACATGGCGAAAGCTTTCGATGCGCTCCGTGTCCGCACCGACATCCGATGGACATACTTCAGTCCTGCCGCCGATTTTTCGGCAGACGGGCCCAGAACCGGTTCATATGCGCTCGGCGGAGAAGAACCCGTCGTCGATGGCGACGGGAAAAGCGCGATCAGCTACGCCGACTACGCGGTGGCGATGGTCGATGAAGCGGAAAGCGGAAAACATATCGGAAAGAGGTTCACCGCGGCGAGGAAGTAGCGCGGCGTTCCGCCGAGGGGGAGCGTTCCCCGCAGGAAACGGGGAGATCGGTCGTTGCACGACGGATGTGGAGGAGCCGGTACTCCCCGCTTTTCATCAGCTTCTCAGCGCGACGAACCGTTCGAACCATGACCGATATTCCCCGATATGCCGGCTTCCCTTCAAGCAGACGAAATGAAACGCCCGCAGGACAGTGAAATCCTCCATGGCGATGCGTATCAGCGAACCTTCGTCCAATTCTTTTTTCGCAGCGGCTTCGTAGAGGAACGTAATGCCTACGTCGTCACTCACCAGCGTCTTGATCGCATGCATGTTCCCCACTTCGCAGTATCTGGAAAAACTTTCGACGGAGAGGTTCCGTTCCCACAGAAGACGCTCGAGGATATCCCGGGTCCCCGACCCCTGCTCGCGAAGGATCACCCTCCGTCCCAGCAGGTCATCGAATCGGACGGATTTGCCGACAAGATCCGATGTCGGCCCGCACACCGCGATGAATGGCTCTTCCGAAAACAGCGACCATTCATAGCGTGCTTTGTCGAAGAACCCCTCGATACAGGCGAAATCGATTTCACCCGCATGCAACTTTGCGAGCAACGTCTGCGTGTTGCCCACCTGCATGTGGAATTCCATATCCGGATCCTGACGGATGCATCGGCTGAGGATAGGAGGCATTACGTACTCGCCGATGCTCAACGTCGCGCCGAACGACACGCTTCGTACGGAATCGTCCATCCTGAGAAGCGCCTGCAGTTCATGGGCGCTGTCCGCCGAAGCCACCGATACATATTCCAGCAGTCGTTCGCCCCGCTCCGTCAACGAAAGCACCCTGCCGTGACGTTCGAACAACCGGCCGCCGTACAGGTCCTCCAAAAACTTGATGTGTTGGGAGACCGCAGGTTGCGTGATATGCAGATATTCGGCGGTCTTCGTGTAGTGTCCAATCCTGCACAGGGCCAGGAATGTCTCGTGTCTGAAATCGATCATTGCAACCATCCATAAGATTAATTTATCGATTCATAATAATTTATCATTTCAAATTATTCAAACGATCTGCTATCATCTCCGACGAACCTTCGGAGGAAACAGATGAATTCGATCAAAACATATGGCGCAGGGCTTGCGCTGACTGCCGTTCTCGGGATCTTCGCAACGTATATCAGCGATTTCATTCCATATCATCTGATCAGCGCAGGGGTGTTCGCGCTGTTGATCGGCATGGCGTTCAACCCGCTCGTCGTGAGAGCTTCCATGCTCCGTACGGGAATCGGTTTCGTTTCGAAACAGGTGCTTCGTCTTGCCATCATACTGATGGGTGCCACGCTGAGTTTCACACAGGTCCTCGAAGTGGGCAGGTTCTCGCTGTTCGTGATGTGCTTCACGCTGGCCACGGCGTTCGGAGGCGGGTATCTTCTGGGAAAAGTCTTCAAGATGGACTGGAAACTGTCAGGGTTGATATCGGCGGGGACGGGAATCTGCGGAGGTTCTGCGATCGCGGCGATCGCACCTGTGATCGATGCCCCGGACAAAGACATAGCCTATGCGATTTCTGCGACATTCCTCTTCGATATCCTCATGGTGATCCTCTTTCCCATAGCCGGTCGATATTTCGGCATGAGCGACATGGGCTACGGACTGTGGGCGGGGACGGCGGTCAACGATACTTCGAGCGTCGTAGCGGCAGGATATGCGTTCTCAGACGCCGCCGGAGCATATTCGGTCATTGTGAAACTGACACGCACGCTGTCGATCATCCCTACGGTCATGGTGTTCTCGTTCATCAACGCACGGTGCAATGCAAAAGCCGAAATATCGGATATGCAGGTCGTTGCGGAGGCGACGGGAACCGACGGACCGACGGCGATGGCGGATACGGGCGGAATAGGAGAAAACCGGAAACGAAAAGCGATCGGGCTTAGGAAGATCTTCCCCTACTTCATCCTGTTGTTCCTGCTGATGGTCGCGCTCAAGAGCATGGGGCTGGTCCCCGCCTCTGCAAGCGGCACGATCTCCTCCATATCGAAATTTCTCATGGTGATGGCCCTCGGAGCCATCGGGTTGAAAACGAATTTCAAAGAAGTAGCGACCTCCGGATGGAAACCCATGTTGCACGGATTCCTGATTTCAGCCCTCGTGGTCGTCGTGGCCTTCCTCGTACAGATGATGCTCGGGCAAATGTAAGGGGGGGCTCGTTCGCTCCCTTTACATCGCTACGTCGTCCACTTCGCTTTCATCGGTGGCCGACTGCGCGCCCTCTATCGTAACCAGCACCCCGTTGGGAACGCTGAGCAGCCACTGCCCGGGGGTGCCGACCGCACCCATCTTCATGATGATCCTCTGTTCGCCGGGAGATTCTACCGCACGGATCGTTCCGTCTTCGATCACCAGCTTCGTAATTCCAACGAGACCCGGGATCTCGATGGCACGGTCGGCGTCGAGCGGGTAGCGCCAAGTATTTTCTCCGCTTCGGATCAATGCGAACCTCGCGCCGGATCCTCCCGCGATACGAGCGGGAACGATGCCGATGCACGCCACGACGACGCAGGCCAGCGTAATGGCCACTACATCGCCAGCCTTCATTCGTTGGAAACGACGACCGACCATCGGAGACCTCCTGACAAACTATATCGTCGTACGACGTCCGTTGTCAAAAGATGGCGTATCGGATCTGCGATACCGGGCTGAAGGCCGGACCCAAGGACTGGTGGCGCCCATACCACGCTATGAACGGAGTATCTGCCGAAGGAACTCCTTGGTACGTTCCTGTTCTGGCGCTTCGAACATCTTTTCGGGAGGTCCCTCTTCAAGGATCACCCCGTCGTCCATGAACACCACACGGTCGGCGACTTCCTTGGCGAACCACATCTCGTGGGTCACCACGACCATCGTCATCCCGTCCTTCGCAAGGGAAGTCATGACATTCAGCACCTCCCCCACCAGTTCGGGATCGAGGGCGCTGGTCGGTTCGTCGAACAACATGATCTTCGGTTCCATCGCCAATGCTCTGGCTATCGCCACGCGTTGCTTCTGGCCACCGGACAACATCGCCGGATAGACATCCGCTTTCTCCTCCAGTCCGACCTTGGCAAGCAGTTCTTCAGCTCTCTCCCGCGCCCGGGCTTTCGGCATGCCTTTTACGTGCACCAGCCCCTCCATCACGTTCCCGGCGACCGTCATATGGGGAAAGAGATTGAACTGCTGGAACACCATACCGAGCTCCTGACGGACTTTGTTCAACTGCTTTTCCTGGTTTCTGATCCGCTTCCCTTCGATATGGATTTTGCCGGCCTTCGCTTTTTCCAGGAAATTGATGCACCTGAGCAACGTGCTCTTGCCGCTTCCGGAAGCGCCGATGATGACCACCACCTCGCCCTGCATCACCTCAAGATCGATATGTTTCAAAACCTGGAGATCACCGTACCATTTGCTGAGATGTTCGATTCTCAGAATCGGTTCCGTCCGAGGATCGAATTCCTTCGGATCGTTCTGCGTCACTGTTTGATTATCCACGATCGCTCACCTTCAACTTCCTTTCTATCCTGTGCATCACGAACGACAGCAGACTGGTCATAATCAGATACCAGATCCCGACGATCAGGAACATCTCCATGTACATGAACGTGGAAGATCCCATCTGCCTTCCCTTGAGCATCAGCTCAGGCACGGCGATGGTCGATGCCAGCGAACTATCCTTCAATGCGATGATCAGCTGGTTGCCCAGCGATGGCACAGCCCGCTTGAACGCCTGTGGCAGGATGATCCGTACCATGGCTTTGCTCCCGGACATGCCGAGACTGCGCGCGGCTTCCATCTGTCCGTAATGGATCGACTGGATCGCACCTCTGAAGATCTCGGCGATGTACGCGCCATTGTGCACTCCGAGGGCGATGACCGCGGACGGAATCGGATCGATCGTCACCACAGTCGTCAGACCATAATAGACGATGAACAGCTGAACCAGCAGCGGAGTGCCCCGGATGAGGAAGATGTAGCCTCTGCACAGACCGGATAGCACAGGATTTCTGCCGATGCGGCCGAGGGCGACCAGCAGTCCGACCACCAGCCCGAGGATGATGCCGAAGAACGTGATCTGCAGCGTATACCCGGCGGCGTCGGCGAACAGGAAGAACTTCTGGGGGATGACGCTCAGATCCCATGGCAATAGCTTCATACGTTACCGAACCGTAATGTCTTGTCCGTCGAACCACTTTTCGCTGATCGCGCGAAGCGTGCCGTCTTCCCGCATATCACGGAGAATGGCATCGACCTGCGCCCGAAGCGCGTCCGCATCGTCACGGAATGCGATCCCCATTTCTTCCGAACGGAGAACCGAACCTGCCAGCGTCAGAGCATCGCCCCCTTTCATCTTTCCGATGGCGTTCAGGCCGACGATTCTATCGGTCAGAACCCCGTCGACACGGCCGTTGAGCAGTTCGATCAACGTCTGGTTGTCGTCTTCGTAGAGCTTGACCTGGACTCCAAGGCGCTTCGCATCTTCTTCGAAGGTCGTTCCGGTCACTAAGGCGATGACGGAATCGGCGGTCAGTTCGGAAGAATCGGATATTCCGCTGTCGGTCCGTACGATCAGCTGCGGACCGCTATAATAATATGGAATGGAAAAGTCTACGATCTTTTCACGTTCCTCGGTAATGCCCATGCTTCCGAGGATGCCATCGTACCGTCCGGCGCGAAGTCCTTCGATGATTCCGTCCCATGCGGTGGTCTTGTATTCCATCGTCTTTCCAAGCCGGTCGGCGATAGCCTGGGCGACATCGACATCGAAACCGATGACCGCTCCGGTATCGTCGATATAGTTGAACGGAGGATATCCTCCGGATCCGGCGAACGAAATCGTCTGCGAAGCGGATTCCGCCTGCCCTGATGCGAAAACCATGGAAATCGCCGCAAGGGCGAATACCATGCAAGACAGGGCCGCTCGTCGATACATTCTCATTCTTTTCATATATACTCCTTGAAATATTGTGTCTCTTTCATGGTAATGATTTATATAGCTTTTTTATAGTACTATTGATTTTATATATTTATATATAAATAATTACATACACTCGAAACACAAACAGCAACAGTATATTAAATCAAAATAACTGACTATAATTCAGATATTTATATAGAATTATCATGTTTCTCCATGTTATAATTTATAACATGGAGAAAAAGAAGACGAAACCACGGATCATCACCATCAAAAACCCTCGCAACGGCATTTCCTACCTGTATTCCGACCAGCATTATTGGGATACGGAGAAACAACAGACCCGCCACGACCGGGTATGCATCGGCAAAATCGACAGGGTGACGGGGAAGCCTATATACAACCAGCGGTATCTCGCGGCACGAAAGAGCGATGGAACGATGGACGAAGCGCCGATCTCGACGCAGATCGGGCCGGAACTTGTACTCAAACGTCTCTCGAAAGAGCTCGGATTGGGACGAACGTTGAAACGGATATTCAACGAAACGCACGTTCCGGCGATCCTTGCCCTCGCATGGTACCAGGTCTGCATGCACACACCGTTGTCGTATGCGCCGCAATGGCTTTCTCAACGGGGGATGGGCAAATCGATCCGGGATTGTTCGGATATCGCGAAATTGCTCGATGAAATGGACGAAGAACGCATCAGGGGATTCCTCGACCGCTGGGACGCCCAGGCGGCATCGGGGACAGCGCCGCTGTTCATCGTAGCTCCCTCGTTCTGCACCGACAGGAACAACCGGTTCCTCGACTACGGTAGCAATCATGACCACGAGGCCATGGATGCGAACTCGCTTTCCATCCTGATCGACTCCCAAGGCATTCCCCGGGATTTCGTCCGGACAGGAAGCAGACTGCAGGCGATTTCGGATCTGGAAGACCGCCTCCGCATGATGGAGCGGAACCGGAACCCCACACTGCTTGTCCTTGGCAGGAACTCCTATGACCACTCGCTCCTGCAACCGATGGAGGAGGAGGGAATCGGCTTTCTGGTCCGGCTTCCATTACGCTCGAAAGCCGGCAGGGAACTGCTGATGACATACCGGAAGGAATTGCTTGAAGCCGAGACGTTCGAAGATTCAGACGGATTCCCACTGCGGAGCGTCTCGATAGAGGCAGGTGGAACGACGATGCACCTCTATTACGACGAGACATGGAGGAACCAGCAGGAACGGAACCTTTTCCATCTGCTTGCGTCGTGCAAGGACGAACTGACACGGGGCCGCATGACTGAAGAACATCAGCGGCTGTATTCGGAATACTTCGAAGTGAAACGCTCAGGACAGAAAAAGCGGATCGTGCTGAAGAAGGATCCCGCGGAACGATTCGCCTCGTCGCTCGCCGGATTCTGGACAATCCGGAGCAATCTGGAACGGGATGGAAGAAAGGCCGTGGATATCTACGAGACAGGCAATAGGATCGAACGGTTCTTCGAAGACATCCAGAACGAAACAGACTGCAGACATCTGGATGCACATGTCATGCAACGGAAGGACGCGCTCGTGTTTCTCAAGTTCATCGCGTTGATTCTCCAGTCCCGGTTCTCGCAACGGATCCGTCCGCTCTATGGATCGGAACACATGCGCGCGATCATGGAATTGGATGGAATCAGCCGAGCGCTGTATCCGACTGAGGGAGTCGTCGTCATGTCCCGCAGAACCGAACGCCAGCGACGGATCGCCGACATCCTCGCCATCGGCGACGAGAACGGACGACGGTGACTTCCTGTCCGTCACCCTTCATCCGGATACCAGCTCCCAGAACACAGGCTTGCCTGTCACGGAATCATCGGACGCATCGCAGACGGAGGAGCACGCAAGGCAGCTCTGGTCACATCCGGCGATCCTACGAAGATGACCCGTGCGTTCCAGTTCCTCTACGCAACGGAGCAAATCGTCAGGATAGGTATTCAACGCCACTGCAAGTTCCTCGACGGTCCATGCGCGGCCATTCTGCAACAGTTCCAGCAGATCGTGAATCATAGGCTCCCTACCGGCTTCCGGAGAAATCTCCTAAAGCGATTTCTGGACGAAGTTGTACGCAATCATCGGGGTCTACGCAGGCGGACATGTATGCGAAGTGTCGGGCATCGATCTCCTTTCCGCTAGTCCCTGCGACATTGTTCGCATATGCGAGGTCATCGGCGACAATGAACAGATATGCGTACATCGCTCCGTCTTCGACATTCAGAAAGTAGACTTCCTGATGTTCCCGTTCCTGCCGTAGCGTTTCGTTGCCCTCCTCCTCATGATCCTTGAGAAAAGCCATCCATTCCCTGGCAAGATCCTCCTTGCCTTCCTTGATCCGGCTACGCCACAGCACGATATCCATGAGCGCCCCCTGCAAAAAAAGTTTCTTAAAACTAACTTAATGATACGCAGGAACCGGCGGCCGGTCAAGAAACCGTCCTGGGTACAGAAACAAGCGATATATGTGTCAAGAAGGCCTTGCAGCGAGTTCGGACAGGCAGCGGCTAGGAACTCCTTGCAAGCCATTCCATCTGTCTGTCGATCCAGGCCATGATCAGATCGACGACATACTTCTGCTGCTGGGGAGACAGTTCGACGCCATCTGGAATCCCATGCCATTTGGCGAGGCATCCCCGACAGCAGGTGGCGGTGGCATGCTGGGCGATGAACACGGGATGCCCCTTCACCGGCGTCTGCTTTCCGTCGTTGGGGATGCGTGCGGGAGCGAGCCGCTTCGATACGAAATCCCTGGCATGGGACCGGATCGTATCCCTTCCTTTTTCCCTCGCATATCGGATCTCCCGTTTTCCAAGCCTGAAACGGCTACGGAACGAAGATTCTGCCAAACGGAGGAATACTGCGTCGAACGCGCCATCCAGTTCGGTCATTCGGACAGCTCCACGGGAATGGTCAGGCGGATATCCCTGCTGCTGGAACCGACGCGAAGCTCGAATATGCCCGGCTTCATCTTCCAACGCATGGCGTCGGCGTCGAACCGGCTGAAAGCATCCTTGCGCAAGGAGAACTCGATCCGTTCCGTTTCCCCCGGGGCAAGGAATATCTTGCGAAAGGCTTTGAGTTCCTGTTCGGGACGGAACACAGCGGGTTCAGCTTCATGTACGTACAGCTGCGCCGTCTCCGCGCCGGCGGCAGCGCCGACATTGGAGATGGTGCACGACAGGCGGACCAGTTCGTCTCCCTTCGGATCCTCGAGTACCGGACTCGCATATTCGAACGTCGTATACGACAGCCCATGGCCGAACGGGAAGCGGACGTCCAGCCGCTCCGAATCGAAGTTCCTGTATCCGACCAGCAACGCTTCCCCGTACCGAATCGGCCAGACGGAACGTTTTCCGGGATCTCCCTGACCTGTATGGATCCTACGGACGCTGATTCTATCCCACCGCTTCGGATAATACGCAGCCGACCGATAGTCATCGTAGTCGAGCGCCATTGTGAACGGCAGTCTACCCGAGGGATTCACTTCACCTGTCAGAACCTTGGCGATGGCCTGTGACGAGCTTGTGCCGAGATAGAACGCATGGAGTACCGCTTTGGGGGCATCGATCCACGAGGAGGTTTCCATGTCGCCACCTCCGTGAAGAATGACGACCACATTCCTGTTGAGCTTTCCTGCGGTGCGGATCTTCCGGGCTTCTCCTTCAGGAAGTTTCCAGATGCGGTCATACGCCTCGCTCTCGTACGCTCTGTCGTAGCCGGTCTCGAAACAGACCGCATCGGCTGCGGCCACGGCATGCCGCCCCCTCCTGCTGCGCATCCAGCCGTCCTCCAAGACCGACACATCGCAATCCGGCAGCAGATCGCGCAACGCTTGCGCAAGGGATGGCACCGGAGCGGTCGGCTTGATGTACGACGAGCCGCCTCCCCCTGTCGGAGGGACCTTCGAGTTCCGGCCGATGACGACGATCCTTCGCATGGAGCGGGGAGACAGAGGCAACATCGACGATTCGTTCTTCAGCAGGACGATCGCTTCATCCGCGACCGCATCGGCGATCAGTCGATGATCCCGGGTGGCCAATGAAGCGCCGGCATCGACGGGAGGCCGATCGAACAGCCCCGCACGGTCATATGCAGTGAGGATGTGGAGAACCTTTCGGTCGATATCCGCCACCGTCACGGTCCCTGCTTCCAACGCGGCCTTGAGCCGCTCCGATCCCATCCATCTGCCGCGGGGCATCTCGAGATCCACCCCATGCTTCGCGGGGCCTTCCGTGGAATAGAGGGAGTCCCAGTCGGAGACGACCATTCCGTCGAACCCCCATTCCCCGCGAAGGATATCTTCGATCAGATACTCGTTTTCGCTTCCGTACTGCCCGTTGATCTGGTTGTAGCTGGTCATGACCCCGAGGGAACCGGCTTCGACAGCCCGTCTGAAAGCGGGGAGATAGATTTCGCGAAGAGTCCGTTCATCGACGACGCTGTCGGTCTTATGTCGGTCGTATTCCGAATTATTGCAGGCGAAGTGCTTCACCGTGGCTATGACTCCTTCGCTCTGGACACCCCGCACATATGCGGCGGCTATCTCACCGGCGAGAAACGGATCTTCGCCGAGGTATTCGAAGTTGCGGCCGCAGACGGGGATCCTTGCGATATTGACGCCAGGAGCAAGCAATACGCCGATTCCGGTCGCACGGCATTCCGAACCGACCATCGCCGCCGCATCGGCGATGAGCGAGGGGTTCCAAGTCGCCGCCATCGCTATGTTCGCAGGCAGATCCGTGACGGGAACCGACAGGCCCCGGATGCCGCTCGTTGCGTCGGACGTCCATACCGGGGGAAGCCCCAGTCGCGGAACGCCGGGGATGCAGAATTCATCGATGCCGCTGACGAATGAAAGCTTTTCGTCAAGCTCCATCGCCTCGAGCAGTTTCCGCGCCCGATTCCGTCCCGTCGCCGGGATTCGAAGCGGGGGGGGAAGTCTTCATGCTCTCGTCGGCGGTCATCGGGCTTCTTGGGGCGAGCATCTCGTCAAGTTTCTTCTGGATGATCTTTCGCAGCGTCCGGTCGAACATCGCGGCATTTCCTCCCATAAAACCATCATACCCCTCGTCTTGCGCACAGGCAACAGAGAAACAGCCCAATCGTCGCGCTCCGTACAGTCCGGCGGACTTGCGTCGAACAGGAAATGACGCTACAGTGGCTTCATGAGCATTCGAATCCTTTTTCTTGGTGAAATCGTCGGCAAACCGGGGATACAGACGATCAAAAGCGCATTGAAGCGCCTGCGTGCGGACAAGCAGGTGGATCTGGTCGTCGCGAACGCGGAGGGAACGACCAACGGGTTCGGAATCGGACGCGCCCATGCCATCCAGCTCCAGAAACTTGGCATCGACATCATCACCGGCGGCGAGAAAATATACTACAAGCTCGACATGGTCGATTTCATCGCGAAGAATCCATCGATCCTGCGTCCTGCGAACTTTCCGCAGGGAGTGCCCGGAAGAGGCATCCGGTATGCGAGCGTCGGGGACAAGAAAATCGTGGTCATCAATCTGCTGGGCAATTCGGAATTCCCGAGGACCCATCTTGCGAATCCGTTCCTCCTCGTCGAGAATCTGGTGGAAAAGGCGAAGGAGGAGACTCCCTTCGTTTTCGTCCAGTTCCATGCCGCGACGACAGCGGAGAAGAACACGATGGCGTTCCTCCTCGATGGTCGGGTTACCGCGATGGTCGGAACCCATACCAAGGTTCTGTCCGCCGATGCACGGATTTTTCCCAAGGGTACGGCCATGGTCACGGACAACGGCAGATGCGGCAGCCAGATGAGCGTCGGTGGTTTCGACCCGAATCTCGAGATCACCAAGTTCGTAACGCAGGTGCCGGCGCGTTCGAGAGAATGCTGGGATTCTCTGGAAATGCAGGGAGTCCTTGTCGAGGCCGGCGACGACGGCAAGGCGCTCTCGATCGAAACGATCAGAGTACCGGTGGAAACGCCTGTGAAACCCGGTGAAGAAAACGAGAAGGAAGCATAGCGATGTACGAGCATGTCATAGTGGAAAGCGTCAATCGGGACGGAACGGTATCCGTCGGCTGCGATGCGAAAGCGTGCGGCAATTGTTCAGGAAATATGTTCTGCAACGTAAAGCACAGGACATTCCCGGCGAAGAATCCCCAGCGCATCCCGCTTGTCCCCGGCGATGTCGTGGAGGTATTCCTGCCCCCGGGGAAAACAGTATTCAGTACGTTCATGACGCTGATGGTCCCCCTAGCACTGTTTCCTGCAGGGTATTTCGTGGCCTCCGCACTTGCGCCGCAGGCCGGAGAACTGGTGAAGTTCTTCGCTGGAATCGGCGGGGTCATGGTCGGATTCTTGATCGCATGGGCGTTCTTCAGAAAGCGGAAGAACTCGTACATTCCGGTGATCGCATCGGTGGTGGCCGACGCTTCGTCGGAATCGGACGCTTCCGCTTGCGTCGGTTGTTCATCGGAAGGGAACGACGATCCTCCAGCTTCCCGATAAGATTGCTCAAACAGGCAAGGGAATGTATACTTTTCCCATGCGTCTTTTTTGCAGAAACCGCTTGCGTCATTTCGTCTTGTCAAGTCTCGCCGTCGCCCTCGTCTTCGTCTTGGGTTCCTGTTCGTTCGCGCAACCGGAAGGAGCCGCTGCCGGCAGACCGGCCGACTATCCCGATACATCGATGAAGAACGCGACATATGTTCTCGGACAACCGGAACGCAGACCGTTGAAAATTTCCGGCGAGACGATCGACATCTACCAGAAAGCGAAAGTCGCATATCTGCACAACATCACGTTCGAGCAACAGAACGACGATGGCTCGATGGTGCTGCGCGGGTCAGCCGACGATGCAAAGATCGACATGGACACGCACGATGTAGAGATATCGGGGCATGTTCTGCTGGACAAAGTCGACGAAGGTATGACGATTCGCTGCGAATCACTGGTCTGGATCGATTCCCTGCAGCGAATCGAGACGGTAGGGGACGACTTGGTCACCGTTTCATACGGCGATGGCAACAGCCTTACCGGCAGAGGGTTCACCGGCCAGCTGGACGAAGCTTTGTATGAATTCGCTGAAATCGAGAAAGGATATGTGTTGCCATGAAATATTCCGGACGTACCAAGAATTGGATCTACATGACGGCTTGCGTCGCAATCGCGCTGGTTCTGGTCTCCTGCGCATCCGAAGCGCCGTCAGCGGAGGCGCCGCTTCCACCTCCTCTCGAGACCAGCGGAATCGGAACCGAGGTTCCGGCGGCGGAACTGCCGCCTCCGGTTCCCGGCGAGACCGGTCTTTCTGCGGATGCCGCCAGCCAGCCGGTCGAACAGGTACCTCCGGCCGAAACCGCGCTGCCGGGCATGACGCAGGACGAATCGGAACCGGAAGTATCGTCCGACGCGCAAGTCGCGGTCGAGCCCATCGAAGTACAGCAGAATGAAAACACGACAGACGTAGCGACGGCAGAGGCAGAAGTATCGGACCAGATGGAACTTCCGACGACATCCTCGGAGGAACCGGTCGTCCGGACAACAGCCGTCGAAACGGAGCAGGACGCTGCCGCGGAAGAACCGGAGGTCGAAGCGCCCGTGAGGGACGAGGAGGGAGCTCTGGAAGCGGAGGAAAACCTGCCGGAGCTTGAGGCGACGTTCCCGGCGCAGCAGGAACAGTCGGAACAGGAGGCGATTTCGTTTTCCGGAGGCTACACGAAGGTCAAGCTGCAACAGGGACGCGAAGTCATCACGCTCTCTGGCGGAGCGACCGTTACCGTCGGAAGCATGACGCTCAAAGCCGACACGATCGAGATTTCCGGCAGCGACTATCGTTATGTGAGGACTTCCGGCGGGGTTTCCGTCGTAGATCCGGAACGAGGCATCGAACTGTCGACATCCAGTCTTTTCTATGACCGGGTCGACGAACTGATCATCGTGGACGGCTGGGTGGAAATCCAGGATCTGGAACATGAAGTCGTCGCCTCCGGTTCCTGGCTGGAATTCGCCGTCCAGGAAGGGACTCTCCGGCTCCAGATGATGGTCAGGCTGCTCAAGCATACCGACAAGGGCGCCATGATCTGTTCCGCGGAAGATGCATTCTATGATCGCGACGGGGAAACTCTTGCGTTGAGCGGCGGTGCATCGGTATATTGGAACAAGGATCGCTATGAAGCCTCCATGATCACCGTAGACCTCAAGACGGATGAAATCGTCATGGACGGAGCGATCAAGGGGACGGTCCATGGATGATTTCAGCACGCTGCGAATCGAGCATCTCGCGAAGGCCTATGGAAAGAAACAGGTAGTCAAGGACATATCGTTCTCCATGCGCAGCGGGCAGATCATCGGACTTCTCGGACCGAACGGAGCCGGAAAGACTACGACGTTCTACATGATCGTCGGCTTTCTCAAGGTGAACGGAGGAAGGATATTCCTCGACGGCGAGGACATCACGTCGTTGCCTATGTACCAACGTTCCAGAAAAGGCCTCTCCTATCTTCCTCAGGAACCGTCGATCTTCCGCAAGCTCAGCGTCGAGGACAATATCCGGCTGGTCGTGGAGACCCGGCAGGATCTCGACTCTCGAAAGAAGGACAGTCTGGTGGAACGTCTGCTGAAAGAATTCGGTATCGGGCAGCTGCGCAGGCAGAAGGGCTACACCCTTTCCGGAGGGGAACGCCGGCGTACGGAGATCGCTAGGGCGCTGGGCTGTTCGCCGAAATTCCTCCTGCTTGACGAGCCGTTCGCAGGAATCGATCCGAAGGCTGTGTACGAAATCAAGCAGATCATCAAGGCATTGGCGGAAAACGGAATCGGTATCCTGCTGACCGACCACAACGTCAGGGACACGCTGGCCATCACCACATGCGCCCATATCATCAACGAGGGGACGATCCTTGTCTCCGGAGGGAAAGAGGAGCTCCTGGCCGATACCGTCGCTCGGGAAATCTATTTCGGCGAAGGCTTCGAGGAGGAGTGATGGAGATTTCCGCGGGCCTCAGCCTTTCGCAGAAACAGCAGCTGAAACTCAGTCCCCAGCTCATCCAGTCCTTCGAGCTGATGACGCTTCCCTTGCAGGAACTGCAGGCCCGCATCCAGACGGAGATCGAGACGAATCCGGCACTCGACATACCGGAAAGCAAAGAGATTTCCTTCGACGCATATGCCAATGCCCAGCTTCGGGCCGAGAACGCAGGAAAGGACGACGATTATAGCGATTCTTCCAGCTATGGCTCCGATGTATTCCATCCGGACACTCCTTCGGGACCTGTCTATTCACCCGTATCCGACTATGGCGCGGGCGGAGGGTACGACGAAGAGGCCTCAGACAGGCAACAGCAGTTCATCGAGGGAGCTCTATCGCGCGAGGAGACGCTGCAGGAACATCTGATGTGGCAGCTGGGATGTTCACGCATCACTGACGAAGAGCGACGGATCGGAGAGCTGGTCATCAGCGGCCTCGATGAGAACGGCTTCCATCGCAAGGATCCCGCCACGCTGGTCAAGCAGGGAGAACAAGAAACGCTCAAACGGGTGCTCGCGCTGATCCAGACCTTCGATCCACCGGGGGTCTGCGCCAAGGATTTCCGGGAGTCGCTGATCATCCAGGCTCGCAACGACGGACTCGAGGGAAAGGATCTCGAGCGTTTCGCGACGCTCGTCGACGATTATCTGGAGCAGATGCGGGCAGGCAAGACGAAGGAGACCGCCAAGGCCCTCGGAATCAGCGAGGAAGAGCTGGATACGTTGTACCGGTATCTCAAGACGCTGACGCCCTACCCTGGACAGCTGTTCCGTTCCGGTCCCGATGAATTCGTGATACCGGATATTTCCGTCCATCAGGTAGATGGGGCGCTGCAGTTCAAGCTGAACGACGATTCGTTGCCGCCGCTGCGGATCAACACCGAATTCACGGAGCTCGGAGATGCGTTGCAGGAGCAGAAGACGGTGGAAGCGAAGGAGGCGGCCGCTTTCATCCAGCGTTCGATCAAGGATGCGATGAACCTGATCGGACAGGTGCAGCTTCGTAACCAGACACTCCGGAAAGTCGGTCTTGCGCTGGTAAAGTATCAGAAGGAGTTCTTCCTCTATGGCCCCCGCTATCTCAAGCCGTTGACGCTGAAAGTGATCGCGGACGAGGTCTCGCTGCACGAAACGACGATCTCCCGCATTTCCCAGGCGAAGTGGATCGATACCGACTGGGGCATCTTTCCGATCAAGAATCTGTTCAGCAATGCGGTTTCCACGACCGAGGGGAGCACGGAGGATCTGTCGAAAAACGCGGTCAAGGAAATTATTCGGGAGATCATCGGGGCCCATGAAGGACCGAAGGCGCTTTCCGACCAGAAGATTTCCGACATGCTCAAGGAACGGGGCATTTCCGTGGCCCGCCGCACCGTCGCAAAATATCGAGGGGAGCTGAACATCGATTCGTCGTTCGTCCGCGGGGTGTGAGGGATATCGTCGTTTTCAACGATCGGCATGTCGCTGTGCGGCTCATCATATGCCTGTTCCATATTCATATTTGACTTTCGCCGGAAGGGGTCTTATCCTGTATATAGACCTTTTATACGAGGAGGACCTATGAATCTAACAATCAGGGGTATCCGGTACAATCCGAGCGATGAAACGAAGGCGTTCCTGGATAAAAAACTCCAGAAGCTTCAGTTCGCCGAGGATTATCTGCATGACTTGGACATCGTCATCACACGTGAGACGGTCGGCCAGGGATTCCATCTTGATGCGAAGCTTCATTTCTCATGGGGAGCGGTCAAGATGGTAAGCTACGACTGCTATGAACTATATGAGGGCATCGAAATGCTCGCGGACAAGATAGAGGCGGCGGCCCGCAAGGAAAAGGGGAAGGTCATCGAACGATAACGGATCAGACATCATGGTCATGTCCCTTGCGGATGTCCTGCTCGAAAGAGCGGGACATCTTTTTATTTGTTCTATGGATGCGGAGGAAATGAAATCCAGAGCTATTCGGCGCAAATTCACTTTACAAGCGTAAAGTATCGAAAAAACATTCTCCAGAAAGTTGTGTTATGCTATAGTAGGTTCAAGGAGTCTTTCGATGACCGAATTCACCGTACTCGATCTGCTGGATCTCGACCTGAAGGAGCATAACCATCTGCATCTGACATGCATCGCCGGACGCAGCGGGCTGTCACGGAAGATACACAACAGCAAGATCAGCAGACCGGGCTTGCCGCTCAGCGGTTTCTTCGAGGAGTTCAGCAACGACAGCATCCAGGTGTTCGGGCGGGGGGAGCAACAATATCTGCTCAAGCTGGAGAACGAACACGATTATACGAACGTGGATCAGCTGTTCGGATACAAGATTCCCGCCTGCGTATTCAGCGACGGGGGAAAACCAAGCGAACGATTCATAGAGCGAGCCGAAGAATCGGGATGCGCCATCCTGCAGACCGACCTGCTTTCTTCCGACTTCTCCAGACGGCTCTATCAGGTGCTGGACGAAGTGTTCGCACCCACGCAGACGATCCACGGCGTGCTTGTGGAAGTGTACGGCATCGGCGTGCTGATCACCGGAGACAGCGGCGTCGGAAAAAGCGAGACAGCGCTGGAACTGATCGAGCGGGGGCATCGACTGATCAGCGACGACACCGTCAAGCTGAGGAATATCAGCGATACATACCTGATCGGATCGGGAGAAAACCCGTTGCTCGCCCACCATATGGAGATCAGGGGACTGGGAATCATCAACCTGGCGAATCTATTCGGAGTCGGATCGATCAGGGACAAGAAGCAGATACAGCTGGTGGTTCACCTCGACGAATGGGACTCGAACAAGAACTACGACCGCGTGGGGGAGAACCTGACAGAGACGATGCTCGGCATCACCGTGCCGAAAGTGGAAATTCCGGTGAAACCAGGACGTAACGTCCCGATCATCATCGAAACGGCGGCACGGAACGAACGACTGAAAATGCTCGGATACTACTCGGCGAAGGAATTCGACCAGAGCGTCCTGAAATGGCTGGAAAGCGAAACGGCCAGAAGCATGTACTATAGCAACGAGGAGACCTTCTGAATCATGGTTACACGGGAAGTCGAAGTCAGCAACCGAGCGGGAATCCATGCCAGACCGGCTGCGCTGATCGTCACTACGGCGAACAAATTCAAGAGCGACCTGTTCCTGGAAAAGGATACGATGAAGGTCAACGGGAAGTCCATCATGGGGATCATTACGCTGGGCGCGGCCTACAAGGCCCGCATCACCATCATATGCGAAGGACCGGACGAGCAGGAAATGGCCGCAGCCATCGAGAGCCTGTTCGCCAACCGGTTCGAGACATAGAGGAAACCAAGCATGAAAGAATTGACGGAGAGACAACGGGAGATCGCGACGTTCATCAGCGAATATCTGGAAGAGAACAGCTATGCCCCGTCCGTACGAGATATCGCGGAGCATTTCCAGATATCGGCGAAAGCCGCCCACGACCATGTGAAGGCGCTGGAACGCAAGCAGGTGATCAGGACAGCGGAAGGACTCTCCCGGTCGATGGAGGTCATCAGCCAGGATTTCGCGCCAAACCGCGAGATGGTGGAGGTTCCGTTGCTCGGCGATATCGCCGCCGGAAGCCCTATCATGAGCGAGGAGAACTGGAACGGTTCGATCATGTTCCCCGCTGCGATGCTGAAAAATACGAAAGATATGTACTACGCCCTCCGGGTCAGGGGGGAAAGCATGATCGGCGTCGGCATCTACGACGGAGACCTGGCGATCATCCGACATTGCGCGTCAGCCGATCCGGGGGACATCGTCGTAGCCAGCGTCGGCGAAAACAGCGCCATCACCCTCAAACGCTTCTTCCTCAAGAACAACATGGTCGAACTTCGGGCGGAAAACCCGGAGATCGGCCCGATCTTCACCAACGACTGTCAGGTGCACGGCAAGCTGTACATGATCGTCCGAAACTACGAGGAGAAGGCATGGTAGCTCCCGTTTACCTCCTGCTCGGACCGGAGGCCGGGGACAAAGGCCAACGGATCAAGGACATCAGAGCGGAACTCCGGCAGCAGATCGGAGGAGAACCCGAACTCCATCGGTTCTACCCTTTTGAAACGGAAAACGGGGAACTCTTTTCGGCGCTGGACAACAACTCGCTTTTCTCAGACCACCGATTGGTCATACTCAGCCAGGCGGAAGATCTTTCCGCCGCGTTGACGGCACAACTTGTCGAATACATCGGGCATCCTTCGTCGACCGCGACATTGCTGATCGTCAGCAACGAAACCTCGGTATCCTCGAAGCTGATGTCGGCCGTTCCGAAGGCGCAGACCGAGATTTTCTGGGAGATGTTCGAGAACCGGAAGGCGGACTGGGTCCGGACCTTTTTTCGCAAAGCCGGCATGATGATCGGCAACAACGCCGTCGACCTGCTGCTCGATCTGGTGGAGAACAACACCCAGGAGCTGAAGAACACCTGTTCGCAGCTGATCATGTTCCTCCAGTCCGATCCGCAACGGCAGGACGGACAAGTAACGGAAGACGATGTCGACAGTTACATCTACCATAGCCGGCAGGAAAGCGTCTTCTCATTATTCGAACACATCGCGCGGGGAGAACTGGAACGATCGCTGGCTACGCTGCACGTACTGGCCAGAAGCGGACAAGGGGAACCCGTTCCATTGATCGCCGGCCTGGTATGGCAGTTCAGGCGACTGATGTCCATCCAGATGCAGCGGAAGGAAGGGACGTCGTTCTCCGAAGCGCTGGCCGGTGCATCGGTGCTCGGACAGAAATCCCCGATCCGAAGGAAAAAGGATCAGGAACTCTATGCGAAAGCGTGCGACAGATATTCTCTGGACGACATCAGACGGATCATAGCACTGCTGAGCGACTACGATATCAGAACGAGAGAGATGGGAAGCGACATGCAGCAACCGCTGCTCGAGCACTGCCTGTATCTGATCATTGAAAAAAAGGGGATACGGACGACGATTCCCGTCGGAGCGAGTTTCTCAAGCCTCCGGATCCGCTGAAACCATTGCGAGGCCTCAGATCAGAAAGTCGATCGCACCGATGATCGTTTTCATGATCCTGTCGGCGATATGTCTTGAGATTTCCTCCGTTGCGCATAGCTTGTCGGCGACGCACACCACCCAGCCTTCCACGCAAGACGGGGGAATCACGGTCAACGGGAACATATGCCTGAGGATGATGATCGACTCCTTTCTCGTGAGCCTGAAATCGGCTTTCGCATTCTTCCATGCGATGTACGGATGCCGAAAACCGTGCCATCGATGCCATGGGGCCTTGTCGTGCCAATCATAGAGAAAATAGTCATGCAGCAACGCCCCGCGGACAAGGGAGGCATAATCGACGCGAAAATGCAGGCGCTCGGCGATCCTGCAGCCGAGCCTGGCGACAGAGACGCTATGGTCGAATACGCTGATTCCTCCATGCTGGACGAAACAGTGCGTCCTGCGAAATCGAGGAACCTGGTTCAAACGTCGTATTTCCTCATGGATCAGGTAATCATGGAATGTGGACGGGATATCCAATGGACGGCGACTCCTTCAGCTCCGGAACGACATGGCGCGACCGGACTTTCCGTCGATTATAGTGCGATGCAACATATTGCGCAATCTCATAGGCTGAGTTTCTTCAGTAGCCGTTCGGCGACGGTGACCGGAATCTTCGCTTCGTCGGCGATTTCCTGCGGAGTATGCTTGAGCAGCTCGTCAATCGTACCGAACCGCTGCATGATCCGCTTGCTCCGCTCGCCGCCGATCCCCTCCACCGATTCAAGCAAGGCGAACGTAGCGTCGCGTGAACGCAGCAGCTGGTTGGCCGACGTGGCGAATCTGTGGCATTCGTCCCTGATGGCGATCAACACCCGAAGCGCTTCGGAATGCTCCGGCAGCAACAACGAAGGTCGGTCGTCGGGAAACACGATTTCCTCGACATCCTTCGCCAATCCAACCACCGGGATGTCGACAAGCCCCAGAGCATCGAGGATTTCCTTCGCGGCGTTCACCTGCCCTTTCCCTCCGTCGATCATCAACAGTCCGGGGTGTTCGAGATTCTCGTTCAGCACCCGGGTATACCGACGGGCGACCGCCTCACGCATCGACTCGAAGTCATCGATCTTCCCTTCCAGCGTCTTGATGTTGAACCGGCGATAGTTATGCGGATCGGGATTCCCGTCTCGGAAGGAAATGAGCGAGGCTACGGTATATTTGCCGGAAAGCTGGGCGATATCGAACCCCTCGATCAGATGCGGAGCATCTGGTAGTTCCAGCGCATCGCGCAACTCCTCCAGCGCGGCGGTATTGTCCCGGCTCTTCAAACGTTTCTCAACATCGCGCGAAGCGTTTTCCGACGCCATCCTCAGGATTCTGAAATGCTTGCCGTCCCTGGGAACGGTCACTTCGACATCGCTGTGCAGTTGTTCGGAGAAGTACCGCTGGACCAGCTCTACATCGATTTCATGGGAGACATACAGATGCTGGGGAAGCTTATCACCGTCCGCATAGTACTGGATCAAGAAGTTGAGCAGCGTCTCCGTCTCGTCGCCGAATGTCTCGGCCCGGTAGAGCGCCCTGCCCATCAGCTTGCCGTCCCGCATCTGCATGATCGATACGGTGCACAGCGGAGCACGCATCTCGATGGCGGCGTAGTCGCGGCTTTCCATGACGAAATCCTCGACCTGCTGAGTCTTGGTCACCGATTCCAGCGCAAGCAGCATATCCCGTTTCGCCGCCGCTACTTCGTATTTCATCTCCTTGCTCGCCACCAGCATCTCGTCCTGGATCCGTTTCTTCAGATCTTCGTTCTTCCCTTGGAGCAGGGAGCGGATCTTGTCGATGTAGGTCCGGTATTCCTCTTCCGTGACGAGGCCGGCGCAAGGACCGCAACAGCGCCCGATATGATGGTACAGACAGGGGCGCTGACGCTTGCGGAGCGGGATGCCGCAACGACGGAGCGGAAAGAGCTTTTCGATCAGTTCCAGATATTGGTCGAGCTTCCCCGCATCGGGATACGGTCCGAAATATTCGGAACCGTCCCTGACGATCCTTCGCGTCTTGAAAACCTTGGGGAACGGCTCATGGGTGATGCGGATCACCGGATAGCTCTTGCCATCTTTCAACGAGATATTGTAGTGGGGGTTGTGGCGCTTGATAAGATTGTTCTCGAGCACCAGCGCTTCATAGTCGTTTCCGGTGATGATATGGTCGATCGAGACGATCTTCTTGACGAGGGCCGCGGTCTTGGCGTTCCTTCCCGATAGGAAGTAGCTGGTCACCCGTTTGCGGAGATCCTTCGCCTTTCCGACATAGATGATCGTGCCCGACGCATCCTTCATCAGATACACGCCGGGAAGGTGGGGCAGTTCACGCGCCTGCTCCTTGGGAGGCAATCCCGTTTTCTCGTCTTTCATTGCACAAAGCATAGCTATCGGGAAGCGATTTGACAAGCGATAGCGGAATATCGCACGTCGAGGATTTGACCATCCTCCGTCCACGCCCTACAATGGGGCGGTATGGAACAGGACCCCGATTTCGCTCGCACCTACCCGCTATTCGACGCGCTCTCAGAAGATGATCGCAGCTTCATCGAAGCGCTTCATCGTCGATACCGTTTCTCATTCCAGCAGCTGAAACAACTCGTCGACACTGCCTTGGACCTCAGGCAATGGCAGGAGGGTCCCCTCCGGAGATGGTGGAGCGACGAAGAGCCTGCCGGAGCATACGGGAAAGCCCTGACGAAACGGCTGGTCAACTGCTTGTTGAAACGAGTCGGCCAGCTTCGAGAAGCTCCCACGGACTACGAGGCCTTTTCTCCGCCGCAGATACTCCCGGAAAAATTGATTTCCGTCATCGTCGATAGCGAACCGGTCAAGCTGCTCGGCCGCTGTCCTTGTCCTGTGGAGGGGGAGCGGACCAGATGCTGCAACCTGCGGACGCTCGACGCGGTGCAGCAATGCGGGTTCGCTTGTTCGTACTGCTCCATACAATCGTTCTATCACAGCAATGCAATCCGATTCATCGGAGACCTCGCCAAACGGCTGGCAGACCTCGACATTGGCCCGGAAGTATGGCATATCGGAACAGGCCAGGCGTCGGATTCATTGCTCTGGGGCGACGACCACGGAACGCTCACCGCGATCGCATCCTTCGCAAGAAAACATCCCCAAGTGGTTGTCGAGCTGAAATCGAAGTCGGCAAGGACCGACTGGCTCGGCGCCATCGACATCCCACGCAACATGATATTCACCTGGTCGCTCAACGCCCCGACGATCATCGACAAGGAAGAACATCTGGCCGCGACGCTGGACCAACGGCTCGCAGCGGCACGGCGCGTCGCCGATGCAGGGCTTCTTGTCGGCTTCCATATCCACCCGATGGTCCATTTCAGGGGCTGGAAGGACGAGTACAAGGCGGTGATCGACGGAATCGTCGATGGATTCTCGCCCAAGGAGACCGTGATGATCTCCATCGGGACGCTGACGTTCACCAGGCAGGTCGTCAGGCAGCTGAGGACGCAGGGCCGCCCAAGCAGGATCCTCGAGATGAAACTGACGGAAGCGGCGGGGAAATACTCCTATCCGCTCGAGGTGAAGCGGAAGCTGTTCACCCATGCCTACGAATCCTTTCCGAGATCCTGGAAGGAAGGAACGGATCACCCGTTCTTCTACTTGTGTATGGAGGATCCCTCGCTCTGGGAACCGACATTCGGCTACGGCTACGGCTCGGACCACGAGTTCGAACAAGCCATGAAGGCCGCATATCTTGCGAAAACCGCACATCCCTAGTATCGGAAGCTGACATTCGATCTTCAATTGTCAATTATCATTTCGATATGTACTTGCATGCCCTCCGCAAATCTCATAGAATCAGAACGATACGAAAGGAGAATCAATCTCTCCCGGAGCGATATATACCGATGAGCATCCCTTGAGAAGGAATCTAGCCAGAATGAGAAGAAACGATGCGACCCTCGTGGTCGATGTGCCCCAGTATCGGAGAATCTTCCCCCATATCATGAAAAAGCGATGCGATTCATTGGTCTATCAGACGGTGGAGATAGATCTGACGAAAACAGTTCAGTTCGTCAAGCAACAGAATCGGCTTCATCCGGACGAACATCAGTACCGGGTCTTCGAGATCTTCGTGGCAGCGGTCATGAGGACCATCGCGTTGCGTCCGGAAGTGAACAGGTTCGTCGCACGCTACAACTACTGGCAACGCAAGGAACATTCCCTGACATTCGTCATCAAGGAAGATTACACGGACGAAGCGCCGGAACATAGTTCGCCGATCATCATGGATCCGAACATGACGTTGCCGGAAATGGCCGCGATCATCGACCGGACGATCCGTGAAGCACGCCAGCCGTCCATCGAAAACTTCACCGATGAAGCGATCGGCTTTTTCCTGCGGTTCCCCCTATGCATCGTACGAGCTGTCATCAATCTCGCCAGAATACTCGATTACTTCGGCAAAGCTCCGAAAGCGCTTCGTGAGGCGGACGGGCTGCATACATCGGTCTTCGTAGCGAATCTCGGCAGCATCGGATTGGCGGGCGGCAGCCCCCATCATCATTTGTACGAATGGGGGACTACGAGCATGTTCGTGACGATGGGGACTTTGCGCAGGACACGGACACGACTCGGGGACAAGACGACGTTCAAGGATACGATGGAAGTCGGCTTTACCGTCGATGAACGGGTTACCGACGGTTTCTACTTCATGAACACGATCAGATTGTTCCAGGAACTTCTCAACAATCCCGAGAGATTGCTGGAGCGTCCGGTGCTGCCTCCTCCTCCAAAGACGAAGAAGGAGTACAAGCTGGAGCGGAAAGCGCAGAAACGGGCTCGCAGGATCGAACGGAAACAGGCGAAGAAGTCTGCCTGAGCATCCTCTGTCGACGGGGACGGAGATCCACGAAACTACATTCTGGAAAAGAACGACATGCTCACCCCGGTATCCTGGACCAGTACATCCGGGGGCATTCTCAAGACTGTCCCCGCCAAGAACAGGTCGCCCGCCGACCCAGAGAGATTCACCACCTGGACAAGATAGAGCGCCCAGAACCATTGGGAGGAAGCCATTGCCAGCCCGATGGTCAGGACGATAGTCCAGACGACGACCGGAGCCAGCGCGATCACGAGATACGACATGCGGTCGAACCACGCGCGGTCGGTTCCCGCATACAGGTAGGCTCCCGAAACACCGAACGTAGGTTTCACTTTACCGAGAATACGGATGAACAGGCCGTGGACGCCTTCGTGGAGAACCAGGTACGCAAGGATGAGACCGATGGTACAGACGATCCGTCGGAGCAGGATGCCGACTCCCGCCTCGACCGAAAACGTACGCCGGAACGGAACGAGGGCAAGCCCGACGCAGAAACTGACGACGGCGATCGCAACGGAGAGTATGGCAATCTTCCTGGCAGTCGGAAGATCGTCCGAAAGCTCTATCTTCCCGATCAACCGGTATCCGTCAGGCAACCGTCCGACATTCATTTCCAGCGTCCTTTGCTCCGGCGCATGTTATGAGAGTTTCGCTTCGAACAGCTGACGGTCCCGGTCGCCAAGCGGGCAGGGTTCCCCGGCCAGCATCGCCTTGATCGCCTCGACCTCTTTGCCGCTGAAGCTTCGTCCGTTCCGCTTATGGTTCTCGAACGCCTCCACGGCTACGGGGCAGACGGTCCTGACGATCTGAAGAACCACCTCGGCGTAGGCCCGTATTTCATACTGCGCATGGGCGTCCAGCCGCAATGCGAGGAAATGGAACAGATTGTGGAGATCCATCTGCCAATACCATTCAGTGTAGAGACTCAGCGGGAGATCGATACGGGCGATCTCCCGGGCGATACCCATGTCCAGAAGCCGCCGATAGGTCTCATACGTCTTGCGCTGGTCTTCGGAGAGCAGCGCCCTCACCTGCTCCTGGACCTGCGGATCCACGGGCTCAACCGCACGCCCCTGCTTGTTGTCCTCGCTCTGGTAGTTGATCTTGTCGCCGGATGGAATGTAGCATTCGTCGCTCATGACGCTGTATCTGCCGGATATTTCATTGACCCGTCCCGTTCGATGCCGGATCCATTGCCGAGCCACGAAAATCGGCATCTTGATATGGAAGGTGAAGTTCACCTGTTCGAACGGGGATGTATGATCGTTGCGAAGCAGATAGTTGATCAAACCCTTGTCCTGACGGTAGGTCTTGGTCCCAGCTCCGTAGGACACCCTCGCAGCCTGGACGATCCGTTCATCGGAGCCCAGATAGTCCACTAATCGTACGAATCCATGATCCAGAACCGGAAATTCCTTGTCCAGTATCTCTTCCGCGGCGGGTACTATGCAATGCGCCATATCATCTCTCTCCCTTTCGTTGGTTCTTCCATAGGTGCTCCCGAATATCAGCAGGGGTCGGCGATAGAATATCGGGAACTCCGTTCAATTACAACACGCAACTTATAACAATCCCATCCGTCCGAGCAGCACGGCGATGCCGGCGCTGCAAGCCGTTTCCGTACGGAGCACCCGTCTGCCGAGCGTCACCGCCTGGAACCCTGCCGTTGAGAACACTCCCCGTTCCCGATCGGTCCAGCCTCGTTCGGGTCCCACAGCCAGGACAGACTTCCCGGCAGGGATATCCAACGAAGAAAGCGGTACGCCATCGACCACATTGTCAAGCATGAACCGCATACTGTCTTCCACAGCTAGCGACGCGACGGCGGCGTCCACGCAATCGGCGAACCGGATGTCGCTCATTCCGGTCATGGCCGACTGCATCGCGCCATCGAGGAGGTACTTTCGGTATTCACCGGTCTTCCAGAGGCCGGAAACCCGATATGACTTCTCCGCCGTGTCTGCCCCTGTCACGATCAGGCGACGAACGCCTAGGCTGACAGCTTCGCGAAGGATACGCTTCATGCAGATTGGGCGGACTTGCGCCACCAGCAGGGTGACGGGATGCATGGAGGCTGCCTCGGACGCAGGAAGTGTCTGCCTCCAGGAAAACGAAATGCCTGTGGGATCGACGGCAGTGAGCGTAGCCTCTCCCAACGGCCCGTCGACGATTCCGATCGAAAGATGATCTCCGACGGACAGGCGCAACACGTTGCGGATATGCCCGTAACGAAAATCATCGGAAGGAATCCGGTCTCCTTCGGGCATTCTCTCGAACAGGATGACATTCATGCCGAGCAGTATAGCATAGGTACGCACATGAAACAAAGGGAACTGGGGGGGTGAGAACATCTTCGAACCATGTCTGGAAGAATCCCGTTGCGTCGGATCGATACTCTCTGGTACAATGCCAATATGGAATCGATCAAAGGAATGCTCCTGAGAAGATTCAGTTTGATCCTCTGCATGGTCTGTTTCGCCTTTCCCTTGGTCGCGAAAGGTTCACGGGAGCAAGCCTCGCCGCCCCGGCCGGAACTCTCTATTCTGGATACAAACAATACGCTGGTGGTCGCCATCGATCCAGGCGAAGACCTCATCACGATGGATCCTCGTTTCGCCACGGACAGCAATTCGGTCCTCGTCGCATCCAGCGTCTCGAAAGGACTCTGCGACTACGATCCACGGACCGCGATGCCGATCCCTGAGCTCGCCGATTCCTGGACAGTATCGCCGGACGGTCTTGTCTGGGAATTCACCTTGCGGCGGGGAATACGTTTTTCAGACGGCACACCCATCACGGCGACGGATTTCATCGAAAGTTGGCTGTCTTCGTTCGAAGCGAGCAAGGACAGGACATCGTTCGCTTCGTTGCTCGATATCGTCCAGGGGATCGAAGAATGGAGAAAAGGGATCGGATCCTTGCGCAAGATCGCGCTGGAAGCCGTCGGCTCCGACCGCTTGAGGATCAAGCTGAACTCCCCCGCTCCATACCTTCCGATGATTCTCTGCAACGTGGGGTTTTCCGTCGTGCACCCGGAGGTCAGGAACGGAACGGCCGCCGCCGGAAAAATCTCCAGTGGACCATATCTCTTGAGAGAGGCTTCGGAAGACAGGCTGGTGCTCGAGCGCAACCCCTATTACTGGAATGCCGCATCTTCACGATGCGACTATCTTGAGATCGACATGCGGGGAGAAACGGAAGCTGTGTATGAAGCCTATCGGAACGGCGACATCCAGTGGGCGCAGATGTTCATCCCTCGAGAGTACCAGACCGGCGGCGATCTGTTCTTCTCCCCCCAGTTCTCCACCAGTTTCTTCTATTTCAGCGCCGCCAGCGGCCCGTATGCGGATCCGAAGGTCCGCAAGGCGCTCTATGCGATGGTAGACTGGGATGAGATCCGACGAATCGGTAGCCAACCGTTTCCGACCGAAACCCTCGTGCCGGGAAGCGACGTGAGACCGACCCGGCTCCCCACATCTCCCCTAGAAAGAAAGGCGCTGGCGCTCGGACTGCTACAGGAGGCGGGATATCCCGACGCAACCGGGCTTCCGCCGTTGATCATGGCCGTACACCGGGGTTCCCAAGTCGCTACGGCGGCAGAGAGAATCGCCGAAACTTGGAGCGACCAGCTTCACCTGACGGTGATTCTGGACACCGTTCCGCTTACCGTCTATGCGAATCATCCGGAGCAGTCCCCGTATCACTTCGCCTGCCTTACTTGGATCGGAGACTACTACGATCCTTCGGCGTTCCTGACCATGTGGACATCCGACAGCACGTTCAATCTCGGAAACTATGAAAATGAGACCTATGATGCCCTGGTCCATAGCGCACTAGCGACCATGGAGCCCCAAGCGCGGCATTTGATGCTCTCCACCGCGGAACAGTACCTGCTGGACGAACGAACCGTCATTCCGACCTCAAACAGCTTCTCCATCAATTTCGTCAGGACCGATCTGATAGACGGATGGTATGACAATCCGCTGAACATCCATCCGATACAATCGATCGGACGGATCTAGCGGCGTACCGGACAGCCGGTCATGCCTTTCCGGTACGTCCGTACAGTTCGATCATTCCATGCAGGCGGTCCAGCATCCAGTCCTGCACCGCATCGGAACGCATCCGCCAGCTCCAGTTGCCCGTACCGCATGTCGCGGGGGTATTCATCCGGGCTTCCGCACCGAGCCCCAGGATATCTTGCATCGGAAATATCGCATACTTGGCATGGCTCATCAGGATCGCACGCATCATCTGCCAGACCACTTGGTCATCAGGACATTCGAGATACCGTCTGACGACATCCTTGTATTCTTCGGACAGTGCGTCGTACCAGCCACGGCTCGTGTCATTGTCGTGCGTTCCCGTATACGCTACAGAATTGTAGGCATAGTTATGGGGAAGATATGCGTTCGCAGCATCCAGCCTGCCATCCTTCAGAGCGAAGGCGAATTGCAGGACATTCATCCCCGGGAAACCGTTCTCATCCCTCAACCGCTCGACATCAGGCGTGATGACCCCGAGATCCTCGGCGAATACGGGGAGATCTCCCAACCGCTTTCGCATTTCCTGGAACAACTCCTTCCCCGGAGCGGCGACCCACTTGCCGTGCATGGCGGTCGTTTCGCCTGCGGGAACTTCCCAGTAGGCTGCGAAACCACGGAAATGGTCGATCCTGACGATATCGGTCAGCCGAAGCGAGGCCTGCATCCTGCGGAGCCACCATGCGAAGCGTTCTTTCTCATGTTCAGGCCAATCATAGACAGGATTCCCCCAGAGCTGTCCCTCCGCGGAAAATCCATCTGGAGGAACTCCGCTGGACGCCTTCTGCCTGCCCTGTGCGTCGATCTTGAGCAAATGACGGTTGCTCCAAGCATCGACGCTATCCGGTGCGACGAAGATCGGAATATCCCCCACCAACTTGATCGAACGGTCATTCGCATACCGGCGCAACGCATCCCATTGTGAGAAGAAGAAGTACTGAAGGACCTTCCACCGGACCATGCCATCGGCTTCCCGTTTTTTCCACGCCTCCAGCGCAGCGGGTTCCCGCATCGCGATATCCTTGTCCCATGTCAAAAACCATCGGGAGTCGGAGAAATGGGAGCATAGTACCTGATACAGCGCATAATCATCGAGCCACCAGGAATTCTCGGAACAGAATTCCTCGAACCGCCGCTTCTCCGCAGCTTTATCCGGCACAGTAGCGGCTTTGGCAAGAAACGCCTCGGCGGCTTTCATCAGCAACGGCTCCTTCCAAGCCCGGACAGAACCGTAGTCGACACGGTCGGGATCGAACGAAGGCGCGGCGAAAAGATCCCCGACGTCGAGCAATCCGTCGAACAGCAGCGTACGCAGGTCGATGAGCAGTTCATTCCCCGCGAACGATGATCTCGCCGCATATGGGGAGTCTCCATAACCCGTCGGGCCAAGAGGAAGCATCTGCCAGAGGGTGATTCCGGTACGCGCCATCGTATCGATGAAGGTCCTGGCTTCTTCGCCAAGATCCCCGATGCCGTACGGGCTCGGAAAGGATGTAGGGTGCATCAGCACGCCGCAATGACGTAGTTGTCTATTCATGCGAAAAATCATACCGCAAACGAAGTATTTTTACTATATAATGCGTACCTTGTGTTTACCCCGAATCTGGAGTATACTCTAGACATGAATTCTTCCGAGGCGTCCGCACAGTTTTCCGTCAATGACCATGTCGTGTATCCTCTTCAAGGTGTAGGCACCATACAACGCATCGAGGAAAGAAAGTTCCGAGGTGTGGCGACGTTGTATTATGTCATCTACCTGGAGATTTCCGACATGACGGTCATGATTCCCGTCGACAAAGCGAAGGAAATGGGAATCCGCGGAATCGTTGCGCAGGAAGAAGCGAAGAAAGCGATCGATTCAATCTCCAGCAAGTACGAACCCATGCCGGTGGACTGGAAGGCACGATATCAGATGAATGTGGATCTGCTCAAGCAAGGTTCCATCGCTTCGATCGCGAAAGTCGTCCAGACACTCTACCATCGGAGCAAGATCAAGGAACTGCCGGTACAGGAACGCAAGCTGTACGATAGCGCGCTGCGGCTTCTGATCGACGAATCATCGTTCGCGCTCGGCAAAGACAAAAGCGAGATCGAGATGATGGTCTTCTCCAGATTGGAGAAATGACAGTGGGCTTTCCGTTGCACGCCGCAATCGTCACAGCGGCAGGTTCCAGCATCCGTTTCAACGATGATCAATCCGACGCTCCCGTAAAGAAAGAGTTCCTTTCTATCGAAGGACATACTGTCTTGTCCCGGGCGGTCAGGCCATTCCTCGCTATCCCCGGATGCACGGCGATAGTTGTTACGTGCGCCGAAGGGTCCGCGGAGGAGACGGCTGTCGCATTGGAAGATCTGCTCGATCAGAACGAAATACCGATCATGATCATCCAAGGGGGAAGCACCAGGCAGGAATCGGTCAGGAAAGGGCTGGAGCAACTGGCGACCATGTCGCTTCCGATCCGCTATGTGGCTATCCATGATGGAGCGAGGCCATGGGTGACGCCCGAACTGATCATCAGCACGCTTGCTACGGCGACGGTCTTCGGAGGGGCCGTACCCGCTATTCCCATCGTCGATGCATTGAAACGGATCGATGAAAACGGAATGGTCGTCGAACACCTCGTACGATCCGGGATGGTCGCAGTCCAGACCCCGCAGATATTCGAATATCCGAAAATTCTGGAAGCGCATCGCGATGCGGTTCGGCCGGAGAAACAATATGTCGACGATACGGAAATCTATGCCGATTTCGGCGGTTCGGTCGGAATCAGCGAGGGGGATCCGGAGAATAGGAAAGTGACATGGCTGCAGGACATTCCGGATGCCCAGCGGCAGATCATCGAATACCGGTTGGTCAGGGAAAAGGCGAAAAGTCAGGCAGGCGCCCAGCATGCGTTCCGTGCGGCGTGGGCCGAAGCGAAAGCGCAGGCCATCGCCGCACGGACCGTTCCACAGCAGGCATGACAAGGAGATCCAACGGCATGAAGATTGGTACTGGTTGGGACATACATAGGCTCGTTCCTGGAAGGCGACTACTGATCGGGGGCGTCGAGGTACCTGCGGAAAAAGGAGAGGATGGACATTCCGATGGAGATGCGTTGATCCATGCGCTCATCGACGCGCTGTTCGGTGCACTCTCTTTGGGAGATATCGGAAGCCATTTCCCCTCCGACGATGCAAAATGGAAGGATTCCGACAGCATGCATCTCCTTGCGTCGGCCTTGAAAGAAATCGACGGAAACAGAATCGTCAATATCGATTCTACGGTCATTCTCCAAACTCCGAGGCTTCGAGAATACATCAATGCTATCAGGATTTCGATCGCCGAAGCTTGTTCCCTCCCGATCGACCGCGTATCGGTCAAAGCGAAGACCGCCGAACATCTGTTGGGAGAATTGGGAACCGGGGACGCCATTTGCGCCCAGGTATCGGTATTGATCGCAGAGGGGCCGGACGTCCCGCAGTCCGACTGGCTATGACGGCAAGCAAAAGCAAAGAAAGAAGGATGACCGCCCTCCCGGCGGCCTTCCTTCTTTTTTCATATTCTCATCGGATTACTCGGAGATGAGCATCGTCTTGGGATCCAATGTCACCCTCATCGGTTTTTCGCATACGACGCCATGGTCCTTGACCACTGTCATGATGACTTTATCGTTCTCTTCGCTATACCGAAGTCCGACCAGGACATCGATCATATCGAGATACTTGTTCATGGTGTTCGGCACCCCATAAACATCATACTCCACATTCGAACGAACTGGAGAGACGGAGAACCAGACTTCGAGGTTCATGTCCTTGGCGAACTGCTTGATCTTCCGTACATCGTCTTCGGTGGCGATCGTCAGTTTATATCCGTCGAACAGAATCGTATCCGCCTGGAACGAACCGTGCTGGATCAACGTTGTCAGACTGGACAGGACTTTGTCGATGGTGACGTTTTCCTGACTGAAATTCATTACCACCCGATTTGAAAGGATATTGTTGTATACGGATGCGGCGTCGTCGAGAGAACGACCTTCGGAAATTTCCCGGAATACCTCCTTGTACCAGTTGATCACATGCTCTACATTGCCGGAGAAAGAGACATGGATGATATGTTCGCCTCTGAAAAGCTTGTCGGTGGCCAGATGCACGAGGCATGCTGTCTTGCCGACCCCATGACGGGAGACCAGAACGCCGAGATTTCCCCGCCCTAGGCCTCCGTCGATGGACTCTTCAAAGACGCGCAACGGGCTTAATTTGTTTAACTCTTGAATTTCCATATGCAGCACCTCCGAGTTATATGCTTGTTCAAGATTATACCATGAAACGCCACGACAAGGAGAAAATGTTTCTGATTCGCAACAAATGAGGATACTGTCAACATTTACAGCCCCGAAACCCGCCGCAGGATACAGAAGAACCGCGAGCCATCCCTACATGAATAATGGCATTGAATGAAAAAAAGGTCTCGCACTTGGCGAGACCTTTTCCACTGTCGTGAGGAGAGGTTATTTCCCCTGCTCCTTCCTGCGCTTTTCCTGATACTCTTTCTTGAGTTCGTCGGAAACGCTGGAGGGAACGCGTCCATATTTGGCAAGTTCCATGGTGAACTCCGCCTTGCCTTGGGTCAACGAACGGAGAACCGTGGAATAGCCGAACATTTCGGAAAGCGGAACCTCGGCATCGACCTGACACATGTTGTGGTCCTCGGTCGAACTGACAATGATGCCACGGCGCTGGTTGATGCTTCCAAAGATATTTCCTTGGAATTCGGAGGGCCCCTCCACCTCGACCTTCATGATCGGTTCGAGGATCGCAGGCTTCGCTTTCTCGTACGCATCACGGAACGCACCGATCGCCGCGGTCTGGAACGCCATGTCGGACGAGTCGACCGGATGCCAGGCTCCATCGTTGATGACGCAGCGCACGCCGACGACAGGAAAGCCGATCTGGGATCCTTTCTTCATGGCAGCCTGGAAACCCTTGTCGCAGGACGGGATGTACTCATTGGGAATCGCGCCGCCTTTGATTTCATCGACGAACTCATATTCCTTCATGTCCTCGCCATCGGCAGGCGGTTCGATCGGCTCGATGTACCCGGCCACACGTGCGTACTGGCCGGAACCTCCGGTCTGCTTCTTGTGCGTGTAGTTGAAGTCCGCACGCTGAGTGATCGCCTCACGGTACGCCACTTCCGGCTGGCCGACGGTAACCTCCGCCTTGTACTCTCGCTTCATCCGTTCGATGTAGACATCAAGATGCAACTCGCCCATTCCCTGGATGATCGTCTGGTTCGATTCCGGATCAACATAGGTATGGAACGTCGGATCCTCCTTGGAGAAGCGGTTGAGCGCCTTCGCCATGTTGTCGGCGGACTTCTTGTCTACCGGAGAGATCGCCAGACTGATGACCGGATTCGGGACGTACATAGAACTCATCGTGTAGTTCAGGCTCGGAGCGCAGAACGTATCGCCGCTGGCGCATTCGATGCCGAACAGAGCGGCGATTTCACCGCATCCGCATTCGGTGATGTCCTCCATCTCAGAAGCGTGCATCTTGATCAGACGTCCGACCTTGAACTTCTTGCGGGTCCTGGTATTGTACAGCTCATCCCCTTTCTTGATCTTCCCCTGATAGATGCGGATATATGTCAACTGGCCGTACTGTCCGTCCTCAAGCTTGAACGCAAGGATGACGGGAGGCATGTCTTCGTCCGCCTTTAGGACGACAGGCTCTTCGTTCCTGTCGATATCCAGCGCGATGTTCGTGACTTCGGTCGGATCAGGCAGATAGGACAACACGCCGTCGAGCAAGGGCTGGATACCCTTGTTCTTGTATGCCGACCCCATGAAAACCGGACACAGCTCCAACGCGATGGTTCCCTTGCGGATCGCGGCGCGAATCAAATCCTCGGTGACAGCATCTTCCAGCATCGCCTCCATCAGCTCATCGCTGAACATGGAAACGGCGTCAAGCATCTCCTCACGCTTCTCCTGAGCCTCATCGAGCAACTCGGCGGGAATCTCGGTTTCGCGTACCTGATCGCGGTTCGGACCTTCGTCGAAATAGAGAGCCTTCATGGAAATCAAGTCGACGACGCCCTCAAGCCGATCCTCGAGCCCGATGGGAATCTGCATCAGAACGGCGTTCAGACCGAGCTTGTCGATCAGCTGTTGCTTGACGCGGTATGGATTCGCGCCGGTACGGTCGCATTTGTTGATGAACGCGATGCGAGGAACATGATAGCGCTTCATCTGTCGGTCGACGGTAATGGACTGGGACTGTACGCCGCCGACCGAGCACAGGACCAGGATCGCTCCATCAAGAACGCGTAGCGACCGTTCGACCTCGATGGTGAAGTCGACGTGTCCCGGAGTGTCGATGACATTGACCTGATAGCCTTTCCACGACACGTTGGTCGCGGCGGAAGCAATGGTGATTCCACGTTCCCGCTCCAATTCCATGCTGTCCATCGTGGCGCCGACGCCATCTTTGCCACGGACTTCGTGGATTGCATGTATCTTGTTACAGTAATACAGGATACGTTCAGAAAGTGTCGTTTTTCCTGAGTCAATATGGGCGCTGATACCGATATTTCTCATTTTGTGCAATTCAGTGATCATCTAGTAACCTCTCAACAGAAAACTTCTTGTACAGCCGGTAGCGACTGAATCGCATCCGGCACCAATTCACATCTATCTCCAAACCAGGCCTATAGTAACCGTCACAGAAGAACAGTCCGGTTCCGAAGCGGAATCATTGACGCATCCGCTATCGCTCCCCTCCGCACCGCTCAGCTACCCTGAGGAAGTCCTTTTGGATCCTTCCATGTAATTCAGAGCAAAAATCAATGAATTGCAGGGATTTAGCCGACGGAACACGCTAGTGGCCCAGCGTACAGACCGACATAATAGTACATCGTCCCAATTTGTTCAATCCGTTCTGTATGAGATACTTGTGAATTTTTC
>LVBD01000007.1 GCA_001604275.1 Spirochaetales bacterium Spiro_02
TCCAGGTCTTCCGAGCGATAGAGGATCTTGAACACATATTCCGTGATATGGTCGATGAAATTTTTCCCGGAACTTGTCTCTTTCGTCACCGTGAACGTCCGCTCCATGCTTTGCAGGGATTCTCCCATCGTAGGGGAGTAGACGGAGTAGCGGTTCCGTCCTTGAATCTTGGAGTTGTACAGCGCGATGTCTACCCGTTCGTACAAGGTGCGGAGATCCACTCCGAATTCCGGGGTGAAGATGAGTCCGATCGATGCGGAGATGTCGCATTCGCGGTTCCCTGAGGAGTAGACCATCTGCAACGTGGACGCGATCTGTTCCACCTTCCCAATGAGTGCCTGGTTCGATGGGTAGTTGCGAAGCATCGCTATGAATTCGTCGCCGCCCAATCGACCGACGATGTCCTGCGGCGATGTAGTCTTGCGCAGTTTGTAGGCGATGTCCGACAGAACCGCATCCCCATAGATATGCCCGAACGTATCGTTGATCTCCTTGAAGTTGTCGATATCGATCATCATCAGGGCGTTGAACGTGTTCGGATGGATGATCGCCAGATACTTCTCGATGAGCTCCATGATGGTCTTCCTGTTGTACAGACCTGTCAGTATGTCTCGTTCGGCACTTTTCTGCAGTTCCAGTTCCCGTCGTTTCTGTCTGTCGATGTCCTTCGTGTAGACGAATGCGCAGATATGGCCGGTCATCGTCGATTTGATAAGGCTTGCGTACGTCCTGACCCAGATGTTCCCTTTTCCTGCGCCGAAATTCTTCCGAAGGTACTCGTACTGGATGTCGCGCTTGCCCTGCTCGTAGGCCTGGAGCAGTGCGGCCCTGCCGATCGTATCCTCGATCTTCTGCTTGAATTCGGGAGCTACGACCTGTTCTTTCGTCGCCTGGACCAGGTCCGTGAATGAAGACACTGTCTGAGTCTTGAGTTGCGTGAGCAAGTACGGATCCGCATAGATGATCGTATCGTCCGTCAGGTCGACTTCGTAGGAAGCGATCGCATCGTAGGTGACGGAATACCTGTACTGGCGTTCCTGCTCGAATTCCTGTTCTCGCTCTTTTTCTTTCGTGATGTCCTTGCTGACGGCTATCGCCCTGATCGGTTTTCCGGCTGCATCGTATATGTTCGTGCCGAATATCTGTATCCAGCGATACCCGCCGCCCGCTTTCGGCAGCCGGACGATGGTCTGCGCCTGCGCTTTGCCGGAGACGAGCGTGTCGCGGAACGTCTGGATGGCGAGCTTCGTATCGTCAGGGATACTTTTCGAATCGGTCAGATGCCGCGAGGCATTCTCGAGGGCCGGACCGATGCCGAGATAGTCCTTGTCCGTATGAGCCTGTTCGACCGTCTGATGGAGCGTGTCCGTCACGATGTCGTAGTCCCAGATCGAATCGTGGGTCTGGGCGAGGGCGAGTCGATACCGCTCCTCGCTGACACGAAGGTCGTCCGCCGTCCTGATCAATTCCGTGATGTCGGTCGATACTTTGGTGTAGCCGATCTGTCGTCCTTCCTCGTCGCACAGGAGCGAATAGTCGTCCCTGATGGATCGTCCGTCCGGCAATGCGTGCACTCTGGTCTTCTCGCCTCGTTTCCAGCGGTCGAAGCATCAGTCGCTGGTTCCGCCGAACTCGGTACGGAATATGTCGCATGTCTGTCCGACGATGTCATTCAGCAGGAAGCCGGATTCACGTTCCGCCGCTTTGTTCATGAACAGGATATGCCGGGCGGTGTCGGTGATCAGCAGCGGGGCGTTCTGCGAATCGAGGATGCTCCTGTAGAACGATTCCTTTTCATGATAGCGGGAGATGTCGGCCATTTCGCACAGGATGTACCGGCCGCGCTTGCCTTCCTGAGCTGAGAGCCTGCAATGGATCCGGATGTCCCCATCCCGGGTTCCCGCGAGGCGGAAGTCGAATTCGATCGGTTCCTGTCCGTCCAGGACGTACGATACGGCGGATTCCACGATTGTACGATCCTGCTCCCGCACGATATCGATCAGCCGGCTCCCGTACTGACGCACGAGCGTTTTTCTGGAGCAACCGAGAAGAGGCATTTCGCTGTTTGTAGTGGGTAGCTCTACATGATTGGCTGCAGGGGGAGAGACAATTCTCCAC
>LVBD01000008.1 GCA_001604275.1 Spirochaetales bacterium Spiro_02
ATTCAAATTCCTTAATCAGGGGGCTTGACGGGAATCATAGAAGACAAAGGGCTTAGCTAAGAGTTTTTTTGTATGAAAAAAATAATTGACACGTTTCAATTTTGGATGCAATACTGTTGTTGGATGGATGTTGCGTGCGTGTGAAAGGTTCTATCCATCCAGAGAAAGAAAAAGGAGTGGCATATGAAAAGACAGATGCTTGTTGCGCTGCTTGTGGTGTGTGTGCTTGGGTCCGCCCTGTTCGCGGCGGGCAGTCAGGAATCGGCCAAGCAATCCGAAAAGATGGAATTGACGTTCTTCTTTCCAGTGAATGTCGGCGGGGCGGTTACCAAATTCGTCGATAAGATCTGCAATGATTGGAACGAATTGCATCCGGAAGCGATCGTCAAGCCGGTATATACGGGAAATTATGACGACACGGTGGTGAAGATCCAGTCTTCGATACAGGGAAAGAATCCCCCCGACTTATTCATCAGTCTGGCGACACAACGGTTTTCCATGTATGTGCAGGACGCCGTGATCCCGCTTGACGATTTCATCGCCGCCGATGGCGCGGCTGGCAAAGCCTATATCGACGACTTTCTTTCCGGCTTCATGGAAGATTCGTATGTGGAAGGAAAAATTATCAGCATTCCGTTCCAGCGGAGCACGATGATTCTCTATTACAACAAGGATGCGTTCCGCGAGGTCGGACTCGATCCCGATCGACCTCCGAAGACCTGGGCCGAGCTCGTCGAATATTCGCAGAAATTGACGAAAGTCGGTCCTGACGGAAACATCCAGCGCTATGGCGTCGGCATCGCGCTCAACAGCGGGAGCGCTCAATGGGGATTCACCGGATTCGCATTGCAGAACTCCAAGAACGGCGAGAACTTGATGAGCGACGACGGCAAGCAGATATTCTTCGACACTCCGGAGAATGTCGAGGCGTTGCAGTTCTGGTGCGATCTGCAGACGAAATACAAGGTGATGCAGCCCGGCATCGTCCAGTGGACCGATCTGCCTGGACAGTTCCTCAGCGGGAAAGTGGCGATGATCTACCATACGACGGGGAATCTCGGGAATATCAGCCAGAACGCGACGTTCGATTACGGCACGGCGTTCCTGCCGGGCAACAAGAGGCAGGCTGCGCCGACCGGCGGCGGAAATTTCTATATCTCGAAGGGAATTTCGCCGGAACGGCAGAAAATGGCCTGGGAGTTCATCAAGTTCGCTACTTCCACTGAGCGTGCGGCGCAATGGAGCATCGATACCGGCTACGTCGCAACGAGAAAGTCGGCGATCGAGACCCCGCAGATGCAGGAATACTATGCGAATCTGCCCCAGGCGCGCGTGGCGTACGAGCAGATCCCCATCAGCAAGCCTGAACTGACCAGTTATGACTCGACGCGGATGTGGAGGATTCTGAACGACAGCATCCAAAGCGCGATTACCGGAGAGAAGACGCCTGCCCAGGCGCTGAAGGACGCGCAGGCCGAAGCCGACACGGTCATGAAGAAGTTTCAGAAGTAGAAATGATTAGGAACGGGACGGTGCCTCGAAGGCATCGTCTCGTTGATCGATAGAGAAGGAGTTCTTCATGCACAACGACCAGAAGGGTAGGAAACAGCCTTGGAAGATGCCCGAATCGATGAAGGCTTGGATATTGCTCGCTCCGACCCTGATTTTCTTGATCGTGTTCACCGTATATCCCATCCTGCGCAGCGGGTATCTCAGTCTCAATGCATATGAGCTGGGAATGCGGAAACCCGAGTTCATCGGACTGCAAAACTATATCGGATTCGCGAAAAGTCCTTTGTTCTGGAAGGTGATGCGTAATACTTTGTATTTTTCGCTGCTTACCGTGATTCCCGCCTTCTTCATCGGCTTGGGGCTGGCGTTGCTGGTCAACACAAAAAGAGCGAAAGGAATCGGACTGTATCGAACCAGTTTCTTCTATCCGGTGATGATGCCGATGATCGCGATCGCGAGTATCTGGATGTTCATGTACATGCAGGAAAGCGGCATGCTTGACCAGCTGATTCTGAAACTGGGAGGCAGGCCGCTCGGCGTGCTTTCGAACAAGCGGACGGTTCTTCCTGCCATGGCGGTGATGTATGTCTGGCGCGAAGCGGGCTATCTGATGATCTTCTTCCTTTCCGGGCTGCAAAGTCTGGACAAGGAATTGTATGAGGCGGCGTTGATCGACGGCTCGACTCCGATCCATACATTCAGGAAGATCACGCTTCCATTGTTGGCCCCGACCACTTTGTTCGTCACGATCACCGCTTTGACCGATAGCCTGAAACTGGTCGATCACATCGTGATCATGACGGAAGGTGCGCCGAACAATGCCAGTACGTTGCTGCTGTACTACATTTATCAGCAAGGGTTCGTATTCTTCGACCAGGCGAGAGCTTCCACGCTGACCGTCGTCATGCTCGTCATCATGCTGATCGTCTCCATGGGGCAGTTTTTCAACAACGACAAGAAAATCTACTACAACTAAGGGGAAGTCTGCGATGAGTCTGAGAAAAAAGGTCAATCCGCTCTACTATGTGGTGGCGATCACGCTTTCCTGCCTGTTCTTGATTCCTTTGGTCTGGATGGTCCTGACGGCATTCACGAAAGCTACGTTCGTCATGAAAGTCTTTCCCCATGAAAACTGGACGCTGGACAACATCAAGTACGTATGGGGACAGGTCCCGTTCGCCCGCTACTATCTCAATACGATCATGGTGGTCGTGTCCACGTATGCGATCCAGTTCATTACCATCACTATGGCGGCATACGCACTGGCTGTCTTGAAATTCAAAGGGGAGAAGCTGGTGTTCCTCATCATCTTCATCCAGATCATCATTCCGAACGATGTGTTGATCATTCCGAATTTCATGACGATTTCTGATTTGGGGCTGACCGATAGGAAGGTCGCGATCATGCTCCCGTTCCTCGGCAGCGCGATGGGGACGTTCCTGCTCCGGCAGCATTTCAAGACGATTCCCCGCGCGCTGAGCGATGCGGCGACGATCGACGGATGCAATACCGCGCAGATCATCAGGCATGTCTATGTCCCGAATTCGAAGACGGCATATATTTCTTTCGGGCTCGTTTCCGTGAGCTATCATTGGAACAACTTCCTATGGCCCTTGATCGTGACGAATTCCGTGGAGAACCGGACGCTGACGGTAGGGCTTGCGTTGTTCGCGAAAAGCAAGGAAGCGGTATTGCAATGGACGAACGTATGTGCCGCTACGTTCATCATTTCCGCTCCTCTGGTCCTCGTCTTCTTCATTTTCCAGAAGAAGTTCATCGAAAGTTTTGTGGCATCGGGAATCAAGTGATGGAACATAGTATCGACGATCTGCATTTTCTTGGTTCAGGATCCGCTTTCAATCCTGAAATGGACAACACGAGCGCATGGTTCGTCCGTGGCGATATGTTCTTTCTGCTTGATTGCGGAGAAACTGTATTCGGAAAGATCTGGAATCTTCCGGAATTCACTTTTGCGACTTCCATCGCGGTGATCCTTACCCATATGCATTGCGACCATGTCGGAAGCCTGGGGACGCTGCTTTCCTATTGCAAGCTGGTGCTCGGAAAGCAGGTGACGGTTTTCTATCCTTCGGACAATCTCGAGCCGTATCTGCGTCTGGTCGGTATCGCGCCGCAGTTCTACTCGCATGTGCGCGAAGTGCCTCCCGCCTGGGGGATTGCCATTTCTGTTCATCATGTCGAGCATGCCGACGATATGGACTGCTTCGGCTACGTGATTCAGCTGGATGACCTGTCGTTCTATTACAGCGGCGATGCCGCGGATATTCCGGAGGCCGTCCTCTCTCAGTTCTTGGATGGTGCGATCGATATTATGTTCCATGATACCGGAACGAATCAGTCGGTCTTCCATTGTCCGCTGTCTCGTCTCGCACGGCGGATTCCCCCTGAATACCGCGGCCGTGTGATTTCCATGCATGTTCCGAGCAAGGAGTTCGTCGATACGATCCTCGATGCGGGATTCAAGGTGGTCGTGGTATGAATCCATCGATGCTGACTTTGCGGCTGGCGGCTGCGGAACATATCGCCAGATGCGCCGGTGCCATGCTGCTCGAACGGGAACGGAAACGGGATTTCTCGATAGCCGAGAAGCAGGAGAACGACTATGTCACCGAGGCGGATGTCCTTTGCGAGCGGATGATCGCGGAGTATCTTTCCTGCCTGTTCCCCGGGGATGGGTTCCATGGCGAAGAGTCCGGCGATTCCGGTAGTGCCGGTCCCCGGTGGATCGTTGATCCCATCGATGGAACGATGAATTTCATGCGCGGGATTCCGAATTACACGATCAGCATCGCTTGGGAAACCGAGCCTGGAGATCCGTTGCTCGGCGTCGTCTACCTTGTCCGCCAGGAAGAAATGTTCAGCGGTTGCCAAGGAATGGGCGCTACCTGCAATGGGATTCCGATCAATGTGTCTTCCATCGAAGATCCCGGCAATGCGCTGTTGGTCTGCGAGACTCCGCATCGGCGCAAGCAATGGGCGGACAGATACTGGGAGCTGTTTTCTTCCTTGTTCATGCAGTGCAGCGACATCAGGACGTTTGGCAGCATCGCGTTGGAACTATGCTATATCGCCTGCGGAAGGCTGGATGCGGTGTTCGAATATTCGCTCGGCTACTGGGATATCGCGGCAGGGGCGGCGATACTGCAAGCCGCCGGCGGGCGCATCGAACCGATTGATAGGAATCGGAGACTCGGTGACGAACCGTGCGATTTCATCGCAAGCAACGGACTCCTCCATGATTGGATCGCTCCGCAAGTCAGGGAGTTCGGAACGATCAGAAACGGCTGAGCCTATTTCCCGATCGGCTGGATCGTATCGAGGAAGTTTTCGGTAAAGTCCTCTTTCGTCCGGATCTTTTGCGGAATCGAGGTATCGTTCGCGGTCGTGAACAGGGCGGGGTATGCCGCCACCAGTGTCGTGATCTCCGTCGTGATTCTGGCAAGATGCTGCTCCTCGATCTGGAGGACTGCGTCGAGATTCCTGTCGCGCAGGAAACGGACGATATCCCGATGGTTTTGCAGAACGAATTCCTGGGTAGTCGCTATGGCCTTTTCCGCAAGCAACCTGACCCGATACTCATTGGCTGAATACCGGGTGCCGATTTCCCAGCAATACTCCTTGTGTATGCATCTGAATATCTGAAAATGGAACTGGGAGTCCCAGTAGAGGGTGTCGATGTATCTGTTTTCCTTGAATGCGAGCTCATGTTCCTTGATGCAGGTCTCCATTGTCGAAAGATACGATTCGTCATAATTGTAGAACATTTCCCGTATGGCGCTTAGTTCAAGCGCTTTGCGGATGAACCGTTCGTCTTCCGTCCGCTTGATATCGATCAGCGATACTCGCGACCCGCTTTTCGGAAACACATCGATCAGATTCTCGTTCGAGAGCTTCAGGATCGCGTCATGGACCGGGGTGCGGCTCACTTGCAAAGCATCCGCCAACGTGGCTACGCTGATAGGTTTTCCCGGTCTGAATTCAAGATGCAAGATCTTGTTCTTGATCGTCGTGTACACCGTGTCGAAAATGGATGATTCCTTCCTGCTCGTCATACTGATATGCCTGTCCTGCCTTTCATTGTGGATTTTCTCACATTGCAAGGCAAAACTCAACGATGAATCGTCGGAAACGGGAATAAAAGGAAATGACGACATCGCACTAGCTCAAAGATTCATCAACGAGTATGACCACTTTCATGTATTTGTCTGGTCTTCGCTCGATGTCCTGGATGATTCGCGGAGCTTGATCAAGGTCGACCGTCTCGGTCAGGATCCTGGTCATGTCGACCTGTTTCGTCCTGATCAGTTCTAGGGCTTCCTGGAACTCTCCCGCGCTTGTGCGGGCGCCGCAGATATCGAGTTCCTTTTTCGTGATCATGTCGGTGGGAAGGCTCGTTTCCCGTTTCGGCCATCCTGTGAGGACGATCCGTCCTGCGTTGGACGCATAGTCGAGCGTGTTCCTGATCGCCACGTTCGCACCGGAACATTCGAGGACTTGCTGGGCCATGGTGCCTCCGGTAATGGCGCGGATCGCCTCCGATGGGTCTTCTTTCGTAGAGTTGACGACATGCTCGATCCCCAGTCTTCGCGCGAAATCCAATCGTTCCTGGACGATGTCGATCAGGATCGCATGCGCTTTGTATCCCTGCGCGACCAGCCCTGCTACCAGTCCTATCGGTCCCGCTCCGATCACCGCGCAGTACTCGCCGGCCTGCAAGCGTCCTCTGTGGATTCCGTGGAGGGAGATCGTCAGTGGCTCCGCCATGGCAGCCTGGACATAGGAAAGTTCATCCGGGATGCGCACGAGCAGGTTCGTTGGGTGGGCGAAATACTCCGCCATGCCTCCATCCACATGGACTCCAAGCACCTGGAGGTGTTCGCAGCAGTTCGTGCGGCCGATCGAACAGGGATAGCAGGCGCCGCAATAGCGATAAGGATCGACCACCACGCGGTCTCCGACCTTGATTCCGTGCGTATCGCCGGGTCCCAACGCGACCACTTTTCCGGCAAGTTCATGGCCGATGAGCCGAGGGTATCGTATCAGACTGTTGGTGCCCCTAAAGGCTCCGATATCGCTGCCGCAGATGCCTGCCGCGCCTATTTTGATCAACGCTTCGTTTTCCCTGGGATGCGGGATCTCCGTCGTCACGCAGGTTATGTCGAACGGTTGCGCGAGCCTGATCGCTTTCATGGTCGCCATATGGGTGCCTCCTGCATTAGAAATCGAACGTAAGCACGATTTTCCTGATGGAAGGATCGTGGCTGTCTATGAAATCGAACGCTTGCTGCGCCTGCGTAAGCTGGAACGTATGGGAACACGAACCGGTAAGATCCAGTTTCCCTTCTTCGATCAGTCTGATCGCTTCCCCGAACATTTTGTTCTGGAGCCGGGAACCGCGGATGTCCAGCTCCTTGGACGTGACCGAAAACTGGGTGACTTGCGATGGTGAAATCGAAAAGCCCATCGTGATCACTCTTCCGGCATTACCGGTCGCCTGCAGCAGGGTGGGAAGGCTTGTGGTGTTGCAGACCGCATCGATCGATACCGTAGCGCCATGTCCTGCTGTATATTCGAGGACTTTCGTCTGCAGATCCTCCTGGAGTACGTTGATCGTGTGCGTCGCCCCGTTTTCCCTGGCGATCGCAAGTTTTTCGTCGTTGATGTCCGATACGATGATATGGTCGCAATGCAGCCGTGCGATCTTGAGGATCGAAGACCCCAGCGCTCCGCAACCGAACAGCAGCAGCATGTCGTCGCGCTCCAGCTGGGCACGGGAGCTGGCCTGGATGGCAATGGTGGTAGGTTCTATCATGACGGCATCGGTATCGGATATCGAATCGGGGAGGAGATAGCAGTCGGATTCGGGAACTGCGATGTATTGGCGATACCCGCCGTCGATATGGACGCCTCTCACTTTCAAGTTGTCGCAGACGTTTCCCCTCCCTTTCCGGCATGGGTAGCAATGTCCGCAGCTTGTGACTTGATTGATGATGACTCGATCTCCCTCCTTGAGACGGGTGGCACCGGAACCTGTTTCAACGACCTGTCCGACCATTTCGTGCCCGATGATCCTCGGATAGGTCGCTGCTGCGTTCGTCCCGTGATAGATGCCCACATCAGAACCGCAGATTCCGGCCGCGGTCATCCTGACAAGTATGTTATCCCGTTCCGAGAGAACGGGGATTTCCGTATCGATGATTCTCAGGTCGTTCGGTCGTACGATTTGAACAGCTTTCATGTAGTTAGGTTTCCTTTTGTATATACTGGTATGTTCATATCAAGAAAAATGCCATTACTGACATGTCAATAGTATATGAACGCTTTTTGTTCGTTGTCAACAACTTTATCTGAGTTTACGCAAGTTGACTTTCCCTCCCCAAGAATGTCAGGACGGATGATGACGCCCCGTTCTTTCGTATGCTGGAGATGGACGACGAGTCGGCTTCCTTATTGCAGCCTGTATTGGCGGATGTTTGTGCTGATACAGAAATGTAGTATGCTAATTCATTATTATACAAAAAATATAAAAAATATTAGTCAATTTTTTCAGACATCATCGGCGGCGATTGAGTGTTGCCGACTGGCTGGAAAGAGGTTGACGCAAGCGTCTTGTGCAGTTCCTGGCAGGATGCGTATTTTCCATGAGCCCTCAGCATGGATTCTCGCGCCGTGAGATGTTTCAGTGCGAAAGCATGGTTCTTCCTGTTTCGATTCTCATTTTTTTTGCTTGACAACTGAATGAACAGTGTTAAGATAGATTAAAAAACAAACATGTTAGTAAGTCAGTGAAAGCTCTTGCGCTTCCTCTGGACTTTCGACATCGTTTGTAGATTCAATCGGAAGAAAAGGAGTGGTACATGAAAAAAATCGTATCGTTCGTGCTGGTCGTCCTTCTTGCGGCGACATGTGTGTTCGCAGGAGGATCTCAGGAAAACGGTAGCTACACGATCAAGGTAGGTGATAACTGGGGTGTCACCCACCCGATGGGCAGGGCCATAGCGGAAGTTTTCAAACCAATGGTAGAATCGAAAACCAACGGTGCCGTCAAAGTGGACATCTATTCCGACGGAACGCTCGGAAGCGAAGGCGACCTGTGGAACGGGGTCCGCAATGGCTCGATCGAAATGGCGGTAGTGGGAACGCCTTTCAATCAGGAATGGCCGAAAAGTCTCATTTCCGACTGGCCATTCCTGTATTCGGATCTTTCTCATGCGAAGCGGGTCTGGACCGGTACGATCGCCGATGAAATGAATGCCGAGTTCCATCAGAAATTTCCGACTGCATATATGCTCGCATGGGGGCCGAACAGCGCAAGGACATTCAGCAGCAACAAGAAGTTGACTCAGGTCGACGATTTCGTCGGACAGAAATTCCGCATGCCTTCCAACCCGATCCATGTCGGCATCGCGCAGAATCTCGGTGCCAGTGCGCAGGTCATCCCGCTCAATGAACTCTTCTCTGCCCTTGAGACTGGAGTCGTCGACGGACAGGACAACGGTATGGTCACCATCCTCAGCCAAAGCTTCGATCAGGTTCAAAAGTACATCTATGAAACGAACCACATCATTGCGACGTTGGAAATCATCGTCAGCGCGTCTTTCTTCGACAAGCTGCCTGCCGAGTACCAAGAGACGATCAAGGAAGCGGCGAAAGCGACGACCGAAAAAGCGTGGAACGACTATATCGAGAGCGTGGACGTCGATAGAGAGACGTTGCGCAGCCGGGGTTTGACCGTGACCGCATGTACTGATGCTGATAGGCAGACAATCATTGCGAAGATCCAGCCGTTGCTCGACAAGCTATATGCGGACAATGCTTGGGCAACAGATTTGACCGCAAGAATCCAGAAATACTGATCAGAGAAACGCATGCCGGGAAATAGACCGCATCGTAGCGCCTATCTCCCGGTCATCCGTCACCACACATAGGGATAACCGAATGAAAACGCTTATTGACAAACTGTTCAAAGGCATCGGAGTGCTCATCGCCCTCTTCCTCGGGGCGATGATAGCGTTGATGTTCATGAACGTAGTGCTACGATATCTGTTCAACAAGGGGTTCGCCTGGTCTGAGGAAATCGCGCGCATCTGCTTCATCAATCTGGTCTATCTGGGTTCGATCGAAGCCGCCAGGGACAACAGACATCTGCTGATTGACTCCCTATTGCTCAAGCTGAAGCCTCGTTCGCAGAAAGTCGTATATATCATGATCCAGGCGTGTATTATCTGGCTGATGGGAATCCTCACCGCCGGTAGCTGGGGGCTGATGAAACAGAACCGCTATGATCGGTGGGTTGCGACTGGATTTCCGATATATCTCGTCTATCTTTCCGGTGCGATACTCGGCATCGCGATCATCGTCATATCCATCATGAACCTCGTACGCCTGATCGTCCAGAAGCAACCTGTCGCCGAACTGATTTCGGTCCCGATGGGAGAACAGGACGATCCGGGCGCGAGCGCCGAATAGGAGATACACATGGTAACCGTATATAGCATAGTATTTCTCGGATCGCTTGTCATAGGCATCCTGTTCGGACTTCCCATCGCCCACTCCTTGCTGTTCAGTGCTGCATCCACAGCGCTAGCGATCGGAGGGAGCGCGACGAATCCACAAATCGTTGCCGCACAGCTGATGCGAGGCACCGATTCTGTGACGATGATGGCTTTGCCGTTCTTCATTCTGGTCGGTGAACTGATGAATCGCGGCGGCTTGACCAAACGTATCATAGATTTCTGCAATATCTTTGTAGGAAGAGTGAAGGGCGGGCTTGGATATGTGACGATCTTCGCGTGTCTCATGTTCGCCAGCCTCGTCGGTTCCGCAGTAGCCAGCACGGCGGCGCTCGGGGCCATTCTCATCCCTATGATGGTGGAATCCGGATATGACCGAGAGAAATCCGCTGGATTGCTTGCCAGTGCGAATTTGGTGGCGCCCATCATGCCTCCCTCGGTACCTATGATCGTCTACGGCGTGACGGCGGGAGTCTCGATCAAGTCCCTGTTTCTGGGAGGCATAGCGCCGGCAATCTATTTGACGGCTATCATGTGCGTGGTCTGGTTCTTTGTATCACGCAAAGATGGCATCAAGACGGAAATGCCGAAAATGACGATACATTATGTGGTCAAATGTTTTCTCAATGGACTATGTGCGTTGTTGTTGCCGGTTATCATCCTGGTAGGGCTTCGGGGAGGAATCTTCACGGCCACCGAAGCAGGCGTCGTCGCCGTAGTCTATTCCCTGGTCATCGGGTTGTTCGTCTATCGGGAAATGACACTCAAGGACGTGATGCATGCATTCATCGCCGCTGCCAAGATGTCGGCGGTCGTCATGTTCCTCGCCGCCACTGCGCAGGTCGCCGCATATATCCTGACGATCTCCAGGATACCTCAGCTGATCACTGAATCCCTCCATCCTTTGATCGAGCATCCAATGCTGTTGAACTTCGTTCTTCAGGTCATCATCATTCTCATGGGAACGTGCGTCGATGTCACACCGACGATTCTGATCATGACTCCGATCATGCTTCCCTTGCTTCGGGCGGCGAACATCGACCTCGTATATTTCGGTGTCGTCTTCACTCTCGCAAATGTGCTGGGACTCACATCTCCTCCCGTCGGCCCGGTATTGAACGTCGCATGTGCGACAGGTAATGTAAAAATGGACAAATTGGTACCAAAAGTCATACCGTATTACATCCCGCAGGTCCTGCTTGTATTCCTCTTGATATTCGTACCGCAGTTGGTGACCGTACCGCTTGCATGGATCAATGGATGATGGCTAGGTTGCAGAAGCGATAGCAGCGTTGATGCAGTTCCAAGAGGCCGTTTCATGGTATCGAGAAGATGCCGTGAGCGGCCGTTCTGGTTTTTGATTCAGGGAGTGTTCCTCGTCATCGTGCTGATGGCGTCTGTTTCCAGCGATACACGTAAAAATGATCCAGAAGCTCTTATCTGGAAGAACGCAAGCAATTGTTGCGTTCTGTTGTATTCATGTTATGCTTATCAAAGAAAATATAATACATTTAGTTGAAAAAATCATGCTTGAACAATCATGCTAATCTTTATTCTACGCAAGACCAGAGGAGTACAGACAAATGGAGCAACAGAAACGGAACGCTATTCGCTGGATGATCGTCGCATTGGCGTTGTGCCTGCTCGGCATGATCGGCGCTTCGCTCGTGCAAAGCAGTGGGGGAAAGGTCGCCGTACGGGATCTCCGGTGGGAGACGACGCATGGCAGGACGATGAGTGGTCTACTGTTCATCCCTGAAGGCGTCTCGGCAAAGAATCCCGTCCCCGGCATCGTGGTGAGTCATGGAATGTACAACAACCGTGAGATGCAGGATCTGAACTTCGTGGAACTTTCCCGCCGCGGATTCGTGGTGCTTTCGATGGATATGTACAGCCATGGAAATTCCGAAAGTTGGACATCCTCGTCGAAGGAGATCCTGACCGGCATGTACGAGGCCGTGAAGATGATGGATTCTCTTTCCATCGTCGATTCATCGAAGATCGGGATCACTGGGCATTCGTTGGGAGGAATGTCATCAAATAGGGCCGTCGTGCTTGACAACGCCGCCGACCGGCAGCTGGTCAGCGCCGTCCTGTTGAATTGCGCCGATCCGACGTATGTCGATGCTGAGGGCAAATATGCGAATATCTATGGAAACCGCGATGTAGGTGTCATCGCCGCACAATACGACGAGTGGTTCTTCCGTCAGGACGACGGCAAGGGAAATCGGACCGCTCCTCGCGACAATATCAGGAACAGCAACGCCCAGTCGTTCCTCCATTTCGGTTCGGATCCCTCCGGACTTGACGCGAGGAATGCCGGGATGTTCCATACCCGGATGATCGAGGGCAAGCAGGCGGTACGGATCGTGTATGATCCGGCGATCATACACCCTTGGTCGCACTTTTCCAGACGTTCGACCGTTGCGACCATTGAGTTCTTCGAACGGACGCTTGGGACTCCTCACCCGATTCCCGCGATTCGACAGGTCTGGCAGTGGAAAGTTCTGTTCAATCTGCTGGGCGTGATCGGATTCGGAATGTTCGTTGTCAATTTCACCAGCTTTATGCTGTTCACTCCTGCATTCGCTTCGTTGCGCGCGCGGGAAATCATGCGACCCGTTCCTGTAAAGGATGCAAAGGGCAAGCTCTGGTTTTGGGGAACGTTGTCCGCTTGCGCGGTTTTCGGTACCTTGGTATATCTTCCGATCCTCAAGGCCGTGAAAGGGCACGCTTCCGTCCGCGGGCTCTGGCGACAGTCAGGCCCGTGGGGTATCGGCCTGTGGGCTGCGACCTGCGGGCTTGCGGCGATCGTCTGTATGGTGCTCAGCTATCGGGTGTATGGAAAGCGGAGCGGCATGTCCTTGGCCGCACGAGGAGTGAGCGTTTCCCCTCGGAAACTGGGCAGGACGGCGCTTCTGGCGTTGATCGCCGTTGCGGCTTCCTATGCGCTGGTATTCATCGCTGACTACTTCTTCAACGTCGATTTCCGCATCTGGGTGCTGGCGCTCAAAGCGTTTGGTCCGGAAAAGATATTAGTAGCGCTGTTCCCGTATCTGCCGTTGTTCTTGGTGTACTATGTCGCCAATTCCGTAGCGGTCAACGCATTCGACTACAACACGGTCGGTAAATCGGAGCGCGGGAATCTCGCGATTCTCGCGGTGTTCAACGCCGTGCCGATTGTCGTTCTGCTACTGATGCAGTACATCCATTTCTTTATCACCGGACAGTTGCTGTTTGCATCGAACATGTACATCGTGTGGCTCTTCCCGATGCTCGTGATCCTTCCCGTGGCGGCCGTCATTTCCCGGAAGATCTACTGTCTGACCGCGAACCCGTACCTTGGAGGATTCATCAACGCCATGCTCGTCACGATGATCAGCTGCAGCAACACGCTTACGTTCCTGTAGGTACGCCAGCGTGATCGGTGCTCTTTTCCCATATGCCGGAGCTCCCCCGACTCCCTTCGTTCCTGATCGCCGGCATGGCAATTCGCTGCGGCGGCGTACGCGCCTGCTCCCGTTTTTACGCCGTGGCGGCGCTGCCCGCTTCCTGATCCGCTTTCGCGATGACCCCTTTGTCCATCCATCGTCTGCCGAGGTAGATGAACGGGACGTCGAGCGTCGCGACCACCCACTTGAACAGGCAGGTGGTCAGCAGGATCTGCCACAGGACCGAAGGTTCGTAGACCCCGTAGAAGGCTCCGAACGTGAAGATGAACGAATCGATGAACTGACTGATGAAGGTGCTGAGATTCTTCCGGAGCCATAGCGTCCGTGTGCCGGGGAACCGCTTCTTCACAGCGCTGAAAATCCAGATGTCGCTCAAGTTGGATATCAGATAGGCCACGAGGCTGGAGAGGGCGATGCGTGGCATGAAGCCGAAAATGGTTTGCAACGCCTCGTTGGAGAAGTCGGACGGAGCAGGTTCGAACCACAGCGCGATCTGCATGAAGACCGTCAGTGCGATCAACGCTGCGAACCCGATGCCGACCGCCCGGCGCGCGTGCTTGGCGCCGTAGCATTCGTTGAGCAGATCGGTGACGAGCGCTCCTCCGGTGAAGACGACGTTGCCCAGCGTCGCTTCCAGCCAGAAGAGCTCGACCGTCTTGGTGACCTGGATGTTGGCGATGATGATGCAGATCGGCATCCAGATGTACAGACCGAGCCGGCCCCATTTGCGGAACACGACCATGATCGCGAAGAAATTGAACAAGAGCATCAGCAAGGAAAGAAATTCATTCATGACATCACCCCGAATACCCCGCACCAGCTATGTCACCTCGCCGGGGCAGGGGGGAAAAGAGAATATCCGCTTTCAATCGAAAACGCTTTGAATCTGGCTCCACTATAGCAGAGACAGGGAAGAAACGACAAGCGTTTCACGTACTGCTTCGTACTATCAGACTGTTCTCGATGTAGATGACGCTGCTCTGTAGGTCCGGAGCGGCGATCAGTTTCTCCAATTCCCGGATCGCCGTGCGCCCGATTTCCTTGCGGTCGACACGGACCGTGGTCAGAGCAGGCGTCACCGCGGTGGCGCTGATGATGTCGTCATACCCTGCGACAGCGACATCTTCCGGAACGCGAAGCCCCGCTTCCTGTAGCGCATGGATCGCCCCGATGGCGAGGGAATCCGAGACGGCGAAGATAGCGCTCGGCACATCGCCCGTTGCGATCAATCGCTGAATCGCTTCATAGGCCACGTTCGTCCTCATGCCTACCACGACCATTGGCGATCCGATACGGGGGATGTCCTCGTATCCGTAACGATTGAGGAAGTAGTCGCTGGTCAGCGGGTATCCGCCTGCCAGATCATCCTGGGGCAGTAGCGGATTCGTATAGACAGGAATCCCGGCGTCGCGGTGTGCGTCGATGTATGCGAAATACCGAAGCAGATAGCTCGTATGGCTGAGGCGGTCGGTAAGGAACCCGATCCTCCGGTGCCCTTTTTCGTATATGAGATGCTGCATCAGACGATATGCTCCACCGTAGTTGTCGTCCATGATGAACGTATTGTTGTCCGTCGGAAGGACATCGTTGATCAGAACCTGAGGAATGCCGCGGTTCTTGAATTCACGCACGGCTTTCGCCGGCGCGAACGACGAGAGCACCACGCCTTCGATGCAGTCCTGCATGAACGGTTCGTCGAACACGTAGTCGTCCCCGCTGTTCGCCGCGAGGATGATGTGGTATCCGTCCTTACGAGCCTGCTCCAGAGCTCCGTCAAGCACAGGTCCGAAAAACGGATGTCCGAACGACGGGTTGTTCTTGTTCAGAAGACAGAAGCCGATGATGCCCGATTTCTTGCGGGCGAAGGCGCTAGCCAGGGTATGCGGCCGATAGTTGTGTTCCTTTGCTATCCGCTTGACAAGTTCTTTTGTCGAATCTTTCACCAGAGGGGAGTCTGCAAGTGCCCTGGATGCGGTCGTTTTGGAAACTTGCGCAAGAGAGGCGATGTCTTCAAGTTTCATGGTAATTTTCCTGTGGTAAAATTTTTTTGTTGACAGCACTGCAAAACGGTGTGGTATCTTTACTATACCGTGGTACATGGTTGAATGCAATCGGTTTCATTATGATTGCAAACGTTACCATTAGAAATGAAACCGGTTGCAAAGCGATAATTTTGTACCTGTTGAATAAAGAGAGGGAAAGACTGGAAATGACCGTTGCGCCGCAGATTACCGCCCATTCCGGGTGTGAGGGAACTGAAAGGGATTCCTTGGAGTCCATCAAGATCGCGATCGATCTCGGCGTCGATGCGGTGGAGGTCGATGTCAGGAAATCTCCCGACGGAACGCTACGGATCTCCCACGACAGGAAAGCGTCCTCCGCCATGTACGAGCAAGTACCCCGCCTCGAAGAGGTCTTCGCGATGCTTCGTTCCACGCGCCTGTCGGTCAACTGTGATCTGAAGGAACGAGAACACCTGTACGATGTGCTGGCCCTCGCCCTGAAATATGGCTTCGGTCCTGATCGGCTGATCCTCACCGGTTCCGTCTCGCCAGAGCAGCTGGCATACGACGGCGATATCCGCTTTCGGGCTTCGGTCCATATGAACATCGAGGAGCTGTTCAAGTATCTGTACCTGCAGGCGGAAGGTCGCTCCATAGCGGACTTTCCTCGACTGATGGTCGAACCATGGGCGTTCACGCGGCAGTACATGTCCGACCTTGGCTCCCATCTGACGCAAGTCATCGCCTTCGTCAACGCCATGGACATCGATATCATCAACTTACCGTACCGTGGGTTGACCGAGGAGTGCTGCAGGACGCTGGATGAGGCGGGCGTCGCCGTGTCCGTCTGGACGATGGACGACGAGGCTTCGCTGGATGCGATCCTCGGCTATTCCGTATCGAATCTCCGCAATATCACCACGCGCCAGGTGCGGATGGTGCAGGACCGCATGTCCGCCATCTTTGAGAAGAACAGGACGGCCTTGTAGCGGCCGTCGAAACCGCCGTTTTCGCAAAAGGAGGAACTTGGATGTCGTCGCTATCCTTTCTCGGTCCGAGGCACATGGCCAGGACGTTGGGCAGGAGGAAATTCTGGGAGGTCGTGCTGCTGGTAGGCTTCCTGCTGGTGTTCTACGGGCCGTTGCTCTATACGCTGGTGCTCGCGTTCGCCGGGCAGTACACGTACCCAGATATCCTACCGAAGACCTGGAGCCTGCAATGGTGGAAATATGTGCTCAAGCAACCGGCGCTGATCAAGTCGATGGTCTACTCGTTCGAGTTCGCGATCTGTTCCGTGTTGCTGTCCCTTGCCGTATGTCTGCCCGCTGCGTACGTGCTCGCCCGGTATAAGTTCACTGGCAGACGCCTGATCATGTTCACGTTCCTGATCGGCAACGCGTTTCCCAAGATCGGCATGTATACGTCGATGGGCATCATCTACTACAAGGTGGGGCTGATGGGTACGTTCCTCGGCGTCCTGCTGGTCCACATGCTGGGCAGCATGATGCAGATGATCTGGCTGCCTGCCGGAGCGTTCCGCAGCGTTCCTGTCCAGCAGGAGGAGGCGGCCAGGGATGCAGGGGCAGGGCCGCTTCGCACGTTCTTCTATGTCACGCTGCCCATGGCATGGCCGGGAATCGCCGTTGCGTGCATGTTCGCGTTCATAGGTTCCCTGGGGGAGAGCGTGGGGACGTTGATGGTCGGCCTGCCGACATATCGGACGATGATGGTGGAGATGTACGGTGTCATCCTCGACTATCCTGCGACCGCCGGCGCGGTATTCTCCATCCTGCTGATCATGCCGAACCTGCTGCTGATCCTCGTCATGAGGAAGTATATCGGTGCAGATACCATATCGAAGGGCTACAAGATGGGATGATCCCGTGGCCTGGAATTCGATCGGAACGCAAAAGAGGAGGTACACTGCGGTGGACGAAACGATAAAACTGGAAATCCGCAATATGACGAAACTGTACAAGAACGGCGACGGGGTCAAGAACATCAATCTCAAGGTCCGCAAGGGGGAGCTGATGACATTGCTCGGTCCGTCAGGGTGCGGCAAGACGACGATCTTGCGCACGATCGGTGGATTCCTGCAATGCAACGCAGGGGAGATACTGATCGATGGAAAGAACATCGTCGCGATGCCGCCGGAGAAGCGGCCGACCGCGATGGTCTTCCAGAGCTACAATCTGTGGCCGCACATGACTGTCTACGATAACCTCGCGTTTGGACTGAAACTGCGCAAGATTCCGAAGCCGGAAATAGCCGAACGGATCGCCGACGCCCTGAAGCTGGTGAAGATGGAGGGAATGGAGAAGAAATATCCCAACCAGATGTCAGGCGGCCAGCAACAGCGGGTAGCGATAGCGCGATCCCTGTTGCTCAAGCCCGAGGTGCTGTTGCTCGACGAGCCGTTCTCGGCGCTCGACGCGAAGATCCGCATGCAGATGCGAGAGGAACTACGGAAGATACAGACGGACCTCGACATAACTGTGGTGTTCGTTACCCATGACCAGGAGGAGGCCATGGCCCTGTCGGACGTTACGGTGGTGATGAACAAGGGCAGTGTCGAGCAGATCGGTTCCCCGTATGAAATCTATCATCATCCGGCGAGCCGGTATGTCGCAGACTTCATCGGCGAGATGAATTTCATCGAGGCGAAACTGGGAGTGCATACGGCGATCCGACCGGAGAACATCACGGTCCGAAAGGGGCCCGGCGGAGATTTGGACGGCACCGTCCGCAATATCATGATGCTCGGACACTATACGGAAATGATAGTTGATACCGAACTCGGACTAATAAAGGCGTTTTTATCAGGAGGCGAGGCCGAGGAATTCGTCCGAGGCGAGGCGGTATCCCTGTATTTCAGCGAAACCAAGGAGTTTTCCGAATAGCAGAAACAGCAAGGCTGGAGGGTCTTGCTCAAAGACAATAGGAGGTCTTATATGAAGAAGGTACTAGCACTTGTTTTGGTACTGGGTATGGTGCTCGCACTGTTGCCTGCGGCGGGTGGCAAGGAAAGCGCCGCTACGGAAAATGCATCAGGCAAGCCGACCGTGACTGTGTGGACCGATGGAAGTCAGAACGTGTCCGATCTGTTCACCGCGTTGATCGAAGCGTACAATGCACGCCCTGAATCGACATCCAACGTCAAGCTTCAGTTCATTCTCTCCGGTACCGGCGACGAAGGTTTCAACGCTCGTATCGCTGCGGCGTACAAGACGCAGCAGAAGGGAGCGGGAATCGACATTCTTGCGAACAACACCTCGACCCTCGCTGCGCTCGCCGATATCGCGGGGAGCAAGGATCTGTTCCGGGATATCGACTATTCCAGGCTGAAGAACTGGCCGAACGTCACCATGAAACCGACCGAGCTGGAAGGCAAGCTGGTTCCGTACCGCGGCACGACCGTCGTGTTCGCATACGATTCCAAGCGGCTTCCGAATCCTCCGACGACTTGGGCTGAACTGACTCGGTGGATCAAGGCGAATCCAGGCAGGTTCGCTTATTCTTCATCCGGCGGAGCGTTCTCTGCGTTCGTCAGGACGGCGACCTATCATCTCATCCCCGATATGAGCGCCAGACTGTCCAACGATCCGAAGTGGGCCGAGCAGTGGGATCCTGGATTCGCATGGCTGAAGGAGATCCATCCGTATCTGTACAAGTCAGGCGGTTCGGTCGTGTATCCCAACAAGAACCAGGGATCCCTCGACCTGCTGATCAACAGCGAAGTCGACATGATTCCCGCATGGGCGGACCAGGTTCTGAGCAACATGGCCAACGGAACGCTTCCTCCGACGACGAAGATGACCCAGATGAGCGACGATGCGCTTTCCGGCACCGACGTGTCCCTGAGCATCGCATCGCTGTCCGAGAACCCGGACGCATGCTACGATTTCATCGATTTCGTCATCAGTCCCGTCGGACAGAAAATCTGTCTCGAAGTCATGTATGCGGTTCCTGTCATCAACCCCGACCTGATCGACTCCGACATGAAGAACGCTGTGTCCGGGCTTGATCCCTCGAAGTTCGCGATTCTTTCCATCGGCGACCTTGGAGATAAGCATACGCAGCGTTGGGAACGCGAGATCGCGACGCTCCGGTAGTTCGTTCCGCACGTAGTGCAGAAAAAGGGGAGGGGCGTCCGCGCTTTCGTGTCCGCCCCCTCCCGGTTTTGGAGGAAACTATATGGGACAGGCCAAGGAAACATGGAAAAAGACGCTGCTGATCGTGGCGATGCTGGCTCCGGCATTGCTGATCACTATCGGGATCGTCATCTATCCGATCATCAATACGGTTATCAACAGCTTCGTGGATGCTGAGACCGGCGCGCCGACTTTGCGTTACTACACATATCTGTTCACCGATGAACTTGCACGGGACCATATCGTCTACACCCTGTGGATCGCGGTGCTTACCGTCGCGATCTCGATGATCCTTGCGTATCTGCTTGCGCTGTATCTGCGTTTTTCCGATACCAAGATCAGCAAGACGATCGGGACGCTATATCTGCTGCCCCGATTCATCCCGAACCTCGTCACGATCTACGCTGTCATGACGATCGTGCGTGACTCCGGCCTGATCAACCGGATCTTCATGGCGTTCGGCGTGAATTTCAAGCCTGGGCTACTGTTCAATTCGAAGGGCGTCATCATGATGAACGTGATCTTCAACATCCCGTTCGCAACGATGATCATAGTAGCGGCGCTGTCGGGGATTTCCGAGTCAATCGTCGAGAGCGCCAGGGATGTCGGCGCCAGCCGGTTCCGCGTGTTCTTCCAGATGATCCTGCCTCTTTCGTTCAAAGACGTGATGATCGCCATGGTGTTCATATTCATGAGCAACATCAGTTCGTTCACGACCCCGTACCTGATCGGTCGCAACCATCCGCTGTTGCTGGGCGTATATCTGCGCAAGACGTTCGCCAACCGGGAATACAATCTCGCCGCGGCGATATCGGTCGTTATCTTCCTCTTCAGCGCGGTATCGGCGTTCGTGTATCTGTATACGAACCTGAAGGAGAAGGACTGGGAATCCAGGGCTCCGCAGTGACGGACTCCGTGGCGGGCTCCCACCGCCGTCGGAAACGAGGCATGGTAGTACCGATGCCTCAGTTCTCCGTACCCGCCTGTTCCTTAATGGGGATCTGGATTTCGGTGATGTAGTTTGCGCTGTCGTTCTCGACGAACTGGTCGATGATGTTGAAGCTGATATGCTCGTCTTCGTGCGCCAGTTCGGGAAAGACTGCACAGGCTCTCCGGTATGTGTCCTTGATGCCGGCATACGGACCTTGGTGGAACGCGCAGATGAACCTGCCCGCCGGGATGGTCTCCGTTTCAATGGGTTCGGCTTTCTGCGCTTCCAGTTCGATGCCGCTGAACGAGGTGTCGAGATATGCGCCGAACATCTTCTCCGTTCCATGGTAGAATACCACCGTGGGATAGAAATAGAACGAATCGTGGAAGTAGAGGCTCTCCTCTTTCGATGGCTCGATGGCCAGCCCGTAGCGCTCGCTAATAGCCTTGAGCCGCTTGTCCAGATACTTCCGGTCGGTGAACGGGTATCTCTTTTCGTGCAGACCGAGGGTGATGTTCTGCGATACGGTGAGTTTCGGAACCAGGGTGAAGTGCTGGTGCACCATCCCGATGTTCCGGGCGATCGCATCCTTGGGGGACCGGAAGATGACCGGTTCTCCCTTCCAAGTAATCATCCCGCGATCATACGGATAGAGACCGTAGAGGATGTTCATCAGCGTCGTCTTTCCTGCACCGTTCTCGCCGAGCAGCGCATGGATCTCCCCGGATGCGACTTCCAGCGAGATATCGTCGTTCGCCGGAACGCCGAAAAACGACTTGCAGATGTGTTTCATCGACAGGACAGTGTCCATACCGGTACCTCCTCGTGTGTTCTTTCCCTTGGATACGCAAGGCTCCAGCAGTGGAGCGGGCAAGGCCGGAGGGCCGCCGGCCTTGCCGCCAGCGACATCATTTCGTCGGTGAAGAAATGATCGGAACCTCCAGTTCACCCGACTTGATCCTGTCGCAGGCCTGGGCGACGAGATCCTTGACGCTCTGCGGAATCTTGTCCGCCAGACCATGGTATCCGGCGATCTCCACCACGCCCTTGTCCATGCCGAGGTTGTAGACGCCGCCCTTGAACGTACCGTCGAGGATCGACGAAACAGCGGTGATCATGACCTGGTCCATGTTGTAGATGGTGGAGGAGAGTACGTAGTCCGGAGCGATCGAGTTCTGGTCGTAGGAATTGCCTGCGCAGTAGATACCCCGTTCGGCGCATGCGATGAGCGCTCCATTGCCAGCCTGGTTCGCGACCTGATAGACCACGTCCGCGCCGCGGTTGATCATGGTGACGGCGGCTTCATAACCCAGGTTCGTGTCCGTGAACGAATTGATGTAGATTTCCAGGACCTTGATCGAAGGATCGATGGTCTGAGCCGCGAGCTTGAACGCCTCGAGTTCCTTTGTGATGGAGGGCTGTTCGAATCCTCCAATGACTCCGATGGTCTTTGTCCTGCTCATGCTGGCCGACAACAATCCCATGACATATGCGCCCTGTTCGCACGCCATGACGTACGAGGCCGCGTTGTCGGAATAAGAGTCGGCTTCCGTGGCCAGGAAGTATTTGTCAGGGAATTCGGAAGACACCGCAGCGGCCGGTTCTCCGTATTGGTATCCATGTCCGATGACAATATCGTACCCATCGGCGGCAAGCTGACGGAACGCCGCTTCGGAAGAGGCGATGTCAACATTCTCCATGATCGTCGTCTTGAAACCGAACTTCGCGGCGGTGGCTTCAAGTCCGGATACAGCGACCGCGTTCCAACCCTGATCGTTGGCGGGGCCGGAAAGGATCAGGGCCATGGAACTCGGCGCGCTTGTTCCGACCGTCGTCTGTTCTTTTGCGCCGCCGGCAAAAACGCTTGCCAGGGCTACTGTCACGATGAGCAGAATCACAGTAACTTTTTTCATCGTTTCCCTCCTAGGAAAGATTTAGAACAAAGTATGAAAAGCTTCGCACGGCTGTCGAAGAACCCTGTCGCAGACCGCTTCCCCCTCGGCCCGCAATCTGTGCTCATCGACGCCCTGCAGCGTTCCATCTCGATAGACCGTCCTACCGTTGATCATGGTAAGGAATACATTGCCCGTCACTCCGACGCGGGCGAGCAGGTTCGCCGGGTCGTGCTCCGTCCCCGTCAGTTCGAGGCTCCGAGCATCGACCATGAACAGATCGGCCCCCTTGCCGGCGGAAAGCGAGCCGAGATCTGTCCTCCCAAGTGTCTTCGCACCGCCGACCGTCGCGATCTTCAGCATGTCGTACGCCGATATCGCACCTCGTCGCTCCTTGCTGTAGTAGCACTGCATGGTGTATGCCATGCGCAGGGAGTCCAGCAGGTTCGACGAATCATTCGTCGCCGATCCATCGCAACCGAGGCTGACGTTCACGCCGATCTCGTTCAACCACTTGATCGAAAGGATCGGAAAACCGCCGAGAACCGCTGGGGCGGGGCAGTGGCTGACTCCGGTTCCCGCCTTTGCCATCCGCTCGAATTCCTCGGCGGTGAGCTCCCAGCAATGGGCGTACCAGACGTCTGGCCCGGCGAAGCCGATGTCCTCGCACCAAGTCAGCGTCCGTTTTCCCCATCGCTGGACCATGGTCTCGTTCTCTCCCTCGCCGAGATGGGTGTGCATGAACACCCGGTTCTTGCGCGCCATGGCCACCGTTTCCTCGAACGTCTCTTTGTAGGAATTCATCGGCTGACATGGCGCCATGACAATCCGGCTCATCGAGAAGGGCTCTGGGTCGTGATACAATCCTATGATCCGTTCGCAGTCCCTGAGGAACTTGTCGGTGGTCTCCAGCATGTTCTCCGGAATCGTACTTCCTTGCTCTCTGGGAAGCGTGTTGGCACCGCGTCCGGCATGATAGCGGATCCCCAGTTCCTTCGCCGCCTGCATCTGTCGATCGACCGGGGTGTCCCCTGTGGCGGTCGTGTAGCAGTACTGATGGTCGAAGGCAGTGGTGCAGCCATGCTTGATCAGATCGGACAGCGCGGTGAGTGTCGAATAATAGATGACATCGCCGTTGATTCGCTGGAATATCCGGTATATCTTGTCCAGCCACTGCGGAACCGTCATGTTCGGATAATCGATCGTCCTGAGGTTCCTGACGAATGTCTGGAAAAAATGGTGATGGGTGTTGATCAACCCGGGATAGATAAATTTCCCGGCGGCGTCGATCGTCTCGTCGTACGGTCGGTCAATGTTCTTGCCGATCGCCACGATGCTCGGTCCGTCGACCAGCATGTCGGCATCATAGTATATCGTATCGCTCTCGTCACAGGTTACAATCGCCTGTGCGTTCTTGATCAGGATTTTCTTCCCCATGAACATATCCTCCTGCAAAACCTTTCCGGCTCTGGCTACACCGTAGAGCATATAGTAACTATAGGTTCAATCACCAAAATGAAAAAAAAGTCCCGCTGCGCGAAATTCATCGACCTCCCTTTTCCGGACCAGAGCGCACACCTCCGGGCTTTCCCCGAACGCCGTTGTTTCGCTCTCCGCGCAATATCTTGCGCGAAGCATCGAAAGATGATAGGATTGTGCTGGTTGAATTATTTAATAAACTTTAGTAATTAATATACCAATGAGGTACGCCCGCTTCCGGCGTACATGCGAGGCAGGAGGGATCACGTATGAAAATGATCGACTACATCAACGAACAGCCGAAACTCTTCCGTGAAGTACTGGCGGACCGTAACGATATCTGCGCCAAGTTCGTCGGGCTCTATCAGAATGGGATGTTCGACAGAATCTATCTGGTGGCGAGCGGAACAAGCAAGAACGCGGCGGCCGCGGCGGCCCCGTTCATGGAGCAAATCCTCGGTATATCGGTAGACATCGTCGAATCCTCGCGCTCCCTGCGCTTTTTCGGGAACGTTCCGCTTGCTATCTTCATCAGCCAGGGCGGCAACTCGACCAATACCATCGCAGCGATCAGGCGTGCGAAAGGGATCGAATCGCTGGTACTGACCGGTAATCCCGAAGGAAAAGCCAACGCACTGTCCGTGAACCGCATGCTCATTCCCTGCGGCGAGGAGACCGTCGGACCGAAGACGAAAGGCTACACGATCACAGTGCTGACGCTCTACCTTATGGCGCTCGAGGCGGCTCTTGCCGTCGGTCGGCTCACCTCAGGGGAATATGAGTCGTACATCGCCGTTCTTGAATCGACGGGAAGGAACTTGCAGGAAAACATCGAGCGGTCGCGCCGATGGGTCGAATCGAACGCAGATCGTCTGTCGCACATGGGAACCGTCTATGTGGTCGGCAAGGGACAGGGATATTCCATCGCGAACGAAGGCGCCCTGAAAATGATGGAGACATTGCTGATTCCTGCGTTCGGATTTGAGTTCGAAGAGTACCTGCACGGACCGGATTGCTCGCTCAAGCAGCAGATATCCGGCTGCTATCTGCTTCCCGTCGAAAGCGATCCCGACCATGCCCGAATGCAGCGGTTCGCCCGCCTTCACTGGAACCTGTCCGATACCGTGTTCACCGTCGGTTGGTCGACATCCGACAAGCGGGATCTCGCGTTGGTCGGAAGCGGCAACTGGTATACTGCTCCGTTCGAGCAAATCCTCCCGTTCCAGATTCTGAGCGCCGATATTCCTGTCGCGCTGGGCATCGAGGGCGAAGGTGCCCGACGTTTCAAAGAGATGGACGGGTTGTTCGATGTCAAGGCGAAAGCCTGATCGTAAGGAACCGCATATGCAACATATTGATTATGTGATCGGCATCGACAGCGGCGGCACGCACTACCGGCTGAAAGCGGCGGACCTGCACGGTACGGTCCTTGGCGAATATGTCGGAACCCCCGCGAACCATCATCAGATGTCACGACAGGAGATGCTGGACCGGATCGACCGGCACGTCGACGCCTTGCTCGCCCAGTTCGGCGGCAGCAGAGCCGAGGCGCAGGCATTGGTATGCGGTACGACGGGGCTGGACAGCGACGAGGAAGGCTTGATGCTCCAAGCCCTCTATGAAGGCATCGCCGGTTTCTCGTGTCCGATGCGGATCATGAACGACGCGGAGCTTGCCCACTATACAGTGACCGGCGGCGAGGGGATTCTCGTCATCTGCGGCACCGGCTCCATCGCCTACGGACGCAACTCGGCCGGCCGGACCGCCCGGGCAGGTGGCTGGCTGTTCACGATCATGGGGGACGAAGGCAGCGGCGCCTGGATCAGCAGGATGGCGCTGCGTCATCTCGGCCGGTATTTCGACGGCGCGGTCGCACAGTCTCCGCTGGTACGGCTGACCCGCGGACGTCTGGACCTGGAGAGCCGCAACGACCTTATCGAGTTGTCCCGCCGCATGGGCACGCAGCCGTGGTTCACGCCCCAGCTGGGACAGACGGTGGACGAAGCGGCCGCACAAGGCGACGGAACGGCCATAGAAATTCTCAAGACAGCAGCGCACCATGTGTTCGGTGTCGTGGAAGATCTGGTCGTGGCGTTGCAGATGGATGGAGAGGATTCGTTCAAGCTCGGTCTATGGGGGAGCACCATCCTCCGTTCCCCTGTGCTCAAGCGGACATTTCTCGAACTGGTTCATGAGCGGTATCCCCATGTGGAAGTACGCTATGCGGACAAGCAGGCCGTGGACGGTGCTGTCGACTTGGCCCTGTCCATGTGTCGCGCCGGAGGCAACTGCAATGCCGATGGCTGCCACCGTTAGGATGCCATGGAGGCTGTATGATCGACTCGTATGTCCCGGAATATCTGAAAATCAAGAATCGCAAGCTGATCTTCGACCTGTTCCTCGAACACAAGGAGCTTGCCCGGTCGCAGCTTGCGGCCATGACGAGGATGAGTTTCCCCACCGTCAGCAAAAGCGTGGACTTCCTGCTGTCTCGCGGCATTCTGGCAGAAGAGACCGAACCCGACAAGGGGTCGGCGGGTCCCGGAAGAAAACGAAGGAAACTGGTGTTCAATTCATCGGCGTACTGTGCGCTTGCCATCAACTTCGAGGGGCAGATCATCGAAATCGGGTTCATCGACCTATCGGGAAACGTGCTGACGTATGAACGGCATGAATGTTCCGATTTCATGGATCCCCGTTCCCAGAAGAAGCTCGGCGCAATGATCAGGAACCTACTCGCGACACCGCCGTCGCAGGTGCTCGGAGTATGCCTTGCGTTCCCATCGAACATCAATTTGCTGACCAACGAAATCGTCAGCTTCCAGTCCATCGGCGGGGGGATCGACCAGCCGATCGCGATAGAGTCTGCGTTGGCCCCGCTGTTCTCCGAGTTTTCGGCGAACGTATATATCGAGAACGATGTCAACCTCGCCGCAAAAGGGGAGATGATGTTACGCGCGGCCTTGGAGAAGCGATGCAATCTCTGCTATCTGACTCTCGGAAGCGGATTCGGTTCCGGCATCATCCTCAACGGCGAGCTCTGGGCGGGCGCTGGTTTCCGGGCCGGGGAGATCGGCAACATGGTGCTTCATTCCGTCGACTTCTCGCAACCGGTCGAGTCGCAGATCCGCCCGCTGGAGCAAAGCATCAATATCGCGGCGCTCAACGCTCGGTTCGGGGTGAACTTGGTGGATAACGCCGATGTGGACGACCATGTCAAGGACGAAATGGTTGACTTCATTCTTCCTGTTCTTTGTCCGGCGCTGTTCAACGCCACCTATCTGCTTGATATAGATGAATATATCCTCTCTGGTTTCATTCCGGAAGTGTTGGGCGCCCGGTTGGGAATGAACGTGGAGGCCAGGGTCAACGAAATGTTGCGTGGCAGGGGGCGGCGCATCCGGGTCTCTGCGCCGACTTCTCCGTATTCGACGCTTGTCGGGGCTGCCTCCATGGTATTCGAGAAGACAATTCTCGACGGATTGCAGGACTGATGGCGCTGTGCGCCGGACGAATGCCGACCGTCGTGCCGAGAGAGCTACGAACAGTTCGCAAGGAGCAAGTTGATGAAACATTCACCGAATTTCGAAGTTGGATCACGGATCGTGCTGTGCATCGGTGCTCACCCCGATGATTGTGAATTCCGTTGCGGCGGTACGGCCGCGCTCTGGAGCGGTCTGGGGGACACGATCATTTTCCTCAGTCTGACTGACGGCAGCAGCGGAACGTTTCGCGAGAATCCTCAACAGATCCGGGAACGCAGGAAACTGGAAGCAGCCGCTTCTGTCGCAATCATCCATGGGAAAAGCCGTTGTATGGAATGCGTCGATGGGAGTTTGACGCCGAGTCTGGAGAACCGGTTCCGGCTGATCAGTCTGATCAGGGAGATCCAGCCGGACATCATCGTGACCAACCGCCCCAACGACTACCATCCCGACCATCGATATGCCGCGCAGTTGGTCCAGGACGCCTCCTATATGCTGCAGGTCCCCAACGTCGTTCCCGAGGTCCCTCCGCTCCGCTATGTGCCGGTCATCATGTACTGGGGCGACTCGTTCGAATTCCCATATCGATTCTCCCCGCGGGCCATTGTCGATATCGACAGTGTCCTCGACACGAAGATCGCCATGCTCAGCGCCCACGAAAGCCAGATGTATGAATGGTTGCCGTGGGTCGATTCCCAACTGGAGCAGGTTCCTCCTCCCGAAGCGGGATCCGCGGCGCGAAAGGCCTGGACCCTCGCGCTATACCGGAGAAGGGCTGTACCCACATATGCGGAGCGCTATCGGGATCTGCTGTGCGAGCGGTACGGAGAACTCCGGGGGATGGCCGTCGTAGAGGCGGAAGCGTTCGAAATGTGCGAATACGGGTATCATGTCGACGGCGCGCTGATCAAGCGCATCTTCGCAGGAGTCTAGGCTTTGGCGCGAAAGCGGGGGCCGGCGGAAAGGCTGGACAGGCATGTACACGTTGCCATGACCGCATTTCCATGGAAACAATCATAAATATTGGAGGTCAGGATGAACCAGTCCAAAACATCGCTCGTGACGCTGTTCGCAACGTTCGCGAAAATCGGGGTGATGACGTTCGGCGGAGGATACGCGATGCTGCCGATGCTGCAAGATGAGATCGTCAACAGGAAGCACTGGTGTTCGGAAGAAAATCTGCTTGATTATTTTGCTGTCGGACAATGTACGCCGGGAATTATCGCGATCAATACGGCGACGTTCATCGGCTACAAGACGCGGGGGAACATCGGCGGAATCGTGGCGACGCTAGGGATGGTCTTTCCTTCCCTGGTGATCATATCGGTTGTCTATCATGTACTGGAGGCGTTCCAGTCGAATATTTACGTACAGTATGCGCTCAGCGGAATCCAGGTGGCGGTAGCCGCCCTGATTTCCTGTAGCGTGATCAAGCTTGCGAAGAAGTCGCTGGTCGATGCGCCGGCTGTGCTGCTTGCAGTGGCTGTGCTTGCTTCTCTTGTCGCTTTTGGACTATCACCCATCATCTTCATTCTCGTCGGAATCGCGTTCGGTCTCACCGTCTCGGGCGTCAAGGAGCGGAAAAAGCATGGAGCCGACACTTCTGACCAGGGAGGATCGTCATGCTGACACTGCTTTTGCTGTTTTTGGAATTCTTCAAGATCGGTTTGTTTGCGATCGGCGGCGGGCTTGCCACCTTGCCGTTTCTCATGCAGCTCGCCGTCACGCATCCCGACTGGCTGACTTTGCGGGACATCACCAATATGATCGCCGTTTCCGAATCGACTCCGGGACCGATCGGAATCAATATGGCGACATTCGTCGGCAATAGCGTGGGTAGCGGGATGTTCGGAACCGTATGGGGAGGCATGCTCGGCGGTCTCGTCGCCACGCTCGGCGAAGTGGCTCCGTCCATCATCATCATTCTGATCGTCGCGCGTGTACTTGAGGCGTTCCAGGACAACAAATATGTCAAACGGGCGTTCTATGGCCTGCGGGCGACGGTCATCGCCTTGATCGCCTATGCGGCATACCAGGTCTATCGTGTCGCACTTTTCGACGGACCGAACGTGAAAATGCTCGAGGTGGTTCTGTTCGCGGTATTCATGTTCGTCATGCTGAAATTCAAGAACGTGCATCCGATCGTCTGGATCGCCTTCGCCGCGGCGTTTGGTATCCTGTTCAAGCTTCCGAGCCTGCCGTAACTGAGGCGCGGCTTTCCTTCCATCTTCTGTCCCGCATTCCAGGGAGGCTCTCCGGCCTTCCTGTTTTTTTGTGTGATACTGCTTGCGTCGTCTGTGTTTTAGGTGTATCATATAAATGTAATTAGGTATGCCTAAATATAAATCGCCGACAGGAGGCCGTGTATGGACATGTTCACCAGACGCTTGCTCATGCGGAAACTGCCGATACTGGTAGCGTCGGCGCTCGCCTTGGCGGCTGCGATTCTCGTCCGTTTCTTCGTAGGCTGAATATCCCGAAAGGGAGTAGGTCTCCACTGATAATCCAAAATTTTGGATTAAAATAAACAATAATTTGGTTGACCAAACGAAACTCCGTGGTATCATTATGGCGTAACATGCTATCTTTTAAATGTTAACATGTATCCAAAAAATTGAATCCGGAGTTGCACATGGCGGAAGTCAAGCTCAAGAATATCGCCGCCGAATGCGGTGTTTCGATTTCGACCGTGTCGCGCGTCCTGTCCGGCGATACGAAGCGCAAGACAAATGGGGAGACGGCACGGCGGATTCTCGAGACGGCATCGGAGATGGGATATTTCGACGAAAAGTCCCGGAGGCTCATGGCTCAGGGGAGTCGGCCTCTTTCCATCGGTTGCATCTTTATCTCGGATCACGAATCGGTCGTCTCTCCGTTCTTTTCCGAGGTCGTCAGGGGCATTCAGAGCGAGATCGGCGAGCTCGGTCACTACGTGCCGCTCGATTTCCATACAGTGAACATCGCCGAGCCGGGGTTCGAGGAAAGCGTCAGGAAACTGTCGCTGGATTCCGCCATCATCCTCGGCCGTTCCCCCCTGTCCACGATCCAGTTTCTGAAGGATACGATTCCGCATCTCGTGTATGCCGGCCTGAATAGCATCGGCGGAATGGACGAAGTGCTGTGCGACTCCCGTTCCGGTATGATCGAGGCCGTCAGGTACCTCCGCTCGCTGGGACATGAACGGATCGCGTACATCGGTCCGGCGGACCGGCAGTCGGATCTCTACAACGAGCATCGGTTCGATGGATACCGGCAGGGGATGCTCGAATGCGACTTGTCGCAGTGGATTCAATACGAAGATGCGTATTTGAGCGCGGCCGACGGATATGAAAGTGCGTCGCGCCTGTTTTCCCGCGCAAGCCAGGTCACGGCGGTGGTGTGCGCCAACGATATCACCGCCGTCGGCGTCATGAAGTTCCTCAGGGACTCGGGCCGGGGCATCCCTCAGGATGTCTCCGTCATCGGTTTCGACAATATTGAAAGCTCGGCGTTCCTGCAACCAGCGCTGACGACGTTCGATGTCCCGAAGCGCGAGTTGGGTCGGTTCGCGGTAAAGACTATCGTGGACCGCCGGATGTCGTCGCGTGCGTGCGACATCGTCATCAAGTTGCCGTTCGCCTTGGTCGAGCGGCAGTCGTGTGGGAGCATTTTGACGACATGAAGAAGAATCTGCTGTTCATGCATGGTGGAGCGCCTACGGCGGTCATCAACGCTTCGTTGTACGGCTCGTACCGCGAGGCAAAAAAAAACGCGTCGGTGGGGAGGATCCTCGCCGCTGCCGGAGGCACCGGAGGATTGTTGCACGGCAGCGTCCTGGATCTTACAGACATTTCTGAGCGGGATCTCGGCCTGTTGGCGACGACCCCCGGTTCCGCCATCGGGACCGGACGCGACCATCTGGAGCCCGAGGACTATCTCCGGCTTCGGGAGATATTGCGGGAATTGGACGTCAGCTATGTAGTCATGACCGGAGGGAATGGGACCATGGATACCTGTCGACGCCTTGCCGATGCCTGCGAAGGGCATGGAATCGTGGTGTGCGGGGTTCCCAAGACGATGGACAACGACCTGTCCTTGACCGACCACAGCCCGGGATACGGTTCGGCCGCCCGATACCTCGCCGGTTCCGTCAAGGAGGTCGCCCAGGATGTCCGGGGGCTTGCGATCCATGTGGTGATCATCGAAGCGTTCGGTCGCGATGCCGGTTGGATCGCCGCGGCCAGCGCATTGGCCAGGGACTCCGATGGAGATGCCCCCGATATGATCCTGCTGCCCGAAGTGCCGTTCGACGAGGCTCGCTTTCTGGAACATGTGGGGAATCTATACGAGCGGAAGGGAGGGGTGGTCGTAGTCGCCGGCGAAGGCTTGCGCTATGCGGACGGTACTTCGATCGTCGAGCCAGTCTTCCAGGTCGGTAGAAGCGTCTATTTCGGCGATGTCTGTGCGCATCTTTCCCAACTTGTCATTAAAAAGCTGGGGATCAAGGCACGTTCGGAAAAGCCCGGCATCCTCGGACGAGCGTCCGAGAAATGGGCGAGCGAAGTCGATCGGGACGAGGCGGTCGTCTGCGGGGAGGTTGCGGTGCGGGCGGCTCTGGAAGGTCGCAATGGATGGATGAGCATCATCCGCAGGGTCTCCGACGATCCGTACCGGTCGAAGATCGAGCCGGTGGAGATTACGGCGGAAATCCTGAAGGCGCGATGCCTTCCCCCGCAGTTCATCGATCGGGATTCGTTCGATGTCACAGAAGAGTTCCTGCGATGGGCCCGCCCGCTGGTCGGTCCTGATCTGGGGGAGTATGTGTCGTTCCTGCCTCAGCGCAGCTGAGTGGATTGTATGGAGAACTACGGAGGATGACGACAATGGATAGACGATATTACATGACGGACGCCGAAGCGCTGACGCATGGAAGGATTCCCGTCAAGTTGCTGGGCGACAACGGGGAAGTGTTCTATGAGCTGGCGCAGGAGATGTGCGATCAGATCGCGGCGAACAACGCAGCCGGCGGGAGGACCGTGTTCATTGTGCCGGTAGGACCGGTAGGACAGTATCCGATTTTCGTCAGGCTTGTACGGGAGCGGCGGCTTTCGCTGAAAGATTGCTGGTTCATCAATATGGACGAATATCTCGCCGATGAACGGCATCCCGTCGGCACCGAGGACCGGCTTTCGTTCCGTGGTTTCATGGATCGGAATGTGTACGGCAGGATTCCCGACGAACTGAACATTCCCCGCGAGCACCGGATATTCCCCGACCCGCAGGATCTTGGCGCCGTCCAGCGGCTGATCGAAGAATTCGACGGCGTGGACATCGCGTTCGGCGGCATCGGAATCACCGGACATCTGGCGTTCAACGAACCTGAGGACGTCCCTGTCGATGAATTCGCCGGACGGGAGACCCGCGTGCTGCGCATCAGCCGTGAGACGCGAACGATCAACGCGGTCGGCGACCTCGGGGGGGCGGTCGACGCCATGCCCGACTATGCGGTGACGATCGGGATGCGCCAGATTCTCGGCGCCCGGAAGATCCGACTTGCTGTGTTTCGGGATTGGCATCGCGCGGTGATCCGCAGGGCTGTGTTCGACGAACCTTCGGCCCTATTTCCTGTCACGTTGGCCCAGATGCATCCCGACGCGATGATCTATGTGAACGAAAATGCGGCGCGGAGGCCGTTCCGATGATCGTCTCCGGAACGAACATCTGTATCGGAGGCCGCTTCAGAGCCGCTGATCTGCTGGTGCAGGATGGCTGTATCCGAAACATCTCGAACCGAGGGACTCTTGGCGTCGCCGATCTTGACATCGGGGGAAATCCGGTACTGCCTGGGTTCGTCGATGTGCATTCCCACGGCGGGGACATGATCGATGTGAATCATATCGCTTCTCTGGATGATATCCGTCATCTCGCCCGGTTCCACGCCGCGCATGGTACGACCGGGTTCCTTGCATCGGTCATGACCGACACCCGCGGACAGACCGAATCGCTGCTTGCGCTATTGGGAGGAGCTGTCGGGCAGGCTCTCCAGCTTGACGATGTTCACGATTCCGATGGCGATCGCGCAGAATCCAAGGACGGGGGTGAGCGATGAGAACAGCTGTTTCGGCAGATGCCGTGCGCCGATCGCTCCCAGCACCCCCCCGGCGGCCACGGCGAATCCGTTGGCGAAAACCCCGACCGGAATCACGGTTGGTCCGCCGGGTGGAGGGCCATTGACGTTTCCTTGACCCGTAGTTCCACGTCGAGACGCGTGTCGTGCGCTTCCTTGCCCTCGATCAGCCGGTTGAGCGTCCGTACCGATTCCTGTCCCATCGTGACCAGATGCAGTTCGATGTATGTGAAGGTATAGTCCGCCTTGCTCTCGTTCGCATCGAAAAGCACCACTGAGATATCTTCGGGAATCCTGTAGCCGAACCGCTTGGCCTGCGCCGTGAACCCATTCGCCACCGCTTGCGTCATGGCGATCACCCCGTTGCAGTTGAGAAACCGTGATTTCAGGATCGAAGCCGCTTCCACGCCATGATTGTGGCCATAGCCAGTCACGACCACGAAATCGGGATTATAGGGGATTCCCGCCTCTTTCAGCGCCCGCAGATACCCTAGGAACCGGTCCACGGAAGATCGGGAGCGGATCGACGGTCTATCCAGATTTTCCAGTAGATCCTTGTTGGAGCAGGGGGAATCCCAGAAACTTGCGATGAACGCAATATTCCGCCTGCCGAGACTCAGCAGATGTTTCGTGGCGAGATACCCGCCTTCTTCGCCATCGTGGTAGATATGGGGAACGCCTCGGATGATGTCCTTACGCGCGGTTATGACGAGAGGCAGATTTCTGAAGCTCTCGATCGCTGGTATGTTCTCTGCTTTCGCCACCGGAATGTAGATGAGTCCGTCGAGGATCGATTGGCTGAACCGGTCGATGATCTGCTTTTCAATTTCGACAGAACCTTCGCTCGAACCGCAGAGTACCAGCTGTCCGTTTTCACGTGCTTCCCGCATCACGCCCTCGGCTATCAGTGCGAAGAATGGGTGAGTGATATCCGGCACGATCAGGCCGATCACGCCCGATGCATGCCCCTTGATGAACCGGGCGGCGATGCTCGGTCGGTACCCGGTCTCGTCGAGGATCTTCTTGATTTTCCTTTCGTTCGACGGTCTGATCGACTGTCCGTTGAAATACCTGGACAGTGTCGCGATCGAGACGCCGCTGAGGCGCGAAATATCTTTTATCGAGTACTGAGCCTTTTCATTGGGTGCCATGTAGTTGAGTATATCACAGGAACAGGATTTTTCTCAAGAAAAAACTGAAAATGTTTATCAATATAATGAAGACTCATTGCTTATTTTGTATCGAAAAGTGTTTTAGCATGGTATTAACAGTAACCTTCCCATGGCATGAAATTGGGTGATATTAGTATTTAATACTTTATACTATATGATATTATTTTTTTATATTTTTTTATTGACAATGAGAGATGGTATGATATTATTATTGCGAAGCTAACTGAAAACGTTTATCAATTAAATTTGGAGGATACAGCTTTGAAATTTGTAATCAACCCATCGACACTGTCAGGACAGGCCCGGATCCCCGGCAATAAGTCGGGAACGGCGAGGGGCGTCGTCTTCGGCTCTCTCGCTTGCGGGACATCCACTCTCGTCAATCCTTTGACAAACCTGGACAGCTATTCCATAGTGAAGATGATGACCGCCCTCGGAGCGAAGATCGATACTTCAGACAATGCGAAATGGATCATAGAAGGTACCGGTGGAAAACTGAACGTTCCGTCCTGCGTGCTGGATGCCGAGAACTCTGGAACCGGATTCTATTTTCTGCTTGCCCTGTGCGGGTTGATCCCCGGCTACAGTGTGCTGACCGGCGATTATCAGATTTGTTACCGGCCCGCCCAGCCGATGATCGACGCCATCAATGCACTGGGCGGTCAAGCATTCTCCACCCGTGGAACAGGGACTGCGCCGGTCGTGGTGAAGGGCCCGTTCCATGGAGGAGAGATTTCGTTCCCCGGCGTCAACTCCCAGTGGATGACCCCGTTCCTCTGCGCCTGCGCGCTGGCGGACGGGGACACCCTCATTCATGAGACCGATCTACTGGAGCGGCCGTACGTCGACATGACCATCGGCATGCTCAAGATCGCCGGCATCGAGGTGGAGAACCGCAACTACGAAGAATTCTTCGTCCGCGGTAACCAGCGGTTCAAGCCATTTACCTATGTGCTTCCTAGCGACTGGGGCAGCTCAGGCTATCCACTCATTGCCACGGCGATTACCAAGGGGTCGAACGTGACGTTCCATGGCCTGGATCTTGGAGACTATGCTGGAGAAAAGGCGTTCGTGCAGATTCTCAAGGATATGGGTGCTAAGATCAACGTCGTAGACCAAGGTCGTGGTGGTATCACCGTCGAAGGTGGACATCCCTTGCACGGAATCGAGATCGACTGCAGCGGGACTCCTGACGCGGTGCCGATCCTCGCGGTACTCGGATGCTACGCACAGGGCAGTACCGTTCTCAAGAATATCGGCGCCTGCCGGCTGAAAGAGACCGACAGGGCGAAATCGATTAGGGAAGAGCTGGAGAAGATGGGTGCGAAGTTCGACGAAACGGCCGATACGCTGACCATCCATCACTCCAGGCTCCACGGCGCGAAACTGAGCGGACATCACGACCATCGGATCGTCATGGCGTCCTCGGTGGCGGCTTTGATCGCCGATGGACAGAGCGAAGTGGATAACGCGGAGTACTCTGCAGTGTCATTTCCGAATTTCTATGAGTTGATGTCTTCCATCAATGCGGATATCAAGCGTTTGTAAAAAGGAGAAAACGATGAAAAAACTTTTCGTATTGTTCGCGGTGCTGAGCATCGTTGTCGTTCCCGTATTCGCGCAGGGTGGGGCGGAATCTGCCACCCAGCCGGCCGTCAAGAGGATTTCGATCGGGACCGCGGGGACCGCAGGTTCCCTGTACCCGATGGGAGTGGCGATGTCGGAGACCATCACTAAGCATGTCCCCGGAATCGCAAGCACCGGCGAGGCGACCGCAGCGTCGGTGGAGAATGTTCGCAACCTGACCAGCGGCAAACTCGCCATGGGAATTTCTCAGAGCGATATCGCCTGGCTGGCCTACAACGGACAGGGCGATTTTGAGAAGCGTAAAGCGGATGATCTGCGTTCCTTGTTCAGCACCATTTATAGCTACATCCAGGTCTTCACCCTAGCCGACAGTCCGATCGACGGAATCTCCGATTTCAAGGGGAAGGCGATCGGCGTCGGAGCCGCAGGAAGCGGGGGTGAGATGGCCGCAAGAATGATCCTGAACTTCTATGGGCTGACCTACAACGATATCAGGCCGCAGTTCATTCCTGAAAGCGAGGCAGTCACGGCCCTGAAGGACAACAAGATCGCAGCGTTCATCTGTACGCATCCGCTCAAGTCCGCGGCGCTCATGGACCTGACGACTTCTACGAAGGTCAAGATGATCTCATTCACCGATGACGCCCTGTACTCCGCCTATCCATTCTGGACCCGCTACGAGATTCCCGCTGGGACCTATACCAACGTCGATGTTCCCGTGACCGTGCCCATCAGCCGCGTCATCATGCTGACCTCCACGAAGTCCGGACTGACGGACGACGAAGTGTACAATATCGTCAAGGCCATCTGGGAGAATCGCAACGAATGGGCATCCGTGACCGCCGCAGTCTCCAGTCAGGTGTTGCTGGACACGGCGTTGTCCGAGATCCCCGTTCCCCTGCATCCCGGCGCTCTCAGATATTTCAAGGAGAAAGGGTTCGACATTCCGGCTTCGCTGATTCCGCCGGAAGCGAAGTAAACGGTTCCGCCATTCCCTGCAAGGATGTCTCGGGATGCACCTCGAAAAGAATTCGGGTGCATCCCGTATGAAAAGGAGATGATTCTCGTGCAAACTATTCAATCCGCTAGGTCGAAGGTATCCGAATGGACTCTGATCGTACTGTCCGCCGGCATCTGCCTATTTCATATCTTTATCTCGGTCAGCACTTCGGTCGGCGTGATGCAGAGTAGGGTGATCCACCTCTTCTCACTGATGCTCCTATGGTATCTGTACAAGGTGCGGGCATCACAGGGCCATATGGGAAGAAAGATCATCTTTACGGTAGTCGCGGTTCTCGTGTTCGCGCTTTGGATGTACTACATGACACAGACGACCCGCGAAATGTTGATGGACAAAGGTATCTGGGGCATTTCGCCACTGGATATGGTCGCCGGCGTCGTGCTGATTCTGCTGATCCTTGAAACTTCCAGGCAATCGATCGGCCTTGCATTGCCGATCATCGCGGTCGTGTTCCTTGTCTACGCCGTTATCGGTCCGTATCTGCCGGGCATCATCGCCCACAGAGGCTACGACCTAACCTATATCACCAGCTATATCGGTTGGACCAACGAAGGCATCTACGGAACGCCCATCGGCGCCGCCGTGTCGTTCGTCGTTCTGTACATTATTTTCGGAGAGTTGCTCGACAAGTTCGGTGCGGGCAAGTTCTTCATCGATATCGCCTATGCGCTGACCGGGAGGATGCGGGGAGGCCCCGCCGAAGCCGCGGTCCTGTCCAGCGCCCTGATGGGATCCATCAACGGATCCGCGGTCGCGAACGTCGTCACGACAGGAACGTTCACAATTCCGCTGATGAAGAAGGTCGGATACGAGAAGAACTACGCAGGGGCCGTCGAGGCCGTAGCCTCTACCGGCGGGCAGATTCTTCCGCCTGTCATGGGCGCCGCCGCGTTCGTCATGGCCGACATGACGGGTATCCCGTATTCCACGATCATCATCGCCGCCCTGATTCCCGGCATTCTCTACTATGTCAGCCTCGCCATGGCCGTCTATTTCGAGGCGGGACGGCTGGGGATCAAGCCGGAGGAAAGCTCCAAGCTGCAGAAAGCGGGTGCGATCCTGCGCCGTGATTTCTACCACCTGATTCCGATGGTCGTCCTGATCGTCTGCTTGCTCGGCTTCGGCTTCTCGGCGAGCTATTCGGCGATCTTCGCGATCGTCTCCATCATCCTCATCGGCATCGTCAGGACGTACGTTACCGAGAGGAGGTTCCCATGGAAGGAGTTCCGTGACGTGGCGCTGCATGCGGCAAAATCCTCGATCCCTGTCACGATCGCATGTGCTTCGGCGGGAATCGTGATCGGCATCGTCAGCATGACCGGCCTTGGCGTCAGGTTCGCCCAGATCGTGTTCCAACTAGCGAACGGGAAACTGATCCTCATGCTGCTGATGACGATGGTGGCATGCATCATCCTCGGCATGGGGCTGCCGTCGACCGCCGCGTATGTAATCGCGGCTACCGTAGCCGCTCCGGCGTTGCTTGAAGCTGGCGTGCCGGTTCTCGCTTCGAACCTCTTCGTATTCTATTTCGCAATCATTTCGTTCATCACGCCTCCTGTGGCGATGGCCGCATATGCGGCGGCGGGGATCGCCGAAGCGGATTCGATGAAAACCGGACTGAAAGCGTTCAAGCTGGGAATCGCCGGGTTCATCATTCCGTTCCTGTTCGTCTACTATCCAGGTCTGATGATCGTCGGCACCTCGACGCTGGAGACGCTCTATGCCCTGTTGGTCGCCCTTTGCTCCGTTTTTCTGCTGGCAGCGGCGTTCGAAGGGTGGGTCGGCGTCCCCCTTGGAATGGGTCTGCGGCTTGTCATGTTCCTGCTGGGATGCGTGACCATTCTGCCGTTCCCGATCGCCGACCTCATCGGCATCATCGGAACGATCCTCATCGTCGTGCTACTCGTCTTCATGATCCGGAAAGCGAAAAAGGCGGAGGTTCCCGCATCGTGACCTGTTCGCGGGGATTTCTTCCTCGTCGACATGCGATGGACAGACCGTCCCGGACAGCGCCTTGCGCTACGGGGCGGCTGTTCCTTTTTTGCCGCAGAGTCATGTGCGAAATTCCCGAAGGTCTTGTCTCGACGACCGGTTTCCGCTAGGCTAGGAACGTCGTCGCCGCACAGTGGGGAGGGAAGATGGATTTTGTCGAATTGTTGAAGGCCGTATTCCTCGGAATCGTGCAGGGGATCACGGAATGGCTGCCGGTCAGCTCCACCGGTCATATGATCCTCCTCGACGAACTGATGCCGCTGCATGTATCCGAATCCTTCAAGGAATTGTTCTTCGTCGTCGTCCAGCTTGGCTCGATTTTTGCCGTCCTGGTCCTATACTTCAGGAAGCTCAACCCGTTCTCGTCGACGAAGGATCGTCAGGAAAAGCTCGATACCTGGATGCTGTGGGCGAAGGTCGTCGTCGCATCGGTGCCGGTGGGAATCGTCGGCATCCTGTTCGACGACTGGATCGACGCGACGTTCTTCCGCTGGCAGGTGATCGTCGTCGCGCTCGCTTTCTACGGCGTGCTGTATATCCTGCTGGAGCGATACCGGAACGGGCGGCGACCCAGGATCACGACGCTGGAGGACCTTTCGTGGAAAGATGCGCTGGGTATCGGCGTATTCCAGATGCTTGCCGTGGTGCCGGGCACCAGCCGTTCCGGGTCGACCATTCTCGGCGGAATCATCATGGGTATCGACCGTCCGGTGGCCGCCGAATTCTCGTTCTTCCTCGCTCTTCCCGCGATGCTCGGGGCGTCGTTGCTGAAAATCTTCAAGATCGGACTCTCGTTCAGCGCCCTGGAGTGGACGGTCCTCGCCGTCGGATGCCTGACAGCGTTCATCGTGTCGCTGGTCGCGATCCGCTTCCTTGTCGGCTATGTACGCAAGCACGATTTCAGCGTCTTCGGGTGGTATCGTATCGCTCTGTCCCTCGTCGTGACGATCTTCTTCCTGTTGCTCGGACACGCATGATACGCCGTCGTGGAATCGGACGGACGCACATCGCGCTCATGTTCATGATAATGACGGCCGCCGGACGGTGAAGGGGCAGGCTGTCCGACGGCCGTAGCGAAATATATCCTCTACAGAAGAACGGCGCCCGCTAACGGGTCCGTTTGCTGTAGCGCGGATGCTCCTTCCAGATTTCATCGGCCGTAACCGCCCATTTCTCGGCCTTTTCGGTGCATTTGCCGGCTAGAACGTGTACATCCTCCGGATTCTTCAGATCGGTCGATGCAGCTTTGGAAGCTTCCACCATCTCCGGGAGTCTCGTCGGATTGTCCAGCAGCGGGCAGGGCCGGAGCATGTTGTCGTTGAACGGTTGGTTCTTGTGATAGGCCATGAACAGCGGCGACTGGTACGCCTCGAGCAGCGTCTTGTCCTTGATGTTGCTGTCCGAATAATGGATGAACGCGCACGGCTCGATGTCGCCGTTCGCATTGATGTGCAGGTAGTACCTGCCTCCTGCGATGCACCCTCCGACAAACTCCCCGTCGTTCCAGAAGTCCATCGTGAACAATGGCTTCGTTTTGCGGAACTCTCTGATCCGGTCATACATGAACGCCCGTTGTTCGGCGGTGACCATCAGGTCGGGGACTGCGTCGGCACCGACGGGCATGTAGGTGAAGAACCATGCGAACTTCGCTCCCTTGGCGATCATGTCGTCGAAATACTTCTCGCTGCCGATATCCTGATAGTTCTTGCTGGTGTAGCAGCAGGAGATGCCGAACGGCAGCTTGTGCGTCCTGAGGATATCCATCGTCCTGACGACCGCCGCATAGGTCCCTTTCCCCCTACGGTCGTCGGTCGACTCCTCGAATCCTTCCACGCTGATGGCCGGGATGAAATTGCCGACTTCCAGCATCTGGTCGGCGAACGCATCGTCGAACAACGTTCCGTTGGTGAATGCCAGGAACATGCAGTCCGGATGCTTGCGGCACATCTTGATGATGTCGTTCTTCCGTACCATCGGTTCCCCGCCGCTGTAGATGTACATGAACGTCCCCATTTCCTTGCCCTGGGTAATGATCGAATCCCACTGTTCGAGGGTGAGATTGAGCTTGTTGCCGTATTCTGCTGCCCAGCAGCCGGTGCAGTGGAGGTTGCAGGCCGAAGTGGGATCCATCAGGATCGCCCACGGGACGCTGCATCCGTATTTCTCCCGATACGCTTTCTGTCGCTTCATGCCGATGATCGTCGCATTGATGATGAAGTTCTCGAACATCTTCTTCCTCACCGATGCGTCGACATCCGTCCATAGGCTCCTGATCAGCGTGGCCCAGTTTCCGTCCGGTTTCTGCATCTCATCGCGGATCAGCTGTATCTTTTTCGCCTGCGAGTGTTCCTTGTCCAACTTGTCCAGCCAATCCAGGATTTTCGGGATGTTTTCGTCAGGATTCGAATCGAGCCAACCGATCGCCTTCTTCAAGCCCCAGCTCTTTACGATTTCACCATACGTTTTGTCCATACCGTATCCCCTTTGTGTGTCCTTTGTTTACAATTTACCGCTGATTGGAGATATGGATATTGTACAAATGAATAGTAATGTCTTTTTTTAAGACATTTTTATAAATATGTATAATAAGATTGGGTTGATCGAGAAATTCCAAGACACCGCACAGGCCGGCCGTCCCCATGACGGCATATCTATATGGGAAGGGGTGCAACTTTCCAGGGCGGAAAGCATTTCGCCGGGATAAAACTCCTCTGCCCTCGGGAAGCCCTCGATCATTACAAGGAATGGCGGCGGCTGATATGATGCCGCGGATTTGTTCGCTTGCATCGAATCAAAAAAAGAGCCATCCCTCAGTCGCGTACGAGCGCGACATACGGGACAGCCACTCTAAATGTCGGAGAACCGTGAAATCCGGCGAATACGGATGCTGTTTCGCTAGAGAGTTTCTTTCAACTCCTCGATTCGTTCCTTCGCTACTCCCGGTACGGAGCTATGGGCTACCCGTTCGCTCAGAGGGATGATGTTCTCAGACAAGTCTGGATCGACGGGATTGAGACGAGGTTCCTTGCGGTAGTCCACTTCCTTCTCCAGTAGCCAGGACGCGACGGCCGAATACTCGTCGCTTGCCCGTTCCAGACTGATCGCTTTCTCGCAGGCGATCAGACCCTTGCGGCGGAAGGCGTCCCGTTCCTTGCGCAATGCGGCTCGCTTGCCGTTCAGTTCCTTGCGAAGATCGTCGGAAGCATCCTTGGGAGTCTTGGCCGCTTTCAGTTCCGTCTCAATCCGTTCCAGTTCGGCCTCGATCGCGCGATGCTCCTTGATCGCCGCATCCGCTCCCGCGGCCGTCTGACGGGCGAATCGGAGCAACTCGAGCTTCGGAACGCGTTTCAGTTTCTGATACAGTTCGACTACCTGTTCCGAAGAGGCCTGCTTTGCCTCACGGTCTTCCGCTACGATCGCCTCCGCAAATTGTTGCGAGGGCTCCTCTTCGCCGATCGTCGCCGCTTCCGCCTGTTCCACCGCCTCGGCCTCTTCGACCGCAGCTATCTCTTCGTCTTCAGGCTCCGCCGACACCGCTTCAAAAGCGTCCGCCGGTTCGACGACGGCTTCCTCCGCCGATTCCTGCGCATCCTGTCGCGGCGCTTCTACCACTTGGGCCACCACGGACTCTTCCACGATCTTCATAGGAGTCTCGACCACCGTAGTCTCCATTACGATCGTTTCGGATCGCGCCGATGTTTCCTGCTTCTTGTCGGACTGATTGTCATCGCCCTGTTTCCCCTGCTTCGGTGGTGCGGACGACGGCTTCCTGTTCCTGCCGAACAGCCACATGAAGAACCGCTTGCATGGTCCTGGTTTCTTATACTTTCCGGAAGGTGAGGATGTCCTTTGCGTCGGCTGCTCGATGATCTGTCCTTTCGTCACCGCAGGCTTCGGAGCCGGATTCGCGGCCTCGCTCTGCTTCTTTTCCGACGCTTTCTTTCTGAGAAGCGCTTCACGTTCGGTGGAAGTCATCTGGACCCCATCGTACATGACGTAGGACGACTTGGGTTTCTCGCGACGTTTCGAGGTGAGCTTGACATACTTGTTGGACATTGGGATCCTCCTTCCGGCGATTGTGTTTTTCGTAAGCAACAGATCCCCTGGCGGCCGTTTTTCATTGGCGTCGCTGTGTGTCCGGTTGATGCGGCGGGTGGAGAATCGGCTCACGGAGTATATCGACACTGTACAATAAGTTTCTGGAAGGTGCAAACATTACTCCATGAAATAATGGAAATTCACGGCTAAAAACATGGAATTCTTTCATTTGGCGCAGGTCGGCGTCCTGTCTCCGAGGAAAAAATCGCCATCGGACGACTGGCGGCGCTACATGGCTTGCTGTGGACCCGGCCGGTTCCTACAGACCGGACCCCTCGTCCGGCAGAACGGAAGGAGAGCCCGCCGCATCCTCGCCTGTCGGATGGTACGGCGCTGCGTTCCCATGGGCTTCCGACGCCGCCAGAGACCGCTTGCCCAACAGCCAGACCCCCAGCGCCGCAAGCAGCGCTCCCGAACCGACCATGATCCACTGCACCGGAATCCGGTCCGCGAGCGGACCGTAGACCAGCATTCCCGCCGGAGCCACCAGATTGCTGATCATGCTCCACAGCGAGAAGACCCGTCCCATGAACATTGGCTCGGTCGTTTCCTGGATCAGGACCGTGGATGCGGTGGCCATCAGCGGCATGAACAGTCCCGCGACGACCATCAGGGCGAGATAGAACGTGAAGTTTCCTGCTATCCCCATCAGACCGAACATCAGGCCGAACCACAGCGCGCCGAAGGACATCGTCACGATCTTGTTCTTCCATCCGCCCCAGATCGACACGAACGCTCCGCCGGCCAACGTCCCGATCGACCACGACAGCTCGTTGGCAGTTAGTCGCCAGACTTCGGAACCGAACGTCCGTTCCACCAGAAGCGGGGTGAGGAAGATCGCCGGAGTGAGCAGCAGGATGTACGCTCCGAAGAACTTGAGCACCGTCGAAATGACTGCGTCGCGCTTCACATACAGCATGCCTTCCTTCAGGTCGTGGAACAGTGTCAGGGATGCCTGCTTCCGCTCGTACGGCTGCACCCGCAAAAACAGCATGATCACGATCGCCAGTATGGCGGTGGTGGCGTCCACGAGCAGCGACCACGTGAACCCGAGTGCCGACAGTATCAGGCCTCCTGCGGCAGGAGCCGCCAGTGAGATGATCGACTGGAGCGTGCTGGTGATGCCGTTGAACCGCGTCAGCTGTTGCTGCGGGACCATCTGCGGGACGATCGCCTGCACGGCCGGAGACTGGATTCCCTGGCCCGCGGACCGCACCGTCAGCACCAGATAGACCAGCCACAAGGCCTCGTATCCGCTGAAAAGGAAATAGGCGAGGACCAGCGTGGCCACCGCTATGAATAGATCGGACGCTATGATCAGGACCTTGCGGTTGTACCGGTCGGCCCATACTCCTCCCAACGGGGATATGAGCACTTGCGGCAGACAGCTGCAGAGCACGGAGATCATCATGACCTTGCCGGAGGATGTGCTGAGAGTCAGTTCCCATGTGATGGCGAAGCTGACGAGCATCGAGCCGAACATCGATACGGTCTGGCTCGCAAGAAACAGGACGGCCGGAAGCAACCATTTCGCTTTCGGCGTTTCTCTGATGGATTTCAAGGAAGCATCTCCTCATGCCGCCTGTCCGGAATGAATCGGAACGTACTACAGGCGGAAACGTCGCATCCGTTGTCGCGACGCGACGACGGACAATGCCGGTCTTTGCGGCCGGCGCGGTTACGGCTGGAACAGTCGGGCTGTGACGCGACTAGAGGAAACTATAGCGCATGGTCTCTCCTTCCCGCAGGATACCGTCAGCAGAACATGGAAGAGCGTCGTTTGTCAAGATTCCCCCCCGTCAGGGATCTTCGACGACATCCGACGGCGACATGCCTTTCGCGCCGCCTTCGCGCTTCTGTCGCTTGCCCACCGACGGTACGTATCCGCCCATGTTCGTCGCCTTGAGGACCTCGCGGCCCTTGCTGTTGAGCTTCAGGACCACTTTTTCGATCTCCCGTTGTTTCTTGCTGATGTCTTCGAACAGTTCCTCCTGCATCGGGGCGTCGCCTTTGTACGTCTGGTACAGTCCGACACCAAGCAATCTGATCGGAATTCCCGGCTTCCACTTCGACAGGAGCAGTTCCTTCGCAAGTTCGTATACCTGTTCCGCGCTGTACAGGGGGAAGGTCGGAGTCTTCTGAACGCTGATCGTCGTAAAGTCGCTGAACCGGATCTTGACGCCCACGGTCCTGGCCATCACCTGTTCTTCCAGCGATCTGGCGAGAATTTCATGGCTCATCTGCAGCAGGCACTGGGACAGGATATCTTCGTCGCCGATGTCGACGGGGAACGTCTGTTCGCTGCTGATCGAATGGCTCTTCGCTTCGCCCGAGTAGATGCCCGGGTCGATGCCGCGGCACACTTTGTACAGGTATTCCCCCTGCGCCTGGCCGAAGAGCCTCCGCAGGGTGTCCAGCGAGATCTCCCGTAGTTGCGCGGTCGTGGAGACATGGTGTCTGGCAAGCGCGTCGAGGGTGCTCTTGCCGATCCCCCAGAGTTTTTTCAGGCCTATCGCATCGACGAACTCGGTCTCTCGGCCGGGCGACACCCTGCATAGTCCGTCAGGCTTGCGGTAGTCGCTGGCCAGCTTCGCGATGAATTTCGACGGGCCGATCCCCACCGATATGGTCAGTTGCGTCTCTTCCTTTACCCGGCGCTTGAGCAGCATCGCCGCATCGCGCGGCAACCCGTAGAGCCTGCGGGTGCCGGTCATGTCGAGGAACGCTTCGTCGATCGACACCTGCACGATGTCCGGACTGAACTGTTCGAATATCCCCATGATCTGGCGGCTGACCTTGTGGTATTTTGCCATGTCCCCGTGAACGACGATCGCCTGGGGGCAGAGCCGTAGTGCCTGTGTCATCGGCATGGCCGAATGCACGCCGAACTTGCGTGCTTCATAGGAGCATGTCGAGGCTACGGATCTGGGGCCCGTTCCGCCGACGATCAGGCATTTGCCCCGGTACTCGGGATGGTCCCGTTGTTCGACCGCGGCGAAGAAGGCGTCCATGTCGACATGGAAGAAGATCGGTTCCTGGTCCATGGGTTCCTCCTACAGCGTATGGTTCAGTCGCTCAAGCCGGTCGAACCTGTCGATGGCCTCCTGTATGGCAGTCCGTATCATCGTAGGCATGTCGTAGCCTTGGGAAGCTATCAGACGTGGGTAGTGGCTGGTCTTCGTCATGCCAGGCAGCGTGTTGATCTCGTTGAGGAATATCCGCTGACCGCGCAGTTGTCCAGGTTCCGCATCGGTGTCCTTGACAACGAAGAAGTCCACCCGGGCGTAGCCGTTGGCTCCTATGGTTCTGAACGCCAAGGTAGCGTAGTCCTTGATCCGTTGCGCCGTCCTCCAGGGAATCGGGGCGGGGATGCGCATCGTGGCGGGCATGTCGGATCCGTATTTCTGTTCGTACGATAGGAAGCCGCTTTCAGTCTGTCCTGGATTGCATACCATGCCGGGGCCGCCGACCACCAGTCCTTCGTCGGGTGTCTCCAGGACCGCGCACTCGACTTCTTCCATCGGGGACACGAGCGTTTCTATCAGCACTGTGTCGCATACTGCGGCCGCGGTCGCGATCGCCTGAAGTAGTTCGCGGCCCGTGCGGTCGAACTCCGACGGGTCGTCGAGGTCCCTGACGATCGTCACACCGACCGAAGAGCCTCCCGCCTCAGGTTTCACGACCACCGATTCGCCCAGTGTCCCTGCCACGGTCATCCGCAACAGTTCTTCCCTGGTCGCGGTATGGGGGCGGGCGGTGATGGTGCGGTCGATGAAGGATTCGATGAAGCGGGGCAGCGTGGCGTCGTCGTTGTCGGCAAGCCATGCCATGTCTTCCCTGCGCAACATGATGGACGGTACTACGGGGATTCCGACGGCGGAAAACAGCCGTTTGGCCATGTCCTTGTGCATGCCGACGGTGCTGCTAGGGGCATCGCAACCCACGCAGGGCAGATGGGCCAGGTCGCAGAGGCCTTGCAGGCGGCCGTCCTCCCCTTCGGTGCCGTGCGTGACCGGCAGTACGGCGTCGATCGCAAGCCGTCCGTTCGCATCCCACAGTCCGAGTCCGGGCTTGACGTACACGTCGTCGCCGTCCCTGCGCGTCACGACGCCGGGCAGGCCGTCGTGCGTGTCCGCCGGATCCTGCAGGTGCCAGGTGCCGTCCTTCGCGATGCCGACGCATGTTACGTCGAAACCGCTTCCGATCAGTGCCTGGAATATGTTCTTCGCCGAATCGACGGATACTTCGTGTTCCGTTGAGCGGCCTCCGTACAGGAGTGCGATGCGGCTCATAGCTGGCAGTTCTCCTTGCAGGCGGTCAGGCGTGCGAGCTCCTGAGCGATCGTCTGCGTTTCGTCCCAGGGCAGTTTCCGTCCGTTCTCGTATTCGATGCTCCGTTCATGTCCTTTGCCGAGGAACAGAACGATGTCCCCTTCCCGGGCTTCGGAGAGGGCGTCGGCGATGGCCTGTCTGCGGTCGGCGATCCTATGGATCTCCCGCCTGGATGCGAGGCTGGCGGGGATGCCCGCCTCGAGGTCATCGAAGATCGCCTGCGAGGGTTCGTTGCGCGGGTCTTCGTCGGTAAGGTAGATGACCGAGCACCACGTGGCCGCCTGCCTGCCCATCGGGGCTCGTTTGCTGGTGTCGCGTTCCCCGGCGGCTCCGAATACGGCGATCAGGCGGGCGGACGGGGCCATGGCGTGCAGTTCTCCCATCAGGCGGGAGAATGCGTCGGCGGTATGGGCGAAGTCGACGATTACTGTGAATCCGAGGGTGTTCGGTATCATGTTGAACCGTCCGGGCACCGGACGGATGTCTTCGATCGCCGGGGCGAGGGTTTCGATCGGTTCGCCGGTCAGCAGGGAGGCGGCCGTCAGCGCTTCGATGGCGTTGCTCAGGAACACGGGGGAACCGATGGGAAAGCGATAGATCCTTCCTGGGGTTCCGCGGAGGACGAAGGAGCAGCCTTCGAGGGTCTTGTCGAGGATGTCCGCCCTTATGGCTGTCTGCGCCTGATCTTCTTCGGAACCGATATGGCAGGTGACGACGGTAGCGTGCTCCGGCGCGGCGCCAAGGATCCGTGCGGCGTAGGGGTTGTCGTCGCAGAGGACGAGGCAACCGTCGTCGGCGATCCTGCGGGCCAGGTTGAGTTTGGCTTCGACGTAGGCGTCCAAGGTCTTGTGGAACTCGAGGTGCTCGCTGCTGATCGTGGTATAGACGGCGCATGCGTATTCTATGCCGGCCAGCCGGTCGTACTGTTCGCTCAGCGCATGGCTGGTTGTTTCAAGGATCACGGTCTTCAGTCCGTTGCGCCGGCAGCGGTCGAGGAACGCCTGGATTTCGAATGCTTCGGGGGTGCTCTGCCGGTAGGGGCTCGGTCCGTGCGTCGATCCGTCGTCCATTGCCACAGTGCCCAGCAACCCTGCTCGGATCCCCCTGCTTTCCAGCATCTGCCACAAGAAGTCGCAGGTGCTGCTTTTCCCGTCGGTTCCGGTCACGCCGACGATGCGCATTGCTTTCGACGGATGGTCGAACCATGCTTCGGAGAACCGTGCGAACATCCGTCTGGGGTGGGAAGTGACCAGATACTGCACGCCGTCGGTTACTGTGGCAGGTTCCGAAGGGCAGACGACCAGGCGGGCTCCGAGCTCGATGGCTTGGTCGATATAGCGTTGTCCGTCGGTATGGATGCCGTCGAAGGCGAAGAACGCGCAGCCGTCGCGGCAGGTCCGTGAGTCGTAGGTGAGTGTGGACAGTTCGTAATCGACGCTCCCCGCCTCGATGTCGGTGGGGAGCAGCCGGTCCGCGGGGCCGGCGAGCAGGGAGCAGAGTTCCGCTAGTCGTCTCATACGTCCATCGTAGCAAGATTCCGGCGACCGCGCAATCGGGATCGTACGCGATCTCGTCATGGTCGATACCAGTCGGGGAGAGTCCCGATTCCTTTACCGGCGGATCATGTCTGCGCTTCCGGCGTCTTTTCCCGAAGGCGCGACCCTGCATTCCCCCCCCCCTTGTCGAAAAATGCCGGAATGGGATGGCGGACCTCGGCTTTTTTTGCTATGCTGAATGCGGAGTCTACTGCGACATGAGCGAGAAAAACATCACATACAGACCATCGGGGATCTGCGCGACGAGCATCTCCGTTTCCATAGATGAGAAAGGTATCGTGACGGGCGTGGAGTTCGTCAGAGGGTGCGATGGCAACCACAAGGGTCTGGCGGCCCTGTGCGTCGGACAGCCTGCATCCGAGGTCAAGGACAAGCTGGCGGGCATCACCTGCGGGCGGCGCGACACTTCCTGTCCTGACCAGCTGGCGAAGGCGATCGGGAAACTGCTGGCGTGAACGACTCCGCGGGGAGGGAAGGAATGAAAAGACGACGGATACAGCGAACCGGAGCTCTGGTCTGCGCGATCCTGCTTTTCGCAGCGTCTTCCCCGCATGCATCGGCGTTGCCCGACGCAGGTTCGGTCCGTTCGAAGGGAATGGGGCTGGTCGGTGTGTCGCTTTCGGAGACCCATGCCTCCATGACATCCAATCCGGCGGCCCTCTACTTCCGCGGGCTGGAGAAAGATTCCAGTTTCTACGCCTCCGTCAGCTTCGGCGACGCCGTCGTTCCGGCCGCCATGCAGGCTGGGGAACCCGTGGCGCTGATGCAGCAGTCGGAATTCGGCTTCGACCTTTCCTTTTCCGGTCGGAACCTCGGTCTCACCATCCAGCTGGACAATCGTCTCTCAAACCGGACGATCGACGGAACCTCCGCCACGTATGACGCATATTACCATTCCTTGATCCAGCTGGATTTCGCATTCGGCTTCAGGAACCTCGGCATCGGCGCCTTCCTGCGCGGTGGCAACCGATCGGTACGTGAGAACATCACGATTTCTGAACAGAATCCGTTCTTCGGCTATCTGACCCAAACCTTGCTCGAACGCTACGTTCCTGTCGAGAATTCCGACTTCTTCAACATCGGGCTAGGCATCCAGCTGAACAACGACTGGGTCAGCATGGGGCTGTGCACCGAAAGCCTCGTGTCCTCCAGTGGTGCCGACACAGCGGTCCTGTCGGGCACGGGAGTGTTCGACACGCTGACCTGCGGCGTCTCCTTCAAGACCCCCACCTATACCCGCGACAACCAGCTGAGCATGCTCGTGTTCCAGTGCGCCGGCGACTTCTACCATCTCGGCGACGACGATACCCGCGAGCTTCGCCTCGGTGCGGAACTGACTGTCCAGCTGTACCCCGACTGGTCAGTATACCTGCGTACCGGCTATGTCGAACAGAAGGCGAGTCTTGAGAAGATGTTCTCGTTTTCGGCCGCCGACGCCCTCCAGACGTTCGGCTTGGGTGCCGGCCTGGAGAACTTCAGCGTCGACCTGTTCTGCCAAATCCCCGTGTCATGGTATCTAGGCGAAACGAGCGACGCAGACTCCGTCCTGTGGTCCCTTGCGCTGAGCTTCTCCATGTAGCGGATCCTTCCTCGGTGCATACTGCCGGCGACTCCTTGACATAGCCGATGTACGCAAGTATAGTCATACGGTAGCGTTTTATACCAAGCAAGGAGTTACACATATGGCCAAGGCACATAGAGGGACCGGAATCCGGAAGGAGAAGAATCATGGGCGCGGCGATTGCCCGGTGTGCAAGCGCACCGGAATCAAGGTGCTCTACGAAGCGGAGTTCGACGGCGAGAAGAAGAAGATCTGTAAGCAGTGCAGTGCGAAGATCAAGAACGCCTGAGGCGATCTGCGTTCCGTTGAAAAGGCTGTCCTTTCGGCAGTCTTTTTTTGTGCCCGGAGAAATGATCGGAGGGTGTTCATGCCATGAGCCCCTTCCTGGACGTCCTGTAGGACGATGGAACATCCCTCCGGAAGCCTTGATGGAAAAAATGTAGGCGCCGTCGCGTTTCCTCCTGGTGGCGCCACGTTCAGCATTTGCATCAGGCTCTGAAAAACTCGTAGCAGATCATGATCCGCGACTTTCTCCTTGCATGCTACATGCTGTATACTGATTCCGTTGCACGTACGGAGGCTCGCGATGGATTTTACTGGAAAGCATGTGTTTCTTGTCGGGATCAAAGGGACGGGCATGGCGTCACTCGCCGTGTTGCTTTCCCATGCCGGAGCCGATGTGACAGGCTGCGATACCGCCGAAGTATTCGCAACCGACGCACTGCTTTCGGATGCCGCGATTCCTGTTTCCATCGGGTTCGATTCAGTCCTCCTGCCAGCCGACGCCGCGCTGGTCGTCCATTCGAGCGCATGGAAGATTGAGAGCTGTCCTGTATTGGCGGAAGCCGTGAGACGTGGAATCGAAGTGCTGACCTATCCCCGGATGCTCGCCGCCATGTCGGAACAATGCGTCTGCTACGCTGTGGCCGGCACCCACGGAAAGACCACCACCACCGGTTGCGCCGCCTGGCTGCTTTCCCGCCCGGTCCGCAAGGAATACCCGTTCTTTGCCCTCTATGGCGCCGCTGTACAGAGCCGTGACGGCCATCCGCAAGTAGCAGGCATCTGGCAAGGTTCCGAAGTCGGATTGTTGGAGGCGTGTGAATATGAAGACCATTTCCTTGCCTACACAGTGCGCGGTGCGCTTGTCACCACCGTAGAGCACGATCATCCAGACTACTTCCCGAATATCGCCGCGGTCAAGGCTTCGTTTCGAACGTTCGTGTCGCATCTGGCGAAAAACGGCTTCCTGATCTGTTGTTCGGACGATGCCGGCGCGAAGGAACTCGCCGCTTGGGCGAAGCGGAACCGTCCCGATCTGATGGTCATTCAATACGGCTTCCGCGAGAACGGACCGTTCGCAATCCGCGAAGCATCGGGCCTGTGGCACCGGGACATCCCCGCCGGCAAGGCCGGCTACGAGGTCGCGCTGCTGCAAGGGCGGTGCTTCTTTGCACAGCTGTTCGGCAGGGAATTGATCGGCGACATCGTCGGAGGCGCACTGCTGGCGACCTGCATGTTGCTCGACCGGCCGAACCCGCGCCTCTATCTGGAACCGGATGCGCTAGTCTGCGACGAAGCGCTCGCCACCGTCCTGGGGGCGATGCTCAACGATGCCTCGGCCTTTCCCGGATGCATCGGCAGAAGCGAAATCGTCCTGGAGCAGGATGGAATAACGTATATCGACGACTATGCGCACCATCCGACGGAAATTCGGGCCACGCTGGCATCGTTGCGGATGCGCTTCCCCTCCAGGACGCTGGTCGTGGCGTTCTCTCCCCACACCGCCAGCAGAAGCAAGGCCTACTTCGACGACTTTGTCGCCGCACTGTCCCAGGCCGACCGAGTCATCGTCCAGGCTACCTACGCATCGGCTCGACACGATGTCTCTCCGAACGACGATATTTCCCGCGCCCTAGCCGACGCGCTTTCAGACAGAATGCTGCGTTCGATGCGTACGCGATTGGCGGCTGTTGTCTATGCCCAGGATGACGCGCAGGCCGCAGCCATCCTTGCCGGCTGGTTGCAACAAGGCGATTTGTGTATTACCATGGGAGCCGGCAACAACCGGGCGTTGTCCCTCGCCGTGGCCCGGATTCGTCAAGAATCGCACAATGGAGTATAGCCGATGAAGAGCATGACCGGGTACGGATACCACGAGATCCAGACCGAACAGTTCCAGATTTCCGTCGAAGTGAAGTCCTACAACAACCGTTTCCTCGACATCGTCCACAATATCCCGTACTATCTTGCTCCGTTTGAGATTGAGATCGACGAACGTGTCAAACAGCATGCGGGGCGCGGACACGTGGAAGTGTCCGTCCGGGTCAAGCAGTTGGCGAGCGACATGCAGGTGGTGGTCGACGACCAGGCTGTGCTCAGGTACAAGGCCGCGTACGACGAGATCGCCCGGGTGATCGGAATGGACGCCCCTGTCTACGACTTGTCCGATTTCGCCCAAGCCGAAGGCGTCATAACCAGCATCCGTCAGAACGACGCCGAGATATACCGCCTGCCGCTGTTCCAGGCGCTGGATGCCGCGTTGCAGCAGTTCGGCGCGAGCAAGGCACGGGAGGGGGAGGCAACCAAGCGGGATCTCTCGCTCCTGTCCGGCAAGCTCTCGGGCGGTCTCGACGTGGTGAGAACCCATGCTCGGGAACTGGAGGATATGGTCAAGACGAACCTTCGTTCCCGGTTCGAGGAGATGCTCGGTTCCCAAGGCTACGACGAAGGCCGGTTCCTGCAGGAAGTGGCCGTCATGCTCGTCAAGTATTCGGTCAACGAGGAGATCGTACGACTTGGCACCCATCTGAAAGAATTCGGCAAGTTGCTGGACAACGCAGAACCGGTTGGCAAGCGGCTCGATTTCCTGTGCCAGGAGATGAATCGCGAAATCAACACCATCGGTAGCAAGAGCCAGATGGTAGAAGTCAATCTGCAGGTCGTGGCAATGAAGGACTCCCTGGAGAATATCAGGGAGCAGATCCGGAATATAGAATAAGTAGAGAGAGTAGGGGGCTCCCATGCGAATCGCCATTTCTGGAAAAAGCGGGTGCGGCAATACCACCGTCACCACCCTTGTCGCCGAGCGGCTCGGCTATCCCATGATCAACTTCACGTTCCGCAACATGGCGCAGGAACGAGGGATCGAATTCTGGGATTTCTGCCATATGGCCGAGAAGGACGACTCCATCGACAAGGAACTGGACGCCCGCCAGGTGGCCATGGCCATGGAGCAGGAGGACTGCGTCCTCGGTTCTCGTCTTGCTATCTGGATGCTCGATCAGGCCGACCTGAAGGTCTATCTGACCGCCACGACCGAAGAACGCGCCCGACGCATCCACCGACGCGAGGGTGGATCCTACGAACAGCGCCTGGAGGAGACGGCGCGTCGGGACCGCCGCGACACCACCCGATACAAGCGCATCTACGGCATCGACAATGAGGATGCGTCCTCCGTAGCCGACATGGTGATCGAGACCGACTCGCTTGCTCCTGAGGATGTGGCGGAACTGATCGTCGAAGAAGCGCTCCGTCGAGGCGCGAAACGACGTACATAGTCCGATGCCTACCTCGCCCTGTGCTTGATCAGGCTTATCATCGAGTTGAATCCCTCCGGCGGTGCGCTTGCCTTCCTGGATTCGAAGTAGTTGACTCCTGCAACTTATGACCTGTTATGAAAAACCTGTTGAATCTCTTCTACCGCATACAGCGGCAGATTTGTAAGCCAGTCTTCCTTTTTATAGTCTGCCATGGATGTGCGGACACAGATTTCCGGTTCGAACTTATCTTTATACACTCGCAGGCTTTTGGCTTTGAGATTGACCTCGGCTTTGACCTCCACCGGGATGACTTTTTCGCCGGTATCGATGACGAAATCCACCTCACAGGAGCCGCGGTCGTTGGTATAATAATAAACGCCCAAATCCTCAATGGCTTTGAACTGCTGGCAGACATACTGCTCAGTCAGCGCGCCCTTGAACTCGGTGAACATGTCGTTGCCGTCAAGCAGCGTGCGTTGCCTCAGGCCGGTCATACAGCCAAGCAGCCCCACATCCACAAGAAACAGCTTGAATGCCCGCAAGTCTTCATAGGCTTTCAGCGGGATTCCTGCGGCGTTTACCCTGCTGACCTTGTGCACCAGCCCGCAATCAGTGAGCCACATGATCGCTGTCTCGTATTCCTTCGCCCTACCGCCCTCGCGGACAAGGCCGTAAATAAACTTTTTATTTTCCTTTGCCAACTGAGACGGAATGCTGTTCCAGATCATGCGGATTTTCGGCACGATCTCATAGGGCGCGTGTTTGGAAAAATCCTGCTCATATGCCGCTAAGATACGCTTTTGGATCTCCCGCACCTCGTTGAAGTCCTTGTTTTCGGAAAAGTTCACGACAGCTTCCGGCATACCGCCCACGAAATAGTAGTGCTTGAGCGCGTCGATGTAGGTCTGCTTAAAAGATGTGATCATCTCATAATCCTGCTTGTCAAGCTGCTCAGCGAACCGCTCATTGCCGGTCGCCATCAGAAATTCTCGGAAAGACAGCGGATAGAGCTTGAGAAAATCCACCTTGCCCACGGGAAACGACGTGCCTCCATGGAGTGCAATGCCCCACAGCGAACCTGCACAGATAATATGATACCGTGGCGCGTTCTCATAAAAATATTTGAGGGAGGAAAGCGCTCTCGGCACCTCCTGCACCTCGTCAAAAATCAGCAGCGTATTCTCAGCGTCAATCTTATGACCGGCATAAAGCTCCAGCCCCATGACAAGGCGGTCGGTGTTCAGGTCGGACGCAAAAAGCTCCGCCATCCTTGAATTGGAGTCGAAGTTAATATATACAGTATTTTCATACGCCTTGGAGCCGAATTCTTTCATCAGCCAGGTCTTGCCGACCTGCCGCGCGCCCTCAATGATCAGCGGCTTGCGGTGCTTGCTTTGTTTCCATTTATATAGTCTTTCAATGGCGAATCGGTACATGGATACACCCCCAGACTATGATACAGGCACAGTAAAGCACACATAATCAGAAATAGCAACGATAATCAGAGATTATATCACACTTTTTACAGCGAACATCTAATATGCTGAGACTCTTGCAAAAAGAGCGAGCATCGTGAATCTGCCTGCCTGAACTGATGTCATTATCTTCAAACCGAAGTGTCAGACCGGCTGGTTTGCGGCCTTGAACGAAAGATCACTCCGAATCTCCCGTCGGTCGGGCATGGGAAGACGCACCTGTCCCCCGACAGGTGGAATCGCTATCGTTCTTCCTGTCGCTATGCCGTTTCCTGTAGGTCCGGCAGGATGCAATACTGCAATATCTTGATCGCCGCAAGACACTGCACGCCGGTCATCAGGCAATGGGACACCTTCTCCGGCCCCCGTACCATGATCTTCGTGGAGATCAGACAATCCTTCAGATGGGAATTGGAGCGTTCTACGGTGGAACGTATCTTGAACCGTTGCTTCTCGGCTGGCGAGAGCACGCGCTGCTGCTTGCGCCGCTTGTTCGAATCGATGATGGGGACGCGGCCGCTGGATCGACTTGGACGAGTATCGCCAGCCGAGCCGCAGCTCCAGCAGCCGTTGGAGGACCAGGGAGATGAAGCATATTGTTTTTTAAAAGCTACAGGTATGGGCATGAAAAAACCACTCTGGGGTGGCTAGCGTGTGGTTTTGGGGTTGTGGCATAGATTATGTAGCTGTTAAAGCGTGGGGACGAAACGACGCACATAGTCCGATACCTACCTCGCCTCTTTGGCAGGACTGTACAAAGACGGGGAAAAACGGTATAGTAGTATCTTGCGCAATACTCGAACATCAATACCGTTCCGACGGAAGGAGAATATACCTTGAGCATTCCTTTGGACACGCTTATCGACAAGCAGACGAATGTCTATGAAATGACCTGTGTCGCCATCAAGGAGGCTACGATCCTCAGCAGCCCCAACGGCGGCGGTCGGGAAATCGAGGAGAACAACGGCAAGATCGTCTCCACCGTGCTTGAAAGAGTCTTGAATGACGAAATCGAGTACACGTTCGACAACAAGGACTGACGGACCGGCTCGTGCAGCTTCGCAACGGGTCGTGTTCCTGTTCGGTCCTACCGGCGTAGGCAAGACCGAACTGCTTTCCCGCCTTTTCCATTCAGGGTTCTCGATCATCAACGCCGATTCGATGCAGGTATATCGGTATCTTGACATCGGGTCGGCCAAGCCGTCTCTCCAGCTCCGGAATGAAATCCCCCATTTCCTCGTTGATCTGTACGATCCCTGGGAACAGTTCTCGGTGGGAGACTTCATCCGGCTCGCCGACCAGGCATGCTCTGAAATTACGGCGCAGGGGCGGATTCCGATCGTATGCGGGGGCACTGCGTACTATTTCAAGCATTTTCTCTACGGGCTGAGCGAAGCCCCGCCTTCCGATCCCGCGAACAGGCAGATGGTGCAGGCCTTGCTGGAGGATCGTGGTCTTCCCTGGTGCTACGCTCGGCTGCAGGCCGTGGATCCTGTCAGCGCCGCCCGGATCCATCCGGCGGACGCCTATCGCGTCACCCGCGCGCTGGAAGTCTATGAATGTTCGGGCCGCCCCCTCTCCTCGTTCACCGTCCCCGACACACCGCGTAGCGGGATGGAGCCGCTGATCATCGGATTACACCGCGAACGCGATGAGCTGAACCGCAGGATAGAACTGCGCGTCGCCCAGATGTTCGAACAAGGATTGGTCGATGAAATCCGCGAGCTGGTCCGGATGGGGGCGCAGGATTCCTGGCCGGGAATGCAGGGAATCGGCTACCAGGAGTTCTTCCGGGCGATGCGTGGCGGTGAACTGTCCATCGACGGCATCGCCTCCCAGATTATCCGAAACAGTCGTCTCTACGCAAAACGCCAGAACACATTCTTCAAGAGCTTCGCCGAAGTGAACTGGATGTATCCGGAGGACTTCGACGGAATCCGCGCGCTGGTCGGATCCTATCTCGGGACATGAGCCTCATTGCATCGAGCTTGCCGCTGCGCCGCCGAGCGTCGGCCTCGATCCAGCCACGACTCCTACGGTAAGCGTTCCTGCCGGAGTATAGTGGAGATCCCCGATGCGGACAATCTCCCACCAGCCGCGCTTGTTCCACTGCAACGTGAACTCCTGCGTCTGTTCGTACAGATATATCGTCTTGGAAGTCACCGGCTGTTCGGAAGTCTCCGTTCCTGCCGCAGCCTCCGTTTCCGAGGCTTTCGCTTCGTAGTCGTAGGGGGAGTAGAGCGTCGAGACCGCCGTCCATGTGTCGTCGCCGGTCTGGTGCACGCGCACATCGTCCACTCCGTAGATGTACGCATAGTCCGGTATGTCCGGCCGGCCTTCGGCGTTCCACTGCGGAGCCGGTATGACGGTGTTGATCCCTTCGTATGCAAGTCGCATCTGGCGTGTGACGAACAGGTTCGACACTTCCATCGAGACTGGACTCTTCGCCCTGCCTGCCAGACTCGCCTCGAGCTTCTGGATATCGAGCTCGCTCTGTCCGACATAGTATTCCTCGATGACCTGGACGGGATCCATGCCTGCGGTGTACGGTGGTGCGAGCGCCGTCTTGATCTGCGAACCCGCGAACGACGCGACCGCGGCGAACGCGACCACGCTTGCGATGACGATCCAGCCTTTCTTGCGCCAGAAGATGTTCCGCCTGGCTTTCTGATCCTGCTTTTCAAGGAACGCGACGCACTGGGCGTCGCCCGATAACTTCTCCGCGTTCCCTTGCTCGTCGCGCGAGGGCAGATCGGGAAGAGACCACGCAAGCGCATCTGTCTGCGCGAGCCACCAGCCGAGCCCCTGTTCGGGCGGCAGGTTCTCGGTAGCTTTCTTTTGGTCGTAATTGGAGATGCGCATCGCCGCATCGATCCATTGCGCGGTAGTCGGATCCAGTTGCGGTGCAAGGGCTTGTGCGGCCAGTGCGAGCGGAAGCGGACGGAATCGGGTTTCGCGCACCGCCTGGCCTTTGTATGGCGCCATCCCTGTCGCTGCGAAATACAGCAACTGTGTCATCTGGTCGCACAACGTGAACGAGGCTTCCAGACCCGGGCGGATCCAGCCGCCGATGGAGTCGAACCGATCCGAGTCATCGCCCGTCGCAGCGAAAATTTCCGACAGAAATTCCGGAAACACCAGGACGCCGCCTTCCGCAAGGAAATAGACCCTCCACAGCGGCATGATGCCGTTCGTCGGCCGTATAAAATCCTTCGGTAGCGCCATGAGCGCCCGAGCCAGATCCCGTACCAGCGGTAGTGCCCGAGATCTGAGGGTGGTAGCGAGACTGGTGGCGGGAACTATGTCCAGCTTGGAGAAATAGACATACCGGACACCGTCCTGTTCGGAAAAGCCTTCCCAATACCAAGGCTCCGCCTTGCCGTCCCTGACGATGTAGCCAGGCTCCTTTTCTCCTTGCAGCATGTAGCGGGGCAACGACCCCTCGGCGCCTCCGATGGCGATATAGGTCAGATCCCTGCCATCGACGATCCGATGCCGGATATCCCGCTGTTCAATCATCCGATCCGCTCCTTGTCTACCGGTGCAGTGCGGCGCCGTGCCACACTACCGATCGTTTGTCATCGTTTTCCGTATCCTGCTCAGGCACTTCCGTATGAAATGTTTTTCCGTCGTCGGTCGTGGAGAGCATCATCCATCCATTCGATTTCCATGGCAGACGCTCGATAGCATCCAGCCACGGAACGCCGCAACCACCGATCGTGCCCTTGGCCTTTGCATCGAGCAACGGCTTGCCGCGACCGAGCAACGACTCGAGCGAGCGCGCCTGCTCGAGCGCCCGACGCCTGTTCGTCTCTTCGCTCATGTTCGCTGTCACGATGAACAGCGTCTCAGCTTCCCGTTCCAGCAATGAAAGGAGCAATTCGGAAAGCTCCCTCGTCCTTGCCGCGTTGCAGGAGTCGTCGGCCAGGAGCGGAAGCGCCGGCACTCCCGGGAATGCGGAGACGAGTAGCGGGAAAAAAAGCTCCGCCGCCGGTTCCTCGGTAAAATAGCTGTCCTCGACGCTCGCTATCGCCGGAAACCGTCCGACAATCGAGTCTCGTTCGGCGCAGGCGAACGGAAGCATTCCTATCGGTGTCGTCGCTCCGTCCTGCGACGGCATGAAAACCGTCTTCGGCCGGTCGGAGAGCACGACTTGCCCATGCAATGGCGCCAGCAGCACGATCAGTTTCGGCTGGAGCGTCCTTGCCGCCGCCAATACCTGCCGAAGCTGCGGAAGCACCCACTGCCAAGCTGCATGCGGGGCCAGTAGCGCCGCCGGAAGCCTCGCCGCCTGACAATTCATCGGCAGGTCGTCGGCGCGTTCCGAAGCCATATCGCACAGCTGGCGAACCGTCTGACTGTCGGAAGGGTAGAAAATGTCATGATGTTCAGGGTTTCTCAACTGCATCTTCACCTCCAGAAAGTAATCTCGACAACCGCTTCTCGTCCAGCTGAACCGAAAGATTTTTTTCCTGAGTCGGAAGAACGAGTCCGGCCTTGCCATCCTTCGGCTTCCTCAGGTACTTGACCTGCGTATAGTAGAGGTCGGCCCGTCCTTCGTTCTTGGCTTTCGAGAAGACGATCGCGAGGTTCGCCGCATCGAGCAGCACGTCCAGCGGTACGCTCTTGTCCTTGATGTATTTTATGAACACATACCCGCCGGGAAAGTCCCTGGTATGCATCCAGTAGTCGTTGCCGCGGGTATGATGGCGCAGAAGTCCTTCGTTCTCCTTCGCGTTGCGTCCCACAAGGATCGTATATTGTCCGCTGGTGCATATCAGCCCCGGGGCCTTGCGCTTGTCCGTCTCCTTGACCGGCGCATGCCGCTCAAGGAGACGTTGCAGCCGGGCGATGTCCTGCTCCACGTCGTCGGTCTGTCTCAGCGCCTCCTCGAACCGGGCTTTCTCCCGCTCAAGCTCGGCGGCTGCCTGACTGTATTCGGCCAGCGCGTTCTCCCATGTCCCCTTCGCCTTCTGGTAGCGGCTGTAGTATGCCGCCACGTTCTCCGACGGGCTGAGCTTGGGATCGAGGGCGATGGAAGCCGGCGCGCCGCCTTTCTCCCAGTCGGGTACCGATACCCAGCTCTGGTGCGCCTTGATCAGGTGTATCGACGACGAAAGCAGATCCCCAGTTTTCCGGTAGCTGTCGTACGAAGCGTTCTCGTCCCGTTTCCGCTCCAGCGACCGTACCGTCGCCTCCAGACGCCTCAGTTCCCTGTCCCGGAGCTGTTGTGCTCGTGTCCGCAGCTGTTCGATGGTCGTTTCGCTGGACTGCAACCCGTATTCCTGCTCGATCTGCCGGTTGAAGCTCCCTTCCGTCCGATGCCTGACAACGAATCGGTCGGCCTGAAGCTCGGCTTCGCTTCGGGACGACGGCAGGACCAGCGTTCTGCCGCTTGTCTCGTCCCGGTTCGGACGACGCAGCAGCAGGTCGAGGATCCTGTCGTTCCCGTCGGTGACGATGATGTTCGCCTGGGCTCCGCTGTATAGCCTGATGTACAGCCTGAACATAGTTCCATGATTGTCGAGGTCGAGCCGAACCAGTCGTTCCCCCGGAATCTGTTCCGCATGCGTGATCTTCGCACCTTCCAGATTCGCCCGGGCGAACTGGACGAACCGCTGGAGTTTTGCCGTCTTCTGCCGTTGCGGCGGCGCGACCTGTTCCGTCAGCGCATGGATGCGGCTGTACGGCGTGCCGATTTCCGTGTAGAGCCGCCACCGCCCGCAGTCGGACCGATAGAGATCCCATGTCAGCGCATGGAACGTATTCTGAGTCACATGCTGTATCGTGCTTCCTTGCAGCGGAAGCTCAGAAAGTATGAGCGCGATTTCACGCCAGTTCAACGACATCTGTTCTCCTCATGCATCGCAGGATGCATCTCAGGCATGCAGGATATCGTATGCTTTTTTTATCTCTCCCGCAAGATAGAAAGAACCGCAGGCGAGGATCGCCTTGTCCTCCGGCGTCTGCTCCAGCGCCTGGCGCAACGCATCGACGGGCGAGGGGACGAGGTATATTTCCTTGTGCCTGGCATCATCCTTCGCCATCTCCCGGAATAGGTCGTAGAGCCCGCCGATGTCGCTTGCCTTGTATGTTCCCGGGGTCGAAATGATGACTCGGTCGAACTGGTCGAGCACCTCGCGGACCATGTGCGGATGATCCTTGTCCCGCAGCGCCCCGTAGATCACTGTGTTCCCTTCCTTGCCGTGCAGTTGTCCGAAGCTGTGGAACAGGTGCCCCAGACTCTGCACCGTATGCGCCCCGTCAAGATAGATCGGCGTCGATTCCTCGAGCTTCTGCATCCGTCCCGGAAGCCGGTTGCGCTCCATCGCAGCCTCAGTGAGGCCCTGACGATGCAATCCCAGTTTCTTGAGCGTCAGCAGCGCGAGGGCGCAGTTGTCCGCCTGCACCTCGCCCCGCATGGCCAGCGTCAGATCGGTCCGCGATCCATCCTTCCAGAGGATCGTGGAAACCTGGCCTTCGGCAGTGGAGCGCGAGGCGATGCCGGTCGTTTCTTCGTCAAGAAAATACGCCGTGCTTCCCTGGGCCTTCGCCTCCGCTTCGAACACTTGCCGCGCCTCGGGCTTCTGCCTGGCAATGAAGCATGGAACCGACGGCTTGATGATCTTCGCCTTTTCTCCTGCGATCTTTGCTATGGTGTCGCCCAGCAGCGCGGTATGCTCCAGCTCGATCGGACAGAGAACCGATGCCTGCGGCGTGATCGTGTTGGTCGCATCGAGCCTTCCTCCCAGCCCGGTCTCGATCACCGCCCACTGGCATGCCGTCCTGGAAAACAGCAGGAACGCATAGCAGGTGTACAGCTCGAACGTCGTAGGGTTCGTCTCCCCCCATTGGTCGGTGAACCGGAAGTCCTTGATCCTGTCCGCCAGCTCCCCACCGACCTCGATAAGCGTCGGATCGTCGAAAAAGACTCCCGCGAGACTGAACCGTTCCCGATAGTCCGTCAGATGCGGGGAAAGATACAGTCCGGTCTTGAATCCGGCCGCGACCAGTCCTGCCGCAAGGAAACTGGCGGTGGAGCCTTTGCCTTTTGACCCCGCGACATGGATCGACAGGAAATCCTGCTCCGGGTGTCCGAGCAGATCGAGCAACTTGAACATCCTGTCGAGCCTGTAGGTCCGTGTCGTATAGTGGTCTGCGCTTTTCTTTTCCAGGTTGTTGAAACTTTCCATGAAAGCCACCACTTCGTCGAATGTCTTGAACTCCATCTCTTCGGATTACCTCGGGCGATACTGTAGTACAGCCGTGGCTTTTGGTCAACGAAACTCGCCCGTGAAATGCCGCGCATTTCCGTTCCTCGGGTGATTGGCTAGGAACATTGCCAATGGACAAATAAACCTGACAAGTTGACGTTTTGTGATTTTTTGTATTTATTGAGCTTGAATTTTTTTCTACACCGAAATATAGTAGACCCAAGACCCGGTAATCCATCGGGATTTTCGTATATCCGGCCGTCTGGCAGTGAGAAGGAGCGGCGTGTAGCCATGGGTAAGCAGAAACGAGATGAAATGCCTTGGAGATTCCTTGCCGAGTACAAGGGAAGATTCTTTGACGGTGAATGGCCTACCGTTCCCGAGATGTTCGAGATCACCTGCGAACGCTATCCGCAGAACATGTGCTTCCGCGCTTTCGTCCCCAAGCCGCTTCAGCTGGACTATACCGAAGCTTTGGCCGTGATCAAGGGCGTGGCGAACTATCTCCTGTCCCAGGGGGTGAAATCGGGCGACAAGATCGGTGTCAGCGGCAAGAACAGCCCCGAATGGGCCATTGCGTATCTCGCCATCCTGTATGCCGGAGCGATCGTCGTTCCGCTGGACAATGCGCTGCATGACGGCGAGATGGAGAAACTGATGGCGTTTGCAGGAGTTACTCGTCTGTTCGCCGACGCGGACCGGCTCGAACGCATCGATGCCGACGGTTCCGTCGGTCTCGTGGAGAAGATCAGCCTTGAGCCTGCCGGTTCGAGCTATGTCCTCGACTGTCAGATCGCCGAGGACCAGCCGCGCGTCAAGTCCAAGGAGGACGATCTGGCGGCGATTCTGTTCACCAGTGGAACTACCGGCACTCCGAAAGGCGTCATGCTCACCCATAGGAATCTCGTCAGCGACTGCTACTATGCGCAGGGCAACATGAATATCTACAATACCGACGTCTTCTATGCCATATTGCCGATCCATCATGCCTATACGATGCTCGCCGTGTTCATCGAAGCTATCAGCGTCGGCGCTGGGATCGTGTTCGGCAAGAAGCTGGTGATCAGCCAGGTCCTGAAAGAACTGAGGGAAGGCGAGGTGACGATGTTCCTCGCCGTGCCGATGCTGTTCAACAAGATGATCGCCGCCCTGATGGAGGGCGTTCGCAAGAAGGGCATCATCGTCTACGGGCTGATCCGTGGCCTCATGGGAATCTCCGGCTTTATCAAGAAAGTGTTCAAGGTGAATCCCGGCAAGAAGATGTTCGGTTTCCTGCTCAAGCAGCTTTCGTTGGAGAGCAACCGTATCTGCATCTGCGGGGGGGGGCCGCTTCCGGCTTCCACGTTCAAGATGTTCAACGAGCTGGGCATCGACTTCGTCCAGGGCTATGGCCTGACCGAGACAAGTCCGATCATCAACTTGAATCCGATCGACGCATACATCGAGACTTCGGTAGGGAAGACGATTCCCGGTGTGGAGATGAAGATCGTCGATCCCGATCCCGATGGCAACGGGCTTGTCTACGCCCGCGGTTCCATGGTCATGCAGGGCTACTACAACAACCCGGAGGCCACGTCCGAAGTTCTCTACCCGGACGGGTGGCTCAATACCGGCGACGTAGGGCATCTTGATTCGAACAACTATCTGTATCTGACCGGTCGCGCCAAGAACGTGATCGTGACCGAGGGCGGCAAGAATGTGTTCCCCGAGGAGATCGAGGATCATTTCCAGCTGTACAACGAGATCGACCAGATCTGCGTGCTGAGCTATATCGCCGATGCAAAGACCCGTAGCGAGGGGATTCGCGCCTTGATCTATCCCGCGGAGAAATATCGTTCAGAAGTCGCCAAGGAGAAGAGCGACGCCGTCGAAGCGGCGAAAGCCATCCAGTCCCGCATGGAGGAGATCGTCGCTGAGGTGAACAAGGATCTGCAGGCGTACAAGAAGATCTCCAAGGTCACGGTCGTCGGCGAGCCGATGGAAATGACCAGCACGAAGAAAATCAAGCGCTTCATAGTTGCACAACAGTACAAGGACAAGTAAGATACTCCGGTATGAACAGTAACGTACGTAGTTATCTCCGGGCGCAGGCGCATGACCTGCGTCCGATCGTGATGGTGGGCAAGGGCGGTGTGAACGACAGCGTCATAGCCGCCTTGGAAGAAGCGCTCGTCCATCACGAGCTGGTGAAGATCAAGTTCCAGGATTTCAAGGGTGAGGTTCGTCCGCTGTCCGACCAGCTGGCGGCCGCCACTTCGGCGGAGGTCGTTTCGATGGTGGGCTTTACAGCGGTTTTGTTCCGTCAGAATCCGAAAGATCCCGACCGCTTGATCAAGATTCCGGCCAACTTGCTCTAGACACCAGGTGTCTGCCGACGTTTCCTGCCCTGCTATTTTCCAACTGGACTGGGCGGGGGCTGATGCTTGTTCCGAAGCGCGGGTCGTTACGAGAGCGCTCCTTTGTAATAGGAGAATCCCAAGGCGTCCAGGCGGCGGTGTAGGGCGGGGATCCTGCGGCTGAACGATGCAAAGTCCTTATTTTCGCGCGGTGTCCATAGCCCTTCGGCAAGAGCCGCCAGACGCGGGAAGAACATGTATTCGGCATGCTTCGCGAAACATACTTTCTCAGTCCAGAGGTTGCCTTGTCCCCCGATGACCATCCTGGCCTGCGTTTCGTCCATTCCGGGAGCGATCGGATCGGCTTCATAGGAGTCCCCGACCGTAGCTACGCTGATGTTGCCCGGTTCATCGATGTCGTCCAGATGCTTGTGGTCGAGATAGCAGCCTCCCGTGGTCGGGCACATGATGACCTCATGCCCCATCGACGACGCTTTGATTCCTCCTTCCAGACCTCTCCATGACATTACGATCACGTCTTTCGGAAGCCCCAGCGTTTCGGTGCCTTCGAGCACTTCGTCCCAGCCGATGGCCCTTCGTCCGTATTTCTGGATGAGTTTCACGACTTGGACCGTCATCCAGCTTTGCAGCTCGTCGAACGTGGCTAGATGGTTCTCTAGGAGACGTTTGTTGCATTTCGGACATTCCTTCCAGCGTACTTTCGGGCATTCGTCGCCTCCGATGTGGATGTACGGGCCGGGAAACAGTTGTGCGGTGGTGCGAAAGACCGCATCAAGCACGTCCAGGACCTTGTCGTTGCCGACGCACATCACGTCGTCGAAGATTCCCCAGCGGTCTTCGACCTGGTACGGGCCTCCGGTGCATCCGAGTTCCGGATATGCGGCCAGTAGGGCGGAGGCGTGCCCCGGAGTTTCGATTTCGGGCACGACCATCACGTGTCGCTCGTCGGCGTAACGGACGATTTCCTGAATCTGCTCCGCCCTGTAGAAGTCTCCGTACGTATTGTCCCATGATTGTCTGAGGTCTGTCCGGTACGCCCCGATTTCTGTGAGACGTGGATATTCTGGTACCGGCAGTCTCCAGCCTTGGTCGTCGACCAGATGCCAGTGGAATCGGTTGAGGTGGTGCAGGCTGGCCGCATCGATCATCTTCTTGATGAACTCTACGCTGAAGAAATGGCGCGAACAGTCGAGCATGAAGCCTCTCCATGCGAATCGGGGCGAATCGATGCACGAAAAGCAGGGGATGCTCGCCCCCGAGACGAGGATTAGCTGCCTGATGGTCTGCAATCCGTGCCATATTCCGTCCGGCGCCATTGCCTCGATCACGATCGCATCCGTCGTCGTCTCGATCAGATAGGCTTCAGCTCCATGTCCGTCGTCCCACGCCGGTACGAGCCGGATGATGATGCGCGCCGTGTCGCTGCCGCGCAGGTGTGTCCGTTCCACGACCGGCAGCGGCGAGGCATAGCCCAAAGCTGTGGCGAGGTCCGCCGCTGCGATTCTGGCTTCGCTTGCCAGGCCGCTTTGGTAGACGATACCGGTATCGGATCCGAAAGTGAATGCGCCATCGGTATCTACGATGCGCATCGGTGCCGGAATCAGCTGTTCGCTGGCTTTCGTGGCGAAGAAAGCGGATGTGTCCATCATGTCTCCTCTTGTAGTGTCATGATAGGGTGGTTGAAGTAGATACGAAAATCACTCTGCCGGTATTCTGCCATTCCCATTCCATTCCCATTCCATTCCCATGCCACTCCCATGCAATGACTCTGCAATGACTCTGCAATGACCCCAACCCTGCAATGACCCTTTTTATTTTGTGTTGACAGGAGGGGGGATGCGTGGTAGCCTTTGTTTGTACAGAGAGCAAACAAACTATTTGTAGGAGTGGCATAAGTCTTTCGACTGGTACCAATGTAGCATAGCAAATGAGAATCAACAATAATAATTTCCAGAAGAATGCGAACACCTCCTTGGTCGCCCAGCTGATCTGGCGGACCCCTGGAATCAGTCGCGTCGATATCGCACGCGAACTGAACCTCTACCGATCGACGGTCACGAACATCATTTCGTCGTTGATCGAGCATCGAGTTGTCTACGAAGGGGAGGAGGGCAGCGGCATGGCCCGGGGCGGTCGCAAGCCGATCATCCTGAAGCTGAACGAACGCTTCGGATGCGTGGTCGGATTCGACATCCAGCCCTCCCACTACCGCGCGGTGATCCTGAACCTCTCCGGCGATCTGCTCTGGGAGGGCGTGGGAATGATTCCCGACGTCCATTTCGACGGAATCATCGATTTCCTGATGGACATCGTGCTTGTGGAGATATCCCGCATAGGCATTCCGTTGCTCGGAGTATGCATCGGCATCCCCGGGATCGTGGACAGCGACCGCGGCATCATCCGGTACGCCGAGCCGTTCAAGGTGGTGGACTACGACCTATACGACTACTTTACCAGTCGCTACGACGCGGCCGTCTTGGTGGAGAACGATGCCAACTGTTGCGCATGGCTCGAAATGACGCTCAATAGGCAAGTGAACCTCGGCGATTTCATCTGCGTGATCGGCGACTTCCACGAAGGCAACTACACATTCGAGGACCGAAGCGGCATCGGCGTAGGCATCGGGCTTTCCATCGGCGGCAGGGTGTACCACGGCAGCCATGCGGCGGCCGGCGAGTTTTGCTCGCTTTCCTGGAGAAAGGACTGTCCCGGTCAGACCGGACTGCCCGACGATCTGCTGGTCAACTCTGCGCATGACGAAGAGGCTTGGAGAATCTGGTTGCGGGATCTGTTCGCCTCGCTCGTTCCCGTGATTTCCGTCATGGACCCGCGGGTGATCTTCATCCATGGCTGTCCGTTCGCAGACGAAGCGAAGATCCGCCGGGAACTGGACGAACTCGTGCCTCAGTTCCCCGCCGTACTGGAGAAAGTCGGCTGCCAGCTGGTGTTCAACGCCCAGGACGAGGCTGTCGTGGCGAAAGGCGCCGCAATGATGTTCCTGCAGAAACTGTTCGCGGTTCCTGAATTGTCCGAGATGGATTCTCGCTGTCACTTCGACTGGGATTATGTGATCCGGCAGGCTTCGTCGAGGCGCAAGTCATATCGTAAGAACTAATTGTGAATCATGGGGGGGAGTCGCATGTCGATTTTCAGCAAGAAGAAACTTGGAGCCGCCGGGGAGGAACTGGCCTTGGCGACGCAATTGAAGACGGGAGGCGGAGCGACTGCACGAAAGGAGCAGATCGTTTCGTACTGGCTGCTTGTGCTTCCCGGGTTCCTCATCTATGTCGCGGTCATGGCGTTTCCGACCGTCTTTTCCATCTTCCTCAGCTTGAGCGACTACAAGGGCGGCAAGCTATTCGGCGGACCGAATCCCGTCAAGCTCGTCGGTTTCGGCTACTATTCGAAAATGTTCCATGACGAGTATTTCTATCTAGCGCTGAAGAACAACCTCTACATCGTGCTCGTGTCGGTCTTCGGACAGATCCCGCTTGGGTTCTTCATGGCGTACATCCTTTTCCGGGGGATGGTCAGGGGCAGGGATTTCTTCCAGACGATGATCTATCTCCCCTGCGTCATCTCGACGGTAGTCATCGGTATCCTGTGGAAGGCGTTCTTCGCGCCGACGGGCGCGTTCACCGATCTGGTAAGGATATTCAATCCTACCTACGAAGCCGGACTGTCCAGCCATCCGATGATCAAGGTGCTGTTCGTTATCCTGTGGATGTACACAGGAACCTATTTGATCATCTTTCTGGCCAATTTGCAGAAGATCGACGTATCGGTCATCGAGGCGGCGAAGATCGACGGGGCGAGCGAGATACAGGCGTTGCGCTACATCATTCTTCCTGCGCTCAGCGGGGTGATCGTCACCTCTGCGATCCTTGCGATCAGCGGATCGCTCAAGAGCTTCGACCTGATCTACGTCATGACGGCCGGCGGGCCGGCGAACCGGACCAGCGTGCTGTCGCTGTACATGTACGACAAGGCGTTCCGCGGGGCTCCGAACTATCCCATGGCGAACGCGATTTCCACCGTCATGGTGATCATCAGCTTTTTGCTGATCGGGCTGACCAAACTGGTCGAACGGAAGTTCGGGGGGAGGGAATAGCATGTCGCGTATCAAGGATGACAATAGCGTCGGCACGAGAATCGGGATGGCGGTGACATACATCGTGCTGGGGATTTTCACAGTACTGGCCATCTATCCGCTGATCTGGCTGCTGATCAACTCGTTCAAGACCACCCAGGAGTTCCAGCTCAACAAGCTCGGGCTGCCCGGTTCCGTAGAAGGGTACGAATGGACGTTCGTCAACTATAAGGATGCCTGGGTCCGCGGCAAGTTCCCGATCCTGATCCTCAATAGCGTCATCTACACGGCGGTGACTACCGTTGTGGTGATCCTGTTTTCGTTCATGGGTAGCTTCGCCTTCGCCAAGATCAGGAACAGGGCGACCCCTGCGATCCATGGTTCGTTCGTGATCGGATTGCTGCTGACGCTCCAGTCGATCATGGTGCCGCTGTATCTGATGGTCAACTGGGTGGGGCTGTACAATACTCGTCTCGGCGTGTTGATCCCGTACATCGGCATCGGCATGCCGATGGGCATCTACCTTGGGACCGAGTATATCAAGAGCATCCCTGATGCGCTGGTGGAGAGCGCCCGGATCGACGGCGCCACGTACTTGAGGATATTCCGTAGCATCATCGCTCCCATGGCGGCTCCCGTGGCCACCACGCTGGCGATCCTGACTGTGACCGGCACCTGGAACGAGTTCATGCTGATCAACATCCTCACTTCGACGGACAATATCAAGTCTCTGCCGGTTGGAGTGCAGAAGTTCGCGGGGGCTCTGGCGACCGATTATGGCAAGCAGTTTGCGGCTCTGGTGATCGGACTCATTCCGATGCTTGCGTTCTATCTTGTATTTAGGAAAGAAATTACAAAGGGGGTCGCTGCAGGGGCTGTCAAAGGCTGAGGTTCGTCCGCCTGAGAGTCGGCCTGTATTGAGCCGGAGCTCGGGCGCATTGACGACGGCTTGCCCGAGCGGGCTATTCTGCTTTCCGCCGATCGGTTCGCCGACGACGCGGGAGCGGGCATCGACTGATTCAAACCAAAGATTCAAACAGAGAAAAAAAAGTTTGACAGGTTGATGTATGCGTGCTAGCATTGGTTTGTACAAAGTATGAACTAATTGATCGAGGGTGGATGTTTCATAAGTCCTTCTGTCTGGAAACGGGGAGGGGGAAGTCGATTCGAACCACTGCATGCGGGTCCGCATGCGACGGTAGATACTGTGTTTGGTAAGTCATTAGGAGGTAAAGATGACTGGACTGAAGAAAATTTCCATCGTAGCGCTTGCGCTTCTTATGGTCGCCTCCCTGTCGTTCGCTCAGGGTGCGAAAGACCAGGCAGCTGCGTCCGGACAGACGGAACTGACTGTATTGTACTATATCGATATGTCAGCGCCCAATAGCGCCGACGAGATCGAGAAGGTGTGGGACAGATTCTCCGCCGAGAATCCCGACATCAAGGTGATCCGCGAGGATCTCTTCAATGAACCGTTCCATCAGAAGACCGAGGCGTATGTCGCTTCCGGCAATCTTCCTGATGTCGTCTACATGTGGCCGGGCGGGCGTTCCACCAGCTTGCAGACCACTCATTCCGTCAAGGATCTGATGCCCTTCTTGGAGAAGGACGGCTTGGTCGGTTCCTATGCTCCCGCCGCTCTCGCTCCGCAGGCCGCCGGCTACCTCGCCGAACTGCCCAACGGCATCACTTCCTCCCACATGATGTTCGCCAACACCAGGGTGCTGAAGGAAAACGGTCTTTCGATGCCCAAGACGATGAACGATCTGATCGCGATGGTTCCCGTCCTGAAGTCGAAGGGTATCGAAGTCATCGGCATGGACAACATGGACAGCTGGGTAATGCAGTCCTGCTTGTTCTCTCTGGTAGTCGGGCGCATGGGGGGCGCTGACTGGTACGAAAGACTCGATGCCGGTCAGATCAACTTCGCCGATCCTTGGTTCGTCGATTCCTTGAAGGTCATCGATACCCTGTACAAGGAAGGTGTCATCAACCGCAATACTCTGAATTCCGCATATGGCAACGGTCGCGGCAACTTCGCCGCGGGCAAGGCCGCCTTCTTCATCGACGGCGACTGGGCGTGCGCGAACTTCCAGACCGACTCATCGACCGGAAAGGCGCTGATCTCTCCCGAGGCTCAGGCGAGCGATATCGAATTGGTCGTGTTCCCCGAGATTCCCGGTGAGGTCATCCACAACACCACCAGTGGCGTCGTCGGTACCGGTTTCGGCATGAGCGCCAGCATTCCTGCCGGTTCCGCCAAGGAAGAGGCCGCCTGGAGACTGATCAAGTACTTGCAGGGCACCTATGTACAGACCTATCGTCTGACCGTCGGTTCCTCCTTCCCGTCGAACCTCAACGTCGATGTCGAAAAGGTTATCAAGGACAACAACCTCGAACCGCTGGTAGGCAAGCGCGCTGCGTTCTATCAGCAGTATGGCACCACCCCCGTCATCGACGGCGTGCTGCACTCCGATGTGTTCAACGTGATCAACACCGGCTTGCAGGAAATCGGTCTTGGTTCCAAGACTCCTGCTCAGGTCGCTGCCGACGTGCAGAAGGCTTGGGTGGCGTTCAAGGCCGGCAACTGATTGTCCGTCTGATAGCTATTCCTGGCAGCTTTTTCTGTTTCATATAGCGCTCCTCTTCTGGACCCGATGCGTTGCGTCGGGTCCTTTTTTAGGGCTCGGTATAAAAAAAGGCCCGAGTCTATTTGCAATATAGTCCTAGGTCATATTGGACGGCTAACAGCAATGACCAAGCAATCATGCAGCAATGACCAAGCAATCATGCAGCAATGACCAAGCAATCATGCAGCAATGACCGAGCAATCATGCAGCAATGACCGAGCAATCATGCAGCAATGACCGAGCAATCATGCAGCAATGACCGAGCAAAGTCTAGGATAGGAGACGTTCGGCGCAGGCGCGAGCTTCGGTGATGGCCTGTTCGAGAATCGCCTGCGGATCGTTGCCTGCGATATCCAGCCCGCCTGCGGCGATGAACGTGCAGGTAGGAATACCGAACATCTTCGCCATCGCCCGTATCGTCGGAGATGCCATCTCCATCTCATCCGGTTCTCCCGATGGACGGTACTCGTCTCCCCTGGTCGTGATGTAGACAAGATCGGTTGCCTTGCATAGCCCGATCTGACCTTCGGCCGTATAGCCGAACGTAATGTCCTGTGCGCAGACATGCTCGAAGTAGAGCTTGAGCATCGATGGGAACGAACAGTCCCAGAACGGGGCGGCGATCACGATCGTATCGGCGGCGGCGAACCTGCGGGCCAGGGCGAACATAGGAATGTCGAATTCCTTTCGCTTGATATGGGCGATGCGTTCGTCCACTTCCTTCAGCCGATAGGGGCGCAAGTCCATGTCCCGCAGGATCGTTCGATCGATCTGCGTTCCAGGATGAGTCTTGGAATACGCATCGAGGAACGCCTCTCCCAAAGTAGCCGTCCTGGATGCCGGAGCGGGGCGTGTGCAGCTGTCTATATAAAGCAAAGAATCCATATCATCATCCTTTTCGTTGCGAAGTATCGCGGCGTCGTAGCGTCAACGCCACGGCGGCGGTCGTGTCGAGTCATTGCACCGGAAGGCGGAGGATTCGTCCGGCGACTAACGTCCGCTGCTGTAGAGGTCGAAGACCTTGAGGCTCTGCCTGAACCGTTCGAGAGAGCAGGCTTCGCGAAGCTTGAACAGCACCTGTTTTTGCGCAGTCGGCCTGATGTCGAAGCAGTTGTCGCTGAACCGTCCCTTGATATCGCCGGCGTCGAGCGATACCCAGAAGGCAGGAGCCTTGCAGCCGATCGTCACGGAAAAACCACCCTGAGCTTCGGCGACCTGGATATCGAACGCAGGCGGAAGCAGCGGACAGTGCTTGGGGAGATCGAGGAACAGCGTGTTCTCGACATACCGGTCCGTCGTGCGGAGCTTGAGATAGATGAACGCCTCGTTCGCGGGAACCCCGACGTCTTTTGCAGCGATCGTGCAGACATGGACGGACGAGGCCGGAGGAATCGACAGATGATGGACCTGCTTGGGCAGCTTGTCGCCGTTGAACCGGCTGGACTTGATCGACAGCTTCGCATCGTCGTACCGCTGCTGCGTGTCGTTGACAATGAAGACCTCGATCGTTTCCCCCCGTTTGTAGGCGACCGGCATCAACGGATTGAAGAATCGACGGGCGGCATAATGGAGGAGCTTCCATTTGCCCGTGTAGTCGATCGACGACCAGGAGGCGACCGGCCAGTTGTCGTCCAGTTGCCAGTACAGAGCGCCCATGCAGTATGGGCGAAGCGTCCGCCAGTATTCGATGGCGGTCTTCATCGCCAGCGCCTGCTGTACCTGGGAGAGATAGAGCATCTGTTCGAACGAAGTGGGGAACCGGAAATATCTTGTGAAGTTCTCGATAATGATCGAATTTCCCCGATCGTTCTTCTGATGATGTTCCATCACCGGGCTGGTCAGGTTCAGCTGTCCGTCAGGAGCATAGGTCTCCACGGTTGACAGCGAAGGGAACGACTGGTAGCCGAATTCGCTGACGAACCGGGGCTTGATGTCGTAGTAGGCCTCGAACGGCTTGCCTTCGTGCCAGACCGACCAGTAGTGCATGTCGCCGCGACCGTCTGTATGCCAGTTGTCCGAGAAATCGTTCGGTCCAGCCGACGGGCTGCTCGGCCACCAGGTCCGGTTCGGATCGAGCTGGCGGACGATCGTGCCTACGACACCTTCGTTCAACCGGTCGTAGTCGACCACATAGCGGTCGCGGTTGTTCCGGGATTCTTCATACCAGGTGATCGCGCCGAGATCCTCGTTGTTGCCGCACCACAGCGCCAGCGACGGATGATCATGGAGACGTCGCACCTGATAGGCGATCTCCTGCGACACGTTGTCAAGGAATGCGGGATCGGCGGGGTACATCGAGCAACTGAACATGCAGTCCTGCCAGACGAGCAATCCCTTCTCGTCGCACAAGTCGTAGAACCAATCCTTTTCGTACAGGCCGCCGCCCCAGACGCGGAGCATGTTCATGTTCGCATCGACGCAGTCCTGCAGCAGCTGGTTGTAGCGGCTTCGCTCCAGCCGGGAGGGAAGCGCGTCGAACGGAATCCAGTTGGAGCCTTTTGCGAAGATATCCCTGCCGTTGACGCAGAACGTCATCGACTTGCCGCCGGCATCGTCCTCGTCCGTCTTGACTGTGAGCGTACGAAATCCGATCCGCCGTTCCACTGTCTGGTCGCCGACGGTCACTGTCATGGGATAGAGATGCTGCTTGCCTTCGCCGGCGGGCCACCAAGGTTCGACGTTCTTGCAGACGCATCCGATGGATATTTCGTTCATTCCGGTTTTCAGTTTGGCGACCTTGCTTCCGACGCCGTCCTGCAAGGAGATCTCACACGGTATGGTGCCGGCTTTCCATGCTTCGTAGCGTATCGTAGCCTGGACAGACCAGCCGCCGTCGGCCTGCCGAAGCGTGTCGGTCGTAACGCTGTGGAGCCTTCCCGTTGGGAAAAATCCGATCTCGATCCGGTCGTAGATCCCCATGGCGAGGATGCACGGACCCCAGTCCCATCCGCTGTGGCACTGGGTCTTGCGAATCAGGTTCCTGTGGGGAGAACTGATCGGATAGACGGAATATGGGATCGGGTAGGGAAGTCGCTCCGCTTGGGCAAGCGCCGCCCGTTCTGGGCTGGCGAAGTGCAGTTCGATCGAGTTCGTTCCTTGCGTCAGGACGGACGATATGTCGAACGTCCATTCGCGGAACTGGTTGCAACACGAACCGACAGACTTTCCGTTGACCAACACATCGATGATGGTGTCGGCCATCGTCATCGTCAGAATCGCCTTGCCTCCGGAAAGCTGGGAATCGGACACTTCGAAGCTCCGGACCATCGTCCAGTCGGTCTTGCCGACCCATTGTATGTCGATTTCGCAGGTATCGTAGTAGGGATCGGGGATCAGCTGCTGCTCGAGCAGCGCCGAATGGATGTCGCCCGGTATCTTGCACGGAATCGACTGGTGCTGCAGAAAGTAGCGGGTCGATTGCGCGATTTCTTGCGGTTTCTGCGGGAAAAGTCTCCATTCTCCGGAGAGCTGGATGGTCTGCATCGTATGCTCCTTCCGATTCGTCCTTCCGTATGGACGAAGTCGACGAGGCTGTATCGTATGGTCTGGGAACGAACGCATCGGTCTGCGTCCCGTTCCTCATGTCCGTTCTATCTGAACAAGCCCTGCCAGTATAGCATGTACTGATGAAAAATGGAGTAGGAAACAGGAATAAAAACGGACGGGGACTATCCGGCAGTTCCAGATCCCGGTCTGGAAAGAAAGTCCTGGAAGCGGAGTCCGGCAACTCAAGCTGACATCGGATGTCGTCGTCAGTTGGTTTCGCAACACGTTCTGGCGTGATATCATCCATGCAAAGGTGTGAAAAATATGAGAAATTCGAATGATGCGATCGCAAAGAACCTGCGCCAGCTCCGTTCGGCGTCGCGGCTATCCCAGGAGGAAGTGGCGGAACGGATCGGTGTTTCCCGTCAGGCTGTGGCGAAGTGGGAGGGTGGGGAGTCTGTTCCCGATATTTTCAACTGCGAAGCGTTGGCCGACTTGTTCGATGTGGATCTCAACGCGCTGGTGCGCCATGATCCTGATGCCGAAGGGGTTCCGATCGGACCCAAGGACAAACATATCTTCGGAACGGTCACCGTTGGAGATCGAGGGCAGATCGTGTTGCCGAAGAAGGCGCGGGACATGTTGGGGTTTCAGCCTGGAAGCACGCTTGTCGTGCTGGGCGACACTTCCTTAGTTTCTCCGGGGCTCGCCCTCATGGACAGCAAACGTTTCCTTCAGGTCGCGGGACAGCTTGCCCAGGGCGTGCTGGCGCAGGAGGAACATACGTGAATGTCCTGGAAGTCTCCGGATTGACGAAATCGTACCCTGCGTTCACGTTGCGGGATGTCGGTTTCACTGTGGGCGAAGGGCGGATCATGGGGCTCATCGGTGCGAACGGAGCAGGGAAGACGACAACGTTGAAATCCCTGCTCGATCTTGTCAGACCGGAAAGCGGGAGCGTCGAAATGTTCGGGCTGCCGTTTTTCGTCAACGAACGGCGATGCAAGCAGCATGTCGGGGTCGTGCTCGGCGAAATCGATTTCTACCGATACAAGAAAGTGCGGGCGATCGCCGATGTCACGCGACGGTTCTATGATTCGTGGGACGAGACCGCGTACCGGAGGTATCTCCGGACATTTTCGATCGACCCTGACAAGCAGGTCAGGGAGCTTTCCTCCGGAATGAGGGTGAAATGCATGCTGGCCCTTGCCCTGTCCCATCATGCGAGGCTTCTGATCCTCGACGAACCTACCAGCGGGCTTGATCCGGTATCGCGCGACGACCTGACGACACTGTTCCGTCAGCTTGTCGAAGATGGCACGCGCAGCATTCTGTTCTCGACGCACATTACCTCGGACTTGGACAAATGCGCCGACGACATCACCTATATCAAGGATGGAATGGTCGTTGAAAGCGCCGAGAAGCGCCGGTTCTTACGATCGTTCGACTTCCTCAAGGAAACGGACGATTCCGCGCCTCTGACTCTGGATGAGATCATGATCCGCATGGAAAGGAAACACTATGATATATCGGCTTCTGTATAAGGAATTCCGGCTGGCGGCGCATCCGAACCTGTATGTCTTCATGTGTTTCGGCGCGTTGGTCATGATTCCCGCATATCCGTACGGGGTCGTGTTTCTGTTCGGCTGTCTCGGCCCCTACATCACGTTCCTATACGGGCGGGAGACGAACGATATCTTCTATTCCGTGCTGCTGCCGGTGGACAAGCGAGACGTGGTGAAGGGCAAGTGCCTGCTTGTGGCGACATCCCAGCTCGCTCAGTTGATTCTCTCGCTTCCGTTCGCATTCCTGCGGACGGTCATGCTACCGGAGGGCAACATCGTCGGCATAGAGGCGAACGTCGCCTACTATGGATTCGGGTTGATGGTCTATGCCGTCTTCGATCTGGTGTTCCTGACCAGTTTCTTCAAAACTGCGTACAAGGTCGGCAGGGCGTTCGTTCTCGGCATGGTTCCCGCTTTGCTGATGATCATCGCCATGGAGACCGCCGTCCATTTTCCGTCCCTTGCATGGCTGGACGGTCTGGAGGCCTCCGATTTGTTCAGGCAGCTTCCAATCCTCGCTTTCGGTGCGGCGTCCTTCGCACTGTGTCTCCTGCTTGCCTGCAAGGTATCGGCCGAGCGGTTCGAATGCGTCGATCTCTAGCGACTGCGGAACCTTGACGGTCGGATCGGTCATGCCTGTTTTGCATTGGCTTTCTGGAACGCTTCGAGACTTTTCTCCGTTCCCGCGACCACGAGCCGGTCCCCTTTGTGGAGCCGTGTGCCCGGGGTGATGTTCCCGTCCGCCTTTTCTCCATGTATCTGGGCGATGACGTTGATTCCGTATCTTCCCCGTAGATCGCATTCCAGGATCGTCTTGCCGTCGAAGCCAGGGGCGACCTCCACTTCGATGATCGCGAAATCGTCGCACAGGGAGAGGAAGTCGAGCGTCATTCTGCTGGCCAGCGATTTGGCCAGCCGCAGACCCATTTCTTCTTCCGGATAGACCACTTGCGCCCCGATTTTTTCGAGAATCCTGCCGTGTTCTTCGCTGATCGCTTTGCTGATGACCCGAGGAACTCCGAGCTCTATGGCGTTGAGTGTCGCCAGCAGGTTGCTTTCCACGTCCTTGCCGATGCATACGATCACCGTCGCGCATTCGGGGATGCCAGCTTCGCGCAACGTGTCGCGGCTGAGCGTGTCCACCTGATAGAGGTGGCTCACGGTATCTTTCAGCGGTTGAAGCTTTGTGTCGTCGTTGTCCATGGCGATGACTTCCTTGCCCGCCTTGACCAGTTCGGTCACGAGCGTGTAGCCGAAACGTCCGATTCCGATCACTCCGAAAAGGTTCTGGTCGGTGTATGTCGATTGTTTCATTGCGTGTTTCCTCCTGCATCCATATGAACCACGGACCGGCGTCAGCCGATCAGGATTTTTTCTTCCACATACGAAAGGTTCTGTTCTTTGAACCTAAAGCTACTCGCTATCGTCAGCGGGCCGAGTCGGCCGAGGAACATCAACGCCATCAAAATCAGTTTGCTCAATGTTCCGAGATGGGGTGTGACGTCGCATGTGAGCCCCACCGTGGCGAACGCCGAGACTGATTCGAACAATAGGTGGGACAACGGAAACCGATCTCCTTCAAGCATCGCCAGTGCGAATGTCCCCAGCAGCACGGCGCTTGCAGCCATCGTGACGACCACCAGTGCTTTCAGGATGCTTTCCGTCGATATCTTTCGGCGGAATGCTGTTGGCTGCCGATGCGCGGGAAGGCTCAGGACCATGACGAACAGTGTCATGAGCGTGGTGGTCTTGATTCCGCCCCCCGTGGAGGCGGGGGAGGCTCCGATGAACATCAGCATGGTCATGACCAGCAGTCCGGCGGTGCTGAGGCTCGCCATATCCACCGTGTTGAATCCGGCGGTCCTGGCCGTGATGCTTTGGAACCAGGCTTCCATCGGAGAAAGGCCGTCGGTGGCCATGAACAGGAGCATGCCTACGGCGATCAGGATTCCGGACATGGAAAGGACGATCTTCGAATGGGTGGACAGCCGCTTCTTTCGTCGGATCATCAGCAATATGTCCTGATAGACGAAGAAACCGAGACCTCCGAGGATGATCAGCAGTGAAATCGTGATGTTCATGCCGGCATCGTCCTGGTAGCCGGTCAGACTGCTGAAGTTCCCCAGCAGGTCGAAGCCTGCGTTGTTGAACGCGGAGATCGAGTGGAACAGACTCATGCCGATCGCTTCTGCCGGTCGGTATGTACGGGAGAATATCCGGTAAAGCGAGGCGGCTCCCACAAGTTCGACGATCGCCGATCCCGCCATCAGCACCTGTACGATCCCCACCAGGCCCCGGTTCGATTCGGAGTTCAAAGCCTCCTTGAGCAGCGATCGTTGACCGGCTCCGATGGTCTTGCCGAATATCGTCAGGAAGAAGATCGCGATGCTTGCGAAGCCCAGTCCTCCGAGCTGTATCAAAACCGCTATGATCGTTCTGCCAGCTACGTTGAACGTCGCGGCGATATCTACCGGCGTCAAGCCGGTCACGCAGACTGCGCTCGTGGCTACGAACAATGCATCCGGCAAGGAGATGCCGGCAGGCTTGTTGTGGGTGAACGGGCAGGAAAGCAGCAGCCCTCCCGCGAAGATAATCGCCAGGAAGCCGAATATCAGCGTCCGTCCCGGTCTTCCGATCCGTTTTCGCTTCATCTTCATGACGGAAGAACTATACATCCAAAACGCAGAGGATGCATAGGGACCGCCCCCGAGGGCTTTGATTCTCCCCGATATCGGCTCCGTCGGTGGTCGCGCCTTTCGTCGTTTTCTTTTTTGCTTGATGAAATTGGTACTTTCAAACTCGGTGAAGTAGTGGTACAATCAGTGTACGAACTAACCGAAACATAATGAAACTCCGCCTGGAGACGAAAGGGTGGAACGAATGACGTTCCCGTTTCCGGTACTGCTGACAATTCCACGCTGTGCCGGTGTCCCTGTTTGAGCCGCCGGTCGCGAGTATGTCTTGGTGAATATCTTTCGATAGGGGTGGGAACGATGCGCTATGGCTTTTTCGACAATGATGCGAGGGAATATGTGATAGACCGGGTCGATGTCCCGGTTTCCTGGACGAACTATCTTGGAACGGAAAGCACCGGTACGGTCATTTCCCAGAACGCCGGCGGCTACATGTTCCACGAATCGCCGGAGAACCACAGGATCACCCGCTTCCGTGCAAACGGCGTGCCGCTCGATCGTCCCGGCCATTATGTATATCTGCGCGACGATGACAGCGGGGACTATTGGTCGGTTTCCTGGCAGCCGGTCGGAAAGCCGCTGGATCGGGCGAAGTATGTCTGTCGGCACGGGCTTTCCTATTCATCGTTCCTTTGCGACTACGATGACATCCATGCGCGGCAGACGCTGTTCATTCCCCGCGGTGAAGCAGTGGAGTTGTGGGATGTGACGTTGCGCAACACAGGATCGGAAACGAAGCGGATCAGTCTGTTTCCGTACTGCGAGTTCTCGTTCAACCTGATCGAGATCGACAACCAGAACTTTCAGATGAGCATGTACTGTTGCGGATCGAGCTACGGCGATTCCGTGATCGAGATCGACAATTTCTACAATCCGTCGATGTTCCATTTCCTGACCGCCAATTTCGATCCTGACGGATTCGAATGCCTGCGTGACGGTTTCATCGGTCCGTACCGTACCGAGACGAATCCTCTGGGGGTGGAACGAGGCCTGCTGGAGGGTGGCAGCGAACTGGGCAACAACCATTGCGGTGCCTTGCACAAGCGGTTCGTCATAGAGCCGGGACAGGAGGTGCGGGCTGTCATCATGCTTGGTGTCGGCGATCGGACGGAAGGGAAGCGGCTGCGGGCAAAATTCTCGGACTTCGGAGCCGTCGATGCGGCGTTCGAGCGACTGCGCGAATACTGGCGGGATAAATATGAACGGTTGCAGGTTTCCACGCCGAACGGGAACATGGACACGATGCTCAACACTTGGAATCTCTATCAGGCTGAGACCAACGTCGTGTTCTCCCGGTTCGCTTCGTTCGTCGAGGTTGGGGGGCGTACGGGTCTTGGTTATCGCGACACCGCTCAGGACGCCATGTGCGTACCGAATACGAATCCGAGCAAGTGCCGCCAGCGTCTTGTGGAGCTGTGCAGGGGGCTTACAAGCATGGGCTACGGTCTCCATCTGTTCGATCCTGCGGCTTTCGACCCGGATCGTCCGAAGGTGCCTGCGTTCAAGTCGCCGACGGTCAAGCCCGAGCAGAAGTTGTCCGATCTCGTCCACGGACTTGAGGATACGTGTTCCGATGATGCGCTCTGGCTCGTTCCCGCGATTTGCGAGTATGTCAAGGAGACCGGAGAGTTCTCGTTCGTAGACCAAGTAGTCACCTATGCCGACGGAGGCGATGGGACGGTATACGATCATATGCGGAGGATCCTCGACTTCTCCGCGGAGCAGGTCGGAGCCACCGGTATCTGCAAGGGGCTCCGCGCCGATTGGAACGATTGTCTGAATCTGGGTGGCGGTGAGTCCGCGTTGGTTTCGTTCCTCCATTACTGGGCGTTGCGAAGTTTTGTCGATCTTGCCGAATACTATGGGCGGGACGATGACGCGGCGCGGTACGCTCAGGTCGCCGAACGGGTCCGTCAGGCGTGCGAGTCCGTCCTGTGGGACAAGGACTGGTATATCCGCGGCATCACTCGGAATGGTGTGCGGATCGGCACTAGCGAGGATCCTGAAGGGAAGGTGCATCTTGAATCCAACGCATGGGCGGTATTATCGGGAGTGGCTCGTGGCGAGCGGGCTCGCAAGGCTATGGATGCGATTGATGCGTATCTGTATTCGGAGTGGGGGCTCCACCTCAATGCGCCTTCCTACGGTACGCCGAACGATGATATCGGTTTCATCACCCGCGTATATAAGGGGATCAAGGAGAATGGGGCGATCTTCAGCCATCCGAATCCGTGGGCGTGGGTCGGCGATGCGATGCTTGGCAATGGAGACCGGGCCATGAAGTTCTACGATGCTCTTTGTCCGGCCCGCCAGAACGATAGGATAGAAGTCCGTCAGGCAGAACCGTACTCTTACTGCCAGTTCGTCATGGGGCGTGATCATTCTGCATTCGGCAGGGCTCGTCATCCTTGGCTTACCGGTTCCGCGGGGTGGGCGTACTATGCCGCCACCCATTATATGCTCGGTGTCCGTCCCGATTTCGATACCTTGATTGTCGATCCTTGCGTGCCGTCTTCGTGGGGTGGCTTTACCGTCGTCAGGTTTTGGCGGGGGGCGAAGTATATCGTTTCCGTTACCAATCCGTCGCATGTCCAGAAAGGGGTTCGGGAATTGCGTCTGAACGGCGAGCCGGTTCGCGTGGTTCCTTGTATGGAGGAGGGTAGTATCAATCTGATCGATGTGGTGATGGGCTGATTTCCTGTGGCCGGCATTGTGATTTAGTTACAGACGGCTGTGTCTCCAAGTGCTATAGTAAGGGTCATTGCAGGGTCATTGCCTGGTGCATTGCCTGGTGCATTGCCTGGTGCATTGCCTGGTGCATTGCCTGGTGCATTGCCTGGTGCATTGCGTCGGAAGATGCTCGCACGCAGGTGTGAGATGCGGAGGTGCGTATGGAGAGCCTGAAAGTGCTTGTCGTCGGTGGCTCCGTCGCTGGCGTTTCCGTCGCCGCGAGGCTAAGGAGCTTGGATGAGTCGGTCGCTATCGTCCTGATGGAGAAGAGCGGCCATTGTGCTGTGGCGCGAAGCGGTCTGTCATGTCGGATGGGCGATGCCGAGGGTGGTCGCGAAGCCTCGGTTCTGCCCGGTGTCGGACGCAACGTCGATGTCCGGCTCTATACGGAGGTCCTTTCCATCGATAGAAAGACGAAATCGGTTGTCGCTCGCGACCGCGGTACTTCCAAAGAATATGTCGAGAGCTATGACAAGTTGATTCTCGCTCCATCGGTTCGTCCTACCCGGCCGCAGGTTCCCGGCATTGCATCTCCCCGGGTGTTTTCCCTTTGTTCAAAACCTGACAGTGGTAGGATCCGCAATTATCTTTCAACGTTCCATCCCCGTACCGTGATCATCGTAGGCGATGGATGCATCGGAGAAGAGACTGCATCAATCCTCTACCAGGCAGGAGTTTCCGTAACGCTTGTCGTTGATCCTTCCCGTATTCCCGATGAGGCGGTTTCCTTTCCTCCCGTTCCTTTCGGTCGCCGGATCGCCGGCGGAGCCTTGCGTTCGGTTGTGGAAGACGCCGAGGGGTTGACGGTGGTGTTTGAAGAGACCAGACTGCAGGCTGACATGCTGTTGCTCGCTTCCGGCGGGCGTATCGAGAACTCCCTTGCCAGGGAGGCCGGGCTGCCTGTGTCTGATTCCGGGGCAATTCTCGTGGATGCCCGCATGAGGACGGCGGATCATGATGTCTATGCGGTAGGAGATGCCGCGGTGACTCCCGATTTCGCCGATGGATGCGCTATCACCGACCTGCGCGATGGTTTTGTCGCCCGTCAGGCCGATATCGTCGCGGAGGATCTGCAAGGATGCCTTGGGCCATCTGTGATGACCCGCATGAAATAGCGGGTCTGGAGAAGACCCGCGAAAAAAAGGTCCGGATCAAGAAGCCGCTTCATTCATCTTCTTTCGCCGTCTTTGCATAGGAAAGCGCTTTTATCGCATTGTCGAACTTCTGGAACTTACCATTCTTCAGGTGGATGACGACTGATGTTTTCTGGTTGCCGCTTACCTGCACGATGTATTCCGTGGCCTCGTATTTCGTCTTGAAATACTTGATGACTTTGTCGCTGCCCTGGCGTTTCACCGCCCAGCCTTTGCCTGCGACGAACGAAAGTTCATGTACATCTTTCACTGTCTTCTTGTCTTTCTCTTCCGCCGGAGCTTTCTCCGGAGCCTTCGGAGCCGGTGCTTTTTCTTTCGCCATATCGATTACCCCCTCTTCGGTGTTGTTGACAATATACTTGCTATTTTTCGATATGTCAGTATCAAAGGGGGCGTGAAATGAAAAAAAATCGCAATCAGTCCAGCTTGTGTGCACGGAACGTCCTGATCGGGGAGGTGTGCTGCCTGTTGTCCGGCGGTCGGACTCGTTTCGGGAGGAAGCGATCGAAGTCCTTGAAAACGACGACATGCCTTGCGGTTTTCGCATGGCATGTGCGGTTGTATGCGTATCATCGATATGGGGGTGGCGTACCGCCCGTACGTCAGCGCTTCAGCTCCAGCGCGAGCGTCATCGTCGTCCGGTCGCAGACCTCGGCGGGGCCGAAGTACTGGATTGCGCCGGGGTAGGTGAAGCACGTATGCCGAGCCCACTGGTCGCGGTGTTCCTTGAAATACGTGAACGGAGCTCCGTCGAGTTCCACGAGCGCTTTCTTGATCACCGGCTTCAGCTCTCCGTGGCGATGCTCCATGTTCATCATCATCGTGATCGGAATTCCTCCCGCCTTCCATTGGTCGGCAGGTTTGCCAAGGTTCGTTACGGAGGACAGATATCCGGACAGGCCGCCGGCTATCAGCATGAATGCGTTGTATCCGAGGCTGTAGCAGTAGTCGGCGTCGAAGTTCGACGGGAATGCGCAACGCCCCTCATAGCCGAAAAAGTGGTTGAGTCCGCTGAACTTGCCGACAAATTTGCCCGCTTGCTTCATCTGGGAAAGCCGCTTGTCCACCATCTCGATCAGCAGTTTGTCGGTCTCGATGCGAGAAACCTGGACATTTCCATGGGGGTCGCGGTCCATCAGCAACTGCTTCTGGATACCTTCCGGAAGGACCGAGAACACATTCGCCGACTTCGCCGTCAGATGGGAGATGATGAACGCGCTCTGTCTTTCGAAATCGGAAAGCGTTCCATAGGCGACGGCTTCCTTTGCCAGCAGGTCGTTCAGCTCGGAGATCAGCGTCTTTACCTCGGGAATGAACTCCACGAGACCTTCCGGAACCAGAATGACTCCGAAATTGTTGCCGTCGGCCGCACGTTGGGCGACCACGTCCGCTATCTGCTGGACCACCTCGGACAGGGAGGTGCCGTTCTTCTCGATTTCCTCGCTGATCAAACAGATGTTCGGCTGGGTTTCCAGGGCGCACTCCAGCGTGATATGGCTGGCGCTGCGTCCCATCAGCTTGATGAAATGCCAGTACTTTTTGGCGCTGTTCGCATCCCGCTCGATATTGCCGATCAGCTCGGAGTAGGTCTTTGTCGCCGTGTCGAACCCGAAGGATATCTCGATGGATTCGTTCTTCAGGTCTCCGTCGATCGTCTTCGGACATCCGATGACCTGAATTCCGGCCTTTGTGCGGAGGAAGTATTCGGCGAGCACCGCGGCGTTGGTATTGGAGTCGTCTCCTCCGATGATGACGATCGCGGAAATATCGTGCTTCCGGCATGTCTGTGCGCAGATCGAGAACTGTTCTTCCGTCTCCAGCTTCGTTCGGCCGCTCCCGATGATGTCGAACCCACCGGTATTGCGGAACTTGTCCAGATATTCTCCGGTAATTTCTACAAAGTCATCCTCCAGGATGCCCGACGGACCGCCTTTGAATCCGATCAGCTTGTTCTCAGGATTAGCGGCTTTCATGGCATCGAACAACCCGCTGATGACATTGTGTCCGCCCGGAGCCTGTCCGCCGGAGAGTATGACGCCTACGTTGCGTTTCGTGCCGATCTCCGTGTTCTCGCCCGCTTCGAACGAAATTTTCGGCAATCCATAGGTGTTCGGGAACAATGCCTTGATCGCATCCTGGTGGACGGCCGGCGCGGTCGCCTTGCCTTCCTTCGTCACGATGGACGAAATTGGCTTGCGCAGGATGGCAGGCAGTTTCGGTTCATACTTGTAGCGTGCGATCTGTAACGGTGAATATTCCATGATACCAGACTCCTTCTCCAGATATCGGTATCCCTTGAAACGATGGCGGCTCAAGGAGATACAATCTTTCTCCGGAAGTTATGGTCCCTTGCCCCGGCCGGTTTTTCTTGGCGCTAGCGCCCGATCCCGGCTCCTTCGCTGGGGGCGACGACCGTTGATTTGATACTTTTTTCTCGATACCCGAACTGTAGTTTTTTTTTTCGCCTATTGCAAGGGGAGCGGAAAATTTTTCAGCGACTTGCCGCGCTTGTCAGGCAGGGGTGCCGCTTGATTGACTTCGGGCGGAGCCCGTCGTACGCTAGCGATACCGGCGGACGCCGCCGTCAATCATGTGGAAAAAAGGGGAGTGTGCCATGCGTAAAGAACTTCCGATCAACGATCGATGGCGTTTCGCCCGTGAGGAGCGGCCGGGGTGGACCTCCGCTGGATTCGACGATTCCTCCTGGGAGGAGGTGGACATTCCGCATACGAACATGACGCTGGAACGTCACTATTTCGATGACAGCTCGTGCGGCTTCGTTTCCTGCTACCGCAGATGGGTCTCAGTTCCCGCGGACTGGAACGGTATGCGATTGTTCCTGCGTTTCGAGGCGATCGCTTCTTGTGCGCAGGTTTTCGTCGATGGAACGCCCGTCTTCGGCCACGAGGGAGGATACACGCCGTTCGAAGGAGAGATTACCCGTTTCGCCGAGCCGGGACGGAGAGTCTGCCTTGCCGTCGTCGTGGACTCCACGGAACGCGCCGAAGTTCCTCCGTTCGGTGGAGCGATGGACTATCTGGCGTTCGGCGGCATCTATCGAAACGTCTCGCTGGCGGCGATGCCCAAGGTAGCTCTTTCGCACCTTCGTGTCAGGACCCTATCTCCGTTGGACGAACTGCCGGAGATCGATGTCGATGTGTTTCCGATGGACCTCGACGATCTGCGTCGTTCCGGAGGCGAATCTTCTTTCGAAGCCGGTTCCCTCTGCCTGGAGTTGGAGATCGTCGATGCATCGGGGAACGTCCTTGATTCCGCTACGTCGTCTCTTTCCGCGGATAATGACTATTCCCGTCTCGTCTGTCGTCCGGAAGGAGTTCTTCTCTGGTCGCCGAGCCGGCCGGTTCTCTACCGTGCCGTTGTCGCGTTGAAAGCGGGAGACGAAGAGCTCGACCGTCTGTCGGTGCGGTTCGGAGTCCGCGAGCTCACGTTCACTGCTTCAGGGTTCTTTCTCAACGGAGAGATGATGAAACTGCAAGGGCTCGACCGCCACCAATGCTATCCGTACATCGGCTACGCCGCCCCCGATTCTCTCCAGCAAGCCGATGCGCAGCTACTCAAGGATGTCCTATGCGTCGATATGGTGCGAACCAGCCATTATCCCCAGTCTCCGGCGTTCCTGGATCGGTGCGACGAACTGGGGCTTCTCGTGTTGCCCGAAATTCCCGGATGGCAGCACGTCGGAGACGGCGAGCATTGGCGGGACCTGTGTCTGGACAACGTCCGCGCCATGATCGAGCGGGACTGGAACCATCCTTCGATAGTCGCATGGGGAGTGCGGATCAATGAAAGTCCCGACGACCATGATTTGTACAGCCGCACGAATGCCTTGGCCCATATGCTCGACCCGACTAGACCTACGTGCGGTGTCCGCAACTTTGCGGGGAGCGAATTGCTGGAAGACATCTATACCTACAATGATTTCATCCATCGTGGGGACAACGCGGCCTTGGACGATCCGAAGCGGGTTACGAAATCGAAGACTGCGCCGTATCTGGTGACCGAGTTCAACGGACATATGTATCCCACCAAGCGATACGACGACGAACGGCATCGCACCGAGCATGCGCTGCGCCACGCCAGGGTGCTCGACGCTATGTACGGCAATCCTCGGATTTGCGGAGCGATCGGCTGGTGCATGGCTGACTACAGCACTCATGCGGCATTCGGAAGCGGGGATCAGGTCTGCTACCATGGCGTGTGCGACCAGTTCCGCATCCCGAAGCTCGCCGCATGGGTATATGCATCCCAGCGTTCGTCCAAGCCTGTCATGGCGGTTTCTTCCACCATGTCGATCGGAGATCATCCGGGGGGAGACCTCGGTACCGTGGCAGTGTTCACCAACTGCGACCGTGTCGATCTGTATCTTGACGGTGCGCCCGTCGGCCGCTACTATCCGGCGCGTGACAGGTTCCCGAATCTGCCTCATCCGCCGGTTATGATCGATGATCTGATCGGGGAACGGATCGAAGCCGAGACCCGGTTCTCCGCCAAGGACCGCGGGCGTTTGAAACGGATATTGCTCAAAGCCTCGCAAGTTGGTTTCGATCTGCCGGTAGGCTACAAGGTGCGGATGCTCCATCTGATGGCGAAATACCGGATGGGTATGGCCGAGGGCGTGGCTCTGTTTTCAAAGTATGTCGGCGGGTGGGGATCCGGTCGTCGCATCTGGCGCTTCGAAGGAGTCGTCAACGATACTGTGGTCAGGATCTGCGAGTTCGGCGCTTCGTCGGTGCCGTTGCTTCGGGCGGAAGCTACGAAGTCGGAGCTTCACGCCGGCGATACCTACGACATGGCGTTGATCAAGGTTACGGCGGTTCTTGCCGGCAATGTCCTTCCGTTGCCGTATGCGAACGAGCCTCTTTGCGTGACCGCCTCAGGTTCCGTAGCGCTGGCGAGCCCTTCGCCGACGTTGCTGGAGGGAGGAGCCTGCGGCATTTTCGTACGGACGCACGGGGTGTTTGGTCCCGGACGAGTGGATATTCACGGCTCGATGGGCGACATTTCTGTTGGTTTCATGGTATCATAGCGTCCATGACTGGTAATACTCCGATTTGTTCTTCATTTTCCGGCGCATTGCCCGATACGTTGCTGTGGATCGACGGGGATTCGTGTCCGCGCAATCTCCGGGCTATACTGCTTCGGGCGATCGTACGTACCGGAATCGCAGCGACGTTTGTCGCCGACCGGTCGCTGCCCGATGTGGTTCAGGCTATGGCCGACCATACCGCAACGCTTCGCAGGCAGGTGAAGGCGCTGTTCGCCGGAGAAGGCGAGGCCCGGACGCAGGTGGAGCACATCAGGAAGGTACGTACCCCGATTTCGATGGTCGTCGTGCAGGCGGGGACCGATAGCGCCGACGATTATATCGTGGAGCATGCCGAACCCCAGACGCTTGCGGTGACTCACGACGTTCCGCTGGCTTCCCGGTTAGTCGCTAGGGATCTGGTGGTGCTCGACGACCGGGGTGGGTGCTTTACCTCCGAGAATATCGGTGAACGTCTTTCGTTGCGCAACGCCATGACCGAACTGAGGGAAATGGGAATTTTCGCTGAGCAAGGGAAGGCGTTCGGTCCTGCGGAAATCAAAGCGTTCGCCGATGCGCTTGATCGACAGCTGGTCGAGCTTCTTCGTCGTTTTCCGGAAGGCCAGGTTGCCGCCCGCCCCGAGCGAATGCTCCTTTCATAGTCCGATCGGTCAGAATTTCGCCGTGCGCGAAGTGCGTTCCGTTAAGGAGGGGCGCGCTGAATCATCGTCAGGTTTTTTGTTCTGTCTCACAATATGAACAGAAACATGATGCGCATGGCGCTTTTTACTGAGGCTCCGGCATCGTCGGAAGCGCAAGCGTTCGTCGAACGCCTGGCATGCATGCCCGGCGGGCCGGCGGTCGTGCTGCGTCCCGATGATCTTGGTCGTAAGGAACTGTCGTTCGATTTGATTTTCGCCGTACGGACCGGCCTGGTGGATCTGTTGCGACTGGAAGGTGTGGCGGTCGGATGCTCCGGGGCTCCGAATCGCTTGCTTGTCCATGTCGCTCCCGAACGGTATCAGCTGGTCAGGAGTCTGTTGCTTCCAAGATCGTTCGTCGGCGTTCGGATCGATGAATTGATCGAGCATGGGTTCGATCTTCAGCATTGGGGATGCTGCGCCGAGAAAGTCGCTGACTACCGAGACTGCGTGCATTCGAAACTGTCGAAGCGGGAGTCCCAGATCCTCGCTCTCTGGATCGGCGGGATGACTAACAAGGAAGTGGCTTGGGAGCTCGGTATTTCGCCCGGAACGCTCGCCGTTCACCGACGGAACCTGTACCGGAAGACCGGTCTGTCTTCGCTGAGCCAGCTAGTGGTCTGGGGGTTGCTCCATGGCGTCGGAGTCTGACCGATGAAAAATAAAGCATCCCGTCATCGTTTCTGGCTTCGATGTTCGGGATGCTCCAAGGTCATGGATCTCGTGTCGGCTCGAGCGGCCGTTTGTCGGTTTTTCCGAACTTTCCTAGAAGTCGGCCTGGCGGACGGCTCGGGGGAACGGAATCACGTCCCTGATGTTCTGCATGCCGGTCACGTATCTGACCGCACGTTCGAATCCCAGGCCGAATCCCGCATGGGGGACGCTGCCGAACCTGCGCAGATCGAGATACCACCAGTAGGCCGCGGGATCGAGCTTCAGTTCCTCCAGTCGGGCTGTCAGCACGTCCAGTCGCGCTTCACGTTCGCTTCCTCCGATGATTTCGCCCAGTCGAGGTGCGAGCACGTCCATGCCACGGACCGTCTTGCCATCGTCGTTCAGCTTCATGTAGAACGCCTTGATCTCCTTGGGATAGTCGGTGACGATGACGGGACTGTTGCAAATCTGCTCGGTGAGGAACTTCTCATGTTCACTCTGCAAGTCGCAGCCCCAGTACGCGGGATACTCGAACTTGTCGTTGAATTTCTCCAGTTCCTTGATCGCATCGGTATAGGTCATATGGACGAACGGAGATTCGATCACCTGCCGCAACGTTTCCATCACGCCTTTCTCGACGAAGTTGGAGAAGAACTCCATGTCCTCCGCATTTTTGTCCAGCACCTGCTTGAACAGGTACTTGAGGAATCCCTCCGCTACTTCCATGTCGCCGTACAGGTCGCAGAACGCCATCTCCGGTTCGATCATCCAGAACTCGGCGAGATGCCGGGTCGTGTTGGAGTTTTCGGCACGGAACGTCGGGCCGAATGTGTAGATGTTCTTCAACGCCATGGCGTAGGTCTCGCCTTCGAGTTGTCCGCTGACAGTCAGCGCCGCACGTTTGCCGAAGAAGTCCTTGTTGTAGTCGACCTGTCCGTCAAGGGTTTTCGGTACGTTGTTCAGATCCAGCGTGGTGACCTGGAACATCTCTCCTGCTCCCTCGGCGTCGCTGGTGGTGATCAACGGAGTGTTCACATAGTAGAATCCGCGTTCTTGGAAGAACTGGTGCACCGCATACGCCATGGTGTTGCGTACCCGTGCCACGGCGCCGATGATGTTCGTCCTCGGTCTCAGATGGGCGATCTCACGCAGGTATTCGATTGTATGTCGCTTCTTCTGAAGGGGATAGGTGTCCGCCGGCGCTTCCCCGACGAGTTCGACTTCGGTGGCCGCCATCTCTACCGCTTGGTTGCCACCTGCGGACGCGACGATCGGTCCGCGACAGACTACCGCAGATCCCGTGGTGATTCTCGTTAGCGACGCATCGTCCGCAAACGTCGCCTTGTCGATGACAACCTGCAGTCCCTTGAGGCATGAACCGTCGTTCATCTCAAGGAAGCAGACAGTCTTGCTGTCGCGTTTTGTGCGCACCCAGCCTTCCGCTGTGACCGTTTCGGGTCCCGGAGCTCGCTTGAGGAGATCGGTAATGCGTTCTTTCATAGGAATGCTCCTTGTCGTTCCCTGCGCGGGGGCGATTGCGTCGTTCCGCCTGCCGTACCGTCGTCAGGTACCGAAATAATGGAAGTAATTATTTCCTCTTTCCCATATCGAGTCAATAGAATCCGGGTCTTGCGATGATGGACGTTTCTTGTAAATAGAATACACAAAACCGCATAATTATGCAAAAAATATCGAGTAAACTTGTTTCGAACGATTGACAAGCGACGCATTTGCAAGTGTACTGGTACCCTGACTTTGACAGCAGAAATACGAATAAAAGCTTGCAACTTATTCAGAAGCAAGCTTTT
>LVBD01000009.1 GCA_001604275.1 Spirochaetales bacterium Spiro_02
CGAGTGCTTGGGATAGGAGAAATTACCAAACTTTTGCTATTTTGCAAGAGGCTCATATGTATATTTATTCATGTCCGCACTCTGTAAGTGCTGTTTTGAAATTGGCTCTTGAAGCTTTGCATACGATTGATCAGGAAGCCGATGCGCTGTGCGGCCTGTCCGATGCCATCTGGGACAATCCCGAACTGTGCTATCAGGAGACGGTTTCTTCCGCATTGCAGCGATCGTTTCTCGAGGAGCGGGGATTCCACGTCGATTCCCCCGCTTTCGGTATTCCTACCGCGTTTACCGCCACGTTCGGGTCTGGAAACCCGAAGATCGGGATCCTGGGAGAATTCGATGCGCTCAGCTGCATGAGCCAGGTCGCCGACGTCGCGGAAGAACGTCCGCTTGAGGAAGGTGCTTCCGGACATGGGTGCGGCCATAATCTGCTTGGAACCGCAGCTGTGGGCGCGGCGCTTGCCGTCAAGCGATATCTCGAAGAGACCGGTGAGAGTGGAACTGTCGTCTATTTCGGATGTCCCGCCGAAGAAAATGGATCGGGCAAGGCGTTCATGGCTAGGGAAGGTGCGTTCTCCGATCTGGATTGTGCGCTAACCTGGCATCCGGGAAGTCTGAACAAGATATATTCGGACAGTTCGCTCGCAAATGTCATGACGCTGTATCATTTCAAGGGGAAGAGCGCTCATGCGGCTGCCGCCCCGGAATGCGGAAGAAGCGCTCTCGATGCTGTCGAGCTGATGAACATCGGGGTGAATTTCCTCCGAGAGCACGTGGTGCAGGAGGCTCGGATGCATTACGCCATCACGAATGCGGTCTGTCCCCCAATGTGGTCCAGGCGAAAGCCGATGTCCTGTATCTGGTGCGGATTCCAGACGTGGAGCAACTCGGCGAGCTACAGGAGCGGGTGACCAGAATCGCCCAGGGAGCGGCGCTGATGACGGAAACGGAGATGTCGTACGAAACGATCAAGGCGTGCGCCAACTATATCCCGAACCGGGAGCTCTCTTCACAGTTGTATCGGGCGATGCTGGATATTCCGCTTCCTGCATTTTCGGAAGCTGAGAAAGGGTATGCCGCGCGTTTTACCAAGACGTTGCCAGCTAGGCCTCAGGAGCTTGATCATCTGGCTGCGACGGTGGGAGACCGTGCCGTCGCGAAACGGCTCCGTGCCCATGCTGTCGATGCCATATATGACTTCGTCGTGCCGTACGACGAGGATGCTCCGATACGCACGAGCTTCGGATCAACGGATGTCGGCGATGTGAGTTGGCTCTGTCCGACCGCCCAGTTCGTATCTTCGACATGGGCCCCCGGGACACCGGGGCATACATGGCAGGTCGTCGCGCAAGGAAAGGGCCCTGTCGCGCACAAGATGATGCTCTGGGGAGCGAAAGTGATTGCTTTGACAGCGTTACGCGTGATCTCCGATGCTTCGATCCTTCGCAAGGCTCGCGCTGAATTCCATGAGACGATGACCGGCCGGACATATCGCCAGTTGCCGGATGATGTGAAGCCCCGCGCGGTGGCCGATCTGCTGTAGGGGAGTGTGGATGCCATGGGACGAGGCCAGCTCCGGTTCCGCCCGGCTCCGCTATGAGCGGCCTTCGCAACGCTGTCCGACTGTGAAGTCTTCTGGTCTGAACGAATCACCGCCGAGCCATAGATCGATCTGGGTGCCGCTGTCGTTGTTCGCTACCGTAGCGCCCTTGATCTGCCAGCCGATGAGTTTCAGGCGTGCTTCCCATGAGGTATCGTGCCCAGCCAAGGCGCCATAATAATCGGCGAGCTCAGGGCGAATATGCTTTGGATTGAGCGCTGTACGTATCCGATCCAGTTCCTCATCGCTTCGCATGCGGTCGTCCATGAAGCTCAGATGCGCGCCATCCTGCTCCTGATGCAGCGAAATGACGAGCCGCAGGGGATTCTCTTCCAGAAGAAAGTTCGATACTTCTCCGATCAGTCTGTTGAGCAGTTCCTGTCGTTTCATTGTTCGAAATCCTCCTTCGTCCGGTTATTCTGGAACCAGTGCATGACGATGATGACCAGTGTGGCGGTCAAACCTCCTGCGAATCCATTGTTGTACAGATCGAGCCCTCCATGCCACTGGGCGGTCGTCTCGACCAGCAGAAGATGAAGCGCCCCCGCGACCATTCCCGCCTTGATGCCGAAGCGGCCTGCGATGGGCGCCAGCGTCGTGCTGAACAGGGATGCAAGCAATGGACCGGGAGCGGAAAGCTGTTTGCCGAACAGCCATGCGGCCAGACATACGCCCGCGACTATCGGCCATGTGTTGCGCAGCGTTTTTCCGAATGCTCCGAACCCCATCACGGTAAGCATCGCACCGAGAACAGGTCCATTGAATGGCCCTCCGACCAAGACGACGAACAGCCATGCGGCCAGGCCGAGCGCACCCATGTTGATCAGCGGAGACGCGGTATTGGCGATATCGAACATGTCGGTGGGAAGGCGTCCGCTCAGCTTCTGCAACTGAAGGACCTCTTCGACGATGTCTTTCGGCGATTTCTTGCATACAAGGAACCCCGCGCCGATCAGCAGGAAGGAAAGCGCGGGAATGACAGCCTGCAGCAATGGATGGGGGGTCGTGTTCCAGACGAGGCCAAGAGGCCGGGAGGTGCCTGTCGCCTCCAGGAGCGACGAAAGGAACAGACCAAGGAAGCCGCATGCGAAGCCGATGTTGTAGAGGTTGTAGCCCTGGTGGAACTGGAGCAATGCGCTTGCGATCGCCGGCAGGAGCATCCCCACGAGTATTCCGCAGGCGACGCCCAGCGGGATGGCGATCGCCGGGCTGATCGGCATTTCGAACATGACGTAGGTCACCACCGGACCGAGGGCCGTACCGAACAGAGCGACAAGGCTGTATGAACCAAGGCTCTTGCCCACCATACGGGACACGATCCATACCCCTGCGATGATCGGCAGGATGTTGACCGGACTTTTTCCAAAAAAACCGAACCCCCACATGGTGAACACAGCCGCGAGCGTGGGGCCTCCGAGCCGGACATCGGAAAATCGTACGAGCAAGAGACCGATGCATGCCACTGATGCCGCGTTCAGGAATGCTCCTCCGATGCCTGTGACGGTGAAATCGTTGATCAGCCGTGCTCCTGATGTCTGAAGCAAAATGAAATCGGAGAACGTTTTCTGCGGTCCGTCCACGATCAATCCGGTGGCGGCTGTCGTAGCCAGGGCTATGATGACGAGCAGGTAGAGTCGGCATTCCAGTCTGTCGGCCATTGGCTCATCCTTTGTTGCAAGATTATGACCATCCTACAGGCCATGGCAGAAGATTTCAACAAGAATCTTCTATGGGAGCAGGCCGCGCGAAGTGATTCGAAGCGTGGGTGAGCGTCGTTTGGACGGCGATCGGGAAGCGGTTTATTCCCGCAGTTGTCCGTAGGGAGCCGTTTTCTTGTTGACTTGTCTTGCCATACATGCTATGTCTGCTGGGAGAAATGCAAAGGAGCAGTTCCGACCATGTGCCGGGATTGCTCCTTTTTCCGTTTTTTCATACGGCGGGCGGGACGTCGCCGGAAGGGGAGAGAACATGAATGTCGCGCAACTGGTGATCAAGTGTCTGGAAAATGAAGGGGTGCAGTATATGTTCGGGATTCCAGCCTGTGTCCAGACATGTTCGCAATTTCATGTTGAATAAGTCATGAGAAGCCACATGCATT
>LVBD01000010.1 GCA_001604275.1 Spirochaetales bacterium Spiro_02
TCTATACCCCAGTGACAAAGTCCCTTTCATTACCTCAGGACTTTATCACTTCCCAATGAGGAAAACGCCGTTTCCCGCCGGTTTCTCCCGTTGCAATTTTCCCTGATCCATGCGACAATTTTTGATGCATTCTTTTCCAATACAATACGAAGTATGATATATATTCTGTGATACAAGAATCGAGGAGTGTTTTTCATGGTTATTTTGACTCTGAACTGTGGTAGTTCTTCCGCGAAGTACCAAGTGTACGATTGGGAGAACAAGGATGTCTTGGCCGTAGGTGTCGTGGAACGCATCGGTCTGGATTATTCGACGATCGAACATAACGCCGTCGGCAAGCCCCGGTATGCTACCAAGTTCTCTTCTCCCACCCACAAGGAAGCGATCGAGCTGATCATCAGCCTGCTGCTGGACAAGGAATTCGGCGTCATCTCCGACTTGTCCCAGATTGGGGCGGTCGGGCATCGCGTCCTGCACGGCGGAGAGATCTTCAAGAAATCGACGCTGGTGACCGATGAAGTCGTGGAACAGCTCAAAGGCCTGATTCCGCTCGGGCCGCTGCACATGCCGGCGAACATCATGGGCATCGAAGCGGCGAGGAAAGTCATGCCGTCCATCCCCCATGCCATCGTCATGGACACGGCATGGCACCAGACCATGCCGCCCGAGGCATACATGTACGCGGTACCGTATGAATGGTACACGAAATACAATGTGCGCCGCTACGGCTTCCACGGAACCAGCCACCTGTACTGTGCAAAGCGCTCGGCGGTGCTGCTGGGAAAACCGAACGAAGACACCAACGTCATCATCTGCCACATCGGCAACGGCGCATCGGTCTGTGCGGTGAAGAACGGCGTGTGCATCGATACTTCCATGGGGCTCACTCCGCTGGAAGGGCTGGTCATGGGGAGCCGCTCCGGAGACCTCGACCCTGCGATCCTCCCGTATATCATGAACCATACCGGAATGACCCCGACGGAAATGGACACGACCCTCAACAAAAAAAGCGGATTGATCGGCATCTGCGGGAAAAGCGACAGAAGGGATGTCCATCAGGCGGCCGATGCAGGAGATGCGAAAGCCCAGCTGGCCATAGACATGGAATGTCATAGGATCAAGAAGTACATCGGGGCATACGCGGCCTTGCTGGGGAACGTCGATGCGGTCGTGTTCACCGCCGGAGTCGGAGAAATGGGCGGCCACATCCGCAAGGGATCGTGCATAGGGCTGGAGAACCTCGGCATCAAGCTTGAACTCGAGAAAAATGATCTGGCATATTGCCGCAATGCGGAACTGGAGATCAGCGCGGACGATTCACCGGTCAAGATATTCGTCATCCCCACCGACGAGGAACTGGTAATCACCGAGGACGCCTATGCCTTGATGAACGGAACATATGACATCCATACCAACTTCCACTACACGTTCGAAGACAAGGAGTACGTCAACAAAGCCCGTGAGCGAGGCCTCGTCGAGAACCTGAAGAAGAAACCGGAGCTGGAACGCATCATAGTCCATGCAAAATGACTGTTCAGGCTGAGATAGTTGCCGCGGGAGGACTCCCGCGGCATTTTTTTTCCATATCAAGCGTTGGCTTTCCTGACCATGACGTCCAGCCGTCCGTAGAGAACTGCGGCGATCACCTCGGCCGCCACGGAGAACACGATGATCGCCCAAATCAGATCCTTGTCGTACAGCCACCCCATCAGCCCGGCGCCGCACATGAGGGCAAGACCGTAGCTTGTGTTGAACACGCCATAGCCCGTACCGCGCTTGTCGAACGGCGTGACATCGGCGATCGCAGAACGCATCACCGTTTCCTGCACACCCATGATCATGCCGAAAACGACCATTCCGGCGACGATCAGCGAAGGCTTGCGACTCAGCGCCAGAATCGGGAGCAGACAGGAAAGGGTCGGAAGGACGATCAGAAGCAGCAGTCCGCCCGCCTTCCTCGATAGCTTTTCCTTCGCGAAATCATAGATTTTTCCGACCGCCAGCGCCGTCGCCGCATCCACGATCATCGCAAGCGAATACAACAACGTGATGTTTCCGTCAGACAGCAGATCCTCCGCCTTCAGATGGTAGCCGATCGTGCTGAAATTGACGAACCCTAAGGTACAGAAGAACGTAAACGCAGTATACATCCAGAAAATCGGCTGAAGACGCTGTGGATGTCGCCGACGATCGGGAGGAACAGCCAGACGGTTTGCGCTGACACGGATATACACGAACGTGAGAAACACTATCAGCGCAACGTAGGGAACCACCAGGAGACGGTACCCCGCTTGATATTGGGCAATGCCGTTCTTGCCCGCGAGAAAGAACACCAGCGTGAAAAGGAGGGGACCGAGGAACGCGCCTATCTGGTCAAGCGCCTCCTGAAGACCGAAAGCGAAGCCGATACCGACCTGCTTGTCGGCGACTTCGGAAAGGATTGTATCCTTGGCGGGGCTCCGCAGCGCTTTGCCGATCCGTTCGGCGAGAATCAGTACGACCAGAATGTTCCAGTCCGCAGTCAAGCCCATGAGCGGCACTACGAGCAACATGCCGTATCCGATGAACATGAACAGCCAGTGCTTTTTCGACTTGTCGATCAGAAGACCCGACACCAGCCGGATTCCATACCCGAGGAATTCTCCGAGACCGAACACCAGCCCGACTTGCGAGGCGCTGATCCCAAGCAAGTTCAGATACTGGCTGTTGCCACCCCTCGCCGCTTCGTACACGACATCACCCAGCAGACTGATCACACCGAACATGATGATGACCGTGACCGCCGGAGAAACACGTTTCGACGTATTCCTCATGCTACCTCTCCTCACCGAACCCGGCTTCGGTATTCTCCCGGTAGATGCTTGCGGCGAATTCCGTCAGCAATCGCCTGCATTCGTCAAGAGCCGCCTCCGCATCGCTGCGCGAAGCCACGCTGAAGAAATCCCGGGTTACGATGCGCTCCAGCCAGTCGGAAAGTCTGCCGCAACGCGCTTCATTCTCCTCCAGTTCGATGTAAGTGAAGTTACCGTTCTTGGTCTCCTTGTCGATTTCTGAAAAAAATTCCTGGCAATTGTCAATGAACTCCCTGTATTCACAATCCCTCGCCACATTGAATAAAGAAACAATCTCGTCGTCGCTTCTCGATTCGATGAATCCGGCACGGGCGCAATGAGCCGTTCCTCCTCCATCGAGGATTTCTTCCGAAATCAAGGAGAGCTCCTGCTGATGTCCAGGGGAATCCGGCAGCACCCAGAGAGACTGGCAGAGGGTCACCGCCCCGCACTTCTTGAGTTTCCTCCATACGCTGACTCGTACGCTTGACTGGGTTCTCGACAACGAGAACGCCAGCACGAGCCACGACCGTTCCTGCATATCGCTCCTCCACGTGCGACGACCTTTGAATGTAATACATATTACATTCTACGAGCCGACAGAAGATTGTCAAGCACGTACCCCAGTCCCAAGGGCGGGAGCAACAAGAAACCCGTCAGGGCTTGATATATGCGTACCCATCCGTCTGCTTCTGGGCAAGTTCCACGACTCCGGCCGGAACCACGGTCACGAACGGGAACAACGCTTCGGCGGAAATCTTCAGGTTGTTCAAGGCGTTGTTGCACGCCGCGAAGGAAACCCCGACCCGCGCGAGATCGTTGAACTGCTCCTCGAGGCCGATCGCCCGGGAGTATGCGGCCACGAGCTGCTGGACCGCAGGACCGTTCGCGACGATCTCGATCTGGTACAAGGTCTGGTCAGTATGATAAAACGCCGCCATATTCCTTGCGTTGGCGATGCAGAGACTCCAGCGTTCCGGGTCATCAACGTGAAAAATCGCTTTCATTTCGCTACCTCCCGCTTGGATACAATACTACTCATATTTCGCGAGAAAAGCCACTCAGAGAGAATATCCTAAGCGGGATTGTAGAGATTGCTCGTCGGAAATTTCGGTTCGCTAGTCACATTGATCCCCAGCTTGCGTAGCCCAGTCGAATCGCCGGCGCTCGGAATGTGGGTCATGTGGGCTTCGCACCCGCTCAGCTGCGGCAGGCGCTCCAGTGCCGCCTGGGCGGTCGGATTGATCGTCGCGCTCATTGCGAGACAGATCAGCATCTCGTCGAGGTTCAGGCTGACACCGCGCCCACGCAGAACATCCCGCTTCATCGCCGTGATCGAGCTGATGATCGCCTTGGGAATCAGGTCGATCGACTGCGGAATCTGCGCCAGATGCTTCAGAGCGTTGAGCACCAGTGACGACGAGGCGTGCATCAATGAGGAATTCCATGACGTGACGATCGTTCCGTCGTGCAGTTCCAGAGCCGCGGCGCACGTGATTCCCGAGTTTCCTCGCTTCGTCTCGATCGCATATGACAGCGCCTGTTCCGCCGCAGGAACGCACGGACGCATCGACGGGGCGAGACCGGAAGCCTCCATGATCGCCTTGGAACGATTGACTGTTTCCAGCGCGCCGATTCCCTGAGCGTACTCGCACACCGCACGGAAATACCTGCGGATGATCTCCTGGTTGGCGGCGTCGCGGACAGCCTGGTCGTCCACGATGCCGAATCCGCAGCGATTCACACCCATGTCGGTCGGAGACTTATATACGCATTCGGCGCCGGTGATCTTCTCCAATATCCGCTTGAGAAGCGGATAGGCCTCGAGATCCCGCGAATAATTGACAGCGGGTACTCCATATGCCGACAGATGGAAATGGTCGATCAGATTGATATCGCCGATATCCGCGGTGGCCGCTTCGTAGGCGATGTTCACAGGATGATCGATCGGTAAGTTCCAGATCGGAAACGTCTCGAACTTGGCGTAGCCGCTATGTCGGCCGGCACGATAGTCATGGTACATCTGCGAAAGGCAGGTCGCGAGCTTGCCGCTCCCCGGACCGGGAGCGGTTACGATCACCACGGGGCGGTCGGTCTCGATATAGGGATTGGCCCCATATCCCTCATCGCTTACGATCAAGTCGACATCGTTCGGATAGCCCCTGGACGCCATGTGGGTATAGACAGAGATACCCCGGCGCTCCAGACGATCCTTGAACTGGAGCACCGCCGGCTCGCCGTCGAAACGGGTAATGACGACCCGGCTGACGGAAATGCCCCATGCGGCGAAATCATCGATCATCTTGAATACGTCGGCATCGTAGGTGATGCCGAAATCGCTACGCATCTTGCGCCGCTCGATATCGCCGGCGTGGATGCAGATGATCACGTCGATCTGATCCTTGAAGGACTGGAACACCCTCATCTTCACGTTCGGATCGAATCCCGGCAGCACGCGAGACGCATGATAGTCGTACAGCAGTTTCCCGCCGCATTCCAGATAGAGCTTTCCGTCGCATCTCTGCATCCGATCCAGAATGAAGTGTTTCTGTTCCTCCAAATACCTCTCGTTGTCGAAGCCGATCCTGTTCATGCGCGTTCCTTCCCCATTTCCGCCATAGATTGAAAAGTCGTAAAAACAAAAAAAGAAAACGAGGAAACGAAACGTTCCCTCGCTAATGAAAAACTATTTCCAGACGATATCGGAAGCTATTTTGTCCGCGACCGTTTCGCTGAACAATTGCCCGATGATCGCCAATGCGAATTCGACGGCACAGCCGGCACCCCTGGCGGTGACGACATTACCGTCGACGACGACACGTTCGGCGCCGAACTCAATCGACGGACATGCCGTTTCCTGCCCTGGGTAGCAGACAGCCTTCCGTCCTTCAAGCAGACCGGCGGGACCAAGGACGACCGCCGGAGCCGCGCAGATCGCGCAGATCAGCTTGCCGCGGGAAGACAGCTCCACCAGACGGTGCATGACATCCCAGCTATGGGCAAGATTGATCGATCCCGGCATCCCTCCGGGGCAGACCATGCAGTCGAAATCGGTCGGAGCCTCGGAGACTTCCATGTCGCATACGACAGAAACACCATGCGCCCCCTTGATTTCCTTGGAACCGACTCCGGCCATGACTACTTTCGCACCTGCGCGACGGAGCAGATCGACGGGAACAAGCCCTTCGATCTCTTCGAAGCCTTCGGCGAATACCACAAGCACTTTCGGAACACCCATGAGACACCTCCTATCATTCAAATCATGCCGCCACAAGCCGTACCATGGCCAAATTCGTCGTTCCCGACGCATCTGCGAAACGGCATCAAAGCGGGTTGTGCATCGCTGCATCCATCCGTGCACGACGAAGCAGCTCGCACGCATTGAGAATCGTTTTCTCAGTATCATCCCATCCGATGCAGGCGTCGGTCACGGACACCCCGTAGCGCAGCATCTTTGGGTCCTCGGGAATCCGTTGATTGCCTGCGAACAAATTGCTTTCCAGCATGAAGCCGCGGATTGCGGACTCACCCCAGATACGTTGGTCGATCACCGACCGGAGCACCCGCTTCTGTCGCTCGGGATTCTTGCGCGAGTTGCCGTGGCTGCAATCGATGATGATCGAAGGCGTCAATCCTGCGTCCTTCATCTTCTGCCGGGCAAGCTCAACATCGTCTTCGTAATAGTTCGGCGCCTGATCCCCCCCACGGAGGATCAGATGGCAGCAATCGTTGCCGGTGGTTCGCAGGATCACGTTGTGCCCATCCTTGTCGATACCGATGAACGAAGCGGGGCTTGCCGCTGACTTGACAGCATTGATCGCATTGGTGAGATCCCCGCTGGTACTGTTCTTGAAGCCGACCGCCACGGACAGTCCGCTTGCGAGATTCCGGTGCGTCTGGCTTTCCGTGGTCCTGGCACCGATGGACGACCAACTCATCAGTTCGTCGATATACTGGGGCACGAACGGATCGAGCACCTCGCACCCGACGGGAAGCCCGAGGCTGGTGATCTCCAGCAGCAGGGCCCTCGCCTGTTCGAGACCGAGACCGATGTCGTACGATCCATCCATCTGCGGGTCGAGGATGAAGCCCTTCCACCCGAGGATCGTACGGGGTTTCTCGAAGTAGGTGCGCATCACGACGAACATTTCGTCGCTGACCGTTTCCGACAGATCCTTCAGCCGTCTGGCATAATCGAGCGCACCGTTGCGATCATGAATCGAACACGGGCCGATGATGGCAAGAAGACGGGGATCCTCCCCCTTGATGATCGCGTTTACGACCTTGCGGGAGACGGCGATGCTTTCGCCGACATCCTCCGGCACGGGATATTTCGCCGACAGCATAGCCGGCGTCACCAATGGATCGATCTGTTTGATCCGTACATCTACATTCTGCATGGGTATGAGCCTCGACTCTCCATTATATACCATGAAGCTTCCCCGGGGAACAACCCCGGGCGACGTATCGGGCGCCTCGCCGACATTGCGGAGGGAGTATCTGCGCCGGAGCTTTATCGCCGGGAATCGTCGTTCGGAACATCCGCATCGGACTTGGAATCCTCGTCGACCGGACGTCCGGCATCCTTGCCCTTGGACTTCCTGCGGGCGGCATCGTAGAGGAACCGCTTGATCTTCTGGGTAGGAGTCCGCTGGAACGGTTCTTCCTGCAGTTCCACACCGCTGATCCTGCTCGAGGCGCTCAGTTCCTTGTTCACTTCCTCACGAAGTTTCGCGATATACTTTCCCGCTTCGGTCTTGGCGTCGTTGATGTTGAGCGACATCTTCTCGGCGAAGCCCTCGAGGTCGAGCTTGATCATAGCAAGCAGCCCGCCTTCGTCAGGAACGACAAGGCTTTCCTGGACGAACGACTGGTTGTTGATGACCGACTCTATCAGCTCGGGATAGATATTTTCTCCGGCGGGGCCGAGGATCATCGTCTTGGTCCGTCCCTTGATCGCGAGCCGCCCTTTCCGGTCGAGCGAACCCAGATCTCCGGTACGGAAGTACCCATCCTCGGTAAACGCCTCGTCGGTAAGTTCCTTATTCTCGTAATAGCCGACCATGACGTTTGGCCCTTTCACTTCGATTTCTCCGACCCCGGTCTCGGGATCCTTGTTCGCCAACCGTAGATCAACATGAGGAACGACCTTCCCGATATAGCCCACATGCTGGTCATGGGGACCGCATCCGGCAAGCAGCGGAGCGGTCTCCGTCAATCCATAGCCCAGCGCATACGGGAACCCCGCAGCATGGAGGAACTTCTCGACCTCCGCATCCAGCGGCGCCCCGCCGATTCCAAAGAAACGCAAGCGAGCGCCGAACGTCATCTTCAGCTTTCGACCGATGATCCTGACGATCATCCGCCGCGTAACCGGACATTTCAGCCAGAACTTCAGCCGAGGATTGTCTTTCAGCTTGGGCAGCACCGCGCTCCGATAGACTTTCTCGATCAGCAGCGGAACGCTCAGCATGATGTGTGGCCGAACCTTCTTCAGCGCAGGAAGCAACACGCTCGGCGCAGGCGGCTTGCCCAGATAGTGGATCTCGACACCGCACATCAACACCAGGATCTGCCCGATGGAGAACTCATATACATGGCTCATCGGAAGAATCGAGAGCACTCTGTCGCCTGGACGTATCTTCACGTACATGTCCGTGGACACATCCGCGTTCCATACGATGTTCCGATGGGTCAGCATGACGCCTTTCGGATTTCCTGTCGTCCCGCTCGTGTAGATGAGGCTCGCAAGATCGTTCTCAGCCGGCTCGCGGCCGGCTACTGCCGCCAGTTGCTTCCTGTTCGGCTTGAGCCGGGTCGCATCCCTGCCGGGTGCGTTCGCAAACTGCACGGAGTCGGTGATCTGCGTGCTGATCGGACTGGGGATATGGAACAGATCCTCCATGCGCAGCAGCAGCTTCGTTTCATCGGAAACGAACTCTAGGCATTTCTCGAAATGCCGGGTATTCACAACCACGCCCTTCGCCTGGGAATGGACGAGGATCCGCATGACTTCCTTCGCTGAAAAATCGGGGAGGATCGGAACTGCGACGGCTCCGCAACAGGTGATCCCTAGATATGCGATCAGCCAGGTCGGGGAGCTCTCTCCAAGGATCGCGATCTTGTCGCCCGCTTCCAGCCCCGTTTCCATCAGGTAGCAGGAAACGGAATCGACCATCGCTTTCAGCCGGCCATAGGTGATGCCGCTGTCCTCGTTCCCATAGACCTTCAGTGCAAGTCTTTTCCCGAAGTTGCGTGCGGAACAATCCACGACGGCGCGCATGGTGAACCGATCCACTCTCTTCATCACGAGACCATCGTCCCGTTTGATCTTCCTAGGCTTGACGGGCTTCTTCCCGCCGTCCTTGACTACTTTCTTGCTCATCGATCACTCCAAGGAACCAGAATCAGGCCAGTTCTCCGACATAGGCTTTCCCACGCTCGCATACGGTGAATGCGCCATACCAGACATACCGGCGCGCCCCGCTGGCGACGATCGAAGGATCATTGTTCTCAGCCGACAGATGGATGAAATATACCTGTCTGGCCGACGGATCTTGCGTCGACGGTTCGGAGAACAGGGACGGCACTTCCCCACCGTCCGCCGCCAATGGTCCTATGACTCCCGCCAGCCGCAGGAACTCCAAGGCCTGTTCATTCGACAGATGCCCCCAGGTTCCCGCTATCCGTTTCTTCAACGGATACGGATACGGACCGGTCCGAAGCATCTGTTCATCGTAGTTCGACTCAAGGAACAACACGTCCGCATTCCCGGCCAGGCGCACCATGGTATCGTCATAAGTACCGGTATCGGTCACGATCAGGAACCGACGGCCGGAGGCGTCGATGCGCCATCCCATGGATCCGGCGCTGTCATGCGTGGTGGAAAACCCGTTGAGGACGAACGGACCGATCCGTACTTCGGTTCCGGGATCCACCGTCAGAAGCGATGCAGCGGGTATGTTGAGTTTCGCGCAGACAGTCCGTTCCGTCTCATGCGCCGTACGGCTCATGACCACCGGCAGGCCGGTCTTCCGAGCAAAGACTCCGGCACCGCACCCGTGGTCTGGGTGCAGATGGGTCAGGAACAACGCCTTGACCGATTCGAACGGCACCTGGGCGTATTCAAGCCGGCGTTTCAATTCCTTCAACGAAAAGCCGCAGTCGACAAGCACCGATTCCGTTCCATCGTAGAAGACATAGCTGTTTCCGCAGGAGCCGCTTCCCAGGACGGCGTACCGGATCATGAGGCAGCCCCATGACTGAGCAGGAACGCGGTATCGCACCCTACGCGGCAGGCTCCTTTGCTCCTGAGGACAGGCGTCCGCAACAACTGCCAATGAGCCATCAGCTCTTCCTTCGCGTCAAACGCCCGCCAAGCGTATCCTTCCTTCCGATAGAAAGCTCCGTTTTCATCAATCAGTTCCTCGGCGGAGAAATGACGAAAGATCGACTCCCATTCTCCATCCGACAGGCTGCGTTGCGCAAGATCGACAAACTGATGTTCCAATGATCGCTCCCGACAGAATCGAAGCGCTTTTCGTGTTTCCGGGCATTTTTTCGTTCCGATGATCTGAACCATGCTGAGACATACCGCCTTGTACCATAAAGGGAAGGACATTCCATTCCTTCCCCTATGCGGATAGTACGTAAAAATATTGGAAAAAGCAAGGATTTATTTTGACAAACAGCTCATAAAATGTCAGCAATAGTACATATTTACTATCCGATTAGCATGATTCTACGATGGAAAACGCCCCCGGCCCCACTGTCGTCATGCATACAGAGACTCGATCTGGTCGCGATAGAGCTCCTGGATCCGATGGCGCTTCACGTCCTGCTTCGCGCTCAGTTCCTTGCCGACTTCGAATGAGGCGTCGAGGATCACGAATCGGTTGATTTGTTCAAACGCCTTGAAGCCGTGTTTGGATGAAACAGCGTCTTGGATTTCCTGGTTGATCAGGGACCGGACCTCGGGGATATCTTCGAGATGTTCCCGGTTGATGTACGGAACGTGATTGTCCTTCAGATACCGCTCCACGGCCTTTGCCGAGAGAACGATCAGTGCGCCGAGATACTTCCGATCCTGACCGACGACCACCGCTCGTTCGATATATTCGCTCTCGCACAGCCTGGCCTCGATCGGCACAGGCTCCAGATTCTCGCCTCCTGACAGCACGATCGTGTCCTTGGCCCGACCGCAAATGGAAAAATCGCCGTCATGGGTCCACATTCCCAGATCTCCGGTATCGAGCCAGCCATCCCTGTCGATGACCTGCGCGGTCAGGTCGGGCCGCTTGTAGTAGCCCTGCATCACTTGCGGACCGCGGACCAGGATCACACCCTTCCGTCCCGCAGGGACAGTGTGCCCCGTCTCATCTACGATCTTGATCTCGGTTCCTCCCAGCGGGTGGACAGTCCCACGAATCTGCCTGCGATATTCACGGACGGCCACCACCGGAGCCGACTCCGTAAGTCCGTAGCCGTCGAGCAATGTGACGCCTATCGCCTGGAAGAACGAATCCACCGAAGCGGACAGCGAACCTCCGCCGCTCACCCCAGCGACGAACCGGGTGCCAAGCTTCGCTTTGATCTTCCTGAAAACCAGCGCATCGCCCGCATGCCACAGCGGGACAAGCACCGCCAACGGGAGGATGCTACGCACCACATCCAGCGGACGATTTCGCCGGCGGAATGTCGCCACTCGACCAAAGAACAGATCTGCGTACCGAGCCTTCGCCGTAGCGACCGCTACGAAAAAGTCGAACAGTCCGCGTTGCACGGCGCCTTTCGCTTTGACAGACTGATAGACGCCGGCCTTCACCGTCTCCCAGATCCTGGGAACGGACCCCATGAACGACGGATTCACCCGCTGCAGGTCTGTGAGCATGATCTTGCCGATCGGCTTGGAATAGGCGATCGTCGAAGCCTGCGACAGAATCAGGTATTGGAGGATGCGTTCGAAAGAATGCCAGACGGGCAGGACGGAAAGCCAGCGCTGGCCAGGCTGAAAGTCGATGATCGCCGGAATGCGCTCCAGCTGGTGGAGGAAGTTCCTGTGGCAGAGCATCACCCCCTTCGGATCGCCGGTCGTTCCGCTCGTAAAAATCAGCGTCGCCGTATCCTCCTCGGAGCCTTCGTCCACACGGGCGGAGAGCTTGCGCACAAGGGCGTCGTCGCCAAGCAGAGTTCCGCCCGCCTGAAGCAGATCGGAGAACTTATGGACACGCACTCCTACCCTGGCCTCCAGCGCAGGACCATCGATCGGTTCGGAATCATCCATCACCACCATGTGCTCCAGACATGGGAGCTGGCTCTTTACATCAAGAATCTTGTGTAGTTGCTCCACGTTCTCGGCGAAACAGAACCTGCTTTCGGAAAAACCGAGGATGAACGCCAGCTCGTAGGGCATGGCATCCCTCCCCCTCGGAACATCGACAGCTCCGAGGGACAGGATCGCAAGGTCGGCGACGAGCCACTGGCTGCGGTTATCGCTGATCAATCCGACAGTCTCCCCTTTCTCCAGCCCAAGAGAATTCAGCGCGGCAGCCATCCGGCGCACCTGGTCCTGCAACCGGCGGTATGTCGTGGGGATGAACGTTCCTGCCTCATCCTTGGCCAACTGGGCTTCCATATCCGGGAATTTCTTTACTATTTCGTCAAACATCTGCGGAATCGTCCGGTACTTCACGGCAAGCCTCCTGATGGAATGTGTATTTCTATATTGACAATATTACATTTTATGTCAATCTGTCAATAATAATACACAATACTTCGCCATCATTCAAGGAACCGATGATTCGATGCACAAACAGTTCCCCCCCCTGGCGACCACCTTTCAGTGAGGCGCGGCGGGCTCGAGAATCTGGAAGCATGCCTATGAACGCGAACAAACCACTTCTTATTAAAAAAGCCACCGCCGGGAACCCGGAACGATGGCCTTCCATCAGATGGAGCAATGAAGATCAGGCGACGGCCGAAGCGACCTCTTCCTCTTCCTTGCCGAACAACTTCTTGAAGCATTCGATGACGACGATGATCGCCAGCCCGACGAGCAGGACAGCGAAGATGATCTGCATGCCGTCGGAAGAAAACTTGAACGCATCGGTCCCGATCTTGCCGATGATCCTGACAATGATCTGCGCAAGCGCGGTCAGCGTCACGGCGAGCATGAAAAACATCGGGACATAGAGCATCGCCCCCTGTTTCTTCGTCCGTTTGAGAAATACGGCAAGGGCACAGAGCGCAAGCGCGGAAAGCAACTGGTTCGCAGATCCGAACAACGCCCAGATGTTCTGGTACCCGTTGGTGGACAGCCAGTACCCGAAAACCAACGTGACGACCGTCGCGAAGTATTTGTTGGTGAAAACCCTCTGCCAGACAGGCATATGCTCCTCGTCGGTACTGGAATCCATGAACAGCTCCTGGAACGCAAGACGCCCCACTCTGGCTACGGAATCGAGGCTGGTCAATGCGAATGCGGACACAGCCAGGGAGATGATCGTGAACGACATCGCTTCAGGAATGCCGAGCACGCCGAGGAACCCAGCCACTGCACTGGAGAAGATGACCTGGGGAGTTCCCGACGGAATCACGCCCCCCTTGGCCACCGCTCCGACCGCGATCAGTGCGATGACCGCAAGCAAGGACTCGACCAGCATGGCGCCATACGCTACGGGGAGCATGTCCTTTTCGTTGCGGATCTGCTTCGACGCAGTACCGGAGGCCACCAAGGAATGAAAGCCGGATACCGCGCCGCATGCGATGGTGACGAATAGGATCGGGAACATCGCCTGCCCATTGACGAAGAATCCGCTGAAAGCGTTCAGCTCGATGGTCGGATTGGCCACGAAGATGCCGGCGATGGCGCCGATCATCATCAGAATCAGCAGATAGCTGTTCAGATAGTCTCGAGGCTGCAGCAACGCCCAAACAGGAGTGACCGACGCGATCAGGATGTAGAGGAATACGAGGTACAGCCAGAGCTTCGTGCCCAGGGAAATCGGGAACGCCATGCCAAGAACGATGCTCAGCACCAGCAGGACGATGGCGATCGTAGTATTCAGGCCGGCATTGAGTTTCACGTTCTTGATCAAGAAACCGAATGCGACGGCGAATACGATGAACAGCATCGATGTCGAAGCGACCTGCCCATTTGCCAGCGCCTTCGCTTCGTCAAGGCCGGTTACTCCAAAGCTCTTGGCAACGATGTCGGCGAATGCGGCCACCACGAGGATCGAGAACAGCCAGACGAACAGCAGGAACAGGCGCTTTCCGACCTTTCCGACGTACAGCTCGATAATGTATCCGATGCTCCGCCCCTTGTTGCGCACCGAGGCGAAGATCGAACCGAAGTCCTGGACCGCGCCGAAGAACACCCCGCCGATCAGGATCCACAGCAATACCGGCACCCAACCGAAGATCGCGGCCTGGATCGGACCGTTGATCGGTCCCGCGCCGGCGATCGACGCGAACTGGTGGCCGAATACCACCTGACGGGATGTCGGAATATAGTCGACATCGTCTTCCAACTCATACGCTGGGGTCCTTCGATTCGGATCCACGCCCCACTTCCTGGCCAGATAGCGTCCATACAGGAGATACGCGCCTCCCAGGACGATGATCGCGATGACCATCATCAGAATTCCGTTCATGTTTCTCTTCCCTTGTCAATGTTAATGTTTTGCTAACGGATTACGTGTACCAGTACACTTGCAAATGCGTCGCTTGTCAATCGTTCGAAACAAGTTTACTCGATATTTTTTGCATAATTATGCGGTTTTGTGTATTCTATTTACAAGAAACGTCCATCATCGCCACACTTTGACAGCAGCATAATCTAAGCCATAACCCCAAAACCACACGCCAGCCACCCCAG
>LVBD01000011.1 GCA_001604275.1 Spirochaetales bacterium Spiro_02
TATTTCGAGCTTGCCAACTGCAAGAACTATTAAGCGAGTGCGGCGGGGGATGGTGCCGACGGCCCCGCAGGCTCCGGGGCCGTCTTGCTGGAGATGGCCGAAAACGAGGAGCTGTTTCAGGATCTCAGGATCTTTGGAACGGCTCCTTTTCTATTTCCATGGGTCTATGGACGTTTCGGCTGGCGTCGGTACCATTTTCGCTTCGGTTTCGGCGCTTCTTCCCGAATGCCGAAAAAACGCATTGGATTGGTTTGTGCGAAGGCCAGAACCTGTGCGTCTGAGAATGGCGAACGCTCAAACAGCCTGTAGTAGCTGGTATAGGATTCCACTTTCAGCAAGTTTACCGAGAAATCGGATCCGAACATCGTCCGCTCCAATATCCTGTCCGCCGTCTCTGGTTCCGAGCTTTCGATGAAATGAAGCAGATGCTCATAGAATTCCGGACTTGTGCCTGAGAACGAAACGTCGGCGTACACACCCGGGTATTCCTTCATCAGGTCTACGATTTCATAAAACCATGCGGATTCCGGCATTTTGTTGGCGACTGCGGTGATCATTGACAGGGGGCGCTTGCCGCTTGCGATGGAGTATTGTTTTCCGTAGTGCGCGAAATCGACTTTCAGATCAGGGAAGTGTTCGAATACAGGTCTCCAGGACGACGGTGCGGTATACTGCCATGCTGTTTTCGCCGGTACGCCACGGAATCCTTGGTCGTCGCAATGGGTGACGATCGGTAACTCGTGGTCTACGCAGTATCGGTAGATGAGCTTGACTTTCTCCAACTCCTGCGGGGACTCTTCCGGCCAGGGATTCGTTCCGAGCGGCGGATAGAATTTGACTCCATAGAATCGTTTGCGCTGTTCGACGGATGGAGCTATCGCATCCTGTGGCGGAATCCGACGATGGTCAGGATTGATCATTCCCAGCAATTTTTCGATGAATGCGACGTCATGGACCGCGGGATTGATTCCCAGCATCGGATAGAATTCGAACAACCCTTCCGGACGATTGGCATAGTACCAGTCGATTCCATCGAGCGTGTCCTGTGCATAACCGAGGATTTTCTGGGGTTGGTCGCACCGATAATAGATTTTGTCCCATTCCTTCTGGTCCTGCGAAAAGTCCATGACCAGAGGACACATCGCCATTTTGTCGTAGGTACGGTTCCTGAAGTGGAACTTGCCGTCACGGATATAGCTTTGTTGCGGATATTCGGATCCCGCATGCGCTTTGCCGGCAGGTTGGGTGTATAGGCCACGCAAGTCGTCATCCATCATTGCGAAGATTTCGCCGATGGGTCGTTCGAATGCGGATAGCGCGTTCATCAGCGTATAGAGCATCTGCATGCCTTTTCTATTGGACGGGGTGAATATGTAGGAAGGGGAGAGCGCTCCGCCGGTAATGAATTCGGGAAGTCCTCCCTCGATCGATTCCATAAAGCTGATGAAACTGGGATGAGCGAGCGTCATTGCGTGGAAATGGGTATCGAAGAAATAATCCATGGGCCCCTCCGCTAAGCTCGATGATACCAGAATATATACTCCTAGACCAGAGTTTTTAGGACCGCATACCGTTTTTCCGCGCTGTCGAGCAACAGCATCCTGTGCCGACCGAGCTTCTTCATTGGAAAACGTTGCAGGAGCCGCATGACCGAGGGCTCTCGAATCAGGACAAACCGCAAGAGTCTTTCCGCATCCGTCCGGCACAGACCTAGACGCGCTGCCAGCGGATAATAGCGATGGATACGTTCCTCCGAGGTTCTCGCATTTTTCTGGAACAGGTCGAGCCCGTCGATGTTCAGCCGCAATCCAAGCGCGGGACCGAGACGGCGTGTGGAATCTTCCCGTTGTATCAGGATCAGTTTCCTGGATGAGCAGGCCGGTACGGAAAATACATATGAGAACAGCATCCTCAGGATGTATGCATGTGCGTCCTGCTTCGGATAATCCGAAGCCTGTAGCAATGTCAACCCTTGCTGAAGATCGAGACTTGAAAGAAGCGTCCGTTGCTGCTCCGATCGGAAGCCTTTTGGCTGACGACCGATCTGGGCCAGTGATTCTACATGGTGCTGGACAATGCCATGCGGGCCGACTTCCCGGTCGATTCTCGGAACGATCAATCCGATTCTTCCGGATTCGATCGGTACGAACTGCATCTGTACGGCAAAGATACCGAACGTCCGTGCAAGTGACATCGTCAGCCACTCGTTCTCAGCCTGCCGATTCGCTTCAGATACATTTCGTATGGCAGGAACCTTGAGGAAGAATCTGCCGGTCGTTTGCAGTGAAGGAATCAGTTTCATCGATCTCGGATCAAGTCGTAGCGATATGAGGTATGATGATTCGCTGAAGGGATGCATGCATTCCATCCAGGCGCCTTCGAGTTTCAGCGTCGGCGCTCTTGTAAATCCGAACAGCTGTTCGCAACAGAGCGAATGATAGCCGTGGCGTACATCCATGTTGCGTATCAGAAGTCTGCCGCAGAACGGACAGAAACTTCGCGCACAGGAACACGCTCCTTCCGTATTCTCCGAACGGAGCGGCGTCATCTTGCGAAATGCAGGCCGGTCGTTCCGTCGCCTCCGAGACCGCTATCCGTAGCGGGGGGGCCGAATGAGACGGCGCCGACCGTCCGTTTTCCGAGACGAGCAAGCACTTCGATGGGGTTCCTTGGGTTGCAGTGCTCCAGTTTTGCGAAAGCGAGCAAAGCCTTTCCTTTCGGAAGCAACTGGTCGAAGCAGGGAAACAGTTCCTGACTAACGAATTGCTGGCTTCGCAACGGGAGCGAATGGCTGATTGCTTCAGCGAAAGGCGAACCGAGGAAATTCGCTGCATAAATGAATCGATATTCATGGCGCGATCTCTGCAAGATTCCAGCGCACATGCCTTTCCAGTATACTATGCATGAGTCTTCCATACGTAAATCCAATCATGAGACGAATGATGTTTTTTCAACATTATAAACCGTTTTCTGTCAGGTTCAAGGAATTTGTTTCGGAAGGTTCGCAAGAGACTTGCAGGACATGCGACCCTGAGTGAGAATCCGTAAAACACCGCGACTGCCGACAGGCAAGTCGCGGCGGTCCGGATGCTCCGTCACAGCCCCATTTTCTGCTTCATCTTCGCCCATGAGTCCTTGAGCGTTACCGTTCTGTTGAAAACCGGATGTTCAGGACTATGATCCTTGCTGTCCGGGCAGAAATAGCCGTTGCGGATGAACTGCAGATAATCGCCGGGGCTCGTCCTGCGAACTTCAGGCTCAGCCTTGCAATGCTCCAGAACGATCAGTGATTCAGGATTCAAGTCGTCCAGATAGTTGCCGGTCTCTCCCCCCGGGTATTCCGATAGGAAGAGCTTGTCGTACAGCCGTACTTCGCAATCCACCGCATGGCTGGCGCTGACCCAATGGCTCGTTCCCTTGACTTTGCGTCCGTCCGGTGTGGTTCCGCCTTTGGATAGTGGGTCGTACGTGCAGTGGACTTCGACGATGTTGCCATCCTCATCCTTGACCACGCCGCTGGCTGTGATATAGTAGGCATGCTTGAGGCGTATCTCGTTGCCGGGATACAACCTGTGGTATCCTTTCGGAGGAGCTTCCATGAAATCTTCCCGTTCTATGTACAGTTCCCGGGAGAAGGGTATCTCTCGAGTTCCATCCTCGGGATTCTCCGGATTGTTTTCCGAGGTGATATATTCGACCTTCCCTTCCGGGTAGTTGTCGATGACCACCTTCAATGGGTCGAGAACTGCCATGAGCCGTTTCGCTCGTTTGTTGAGATCCTCTCGGACGCAGAACTCCATCAGGCTATAGTCGACGACACCTTCGACCTTCGCTACTCCGACACGTGCGACGAAGTCCCGCATGGATTCCGGCGAATAGCCTCTTCTACGGATGCCGCTGATCGTCGGCATTCGGGGATCATCCCATCCCGAGACGATCCCTTGCTTGACAAGATTCAACAGCTTCCGTTTGCTCATGACGCAGTAGTTGATATTCAGACGAGCGAATTCGTATTGATGGGGGGTATGGTCGATTCCGTCGATGCTCGTAGCCCAGTCGTACGCCGGTCGGTGATCTTCGAACTCCAGAGTGCAGATCGAATGGGTGATACCTTCGATGGCGTCGCTGATCGGATGGGTGAAGTCGTACATCGGATAGATGCACCATTTGTCACCGGTTCGCGGATGCGTCGCGAACTTGATCCGGTACAAGGCGGGATCCCGCAAGTTGATGTTCGGGCTGGCCATGTCGATCTTCGCTCTGAGCACGAAGCTCCCTTCAGGGTGTCTGCCCTGTCGCATTTCCTCGAACAGACGGAGATTGTCCTCGATCGAACGATCCCGGTCCGGACTGTTCTTTCCCGGTGTGGTCAGCGTGCCGCGGTATTCCTTCATTTGCTCGGGACTGAGGCTGTCCACATAGGCTTTGCCTTCCTTGATGAGCCGCACGGCGATTTCATACAGTTGCTGATAGTAGTCCGAGGCGTAGAATTCATAAGACCCCCAGTCGAAACCGAGCCACCTGATGTCCCGTTTGATCGACTCGATATATTCCATATCTTCTTTTTCCGGGTTCGTGTCATCGAGTCTCAGATGGCAGCGCCCGCCGTATTTCTCCGCAAGGCCGAAATTGATGCAGATCGACTTGATGTGTCCGATATGCAGGTATCCGTTCGGCTCCGGCGGGAACCGTGTCACGATCGTGTTGTTCGGCACGCGCTCGTTCGCTAGGTCATCCTCGATGATCCGTTCGAGGAAATTCAGCGGCGCTTTGTCCTTTCCTGCTTCTTCCTTGTCGATGTTGTTGGGCAGCTCTTCCATGGGTTCCTTCCTTTGTCCTTCCATAGGGACGTGAGTCAAGATACCGCATAGTACCACAAGGGGGTATTCTCGAGAAGTACTCTGGACGGCCGGGATTCTCCTTTCTTCGTTTTTTGATGTCTATCTTGAAATATGGTCCTGCGGATGGAAAATCGTGTCGGAACCAGCCCTCGGGAGGATGAAACAAAACGTGTTTCGTGCAATACTGTCCGAAGATTTTTCATAGACTTCCAAGCTAAGGATGGATTGCTTCGGATGAATGCCTTTTATAAAAAATACTCCCTGGATCTGCGCAAGGAATTCGCCGGATACGACGCCTTGGCTTGCTCCAGGGACGTGATGGCCGGACTGACTGTTTCGGCCGTCGCATTGCCGCTCGCCCTGGCGTTTGGTGTCAGTTCCGGAGCGGACGCCGCCTCCGGCCTGATTACGGCGATCATCGCGGGGATTCTGATCGGGACACTTTCCGGGGCCTCCTATCAAATTTCCGGTCCGACCGGCGCGATGACGGCGATCCTCGGCGGATTGGCGGCCCGCTATGGTCTGCAGGGAGTGTTCGTCGCCGGCTTGCTGAGCGGGGTGTTGTTGCTGGCGGCGGGAATCCTTCGCGCCGGCGCCTTGGTCTCGTTCATCCCTGCGCCGGTGATCACCGGCTTTACCAGCGGAATCGCGATCATCATCGCGTTGGGGCAGCTCGACAATTTCTTCGGCACTGTTTCTGTCGGCGAGAGCGCGCTCGAGAAACTTGCGTCATACGGAACCCTCGGATTCAGTCCTTCTTGGCAAGCTGTCATGTTCGGTCTGCTCGTGATCGGCATCATGCTCGTATGGCCTCGTACGTGGAACAAGCGGTTTCCTTCATCGTTGCTCGGAATCATCGTGGCATTGGTCGTACAGTCGATCTGGAGTCTGCCGGTCGCGGAAGTAGGCGAGATACCGCGCACCCTGCTTCCCCAGACCCGTTTGACTTTTTCGTCCATCCCTTGGTCGAATCTCGACGAATTTATCGGACCGGCCGTCAGCATCGCCGCGCTGGGTATGGTCGAGAGCCTGCTGTGCGGTGCTTCCGCCGGCAAGATGAAACACGAGAAGCTCGATGCCGGACGCGAGCTGGTCGCCCAAGGGATCGGAAACATGGTCATTCCGTTCTTCGGCGGAGTTCCTGCCACCGCCGCCATAGCGAGAACCAGCGTAGCGATCAAAAGCGGAGGCCGGACACGGCTTACCAGCGTTTTCCATTCCATCGGGTTGCTCTGCTCCATGTTCTTCCTCGGTCCCGTCATGGGGCGCATCCCGCTGTCCGCTCTGGCCGGGGTGCTGGTCGTCACCGCTTGGCGGATGAACGAATGGGAGGTCATCCGGCGGATATTCAGTCGCAGGATCAAGACATCGATCGCCCAGTTCATCGTAACGATGGTCGCTACCGTCGTTTTTGACCTCACTTTGGCGATATTGATCGGCATCGGGCTGTCGATGCTGCTGTTCGTCATCCGGAGCAAGGATGTTCGCATCGAAGTCGTGGAGCCGGCGTTGGATCCGGAAGCAAAACGCACCAAGGTAGTCTATGTGGACGGTGCGCTATTTTTCGCCACACAGGATAAGCTCGGTCCGCTCGTCGACGACTTGATTGCGGATGGTTGCCGGCGGATTCTCTTTTCGTTGCGAGGCGTGCCGACCATCGATCATTCGGCGCTCTCCGAGATCGAGGCGATCGTCAAGCAGTGCAAAGCGAATCGTGTCGAAGTTCTGTTCGCCGGCCTGCAGCCTACGGTTCAGAACATGTTCGAACGACTGTCGCTCGACATTCTCGTGGGACGTGACAATTTCTATACCAGCGCCGTCGTGGCGCTCGATGCGATGGGGCTGCTTTCGGCTCGATCCGATTGATATCTGATCGAGCGGACTTCCAGCCGGATGCTTTCCGTTCCGCTGTTGCCGGCTAGGAATCCGAACGAGACGGCTCCCCCCGAAGAAGGGAGTTCGAAGTCCCTGACAAGTTGCCATGCCGCCGCGTCGGCCAGTGCATAGGATACCGCGATACGTTCCGCCTTGCGTCGGATTCGCCAGGAAAGAGTTCCGTCGCTAGGTGCTGAGGCAGGAAAGCCGACTACGTCGATGCATCCTCGGACAGCCATCGAAGAGCGGATCTGCCGCATGCCCTCCTCAGCGCCGACAGTCGACGCCCAGAACCAGTCCCCCGGATCCTGATAGATTACCGGTCCGAACCGGATTTCTTGCGAAAGATCGATCGGCGGTATGGAAAATGTGAACGTGAAGTTTTCCTCGCTGACGGCGAGCATGCGTAATGTCCGTCCCACTGTATTGTCTTTGATCGTCCCCGGAGGAGCGATGAACGTAATCGATGCGCTTGTCTTTCTGACACCCTTGGGAAGTTCCATCCATCTGAGTTCTTTCATGATCGGTTTCATGCCGCCAGTATAGGGCGAACCTGCCTTCGCTGTCATCCATTGCGCCTCGTCGATTCCACGCCGATCGTTTTCAGCACACAGCATTCACCCGCTGCGGGATGTCCCGCCTGCATGTCCGGTTCGTATCCGGCGGCTTCATCGTCGAAGCGTTTTTGTCTATCCTGCGGGTCTTCACGATGAGAGCTAGTTGTGATAGGCTGTCATTCTGGAAGGCTGGAAAGCGTGACGGCAAACGTCCGGCCGGGAGGATTGCCTTGTGAAATCACCGAAGGAACATTCGTTGGAACGTCGGTTCCTCTCTCTTTTCCCAGAAGATACCGCCAGCCACAGACTTGCGGAAGCCTTGGTCGACGATCAGGAGATCCAGGCGATGCAGGACTACGGCAACAGCGTTTCGATCAAGCGTCTCGGTTTCAATGACCACGGCCCGGTCCACATGAGGCAGGTGGCGTATAATGCGGTCGTGATGCTGGATCTGCTGCGGGACGCTGGAGTCAGGACCTCTCTGGAGCTTGAGGGTACGGGAACGTACGAAGACAGTCTCTGCGCCGTCGTGCTTGCGGCGTTTCTCCATGATCTGGGCATGACGATCGGCCGGCAGGATCATGAATTGCTCAGCTGCCTGCTCGCCCAACCGATCATCGACAGAATCCTTGCGGCCGTACTGCCCGATAGCCTGCAACGGAGAGTCGTAATCCGTTCGTTGGCGTTGGAAGGGATTTTCGGGCATATGGCTACCAGGAGGATACATTCGCTCGAAGCAGGCCTGATCCTCATAGCCGACGGATGCGACATGGAGAAAGGCCGTGCGCGGATCCCTATGGCGCTGAACACTACGCCGAAGACCGGCGACATCCACAAATATTCGGCGAATTCGATCGAGAACGTCACCATCGGCAAAGGAAATCGGAAGCCGATCAAGATCGAAGTGGAAATGTCCACCGACGTCGGATTGTTCCAGATCGAAGAAGTCCTGCTACCAAAAATAGACATGAGTCCAGACAAACCATTCGTGGAGCTGTACGCACACGTCACCGGACAAGATCCGAGACAATATCTGTAAGGGAGGGAACGGGATGATAGCCGTCATCGGAGAATCCTTGATCGATTTCATAGGGGTGGAGTCGCCGTCGAGAGGCCGAATGTTCGAGTCCTTTGTCGGCGGATGCGGTCTCAATACCGCCACTGCGATCGGCAGACTTGGTGGAGCGGTCACGTTTTTCGGAGGAATATCGTCCGATATGTTCGGACGGAGGATCGTCTCCCACTTGGTGACGAACCAAGTCCTGTTCGATCCCGACCTGTGCAACATGCCGGCTCCGACGACCCTTGGATTCGCCAGTCTGGATGAACATGGCGGCGCATCCTATGCCTTCTATTGCAGGGGTACCGCGGCAATGACGCTTTCCACCGAACAGCTGTCGATGTCCCTGTCCCTGAACACGGATATCCGTATCGTCCATATCGGATCCCTCAGCCTCGTCGTGCAGCCGGTCTGCGACGCTATTCTCGATTCGGTGGAGTTCCTGAATCCTCATCCGGTCGTCTTCTTCGATCCGAATGTCAGACCTGCGGTCATCGATGATTTCCCTGCCTATCGTGCACGTTTTCTCAAGATTGCGAAAACCGCTGATATCATCAAGCTCAGCGACGAAGATCTTGCTCTCATGTATGATGACATGGCTGTAGACGTTGCGGTGGCGAAACTGCGGGAGTCTTCCGGCGCCCATGTGGTGCTGACGAGAGGGAAATCCGGTGCCGCATGGATTCTGCCGGACGGGACGTGGATCGACTGCCCGGCCTTCGAGACAACGGTCGTGGATACTGTCGGCGCAGGGGATACGTTCAGCGGGGCATTGCTCCATTTTCTGCAGGAGCGTGGGCTTCTCGGATCCGACGGTACCGCTCCCGAACTGATGCCGATTTCTCCGGACATTGCCTCCGAGGCGCTCAGATTCGCTTCCGCCGCGGCTTCGATCAACTGCTCCCGACCGGGGTGCGATCCTCCGACGGCCGATGAACTATCAGATAGGATAGATACTCTATGATCGGTGGTCCGATCGCTTTCCCCCGCTTTTTCCGAAGACCGCGACGTCCACGATTCGGCGTCGCTTTCCTGTTCGCCTTCATCTGCATCGCGATGCTTTCGGTGTCCTGTTCCCGCACGAAAGTCCGGAAATATTCCCGGACCGAGCTGATGTTCGGCACTGTCTGCCGAATTTCCCTCGTCGATACGTCCGGGGAGCTTGACGGCGATGCCGCTCTTGAGGAAACGTTTTCGCGTTTGGCGGACATCGAAAAAAGGATCAGCCGGACGCAAGCCGGTAGCGAGATATCGTCGGTCAATGGTCAAGCGGGAACTGCGCCGGTCGCAGTGTCGGAGGAAACGTACGAGCTTGTGAAAACAGCGCTCCAGTATGCACGGCTGACCGATGGTGCGTTCAATCCCGCGATCGGTCCGTTGGTCTCGCTTTGGGGGATCAATACGGAAACCGCGAAGGTTCCCTCCGACGAGGAAATTTCCCGGGTCCTGCCGCTGCTTGATTGGCGCGAGGTCGTGCTCGATGACGTGGAGCGTTCCATCTTCCTGCCTCGACAGGGGATGTCCCTTGATCTGGGGGGAATCGGTAAAGGCTATGCGGCCGATGTCGCAAAAGCGACATTGCGCCGGTTCGGCGCAAGCAGTGCGCTGGTCAATCTTGGTGGAAATATCCTGGTCATCGGTACGAAACCTGATGGCGAGGCATGGCGGATCGGACTGCAGGATCCCGATAGCTCCCGGGGAGAGTTCTTCCTCTCCGTCTCATTGACCGACGGGACTGTGGTTACCAGTGGTCCGTACGAACGTTATTTCGTTCAGGACGGAGTGCGTTATCATCATATCCTCGACGCATCGACTGGCTATCCCGCTGTCACGCATATTGCAAGCGTCACCATCGTGGGTGCCGATTCGACTGGAGCCGATGCGCTTTCCACCGCCGCGTTCGTCCTCGGAGTGGAACCCAGTCTTGCTTTGTTGCGGACGCTTCCAGGCGTAGAGGCCGTTTTTCTCATGGACGACGGGACCATCCGCATGAGCGAAGGTCTGGCAGACGATGCATCCCGGTGGCGACTGGCCACGGATCGCTACTCGGTCAAGCTTGGCGACTGACAGCCCGTTGTCCGTCGCCGACGCCCCCAGTTTCGTTTCCCCGCTCTTGTATTGTATTCCTGGAGTGTGTAAACTGTCCGGTGAGTATTCATATGGAGGCGATCGATGGTACGACGAGGACGAGGAAGAAACGGCGGTGCGCTGCGGATTCTGCTCATCGTGTTGGGCGCGATACTTGCCATCGTACTGTCAGTGCTCCTGCTCAGGTGGACGCAGTCCATAGCTTCCAGGAGCAGGGAGCAGGAGCTTCGTCGTGCTCTGTCGGAAGTTCTGGCGCAAGGGGGCGAGCGCGGGTTGCTGGAAATGGCCGGCGTGCCTGTCAACAACATCTTCTATGGCGATAGCGGTGTCACGCTGTTCCAGGGGGACGAAGCGTCGTGGAGATTCAGCGCCGATGAACTGCAGAACATCTCCATCTACGAAAAGTGCAACCAGAGTGTCGTCCATATCACTACGGTCGGCGAAAGTTCCGTCAGTTCGTTTCTCGACGTGATGCCGGAGCAAGGAACGGGAAGCGGGGTGATCCTTTCCACGGAAGGCTACCTGCTGACGAACGCCCATGTCGTCAATGGCGCCGCATCCATGACGGTGAGTCTCTATGACGAATCTTCGTACGACGCGGTGCTGGTCGGAATGGACGAGGAGAACGATCTTGCGGTGATCAAGATCCAACCGGACGATTCCGTGAAGCTGACGCCGATTACGTTCGGCACTTCCGCCGACTTGCAGGTCGGGCAGAAAGTCGTTGCGATCGGCAACCCCTTCGGCTATGACCGGACCATGACCGTCGGTATCGTCAGCGGTCTTGGAAGACCTGTGCGTTCCGACAACGGCAAGGTCATCATGGGGATGATCCAGACCGACGCCGCGATCAATCCCGGCAATTCCGGCGGACCGCTGCTCAACAGCAGGGGGGAGATGATCGGGATCAATACGTCGATCTATTCGACAAGCGGCGGTTCGATGGGCATCAGCTTCGCGATTCCTGTCGATACTGCGGTCGCGGTGATTCCAGACCTGATCAAGTTCGGCAAGGTTTCTCGGGGGTGGCTCGATATCGTTCCTGTGCAATTATCCTCCCAGATCGTGGAATATGCGAAGTTGCCTGTCGAAAAGGGAATCCTCGTCAGTCAGGTGGTTCCTGGCGGAAAGGCTGACAAGAGCGGCTTGAAGGGTGGTTCCGAGAAGGTGCGTTACGGCAACAGCGTCATCTATCTCGGTGGCGATGTCATCGTCGGAATCAACGGTACGCCGATTTCCGAATATAACGATCTGTATACGGCGTTGCTTGCCACCCGTCCCGGCGACAAGGTCAAGATGACCGTCAATCGCGGCGGTACGGAGAAGACGCTGCAGGTTGAGCTTGTCGAACGTACGTCGGAGAATGTCGGCTGGATCGTTCGTTAGCTCTTGCCGTCGGCTCCTGTTTGCGATACACTAAAAGAGTACTTATCATTTGTTACCTATTTTAAAAGGATTGTCGCATGACCGAAGATATGCAAAGTTCCCATGTCGACGCCTCCTGGGGAGGGGAAGTCGTTACCAATATCCATGACAACGCCAGAGGAGAATCGATTCCTTTTAAGGTAGAGGCTCCCTACGAGCCGTCAGGTGATCAGGGGCAGGCGATCGAGAAGCTTGCCGACGGCGTGCTGAAAGGGTATGGGCGGCAGACGCTCAAAGGCGTTACCGGCAGCGGCAAGACATATACGATGGCCAAGATCATCGAGAAGGTCCAGCGCCCGACGTTGGTGTTGTCCCACAACAAGACGTTGGCAGCCCAGCTGTATCGGGAGTTCAAGTCGTTCTTCCCGCACAATGCGGTGGAGTATTTCGTTTCCACGTACGACTACTATCAGCCGGAGGCCTATGTTCCGGGCAAGGATCTCTATATCGAGAAGGATGCCGATATCAACGACGAGATCGATCGGCTCCGCCTTTCAGCATCGTTTTCGTTGATGGAGCGGCGGGATGTCATCGTCGTGGCCACCGTCTCCTGTATTTTCGGACTGGGTAATCCGGTTTCCTTGAAAGATATGGTCCACACGTTCCGTGTGGGGCAGCTGTTCGATCATCATGATGATTTGGAACAATTGGTCCGGATGCAGTACGAACGCAACGACATGGTTCTCAAGCGCGGTTGTTTTCGTGTGCGCGGCGATGTCATCGAGATATGTCCTTCGTATCTGGAGAACGCGGTCAGGATCAGTATCGATTGGGACGAGATCGCCTCGATCCAGTGGTTCGACCCGCTGACCGGAGAGAAACAGGAACAGGAGGATTCGTTCACGCTCTATCCTGCCAAGCAGTTTGTCATGCCGCCGGAGGAGGTTCGTGCAGCCATCGGACGCATCCGGTCCGAGATGGAGGACCAGTACGCATATTTTGTCAATTCCGGCAGGCCGCTTGAGGCAGAGCGGATCAAGACGAGGACCGAGTACGATCTTGAGATGCTTCAGGAAATCGGCCACTGTTCGGGGATCGAGAACTATTCTCGCCAGTTGAGCAACCGTAAGCCGGGGGAACGACCGGCTGTCCTGCTGGATTATTTTCCTCCGGGGTTCCTGACGTTCATCGACGAATCGCATGTCACCTTGCCGCAGGTGGGGGCTATGTACGAGGGAGATCGATCCCGGAAGGTCAACTTGGTGAACTATGGATTCCGCCTTCCTTCCGCTTTGGACAACCGACCGCTGAAGTTCAATGAATTCACCGAGGTAGTGGGCCAGCGGATTTTCGTTTCCGCCACCCCCGGTCCGATGGAACGTGCCGAGAGCGCTCAGACGGTGGAACAGGTGATCCGTCCCACCGGATTGCTCGATCCCGAGGTCATCGTCCGCCCGACGGAGGGGCAGATGGAGGACCTGTACGGAGAGATTCGCAAGTGCGTGGCGAAAAAACAGCGGGTGCTGGTCACCACGCTGACGAAACGGATGGCGGAGGATTTGTCTGCATACTTGGCCAATCTCGGGCTCAAGGTCCGCTATCTCCATTCCGAGATCGAGACGATCGAGCGCGTCGAAATTCTTCGGGATCTTCGTCTGGGCGAATACGATATCCTGGTGGGGATCAACCTGTTGCGGGAGGGGCTTGATCTGCCGGAAGTCGCCCTTGTCGCGATTCTTGACGCCGACAAGATCGGTTTCCTCCGTTCCACCACGTCGCTGATCCAGACGATCGGCCGTGCCGCCCGAAACGCCGAGGGGCGGGTGATCATGTACGCCGACCGAGAAAGCGATGCGATGAAGGAGGCGATCGAAGAAACCCGTCGACGCCGCGAAATCCAGATGGCATACAACACGGAGCATGGTATTACCCCCAAGACGATCGTCAAGGCCGTGCAGGATCTGATCCAGCGGGAGAAGGAGGATACCGCCCAGTTGCAGAAGGATGATATCGCCATCCGCAAGAGCGGCTACAACCTTCTTGTCGCATCCGACCGAAAGAAATACGTCAAGGATCTGGAGAAAGAGATGCTTGAATGCGCAAAGAACCTCGAGTTCGAGCGTGCCGCGGTGCTTCGCGATGAGATCGAGTCGATCCGGAACATGCACATCGGCTGATCGCGAAGGTTGCTGCGCCGGTTGTTCTTGCCTAGAATTCGAACAGCACCAGATCGTACAGCCCGCGGATGAGTTGCGGGGACTGTAACTTCACATATTCTGTTGGCATCTCCGATACTGCATAGGAGAATAACCCATCGATGGTCAATGTATTCCCGTTGCAGGCAGGAGGAGTGGTGAATGCATATGTCGTTTCGCCGTCCTCAGTATCTTCATTGACAAGTCCGAGTCCTTTCAGAATTGATTCCGTGAAAAATCCATGTCCTTCGTCGCCAGGTTCGAAGGATTGTTTATCGGTACTTGCGGCGGATATGACGAATAGACTGTCCGAAGATATGGTGGTTTCTTTTTCCCATAATGAAGCAAATGCGTCGTGCCATGCATTTTCCGAAGTTTGAAGATCAATTGTAGTTTCGTCGTGAGGAATATGATTGCCACTGAAGCAACTGTCAAGAATCAGGACTTTTTTCCCTGGAATGTCCACTAAAGCTTCCAGCATTTCTTCAGGGGAAATTCTTGCATTGGATTCTGTTGCTGAATAGGCAGGTAAAAGACTGCCGTCGGTATCGCCGTGTCCGCTGTAATAGATGACTGTTATATCGTTTTTATCACATTCCTTGAAGATTTCCAACTGATCAAGGATATTCGTTTTACTTGGGTATGATGGATCAGTGGCTGTATAGACTTTCCCCTTCTCTTGAAGCATTTCGATGATATTGCTTTCAGGAGAGAATTCTGAAAGATTCACTGCTGCTTGTGCCAATGCAAGAAACGCTTGCGAGATAGCTTTTGCGTCATTGACCGTTCCTTTCAAAGTACTAGGTTTGTTGCTGCCGCCATAATTGCTGTAATCGATGCCGATCGATATGATCCGTATCGTCCCGTTCTCCGGCTCCGGAACGAACAGTTCGCAGGAAGAGAGGAATATCGCCAGCGAGATGCTTGCGAGAACGATCATCGATAGAAACAGGAATCGTTTCATCGAGACCTCATCTGCGTTGCGTCATCCATAGCTTGCGAGATGTTGTAATACCACCGCAATCCGATTCCCACTTGAACCGCCAGTATCTGGTTGCGAAATTCGAAACGTATCGGAGACGTCAGTTCAAAGACATTGTGTACCATGGAGCCAAGACGGAACGTGGGAGCCGCCATGACATCGATCGCCGCGAAAGCCTGCTGTGCCGGATCATACCAGCAGAACAACGCCGTTCCGGCGACCTGAAGCCCTATGGAGTCGTTGATCTGGATATGGATCGATGCCGCAGGACCGATCGCCCAGAACGGACGGTAGAACGTGTTTCCCCAGTAAATCGACCTGCTGGTGTATTTCAGCCAGAGTTCGCCACCGAACGTCACGGATCCGATCCTCAGCGAAAGGGGCGCCATATCGATCTGTACGGCGGCCTGACTGCGGAACGGAAGCGATTCCTGATCGGCAAGACCGGAACTCGTCGGAATTGCGGCGGAGTAGGACGATGAGAGCGAGATGCCTGACGTCCATGCGGCGTTTGCATGGAGCGGGAGGATCGTGAGCATTACAAGCGACAGAAACGTCAGGCCGATATGTCGTAGCCGATGATACATGCTCCACCTCACTTCGGCCTACTATAGCATGAAGGACGGACGTCTGTCCCTAGGGGTATGGACATGGAACTCCTCCTGTCGGAGATATGGAGAAATATCCCCTTCGCGATTCAAGGAGGGAGATCAGATGTGATCCACAATGATACCGTCGATATATTCGACGAGTTCGGAAAGCCTGACTCCGAGAGTGACCAGCGAGCGCTTCGGCTTGTCTTCGGAAGCAGCGAGGATTCGTTTGCCGTTCCATTCGCATTCCATCAGATAGCGTGAGCCTTGATATTCGCAATCGAGGATCCGTGCGTCGACGAACCGAAGATGGGGGAGAAACTCCGGGAATGCGAGCGAAGGATCGTCATGAACCAGCACGTTTTCCGGTCTGAAGAATACCTGATGCTCCCCGACGGTCTGTCTGAACACGAATGCGGTCGATCCGGCCTCGGCCGAAACCAGTGTCTTCGGGATGATTTCATAGGGAAGCACTGTTCCATCTCCCATGAACGTTGCGGCGAACAACGTGCCGGGACGCTGGTAGACCTGCTGCGGCGTAGCCAGCTGCTCGGCATTGCCATCGTGCATCACCAGTATCCGGTCGCTGAGGGAAAGCGCTTCTTCCTGATCGTGCGTCACGTAGATCGTCGTGATCCCCGTCTCCTCATGGATTCTACGGATTTCCTTGCGTAGATGCTTGCGAAGCTGGGCGTCGAGAGCCGACAACGGCTCGTCGAGCAATAGAAGCCGAGGATTCGATGCGAGAGCCCGCGCCAATGCGATTCGCTGACGTTCTCCTCCCGACAACTCGCCCGTCTTCCGTTTCTGATATCCCTCCAGACCTACAAGGGCGAGCAAAGAAGCCACCCGCTGTCTGCGGTCATTCTTCGGAACCCGTTGCAACTTGAGCGAGTATGCGATGTTCTGAGAGACGTTCAGGTGGGGGAACAACGCATAGTCCTGGAACACGAGACCGATGTTCCGTTCCCAAACCGGTTTGTGGGTAATATCTTCGTCCCCCAAACGGATCGTGCCGCCGTCAGGTTCCATCAGGCCGCTGATCAATTGAAGCGTCGTGCTTTTTCCACACCCGGACGGACCGATGATAGACACCATCTCTCCCTGCAGTACGGTGAAGTCCAGGTTCAGACGGAATTCCGGATAGGAAGCTTCGATATCACTGCAGACCAGCCACGGAGCATGGACATGTTGTTTCTGTACTGTCTCGATCGTATGCTCGTCGTCCTGCTGTCTCTCATCGGCCATGGCGGTTCCTCTTGAGCAATTCCCCGCCTATGAATACGATCGCACAGACAAGGATCAGGATTGTTCCCAGCGCACAGGCGCCTTGGTAGTTATATGCATTGATCAGCCGGTACATGACCAGCGGCAGTGTCGTCAGCTTGCTGTCGGCGAGCGTCAGCGTGGCGTTGATCTCCCCCATGGAGATGGCGAACGCGAACATGGCTCCGGTGACGAGCGACGTACGGAGCAACGGTACTTCGATCGACCAGAAGGTCCGTGCGGGAGTCGCTCCGAGCGTCATGGCCGCCTGGCTGTAGGTGGCTGGGATTTTCCGATACTCCGGCAACACGGTCCTCAGGACGAATGGGGTGGCGATCACCATATGGGCAAGCACGACGAGCAGGAATCCGATGTCACGTCCCCCCAGTCTCGATGCGATCAAGTAATATCCGAGACCGATGATCACCGAGCTGACGGCCATCGGAAGCATGACCAACAATTCCAGCAGTGTCGATGACACTGTTCGGCTCCTTCGCACCGACGCCGCCACGGTCAGGGCGATGGGAATCGTCACAAGAGCCACGACCGCCGCGATCGACAGGCTGTGGACGATCGCATCAGCCGCCGTCCCCATATGTCCTGTCGCCGCGCTGAATCCGAACAGCTGGCGGTACCATTTCAATGAGAAGCTTTCCCCTCCGGCTCGGGATACAGGAGCCATGAACGAGCGAATCACTACGCTGACCAGCGGGGCGAGAACGAAAGCGGCGGCGAGAACCGAGTACAGGATCGCAAGGAACCGTCCGAGCCGGGTGGCCGGTTTTTTCTCCAGCGCGGGAGCCATCGTCGAAAAAGATTCCTGTCGCGCCAGCGCCCGTTGCGTGGCTGAATACCAGAGTAACAGAAGACAAGTGATCAAGATGGAGAAAAGACTGAGCGACGCTGCCCCTCCGACATCCATGCTCATCCGCGCGCGACGGTAAATCTCCACTTCGATCGTGGTGAACTGCGGGCCGCCGCCAAGGACGAGGATGATCGCGAAGCTGGTGAAGCAGAACAGGAAAATCAGACTTGCGGCGGATATGATCGCAGGCATCAGCCGCGGCAGCGTGATGGTGCGGAATATCCTTCCCCGTTTCGCGCCCATGGTGGCGGCGGCTTGCTCGCATCGTACGTCCATATGCTCCCAGAATGAAGAAACGAGATTCAATGCGATCGGGAAATTGTAGAATGCATGGGCCAGAATGACCGCCGTGAACGAGTACAGGAGCTTGATCGGAGGTTCTTTCAACGAGAACAGACGCATCAGCGCCCGGTTGAGCAGTCCGTTGTTGCCGTAGAAGATGACGAACCCAAGCACTACCAGGATGGTTGGCAGCACGAACGGGATCGTACAGATCGCCCGGATGATTTTCTTTCCCGGGAACCGATAGGTCGCCATCAAATATGCGCCCGGCAGACCAATCAGGAGCGAAACAAAGGTACTGACGAACGCTTGCACGAGGGTGAACGCCATGATCCGGAGCGTGTACGGGCTGGTGAAGTCCGATACGATCGCTGCGACGGAAAACTTGCCCTGGTCGTCGATGAACCCCCTTGAGAGGGTAAAGGTCAAGGGAAGGAGAAAGATCAGCGATAGCACGACGATCCCCGGAATCGGTATCGTGCGGTAGAACCGGCTTCGAGAGAGAATATCCTCTTTTGCGTTCGCAGTGCTGTTCCGACTTGCCGTTGTACGCTTCATAGTCCTTCCCGGTATGACCTTTTTTCCAAATTCTCCGCCGACAGACGGATATCTGTCTGCGGAGCTAAAGTCCATATGGCTACTTGCTCATCGTCATCGTCCAATCAGTAAGCCACCTATCGAGATTTTTTTCAATACTCTCATCGGTGAGGCGCAAAGTCTTGGCCGGTTTCGGAGCCCATGCGAATGCATCGGGAAGTTCGACCGAGCTATTGGCAGGATACATCGTGTTTGTCGTCGCCACGGTTTCCTGCGCATTGGAAAGGAGAAAATCGACGAATTGCCGAGCCTCCTGCTTGTGCGACGAACTGGAGAGGATGCCGACGCTCTCGATGGTAGCGCTATGTCCTTCGTCGAAGAGCAGCGTCTGGTAGCGAGTCGAGTCCTCCCACATTACGTGATAGACCGGACTGGTCGTGTAGCTGATTACCAACGGTGCCTCGCCTTCGGTGAACAGGCCGTATGCAGAACTCCACCCATCGGCGATCGTCAGCGCATTATCCTTCATTTTTTCCCACCAGGAGAGGTAGTTTTCTTCTCCATAGACTTCTATGGTCCACAACAGCAGTCCGAGTCCGACGGAGGAAGTCCTTGGATCGATGAGAATCACCTTGTTCTTGTATTTGGGGTCGGTGAGGTCTTCGAGGGATTTCGGGGCGTCCTCGGGGGCGATCTTCTCCGTATCGTAGACGAACGCGAAGTTGCCGTAGTCGAAAGGAAGCAACCGTTTCGATTGGTCGAATTCCAGGAAGTCCGGGATGTCCTGGAGCATCGGGCTGTCGTACGGGTCGAACAATCCGCTGGCAAGAGCTTTCGCAGCCATGTCGTCGCTGATGCCCACGATGACATCCGCGTTCGGTCGATCTTTCTCCAGCATGGCGCGCTGGAGCATTTCGACTGCGTCTCCCGCCGATACCAGGTTCACCTTGATACCGGTTTGTTCTTCGAACTGCGGAATGATGGTCGGTCCGGGACCCCAGTCGCCGGTGAAGGAATCGTATGCGTAGACGGTGAGGGTTTTCTGAGCTTCGGCGGTTTTCGCGTCCTCCTTGCTCCCTTGCGCGTAGACGGCCGTCGTGCAAAGAACAATGGCCAGAACTACAATGAAGAAACGATGCTTATCCATAAGCACCTCCTGTGGTGTATTCTGCCATGGGGATGATGGTTGTTGAGATATGGTCGTGTCTTCCTACGCTGGTATTATCCAGATCAGGTCAACGGGTGTGATCTCAGGCCTGTTCAAGGCCACCCCAGGACGCTTTCCAGCCTACCTTGATTGCAGGACGCTGTCAAGACAGGGCCGGAAGCGCCTGTCGCGGTGGTTTTTGTGCCGTGCTTTGTACAATTCGCCGCTATCGTTCGCGCCTCTCCGTAGTTGACCGGCACAATGACCTGCGATACGATAGCCGTATGATTACCGCGGTGAGTTCTCAGACGATGAGCCAGATAGATTCCAGCGCACAACGGGATTATGCCATCCCCGGCATCGTCCTGATGGAGCAGGCCGGTCTGAGAGCTTGGCGGCAGGTTTCCCGGACCATCGAAAGCAAAGATGTCGCTGTCGTGTTCGTCGCAGGCGGTGGGAACAACGGCGGCGATGCGTTGGTCATGGCACGCCAGGCGTTCAACGATGGATGGATGAACTGCCGGTGCATCCTGTGCGGGACGCACTTATCCCCCTCGTGCATCACGCAGCGGGCGATCTGCAGGAATCTCGGCATCGAGACGATCGATGTCGCCTCAGGCTCCGACGGCGACGGACCGATGGCTCGTGCCGAGCAGGCGCTAGCCTCTGCCGATCTGATCGTGGACGGGCTTTCCGGAACCGGGCTCCGGGGGCCGCTTTCCGGGGCGGCCGCTACGCTTGTCGCGCTCATAAACCAATGTGCCGACCGAGAGATCCCTGTCCTTTCCGTCGATGTCCCCTCAGGCGCCGGCGACGATGTTCCCGTTACGGCGCCCATCGTCCGTGCATGCGCAACGATCTCCATGGGCCTACCCAAGCTTTGCTGCTATCATCCCGTCGTCAGGGCCTACGGCGGCGAAATTACGGTCGTGAATCCTTCGTTTCCCGCGCGTTTGCTCGGGCAAGCCCCCGCTACGGTTCAGCTCGCCACGTTCTCAGATTGCTCATTGACCGCGATGGATTCTACGCGATACAAGAATACACGCGGCCATGTCGCAGTGTTCGGCGGCAGCCCTGGCTTTACCGGTGCTCCGCGTCTCGCCGCGCGAGGGGCGTTCCATGCCCGGTGCGGCTTGGTGACATTGTTCGCCGATGACGAGATCTATCCAGTGCTCGCTGCGGAGAATCCATCGGTGATCGTCCGCAAGCTTCCGATGCAGACCATTTCCGGAAAAACTTCCATCGGATTGTCCGTGGCCGATCTTCAGGACTTCCAGGCGATTCTCGCCGGACCGGGGTGGGGCGCAGAACGCACGGATCTGTTGCGGGTTCTGTTGGATAGCCGGCTTCCGCTGGTTCTCGATGCGGATGGAATCAAAGCATACGCTGCGTTGGTTCAGCAGGATCCTCTGGTATTGAAAGGCCATGGCCCGTTGCTTTTTACCCCGCACTCCGGAGAATTGAGGATCCTTGTCCAGGCTGTGCTCGGACAGGCTGCCGCCCAGACGATCGGCAGGGCCGATACTCCCGCACTATTTCTGGCATTGCTGCAGGAACTCTCCAAACGGACGGAGTCGATCGTGCTCGCAAAAGGGCATGTGAACTGGATCGTCGACTCCACAACCTCGCCTTCGCCACGCGCCGTCGTGGTAGACAGCATGACATGTGAACTCGGAGTGGCGGGAAGCGGTGATGTCCTTGCCGGCATTTGCGCCGCATTGCTCTCGCAGAAGCCCGTTGCTCCGCTTGGTTGCGCGGTTGACGGCGCATTGCTTCATCTTCGGGCGGGAACGCTTGCGAAGGAGAAGCAAGGCTGGTTCAGTAGCGAGGAACTTGTCGAATATGTAGGCCTGGCGGTGAATTCCTGTGCGCATTCCAACCGGCATGACATCGGGGGGACGGAGCAATGATCCAGGTATATTTCCTCAGCGTCGCCTACCTGCTGGTCGGCGCAGGGTTGCTACTTGTCGATCAGTATGGCGGACGACTGTTGCTGCTGATCCGCCTGAGAAGCTCGTTCCGCAACAGCAAGACATTTCGCGCGATCACGATCTTCGGTGGCCTTGCGCTTGTCATCCTGCTGTTGGTTTTTCCCATTCCCCCCGGTCCGAAAGTGCTCGGCGACTTGGTTCCGGCCATGAACATTATGGCGTTGTGGGTTTGGTTCGTCTCGCAATCCATATCCCTTTCGCGATCCCGTAAAGCCGAGTCGGTCGCCGAGGACGACGAACAATCCGCGAAGAACCGGGAAGAAGACATGCTTAGCTATACAAGTTCGCTCATCGAGACGAACAAACGGAATTTCGGTATCGCGACACTGGTCGTGGCATGTCTTCATTTCATGGTTCCGATGTCCGTGCTGTTGTAATTCTGGAATAGGGGGGGGAGGGGTGATGGAACAACTGAAGGAACGGATTACGACCGCCGGAGTTCTGATCTCATCGAAGCATGTGTTCGTGGCGCGTCGAACGGCTGGAGGGGCGATCGGAGGTCTGTGGGAGTTCCCTGGCGGCAAGAATCGCTGGGGGGAGACGCCTCAGGACACCTTGCGTCGCGAGTATATGGAGGAGTTCTCCCTCGCCGTTGAAGTCGGCGAGATGTTCCATTCCCATGATTTCATCAACAGAGGGACGCTGTACCATCTGCAGGCATTCCTGATTTCCTGCATTGATGCCTCTTCTCCGCGCTTAAGCGTCCATACGGAATACCGATGGGCACCCGCGGAAGAACTCGTGCTTCTTCCGTTCGCTCCCTCCGACCAGGAAATCCTCGCCAGTCTCCTTTCCGGCTCCACGCGCACGCTTCTTTAGGCGTTCGCCCAGCGCTGTCCGGATATGGAAAAGCCGCCGGAGGAACCCTTCCGACGGCTTGCGACAGAATCCGGCCTGCGAACGGCCGTGCTACATCACCGTTCCGTTGGCGATGATGGCATTCTTGTTGATGACGATGATTCCGTCATGGATCGAATACATTTCAAAATCACCCTCCTTGCGAGGGATATCGTCGATTCCGATCCTGCATCCGTCTCCGATCCGTGCATTCTGGTCGATGATCGCCTTCCTGATGATCGTTCCTTTTCCGATGCCGATGTTCGGAATGCCCCTTCGCGCGTTTTCCGCTTTCTCTTCTTCTGTCTCGTAGTGGGAAGCTCCCATGCAATAGACCCCGTCGAGACTCGCTCCCGATTCAATCAACGTCCGAACGCCGATGATCGAGTTCACGATATAGGCGTTGGTAATGATCGAGCCTTCGGAAGCTAGTGAACAGCTGATATTGCAGAAATTGACTTTCGTCGCGGGAAGGTGCCGGCGGTGGGTATAGATCGGCATCTGCTCGTCGTAGAAATTGAACGCAGGGTTGATTGAAGCCAGGTCGAGGTTCGTCTCGTAGAACGCTTTGATCGTTCCGATGTCCTCCCAGAACCCATCGAATAGGAATGCGCTGACTTTCCTCGACTTGATGACGTCGGGGATGATCTCCTTGCCGAAATCGGTCTTGTCGTTGTTCAGGACTTCCTCCATCGACTTGGAGTTGAAGATGTAGATGCCCATGCTGGCAAGGTACTCGTTCGATTCGTCCACCGGTTTGCCGAGTTCCTGGAGCATTAGCTTCTCAGGAACCATGAAATCCCTGATATCTGCATCATCTGCGGGTTTCTCGAAGAATTTGGTGATGTATCCATCTTCGTTCGCGCCGATGATCCCCAGCCCGGTCGCCTGCCTGCGGCTGATCGGTTTCGCTGCGATCGTCAGTTCCGCTCCGCTTTCGATATGCTTTTTCAGCATTTCCTCGAAATCCATCCGGTACAGCTGGTCCCCGCTGAGGATGATATAGTAGTCGGCTTGCTGGTCGTGGAAATGCTTGAGGTTCTTGCGTACCGCATCGGCGGTGCCTTGGTACCATGTTTCGCTATGGTAGGTCTGCTCCGCCGCGAGAATTTCGACGAATCCGTTGGAGAACGTGTCGAAAACATATGTGTTCGCTATATGGTTGTGCAACGAGGCGGAATTGAACTGGGTGAGGATATATATCTTGAGAATGCCGCTATTGATGCAGTTGGAGATCGGGATGTCGACCAGACGGTATTTTCCTGCGAACGGTACCGCCGGCTTCGAGCGATCCATCGTAAGGGGGTACAGCCGTGTCCCTTTTCCTCCTCCCAATACGATCGCGATAGCTTTCTGTTTGTTCTTGCCCATGTTCATTTCCCCTTTCTGGTGATGTTGTAGTAAATGTCAAGATATGCTTTCGCAGAACGATTCCATGTAAAATCGCATTCCATCGCGCGTTTGCGAATGACGGAAAATTCTTGGGCGCCCTTGTTCCACCAGTGCATCGCCCTTCGGACCCCGGATACGATCGCGGCGCCCGACATCTCGTCGAACAGGAATCCAGTGCCATGGAGCGGATCGACGTTCATATCCACGATGGTATCAGCCAATCCTCCTGTCCGACGCGCGATAGGAATCGTTCCATATCGCAAGGAATACATCTGGTTGAGCCCGCACGGTTCATAGCGACTGGGCATCAGGAAGAAGTCCGCCGCCGCCTCGACGCGATGCGCCGCCCGATTGTTGAAGATGATGTTGACCGATAGATTCTTGTGGATGTCACGCAGAACTTTTAGTTTCTCTTCCAGCCGCTTGTCGCCTGTGCCGATGATAATCATCTGCGCGGGAGTTTCTTCCAGCAGGATTTCCAGCGCACAGGGCGAACCCTCGAGCAGTTCGTTGAACCCTTTCTGTTCGGCGATCCTGCTGATCATGGCGACCAGCGGTACATGCGGATCCTGTTCAAGACCGAACTCCTTCTGGACTATCGGTTTCAACTGCGACTTTCCGCTCTGGTGCGTTGCATCGTAATGTTCGTCGAAATAGGTGTCCGACGCAGGATCCCATTCCCGATAGTCGATCCCATTGAGGATTCCTATCAGGCTGTCCTTCCTTGCATGCAGCAATTCGTGCAGGCCGCACCCGTATTCCGGCTGCTGGATCTCTTTCGCATATGTCGGGCTGACCGTCGTCACCAGATCGCTGAATTCGATTCCGGCTTTCAGCATATTGACTTGCTTCGCCGCGCCAGTTCCGGTAAACATCCGCTGATCCGGCTCTATGGCCGCGCGCAAGATATCTAGACGAGGGAACACCCCCTGGTAGGCGAGGTTGTGGATGGTGAATACCGTCTTCGTCTTCGAGAATGCGGGATCGGGGTGCCGTTTGACGAGATACGGTACGAAGCCTGCCGTCCAGTCATGGCAGTGGATGACATCCGGAATCCAGCCGGACGCCTTGCACAGCGGGAAGATCGCCTTCGATTGCAGGAGAAACCTTGCGAAATTATCGCCGTAGGGAGTGAACGAAGTTTCTCCATAGATCCCTTTCCGATTGGAGAACCATGGATGGCGGACTACTTGGAACAAGACGTTTCCCAGCCGTCTCTCAAGTATTTCGACCCTCTCGACGAATCCTTGCATCGGAATCTCCAGAGGGCGGTGGTGCGCATCGAAGCCTGACAGATCCATGTCACCATAGCAGGGGAGCAGGACTCTGACATCAACTCCACCTTCTGCCAATGCGTCCGAAAGGGCGCCAACGACGTCAGCGAGACCTCCGGACTTCGCGAACGGGACGGACTCACTGGAAACCATCAGAACTTTCATAATTCAATTACACCACTACTGTCAGCGAAACGTCAAGGCAAATGTTGCCTTCCGCCGTGGAAACCGTCGGGGAACGCTCCATCCAATAAAATAGCCGTGGGAAGATACTCCCACGGCCAAGCCTTTTTCTCAGAGTTCTCTCGGAGTTCTCAACGATATGCCCTGCCGGCAAGCTCGTCGATATACTCGCTTGCGCAGTGTGCCGCTACGGCACCGTCGGCGGCGGCCGTCACGATCTGTCTGAACGGAGTGTCGCGCACATCGCCTGCCGCGTAGAGACCTGGGATGCTCGTCTCCATCCTGCAGGTCGTCACGATATATCCAGCGTCGTCTTTCTTCGCTTCCGGAACCAGCGAAGTCTGCGGAATCATGCCGACGAAAACGAAGACAGCGTCGAATTCCTCGGTATAGACTTCATCTGTCCCAAGATTCCTGAGCACCACTCGGTCGACCTTGTCGCCATCCCCTTCGATGCTTTCGACCGTATGTTGAAGCTTTACCGTGATCTTCGGGTCCCTCATGACGCGGTCTGCGATTTCCTGCTGGGCGCGGAACCGGTCCCGTCTGTGGATCAACGTCACCTTGTCGGTGAGCTTCGCCAGATACAGCGCCTCGGTGCATGCGCTATCTCCGCCGCCGATCACCAGTATCTTCTTGTTGCGGAAGAACGGACCGTCGCACGTGGCGCAATAGGAGACGCCCTTTCCCTTGTATTCTTCTTCCCCTGGGACTCCCAGCGGCCTATGTTTCGCACCGGTGCACAGAATCACCGTCGGCGCAACGTACTCGCCCTCGGTCGTCTTGACGACGAAGTTGTCCTCGTCCTTGTCTACCGATTGCACCGTGGCGTACACCAGCTCTGCGCCGAATCGCTCCGCCTGATCCTGGAACTGCATGCCGAGCTCATAGCCGCTGATCGTCTTGTTCACTCCGGGATAGTTCTCGATCGAATCGATCGTCAGCGCTTGGCCACCCGGCGCAAGCTCTTCGATCATCGTCGTTCTGCGAGCCGCTCTGGCTCCGTATTGTGCGGCGGCAAGTCCCGCCGGACCAGCCCCGATTATCAGAATGTCACGTTCTTCCATCCTGTTCCTCCTGAAGGAAGCGATATCGCAGGAGCATCGCGAAGCCGTAGCCAAGAACCGCTACCGGTCTTGCCGGAGCCGCTCCTCAAGCGCGATTTCCGCGTCGCTTTTCCTGATATAGACGGGACCCTCTCCAATATCGTCCCCACCGCTTTCTTCAAAACGGAGTTTTCCGAGACGGATCAATGATTCCCCGAGATCCCTTTTCGTTAATGTATCTTCGGAAACAGGAATCGTCAAACCAATTTTTTCCATCTCCTTCTCAAGCAACGGTCTGAACTTGCCTGCGTCCGGTCCGGTGATCAAGACGGACTCTCTTTTCGAGAGCATCGCCGCAAGTTCCTCTTGGTCGCAGTCCATGTCCGCCGTCAGCCGCTGTCCATGCCGGAACAATGCGCTGTAGTAGCGATTCTTCTTTGCGTCGATGACCGGCAGAACGACGCCATTGAACCACGAGACCGGTTCCTGGAGAGTGCGCAGCGTCGAGATGGAGACAAGCGGCTTGTCGCATGCAAAAGCAATGCCCTTGCACGCCGACATGGCGATTCTCAGTCCAGTGAATGAACCGGGACCTTTCGTGCATACCAGCAGATCGAGGTCCTTGAATTCCAGCCCGGCCCGCGTACAGAGCTCGAGCATTTCAGGCACCAGATTCTCCGAATGCTTCAAGCCCGCGTCCAACGTCCTGGATTCGAATCTCGCTCCCGCCTGGAGCGCAAGGTGCATGATCTGGGTAGACGTATCCACCGCCAGGATATTCATAGGTCGATTCCCTCCACATCGATGATTCTGCTCTGGTCCGGCATGATCTCGAGGTTGACATAGATGGTACCGTCGGGAAGCATCGATTGGATCTTTTCGCTCCATTCGATCAATGCGATTCCATCGCTGTACAGCATTTCCTCGCCCCCGATCATCTCGAATTCTTCAGGACCCGAGATGCGATACAGATCCATGTGGTACATCGGCATGGAGCCTTCGTATTCCTGGACCAGCGTAAACGTCGGACTGACGATCGCCTCGGTGATCCCCAAGGCTTCGGCGACGCCTTTCGCAATGACTGTTTTCCCAGCTCCAAGACTTCCCCGCAAGGAGATGACCGCGCCCGGTCGACAGGCTTCGCCGAGCCTGCGGCCAAGCATGAGCGTGTCTTCCACGCTGTTGCTGACGAACTTCATGCCTACGCCTCCGGATGCTCCCCATGGTCCGCTCCGCATCCACAGTCATCGCCATGGGCGTGCGAATGCGCATGATCGTTGTCATGGTCATGTTTCGCCAATTGATCCGCATCGACCATTTCCTCGATGATGATCTGCGACAGTTTTTCCCCGGTCTGCCGCTCATAGTCGTGCATCAGCTGGCGTACGCCCGGGTCGTGCTCGTCGCAGGCTCGTGCGCGTTCCAGCAGTTCCCTGGCCTGGTCATACTCGCCGTCCCGAAGATGGAGGAAGGCGAGGTTCGAAAGCAGCTTCACGTTGTCCCCGTCAAGATCCAGCGCTATGTCCAGATAGTTTTTGGCGAGTTCCCGATCCCCAGCTTCCAACGTGCAGATGGCCAGTTCGTTGTAGATGTCGCTGCTCGATTCCCCGAGCTCCAGACATTTGAGGAACGCTTCCTGCCCCGGACCGTATTCTCCGATCCTTCGATGCGCCCAGCCTTTCAGGAACCATGCGTTCCAAACCTTCGGGTTGTTCTTCAGAAACGACTCGAGCAGTTCCAGAGCCTGTTCCTCATTTCCCAGCTGGATCTCGTCGTAGGCTTGCATGATGGTCTTGTCGTCGTTCAATTTTTCCTTGACGTCGCCCAGCATGTTCGCGATCTGCTTTTTCCGCGGACCGTCCGGCGCTACGGCGAGGTACCGTTCGAGATAGTCGCGGGCTATGTCCATGTTTCCCTGATAGAGATTGAAGGTCCCGATCTCCGCAAGCAAGTCGGGATCGTCGGGGAACATGTTCAGCCCTTCCGCCAGCGTACCGAGCATTTTTTCCTGATAGAGATCGGCTTGCTCTTGCCGCTTATCCGCCTCAAGCGCCGCCGCACGTTCCCCATAGATGACGGCGAGGTTGATGAACGTGGCGGGTTCCGGCGAAAGATGGTTCACGGCAAGGAAAAGCTCCTCGGCGAAATCGTAGTCTCCCGTTTTCGCTTTTGCGATCGCGGCGAGATTCAGCTCCTTTGGCGCATCCGGCTGGAGGGCGAGGACGAAATCCCGATAATAGGCGAAGTCCTCATGCTCCGGTTCCCATGCCACGACCTTGAGCAGTCCGGCCATGATCATTTCGATGCCGATTTCGTCTGTCGAATCGATGCCCGTCCGTCCCTGCTGCAATTGCAACGGAATCCGTTTGGTCGGATCCACCGTGAATCCGTTGATCTCCTGCCGCATCGTTTCAGGAAGGGCGATGTAGATGATGTCCTCCAGCTTCCCGGTTCTCTCTTTGAGATTTCCATCGGCGGACCGTGCGTTCTGATGTTCTTGTGTCATGGATGTTCCTGTGGTAAAAAAGCCCGCGGTGCCGGTACCGAAGTATGCTCTTGAACCGGTGGTCCAAGGGGGGTGCCAGTTGGCCGGACATTCTGTTCCTGAAAAACCGGAAGACCGGCAGGATCAATGCAATCCAGCTATGCCGCACCCCGTATGTGTAATTTGAGCCAAGAGACTTTGTCTCCGGGCGAACACCGCAGGCGGTTTCTTCGTTATTGATTCCGACCCTATGCTACCATGGACGGCAGGTGTTAGGAAAGGGGATATTTCCGACTTCCTGTCTCCTACCGTCCAAAAATAAATCGCCGCAACGGCCTTCCGACCATCGCGGCGATCTTCACGATACCCTTTGATTCCTCACAGCGGGGGAAGATCCCCGAGATCCCCCAGCGAATCCACATCGTCGTCGTCCAGTTCGACTTCTTCGATCGTGATTCCGTCCGGTGTCGTGTAGCTTTCCGCTTCCTCGAGTTCCTGTGCTGACAGTGTGTCGAACAAATCGACATCGTCGAGACCTTCGATGCTGGACAACGTATCCAAGGCATTGGTGATACTCTCTTCGACAATCTTGTTGCTCTGGGTGAAGCTCTCCACATACTCTTCCAATTCCGCGTTATGCGTCTTCACGAGATCGAACTTTTCCTGAAGATCGGCTTTCTCCTTCCTCAGCATCTCGATCAGGAAGGCGGCCTTCTTGATTCTCTGTTCCAGTAGCTGCATGCTATCAAGTGTCGACATTCTGCTATTCCTCCTTGCCCGGAAAACACTTGGTTGTTTCTTCCGTCGTTGTCATCAGCTACGACCATATTACCTTGCTCTGGTTGCATGGGCAAGGGGAATCGCCCCAAGTTGAGCCATATTTGCATAAAATGTCATGGTTTCTGACGATATGCCATGCCCCAGGTATCCATGCACCTGGTTCCGCCGCTCGTTGCACGAAGCAAAAGAAGAGGGCGGTTTCAAGGAAAATTGAAACCGTCCTCTTCCCAAAAACCCGTAAGGACGTATCAGTTGGCCAGAACGCCCTTCACCTGGGACACCAGGCTGGAGAACGCGGCCTTGTCTTCGATGGCCATATTGGAAAGGGCCTTGCGGTTGATCTCGATCTCAGCGAGTTTCAATCCGTGCATGAACTGGGAGTAGTTGAGCCCCTCAGCCTGCACCGCCGCGCTGATCCTGGCGATCCAGAGCTTGCGGAAATCACGCTTGCGTTCTTTCCTTCCTCTGTAGGCATATTGACCGGCCTTCGCCACAGCATCTTTCGCAATGCGGTGGTTCGTACTTCTACGGCCGTAATATCCCTTCGCCTGATCGAGAATCTTCTTTCTTCTGTCCTTGCGTTTGGTTCCGTCTACTGCTCTTGGCATATTCCCACCCCGCCTTTATGCGTATGGAAGCAAGACTTTGACTTTCTTGGCTTCCGAGTCATGAAGGATGCCGGAAGCACGGAGATTTCTCTTGCGCTTGCTGCTCTTCTTGGTGAGAATATGGCGAAGACCCTGCTTTTTGTAGCGGACCTTGCCAGTCCCGGTGACCCTGTACCGCTTTGCAGCGGACTTTCTTGTTTTCATTTTCGGCATGATACCCTCTTTGCGCCCGCAAGGAACAAGAACCCCTTGGAGCTGCTATGTTCAACATTCCGTACGGAATGCCTTGCACATGATTATTGTTTTTTCGCAGGTGCGCTCTTTGTCGGGCTGACGATGATCGACATCATCTTGCCTTCCATGGTGGCTCCTTTGTCAAGATTGAAACCTACACCATTTTCCGTAAGGATTTCAAGTATCTTGTCAAGAACGACCTTCCCAAGCTCGGTGTGGGCGAGTTCCCGTCCTCTGAAACGGATGCTCACCTTGACCTTGTTTCCCTCGGAGAGGAAATCGGTGATGAACTTGGACTTGGTTTCAAGGTCGTGCTTTTCGATCTTCGGCTGCATCCTGATTTCCTTGACCTTGATCACGGTCTGATTCTTCTTCGCGTCACGGATGCGCTTTTCCTGTTCGTACCGATACTTGCCGAAGTCAAGAATCTTGCAGACCGGCGGATTGGCGTTCGGAGACACCTCCACCAGATCCAAGCCCTCTTCTTCCGCGAGCTGAACGGCGTCATACACGCTCATGATGCCCCGTTGCGTACCTTCTGCGTCGATGACGAACACTTCCCTAGCACGGATCTGTCTATTGATCCTCAAATCCTTCGTAGCCAATCGATCTCCTCGTTTTTTCTGGAAAAACCCACAATGAAAGAATATGTGGCTCTATGAGCCTCAGTTCAAAACTATATCACAAGGCTATGGGCGTGTCAAAGTCCCGACCCGACGAGATGATAGAAATATCGATGAAATGCGTTGTTTTCGTTTTTCGTCGCTTCACACGGCCATGGATCGGTCGTCGCGACACGGTTTCGATCGATAGCGAGAAACCGAGGCGGGTTACGTATCTGATTCTTTTTCGTCGGCGGATGCGTTTTGCGAACAGGGTCCTGTGGCGTCTGGGCTTGCGGTTCCGCCTTCCGTCTTCATTGCCTGTCTTGCATCGATCCGTTCCATGATCAGCTTGTAGCAGACCGAGACGGTCGGGACGGCGAACAACATCCCCCCTAGTCCGCCCAGGCCCCCTCCTACCGTCACTGAGGCGAATACCCATATCGCCGGCAAGCCTACGGAAGAACCCACGACCCGCGGATAGATCAGATTCCCCTCGATCTGCTGGAGGATCAGGAGGAACGCGACGAACCACAGTGCGCTCCATGGATCGACCATCGCGATCATGAACGCCCCGACAGCCGCGCCGATGAACGCTCCGACGATCGGTATCAGCGCGGTAGCGCCGACCAAGGCTCCGATCATGACGGCATAGGGCATCCTGAAGACGAGCATCCCGATCGCGCATAACGAACCGAGGATGATCGCTTCCGTGCACTGTCCCACTACGAACTTAGCGAACGTCCAGTAGGTGGTCGAGGCGATATGCGTGATTCTCCGTTCCGTCTTTGGCGATGCGAATGCACCGAGAGTCCGCGCCACCTGGGCTCCGAGCCGTTCTTTGCCTGCGAGGATATAGAGGGCGAACACCAGGGCCATGACGATGTTGACGACGATACCGATGCCGCCCGTGATGATCGAGACCGTGTTGCTGAGCAGGTTCGGGACCATCCCTTGAAGTTTCTCCATGAGACTGTTCTTCAGATTGTAGATATCGATTCCGTGCCGTTGCAGGAATTCGGCGAGCTGGGGGTATTCGTCGCTATGACCTTCCCACCAGGTATTGAACTTGTCCAGCGCCGTGGACAGCGAATCGATGAGGATCTTCATTCCGTTGATCAACTCGGGAACCACCAGGTCGACTACCAGATAGATCAGCGTGAGGATGATGACGATGGATAGCAACAGGCTGATCGGACGCTTGATTTTCAGCACCCATTTCTTCGGGCAGCAGTCGAACAGTTTCTCGAGGCGGCTCATGGGAATGTTCAGTACGAAAGCGATGCAGCCGCCAAGGATGAGAGGAAAGAAAGCGGAGACGAAATGTCGGACGGTGGCTTCGACAGCACGGAAATTCTGCAGGACCGTATACAACAGGATCATCGCCGCAACGATTCCCGCTACTTTCCATAGATGCTTGTATCGTTCCTTCATCCCATACCTCGCTATCAGTATGTATGATAACGGCAATAGTGAATACTGGGCAATCCGCGGTTTCCCGTTCTTTTTTCACAATAGCGAAGTTTTAGCCGCTGTCACGGTACGGGAGAAATGCTGTTCGATGCTGGGAGAGGATGGGCGGAATGAAAAGCGGCGAGGAGCCGATCCTGTCACATAACGGAATGCTTTTCCGCCCGCCGGAGACCCACGGACCTGGCGTTGAATCCCAAAATAAAAAAACCGTTTCCCCGACGATGCTGTCAGGAAAACGGCTGATCGGAAAAACGGCTTTGATATCCGTCAGGATCTGGAACTCAAGCCTGTCCCGCGGAACCGAGGACGTCCTTGTTCTTGTGCATGTACATTGCCTTGAGCGCGTCTCTAGCCGGTCCGAGGTACTTGCGGGGGTCGAACCAGTCGGGATGCTCGTCGAAGACCCTGCGGATCGTACCGGTCATGGCAAGACGGCCGTCGCTATCGATGTTGATCTTGCATACCGCGCTCTTGGCTGCCTTGCGCAGCTGTTCCTCGGGGATTCCGACGCTGTCCTTCAAATGCCCGCCGTGCTCGTTGATCATCTTCACGTATTCCTGGGGAACGGAAGACGATCCGTGCAGGACGATGGGGAAGCCGGGCAGCTTCTTCTCGATTTCCTCGAGGATGTCGAAGCGGAGCGGAGGCGGGATGAGGATCCCGTCTGCGTTGCGGGTACACTGATCGGGCGTGAACTTGTTCGCCCCGTGGCTGGTGCCGATGGAGATCGCCAGCGAATCGACGCCTGTCTTGGAAACGAAGTCGATCACTTCGGACGGCTGCGTGTAGTGGGACTTCTCGGCGACGACGTCGTCTTCGATTCCGGCCAGAACGCCGAGCTCGCCTTCGACAGTCACGTCATGCTTGTGGGCGTATTCGACGACCTTCTTCGTCACGGCGACGTTTTCGTCGTAGGGAAGGTGGGAACCGTCGATCATCACGGACGAGAATCCGTTGTCGATGCATTCCTTGCAGGTCTCGAAGCTGTCGCCATGGTCGAGGTGCAGCACGATGGGGATCGCGTAGCCCAGTTCCTTGGCGTATTCCGTGGCGCCACGCGCCATGTTCCTCAGCAGGTTGATGTTCGCATAGTCGCGAGCGCCCTTGGATACCTGGAGGATGACGGGGGATTTCGTTTCGACGCAGGCCTGGATGATGGCCTGGAGCTGTTCCATGTTGTTGAAGTTGTATGCAGGAATGGCGTAGCCACCCTTGACAGCCTTGGCGAACATGTCTCTGGTATTGACCAGTCCGAGTTCTTTGTAGGAAGTCATGACTTGCTCCTTGAATGTGATGTATCGTATCGCTCCAAATTTACCCAATTCATGGCACCGAGGTCAACAGCGCCGTCTGCTTGACCAACGAAAAGGCCGTTGGTAGAGTTCCCGTATGAGCGTAATCCATCGCAGGACGGCCGTCGCCGTGTCCCTGGTCCTGATCATTTCCATAATTCTCGCACTGTTCGCGATCGTTCTCGTGGAGCGCTCCCTTCCCGTGGTGCTGTTCGTGCAGGATGGTGCATATGAAGAGACCGTCTGGCCGTGGACGCGCGCTTCGTTCATGGAAACGGTGCGAGACGCCGGTTTCTCCTGTTTCGCCGTGACGGTCGATGCTCCGGCGCTGACCGGTCCCGGCGGGTTGGAGAGCGAAATCGACGATTTGATTCTCCGTTACGAGCCGAAGGTCGTCATTTTTTCTCCGCTGGTTTCATCCTTGATGGCTTCATCGTCATCGGTCACCGAACTTTTCGACGGGGAGCCATTGTTCGTCGCGACCGGAACCGTGTCCGACGATGGACGTTTCGACATCGTGTGCACCCCTCGGGCCGGCGCAGGATGGGACGACGCTGCCGCGTATCTGGCCGTCGGGGACGATGAACCGCCGTATTCCGTGGCATTGCTCTTCACGCAGGGCGACGAGGCCGGAGAAGTCGCAAAGGCAGCGTTCGAATCGGCGTCCGAGGGGCGCAACCAGGAACTGTTCGTTCGCGAGAAGGCTCCCGACAGCGGCTCGAAATGGGCGGCGAACGTTCAGGACGAACTCGCGCGGCATTCCGTTCTTCAGGTCATGGCGCTTCCTATGGAGGGGTTCGCGACTTTGTTCGAGACTGACGGCGGGCTGTCGTGGATCGTCGATGCTCGCTATGCTTCCATCGTGCCCGAGCGGGCGCTCATAGGCGTGGTGGCCGATGACCTTGGGGCGACTTTCGCCCGAATCCTTGCGCAAGTCGACACGGGTGCAGTCGACGGAATCGGGAAGTTTCCTCTGGTCAGAACGTTCTATCCGCGGAAAACAGGGTTGCGAAGTTTGTTCTGATCGCCTGCGCCAGTTCCGAAACCGGCATCTGTCGCACAGTGGCGGCCACATCGTAGATGAACGGCATGCGTAGCGGCGTGTTGACTGTTCCTCGCAGCGGTTCCGGGGATAGATACGGACTGTCGGTCTCCAGCAATACCCGCTCGAGGGGCAGGTCCCTGAGGATATCCCTCAGATATCCATTCTTCTTGTATGTGATGGTTCCTGCGAACGAAATGTAGAATCCCCGTTCCAACGCGATCTCGGCAAGATCCATCGTCGCCGAAAAACAGTGGAGGATGCCCCCGCGTTTGGGCGGGTGTGCTTTCAGTATCTCCCCGGTCCGCTCGTCGGCGTCCCTGTTATGGATGATGATCGGAAGGTCGAGGGTGTCGGCCAGTTCGATCTGGCGGATGAACAGTTCCTCCTGGAGCGCCGGGGTGCCGTATTTCCAGTAGGCGTCCAGACCGATCTCCCCGATGCAGTCCGTCGTGTACCGTTCGATGGCTGCGACCATGGTCCCGATCTGGGCGTCGATCGGTTCCCTTCCATAGTCGACTCCCCACGGTCCGATTCCTGCGGACAGCTTGATCCGCGGATATGGGGCCAGCCTGTCGGCGCGAAGCGGCAGGTCGTCGCATTCCGTGCCGACGTCGATCCCTCCGGCGAAACCGGCCGAGAACAGGTCCTGCAGGAGTTTTTCCACGTCCACTCCCTTGCGCGCCATCGCCTGGGTATGGAAATGGGTATCCATCAATCCCGTCATGGGGACGGGAGGTACTGCGTTCTTTTCTGCCATGGCTCGATGATAGGTCAATCGTCCGCTTCGTGCAAGGTGGTGTTTACAGGGGCCCTCTGTTTGTGGTAGTACGGACCGGAGGTGCCGTGACATGTCGATTGAAGCTGTTCGAACATATCTTGCCCGGACGGGAAGGGACAAGGATATCCTGGAGTTTCCCGTGTCGAGCGCGACTGTGGATCTTGCCGCCCAGGCGCTGGGTGTGGAACCGGCGCGCATCGCCAAGACGTTGTCGTTTGAATACGACGATGGTTGTGTTCTTGTGGTGACCGCAGGGGACGCGCGGATCTACAACGGGGCGTTCAAGCGCGAGTTCGGTCGCAAGGCTTCGATGCTTACCCCCGAGCGTGTGCTGGAACTGACCGGCCATGCGGTGGGCGGAGTCTGTCCGTTCGCCCTTTCTTCGAAGGATGTCCTGGTCGTTCTCGATGTCTCCCTCAAGCGGTTTCGAACGGTCTTTCCTGCCTGCGGGTCGGCCAACAGCGCCATCGAGCTGACGTGCGACGAGCTGTTTTCCCTCAGCGGCGCAGACCGATGGGTCGACGTGTGCAAGGATTGGCCGCGCGACGGGGAGATCGATTCCTGAATTCTCTTTTTCAGGTGATGATGCGTCCCCGGTTCAGTTTGTCTCAATTCTGGCAAGCCAGTCGATGTTCATCGCCGAAGCTTGGGCGGGAATGCTTCGGGTCATGATGCCGTTGAAGCCGACGACGACCATGTCTCCGACAAGGAACTCGTCGATCGGACGCGAGAACTGCGTCGCCCCTGCGGTTCTGAACAGTACGGGGATCCCGCCGTTGACATCTTGTACAAGGAGCGTGGGGGAGCCTGTCTTGGCATCGGTGACGATCCGTTCTATCTTGCCTACATAGGTCTCCCTTGCGCCGTCTTGCTGGCCGGTTGCGAACGCCGGGGCTATGATGCCGGCGACGACCATGATCAGGAGCAGATATCTGGCGATGTGTTTCATATGCGCCTCCGTAGTATCTAGAAAATAGGCATCAAAAAACGCATGGTCAATCCGATTCTCTTTACATTGCTTCGCAAGGATTGGTATACTCGATAATCGCAGCGCCCCAGTAGCCCAATGGCAGAGGCAGAGGACTTAAAATCCTTCCAGTATGGGTTCGAGTCCCATCTGGGGCAATTTAGCATTGTGCTTCTTTCCATGAGGAACATATATATGTTGCTATAAATGTTCCGATATGGGAATGATACTTTGTTTGATTAGTTGTCAATTCCTTGTATTGATATTCTAAATTGTCCGTTCACTACCGAACGACATCAATCGTCGGAATTGTCCTTCGAACTTTCGATCTGTCCGATGACGTTCGCATCGGTCTTCAGCGGGATGATTTTGCGGATGAACGGCTGTACGCCGAAGAACGTCTTCTCGAACTCGGCCTCGCTTTCCTTGAGAGCCGCCTGCCATGCGGCGCCGAAGCCCGGCGAATTGATCGTTAGCCGGTCTGCCGCCTGTTGGTAGACATGCAGCCGGGTGACTTCCTTGCGCCCCGGCTTCTGGGAGTAGGTACGCAAGCTGATTCGCAGGTTCTCGTTCTGCTGCTTGAGTTCGGCTACCTCGGCCTTCAGCTTGGAAAGCCCCTCGCTTTCCAGATCCATCCTGTCGGTGATCATCGCCTTGAGACGGGCGATCTCCTTCTGGGAATCCTTCGATTCCTTCTGACGCTTGGCTGTAAGCCAGATGGCTACGATTATCGCTACGACCAGGCCGATGCCTAGGCCGATGAGTAGTTGCTGCATGCTATATGTCCCCCTAGACGAGAATTGACATTACAAAACAATATACCACAGCCGTAGGGACTCGGACAACAGGAATAGATTCCGCACAGGACAAGAAACAGGCCGGAACGTTCCGATCTGTTTCTTGTTGTGTCCACGGCTTAGGAAAATCGCCTGACTACAGCCTCCACCGAGTTCTCGATCGGTTCAGGAATCGATACTCTTCCGTCGAAGACCGCCATGTCCTTGAAGCCGGTGCCGGTCAGCAACGCGCATACCGACACATCCTTGCCGAACCGTTTCGCCAGCATATCGCTGTCCTTGCGCACTCCAGCCCAGGCGCAGGCGGCGGCTGGCTCGACAAAAATGCCCGCTTCCCTGGTCAGCTCCAGTTGCGCGTCGAGTATCTGCTCGTCGGACACCTCGGTCGCCCAGCCATCGCTTTCGTTGATGTAGCGCACCGCCATCCTGCCGTTCGCAGGGCTCTCGACGGAAATGCTGTCGGCACGTGTGGTCGCTTCCTTGAGAGCGGCATATTCGCCCGTCTTCCACGCCTGTGAGATCGCATTGCTCTTCGTGCTCTGCACGCACACGATATGGGGCAGCTTGTCGATCAGACCAGCCTCCTTCAGATCGAAGAACCCCTTGAACACGCCGGCGTAGATGCATCCGTCTCCTACCGGTACGTACACCACGTCGGGAGCCGTGCGCCCCAGCTGCTCGAACAGCTCGATCGACACGCTCTTCTTGCCCTCGATCGTCATCGGGTTGTACGCCGTATTGCGGTTGATGCCCCCGAAGCGTTTGGTGTATTCGATCGACAGAGCGAACGCATCGTCGTACGTCCCCTTGACCGGAACTACCGTCGCACCGTAGAGGACGCTCTGCATCAGCTTGTTGATCGGCGCGGTGGCGGGCACGAACAGAATGATCTCAAGCCCGTAGGCCGCACCTGCGCAGGACATGGCCGCCCCGGCGTTGCCAGTGGAGGCAAGGGCTACCCGGCGCTCGCCGTGCGTGATCGCCTGGGCTGCGACCAACTGGCTGGCCCGATCCTTGAAGGAACCGGAGGGAAGCGCGCTATCGAGCTTGCACATCAGGTTGGGAAGGCCGTATTTCTTCACCAGTCTGACCGGACGCGCTACGGGAGTGCCCCCTACCGGATATGTATCCGGAGTCGGAATCGAGTAGGGGAAGAAATCATACATATCCACATGGCCTTTCTTCGCAAGGGCGGCCAGGTCGTCCTTGTCCAGACGTACGATCAAGTTCCCCTTCTGGAACGTTCCCGGTTCGTTGTGAGCGCTGCAGGCGGGACATTGGTACATGACCTCGTCGGTCCTGAATTCCTGGCCGCAGTCGCTGCAAATGTAGGAAAAACGCATAGACACCTCTTCTGTTCATCATGTCGGACCGTCATCCGGCCCGGCGCCCGGCGCACCGCCGGATACAAGAAAAGGCCGCCCGAGAGCCGATGTGGATCCGGGACGGCCTGTGGTTCGGTCCTCCCGGTCACTTGACCAGGCCGACCTCCTTGTTGAACGCTTCGATCAGCTCGTCGATCTTGTCCGCATAGGCAGGAAGCTGCGTCCAGTAGTCGCGGTCATACCACTGCTCATTGATCTCCTGGTACGTCTTTCCCTGCTGCTCGACCCAGGTGTAGTACTTGAGGTTGTGGATCCGCAGACGGTCGTAGTAGCCCAGTTCCAACGCATTGTCGATGCCCTGGTGGAGCAGCGCCGCCGCATGGACCTTCGCCGCTTCGGTCACGTCGAACGCTCCCTGTTGCTCGGTCAGCTCGGCGAGACGGGACTTGTACATGACCGAACTGTCGGTGAGGATGGTGAACACCACGTCGTCCTCGTCCATCTCGTAGTACTTGGCCATCTTGATCGCGCTCAGCAAATTGCCGATGCCGCTGATTCCGAACAGCTCTAGGTTCTCGATATCCTGCTCTTCGACGCCGATCTTGCGCAGATACTCGATACCGGCCGGTTCGTTGAACAAGCGGTAGATGTCCATGCAGTCCTGGTCGTCGATGGCGCAGATCATGTCCGTGTTCTTCACATTGTGGATCCATGGCACATGCTTGTCGCCGATCCCTTCGATCCTGTGTCCGCCGAACCCGTTGCGCAGGAGCGTGGGGCACTGCAACGCTTCGCCCGCTGCGATCTTGATGTGAGGATAGACGTTCTTGAGGTGGTCGCCGGCCGCCAAGGTGCCGCCGCTTCCGGTGGAGGATGCGTAGCCTCGGACATTTCCGGCCTTGATGCCGAGCTGCTTGAGGACTTCGATCATGGCCGATCCTGTGACGGCGTAGTGCCACAGATAGTTCTCGAACTGTTCGAATTGGTTGAAGATCACGATATGTGCGCCGCGTTCGGCGTCCAGCTCATGGCACTTGTCGAAGATTTCCTTGACGTTGGATTCGCATCCTGGGGTGGCGATGATTTCGCCCGCCACGGTCTTCAGCCAGTTGAAACGTTCCTGGCTCATCTCTTCGGGGAGGATGGCGATCGACTTGCACGCCAGCAACGCGCTGTTGTATGCACCGCCGCGACAGTAGTTGCCGGTGGACGGCCAGACCGCCTGCTGCTCCACCGCGTCGAAGTTGCCGGTGACCAGCGCGGGGGCGAGGCAGGCGTAGGTCGCCCCTACCTTGTGCACTCCGCAGGGAAACCATTTGCCCGCGAGGGCGAGAATGCGAGCCTTCGTCCCGGTGAGGGAGCGGGGGATTTCGATATAGTTGACGCCCCCGAACTCTCCGTTCTTTTCCACGGGTTCGTTGTGCCAGGTGATCCTGAACAGGTTGACGGGATCGACATCCCACAGGCCGGTCTTCGCGAGCTTGTCCTTGATCTGTCCTGGGACGGTGGAAGGATCGATCATCTGCTTGAAGGTCGGCAGCACGATGCCCCGTTCCCTGCAGCGTTCGATGTTCTTTGCCCGGATTTCCGGGTGCATAGTCAGATTGATCAACATACGATAGCCTCCATTGCGAGCAATTGTATCCATAAGTATCTGTCCACGGAAAGCCCCGAGTCCGCTGGGCGGCGGGCCGGCCGTTTCATCTTCACCAGTATATCTGCAATCGTAGATTTGTAAATAGCAAAATACGTAAAAATGAGTTTTACGCAATAAAAATTGCGTGATTCTTCATTTATTTCGGTATGAATTGAATATTATAGCATTTGTAGGAAATGGTGAAGCGTCCTGTCATTCCCCCGAACCAGACAATGCGATTCTGCCGTTTCCGCTTTTTGTGAATCGTTTCGCCGTACATCCGGCGGCCAGGGCTTCCTCGAGGATCGCACGCACGCTCGCCCCCTTTCTCTGGTATCCGAGCAGCCTGGCCGTGATGGAGAATAGCTCCCCCTTGGCGACGAATTTCCGTCCGGTCTGTCCGAGCGCCTCCTCCATCGCATTGACCACTTCGGGCAGCGGGATCTGGTAGCTGTATCGATGGCTTTCGTCATCGCTGTACCGATAACAGCGGTAGCTATCGGCGAACGCGCCCTCTGCGGGTGCTTGGCGCTTCCAGTAGACGGTTCCGCCGGCCTGGACCGTGGTGGGGAAGTCCATCGTCGCTAGCAATCCCTCGAACTTCTCCCGAAGCCTGCGGCCGAGTTGCTGCATCCCATAGGAATTGATCAGCCGCTTGGCGAGCACCGCATGTATGACAGGCCCTTCGGCCTCGACGATCGCGGATATGCGTCGCATGATATCGTCGTCGAAAGCCCCTCCGATGAACTGCTCCGGCGTGATCGGAGTCGCCGTGAGGATCGCCTCTTCGTACTGTGTCCGTCGTATGTCCATACCTTTCCGCCCTACAAGGATTTGCTACAAGTATACGATGGACAGGGGTTCGCACCAAGCCTTTTTTCTCAATTTTTCACCGATGTCCGGTCTCCTGTTTTCTCCCGTGGCATAGGGCGTTTCCTGCATTCCCGCACTGGAAACCGAAACCCCTGGAGGCAGTCGGGTACGAAGAAAACTGTTGCAAAATGTTGCAAAAAAGGTTGACTTCTCGCGATTCTCCGGTACAATGAAATCGAGGCACACCAGATGTGCGGATGAGTGCGTTCACTGTTTTCCCGGGTGCCTCCTCGCGCTCCCGTGCGGGCGCGAACCTCAGCTTCACCAAGGAGTGGGTATGGGTGACATCATGCGTCCAGTTCCGTTTGAGGAACTTTTTCATCGAATCGTATCGGAATTTCGTAATCACGGATCGATCTTCGGCATCGACGAAGCGCAGTTCTACAAGGATCGGGGCCGGCATAGCGTCAAAGTCTTCGGACAGACATGCTCCACTCCCTGCGGACCTGCCGCGGGCCCCCATACGCAGCTCGCCCAGAACATCGTCAGCAGCTATCTGGTCGGCGGGCGGTTCATGGAGCTGAAGACCGTCCAGAAGATGGATACGCTTGAGATCGACAAACCATGCATCGATGCCCGCGACGAGGGCTACAACGTCGAATGGTCCACCGAGTACACCCTGCCCAAAGCGTGGGACGAATATATCAAGGCGTGGATCATCCTCCATGTGCTCGAAGCGGCGATGAACGGCGGCAAGTTCGACAAGCCTTCGTTCATTTTCAACATGAGCGTCGGGTACGACCTGGACGGAATCAAGACCGAGAAGATGCAGGCATACATCGATTCCATGATCGACGCTACGAAGAATCCCCTGTTCGCCGAATACCTGGAGCAGACCGAAGCCTTGTTGGACGACGGGCTATTCGACAAAACGGCGTGGGAAGGCGTGGAAAAGAAGCTGAAGGGGATCACGAAGAAGATCAGCGCCAATATCAGCCCGTCGGTGACGATCAGCACGATGCACGGCTGTCCTCCCCATGAGATCGAGGCGATCTGTACCTACATGCTCACCGTCAAGAAGCTCGATACGTTCGTAAAGCTCAATCCGACGCTTCTTGGCTACGATGCGGTCCGCGACATCCTCGATGTGCTCGGCTACGACTATCTCGGCCTCAAGCGGGAAAGTTTCGAGCATGACCTGCAGTATCCCGATGCGGTGGCGATGCTCCATCGGCTGGTCGATCTTGCGAAACAGGAGGGCAGAGGATTCGGCGTCAAGCTGACCAACACCCTCGGGTCGGTCAACGACCAGGGCGTGTTGCCCGGAGCCGAGATGTACATGTCCGGTCGGGCGCTCTTTCCCATCAGCACCAACGTCGCGGCGTTGCTGTCCAAGGAGTTCGACGGGAACCTGCCCATTTCCTACAGCGGCGGCGCCAATGCGTTCACCGTCGAAGATTTGTTCGCCACCGGAATCCGGCCGATCACGCTGGCCACCGACATGCTCAAGCCGGGCGGGTACACGAGGATGAAGCAGCTGGTCGAGCTGCTCGACAAGTCCTCGGCATGGAAGATGGAGAAGATCGACGTGGCCAAGATCGAGGCCCTCGCCCTCAAGGCGCGGACCAATCCTCCTACTCAGAAGGATTTCCGTGGATTCGACACGGCGAAAGTCGGTGGCGAACTGCCGTTGACCGACTGCTATGTCGCCCCCTGCGTGGTGGCCTGTCCGATCCATCAGGACGTACCCGAATATGTGCATCTCGTCGGGGAGGGCAAGTACGCCGAGGCGCTGGCCGTCATCTACGACAAAAACGCCCTGCCGAACATCACCGGGCATATCTGCGACCATCAGTGCCAGTACCACTGCACCCGTCTCGATTACGAGGGGGCGGTGCGAATCCGTGAGATGAAGAAGATCGCCGTGGAGAACGGCTACGCCGAATATGTGAAACAATGGGAGGCTCCCGGAGAGCCCGCCGACGTGAAGGCCGCTGTCGTCGGAGCCGGTCCCGCAGGACTGTCCGCCGCCTATTTCCTCGCCCGCGCCGGCTTCGATGTCTCCGTGTTCGAGCGTGAGGAGAACGCCGGCGGCGTCGTGCGCAACGTCATCCCCGGCTTCCGGATTCCGCAGGAAGCGATCGAAGGCGACGTGGAGTTCATCAAAGCCCATGGTGTCAAGTTCCGGTTCGGCGTCGGACACGAGGCCGTGACGGTCGACGCGCTTCGCAAAGCCGGGTTCGACTACCTCTTCTACGCCGTCGGCAGCGAGAAGGACAACGAGATTCCGCTGCAAGGGGACAGGAGCCGCGTCATGGAGGCCCTAGGGTTCCTCGGCGCGTACCGCAACGATCCTTCGCTGGTCACCCTGGGCCGCCAGGTCGTGGTCGTCGGCGGAGGCAACACCGCCATGGACAGCGCTCGAGCTGCCAAACGGGTTCCCGGAGTGGAAAGCGTGACGGTCCTGTACCGCCGTACCGAAAAAGAGATGCCTGCGGACCGCGAAGAGTATGAGCTGGCGATGAAGGAAGGGATCTCGTTCGTATTCCTGTCCAATCCCGAAGCGTATGACGGAGAAGGGACGCTCACCGTCCGCAAGATGACGTTGGGGGAACCGGATGCCTCGGGACGAAGGCGCCCCGTCGAATCTGACGAGACGTTCGCTCTCCATGCCGACGCCATGATCACCGCCATCGGCGAACATCCCGATTCCCAGGCGCTGAACTGGTACGGGGTTCCCGTCGATGCCAAGGGGTGGCCTCAGGTCGATCCCCGGACACTCGAGACGAAAGTCGAAGGCGTCTATGCGATCGGCGATGTCCAAAGCGGCCCGTCCACCGTCGTGCGGTGCATCGCCAGCGCCCGTACCGCCGTCGAAGCCGCCATCGACAAGGAGCTTGAAGACGATGGGGACGACGACTGCTGTTGCGACGAGGACGACTGCCATTGCCACGACCATGGCGATGCATGCGACTGCGGCTGCCATGACGAGGATGACGACGAGCAGGATGAGACCGATGAGGACGCAGACATCGAGGACCTGACGGAAGCGGAGAACGAGTTCTTCGCCGAGATCCGGGAGAAGAAGGAGCGAATCCTTCCTTCGGTTTCGTCCGAGGATATCAGGAAATTCGCAAAAACCGAAGCAAAACGGTGCATCGAGTGCTCGTATCTGTGCAACAAGTGCGTCGAAGTCTGTCCGAACCGGGCGAACGTGGCCGTGGACATGCGCAACAGCGGGCTGTTCGACAACCCGTATCAGATTCTCCACATCGACGCATACTGCAACGAATGCGGCAACTGCGCTACGTTCTGCCCGTGGGCTGGCGGTCCGTATCTGAAGAAGCTGACGCTGTTCAACCGGATGGACGATTTCGAGAACTCCACGAATCAGGGCTTCTATGTCGACGGCGACCAGGTAACGATCCGGTATGCCGGAAAGACCGTCGTCTGTACGATGGACGGCAACGGAAATCTGCTGGGTGAAATCCCGAGCGAGGAAGTCGGAGCGATCATCGAGGAAGTGTTCAATTCCTACGGGTACCTGCTGGGAAGCGTCGGAGAATGATTCATCGATAGAGAACCAAGGAGGAAGGTGCGATGGCAGTCATAGTGATCAAGAACGCGCGCGTCATGCAGACGATGCCCCCGTTCCAGGTCGAGGAAGGGATGGACATCGTCATCCAGGACGATGTCATCAAGGCCGTGGGAAGCGGTGCCGCCAGCGGCGTCGAGGCCGACAAGGTCATCGACGGAACCGGACGGACCGTCATTCCCGGCAACGTATGCGGGCATCATCACTACTATTCGGGGCTGTCGCGGGGGATGCTCATCAGCGCCGGGCCGCAGAACGACTTCATCCAAGTCCTGAAGGAGTGGTGGTGGCGTCTCGACAGGGGCTTGGACGAAGAAGCCTGCTATTATTCGAGCCTGATCTGCTCGCTCGATGCGATCGCCGCGGGCACCACCTGCTGCATCGACCACCATGCGAGCCCGTCGTACATCAAGGGGTCGCTGGGGACCATAGCCAAAGGAATGCGGGATATCGGCGTGCGCGGCATGACCTGCTACGAGGTGACCGACCGCAACCGCGGCATGGCCGAGGTCGAGGAAGGAGTACGGGAGAACATCGAGTTCGCCCGGAGCATCGACGCCGAGCGGAAGTCGGGCAGGAAGCCGCTGGTCGAAGCGATGATCGGCGGCCACGCCCCGTTCACGATTCCCGACGAAGGGCTTGCCCTGATGAAGGCCGCCTGCGATGAAACGAACCGGGGCATGCATCTGCATGTGGCCGAGGACAAGTACGATGTCGTATGGTCCCACCATATGCATGGAATGGACATCGTCGACCGGCTCGACAAATATGGACTGCTTTCCGACAAGACGCTGCTGGTCCATGGACTGTGGCTGAACCATCATGAAGCCGAAGTGATCAACGAACGGGGATGTTTCTTCGCCCACAACGGTCGGAGCAACATGAACAACCATGTCGGCTACTGCCAGGAGATCCGATCGGTCGACAACCTGATCATCGGGACCGATGGCTGCGGCGGGAACATGTTCGAGGAACTGAAGATCGCATTCTTCAAGCATAAGGACGAGGGCGGACCGTGGTGGCCGGCCGACTATGTCGCGGCGATGGCGCGAGGCAACAAGCTGGTGGAGAAGTACTTCGAGGGGAGCTTCGGGCGCGTGGCGCCCGGTTACAAGGCCGATCTGGCCATCCTCGACTACCACAGCCCGACCCCGCTGGTAGCCGACAACTGCGCAGGTCATTTCGTCTGGGGCATGAGTTCCAACTGCGTCGAGAGCGTGCTTGTGGACGGCAAGCTGGTCATGGAGAACCGGACGTTCCCCGGCATCGACGTGCAGGATATCTACGCACGGGCGTCGAAAGTCGCCCAACGGGTCTGGAAGGTCGTCGACAAGATCGCTCCATAGGAGACCGGGAACTGGGGACTGTTATCGTTTCCGTCTTCGGCGGAGTGTTTGTCAAACGTGTATTGCCGTTGTTCGGAAATGTCTGGAGATGATGGTTGTCGTGACGGGTGTGCTCCGGTTCGGAGACTCCCGCACGAATCGATACGGTGAGAACGAATTGGGGAAGGGGATGTCCTTCCCCGCAAGGGAGAACATATGAGCATTCAGGAACAGATCAGGGCGAAGGCCGCGGAATACCGCGACTATACGGCGCAGAACCTTTCGAAGCTGGTGCAGACCAAGAGCTACAGCAGTCAGGAGGAGAATGTCTGTCGCCTCATCGTCAAGCTCTGCCAGGAAGCCGGATTCGATGAAGTCTACATCGACGGTCTGGGCAGCGTGATCGGAAGAGTGGGCAACGGACCGAAGAAACTCGCGTTCGACGCCCATATCGACACCGTCGAAGTCGGCAACCTCGCCAACTGGAAATTCGACCCGTTCAGCGGGGAGATCAAGGACGGAAAGGTACTGGGGCGCGGATCCTCCGACCAAAAGGGCGGCGCCGCATCCATGATCACCGCCGGCCGGATCCTCAAGGATCTTGGCTATGGCGGGCAGTATACGGTCTACTTCACCTTCACCGTCATGGAAGAGGACTGCGACGGCATGTGCTGGAAGTATTTGATCGAGGAAGAAGGCTTCAAGCCCGATCTGGTCGTCTCGACAGAACCGACCAGCTGCCGGCTGTATCGCGGACATCGGGGACGAATGGAGATCAGGATCATCCTTCGAGGCATTTCCTGCCATGGTTCCGCTCCCGAACGTGGGGTGAGCGCCGCATACAAGGCCGCACGCGCTGCGTTGGCGATCGAACAGTTGAACGCCGACCTGCAGCCGGACGAAGACAATTTCCTCGGAAAGGGAACGATCACCGTCAGCCAGATGGAAGTCAAGGGCCCGTCCCAGTGCGCGGTGGCCGACTATGCCATGATCTACTGCGACCGCCGCCTCACATGGGGCGAGGATGCCGATCTCGCCATCAGCCAGGTTCGTGAATACGTGGCCAAGGCGACCGGCGACGCACCGGATTCCTTTGTCGTCGAGATGCCCAACTACGAGAAGATCGGCTGGACGAAGAAGCCGTATTCCCAGGAACTCTACTTCCCGACATGGAAGCTTCCCGCCGACCATCCGCTGGTGCAGTCCGGGGTGGAGGATCACAAGGCGCTTTTCGGCAAGGATCCTGTGGTCGACAAATGGACGTTCTCGACGAACCTCGTGGCGACCACCGGCCGGCACAAGATTCCCGCCATCGGGTTCGGCCCTGGCGACGAAGCGCAGGCCCACGCTCCCAACGAGATCAACCGGGTCGACGACCTGGAGATCTGCGCGGCATTCTATGCGATGCTGCCGTATTCGCTGGAAGCGCACAAATAATCGTCCGTTCGTGGACGAGCGGATCTGGACGGACTGGGGCCGAGGGATGACCGAAGCCCCAGTTCTTACGTTCGGACATACATTGTTTTTGTAGAAATATAATGGAAGCGCCATGTCGTATGCGCTTTCGGTGGAGATTTCTCCACCATGGATGGGACAGGGGGAAGAGGCGGTATCGAAAATAATTCTGGCTGTTTCTGGACGATGCGAGGAAATTCTATGATATTATCCATATGGGCACAGCGGAAGATGTGCAGGATGGTTTTCCTTTTGACCGGAAACGTCGGATTCGTTTCGGGACCGGCGATGAACGTGGAGGCAATGATATGGCGGTAACGCATGATACGCATAGTGGAAACAGAAAGATCATCGGCTCATCGGTCGACAGGGTCGACGCCAGGGCGAAGGTGACGGGAAGCGCCGCCTATGCCGAGGATCTGATGCCGGAAAAGTATCTGACCGCAATGGTGCTGCACAGTACCGTGGCGCATGCGAACGTAGTGAAGATCGATATTTCGAAGGCGCTTGAAGTCAAAGGGGTCGTGGACATCGTGACATGCTTCGACGTGCCCGATCTCCCGTTCCCTACCGCCGGACATCCGTGGTCGACCGAAAAGAAACACCAGGATATCGCAGACCGCCTGTTGCTGAACAGGCATGTGCGCTTCTACGGCGATGACATCGCCGCCGTCGTCGCCGAGAACGACATCGCCTGCAAGCATGCGCTCAAGCTGATCGAAGTGGAGTACGAGGAACTTCCCCATGTATTCGACGCACAGGAGGCGGCTCAGGATGGAGCGCCGCTCATCCATCCGGAACGGACGGATACCAACGTGCTCGTCCATTCGTCCTACGATGTCGGCGACTACGACGAGGCGATCAAGGAACCGGGACTCGTGAAGATCGAGCGGAACTATCAGACGCCGATCGTCCAGCATTGCCATATCGAGGGGGTCAACAGCTTCGCCTATGAGGAGCAGGGAAAGATGGTCTGCGTCAGCTCGACGCAGATACCCCACATCGTACGGCGGGTCTGTTCCCAGGCTACCGGACTTCCGATGGGCGACATCCGCATCATCAAGCCGTATATCGGCGGTGGATTCGGCAACAAGCAGGACGTGCTGACCGAACCGTTGAACATCTTCCTGTCCAAGCGGCTAGGGGGGCGGTGCGTCAAGCTGTTCTATACCCGTGAGGAAGTGTTCGTTTCCACGAGAGTCCGTCATGCCATGAACTTCCGTCTGACTTCCTGGGTGAGGAAGGACGGTACGTTCGCGGCGCGGAAAGTTCTGGTCTATTCCAACCAAGGTGCGTACGCCTCCCATGCCCACGCCCTCGCCGCCAACGCAGTCAACGCCTACCGCATGATGTACCCCTATTCCGCGATCCACGGGGACGCCTACACGGTGTACACCAATCTGCCCACCGCAGGGGCGATGCGTGCCTACGGAATCCCGCAGATCGGATTCGCCCTCGAGTCCCATATCGACGATATCTGCGACGAAATGGGCTTCGACAGGATCGAGTTCCGACTGAAGAACATGATGAAGATCGGCTACCGCGATCCGCAGACCACTATTACCTGTCACTCGACCGGGCTTGCGGAATGTATCCGCAAGGGGGCCGAGTTCTCCGATTTCCTCCGGAAGCAGAAAACCTACGGAAAGGGACAGACCGGCCCTGTCAGGCGAGGCATCGGCATGGGCATTTTCTGTTACAAGACCGGTGTGTATCCGATCAGTCTGGAGACCAGCGCATGTCGCATGGTCCTCAACCAGGACGGTTCGATCCAGCTGCAGATGGGTGCGACCGAGATCGGACAAGGCGCCGACACCGTGTTCGCGCAGATGGCCGCCGAGGAGCTTGGCTTCTCGTTCAACCGCGTCCATATCCTCAGCACGCAGGATACCGACGTCACCCCGTTCGATACCGGCGCCTACGCCTCCCGGCAGACCTACGTGTCCGGCATGGCGGTCAAGAAGACCGCCCGGAAGATGAAATCCGAAATCCTTGCCTATGCGTCGACGATGATCCATAAGGATCCGGGAGATCTGGACATCGAGGACGATATGGTCGTCCATGTCGGTTCCAGGGAGCCGCTCATCGCTGTCTCCGAGGTGGCGATGGAAGCCTGCTATTCGCTGACCAATTCAAAGCACATCGCCGCGGAAGAGACGCATCATTGCACGGACAACACGTATTCGTTCGGAGTCTGCTTCGCCGAAGTCGAGGTCGACATTCCTATGGCGCAGATTCAGGTGCTGAACATCGTCAACGTACATGACAGCGGAACGATCATCAACACGAAGACGGCGTCAGGCCAGGTCCACGGCGGTATGAGCATGGGGCTCGGATATGCGTTGTCGGAACGGATCATCATCGACGAGAAGACGGGAAGGGTGCTGAACAACAACCTGCTCGACTACAAGCTGATGACCAGCATGGATACTCCCGAACTGCACGATCTGTTCGTAGAGACCGACGATCCTACGGGACCGTTCGGCAACAAATCGCTGGGCGAGCCGCCGGTGATTCCCGTGGCTCCTGCGATCCGCAATGCGGTGAAGAACGCCACCGGAGTAGCCATCGATGCCAACCCGCTGTATCCGGAGCGCCTGTTCCATGCATTCAAGGAAGCCGGACTGATCGGCGAGTGATCGAGGAGAACACAAAATGTATGATGTAAACAATATCTATGAAGCGTTCAGCATCGAAGAAGCGGTCCGACTCAAGGTCGAACACCCCGATGCGAAGATTATCGCGGGAGGTTCCGACGTCCTGATCCAGATCAGGGAAGGCAAACTTGCCGGAGTGGATCTCATCTCGATCCAGATGATCGACGAACTGAGGGGAGTATCCATGCTGCCTGACGGGAGCATCCTGATCAAGCCGCTGACTTCGTTCTATGAAGTGACGTACAACGAGATCATCGAACGATATCTTCCGACGCTCGGGTACGCCGTGGATCAGGTGGGGGGACCGCAGATCCGGAACATCGGTACGATCGGAGGAAACATCTGCAACGGAGTGACGAGCGCCGATTCGGCCGCTACGCTCAAAGCATACGATGCCGTGCTAAAGATCACCGGCCCCGATGGGAAGCGGACCATGCCGTATCTCGACTTCAGTCTCGGAGTGGGCAAGGTCGACCTGCGGGAAGGGGAAATCCTGACCGGCATCATCGTTCCGAAGGAGAGCTATGAACGGACATACGGGCACTACATCAAGTACGCCATGCGCAAGGCCATGGACATCGCGACGATGAGCTGCTCGGCGAACGTCAGACTCTCGAAGGATCTGAAGACCGTAGATCGGTTCAGGATAGCCTTCGGTGTCGCGGCTCCGGTCCCTACGCGCGCAGTTTCCGCCGAAGCCGCGGTACAGGGCATGCCTGTCGGCGAAGCCCTGCTGGATACGGTATCGAAGGCGGTCCTCCAGGATCTGAACCCCCGTTCAAGCTGGCGCGCCGGCAAGGAATTCAGACTGCAGCTCATCAAGGAGATGGCCCGGCGTTGCACGAAAGAAGCCATTACGAAGGCAGGAGGGAAAATCTGATGAGAAAGGACATTCATTGCACTGTCAACGGTATGGAGCGGGAGTTCAACGTGGATGTGCGCTCATCCCTGCTGGAGATGCTGCGGGGTGAGGAACATGCCCATAGCGTCAAGAAAGGCTGCGAGGTAGGCGAGTGCGGAGCTTGTACCGTTCTGATCGACGGACGGCCGTTCGTTTCCTGCATCTATCTCGCCATCTGGGCGGAAGGGAAGGATATCATGACCAGCGAGGGACTGGTGGATAAGAACGGCAAGCTGTCGGATATCCAGGAGGCATTCATCTCCGAAGGTGCGGTACAGTGCGGTTTCTGTACCCCAGGGTTCATTATGTCGGCCATTCCGATCATCAACGCCGACCGAAAGTACTCCCGGGACGAGATCAAGAAATGGATCGCCGGCAACTTCTGCCGCTGTACCGGATACCAGAAGATCGTGGATGCGATCGAAAAGACGCAGGAGAAGCGGTTGCGGGAGAAAGGATTGTTGAAGTAGTTCCGTTGCGTCGCCGATGCCGGTGCGCAAAACGATGGGGAAGGAGGTTTGCATATGGACGATGGAACAATTGTACTGAAGGATATCTTCTGCCTGCTTACGGACCCGGACAAGCCTTGGCTTCGGGGTGCGGACCTGCTGATGCAGAACGGCAAGGTGGCGAAGATCGTTCCGGAGGGAGGGCTCGCCGTTCCGGAAGGTGCCAGGAGCATCGATTGCTCGAACCATGTGGTGGTTCCGGGGTTCGTCAACACCCACCATCATTTCTACCAGACGCTGACGCGCAATCATCCGGCGGTGCAGAATGCAGAATTGTTCGACTGGCTCACGTTCCTCTACGATGTCTGGAAGTACATCGACGAGGATGCTGTGTACTATTCATCGGCTCTGGCGATGGCCGAGTTGCTGAAGACCGGTTGCACGTGTTCCACCGATCACCACTATCTCTATCCCTCCGGTTTTTCGGGAGATCTGATGGGCCTGCAGTTCCATGCCGCGGATACGCTGGGGATGCGCTTCAGCCCGACGCGAGGATCCATGAGCCTCTCCCGCAAGGATGGAGGACTTCCTCCCGATAGTGTCGTCCAGGACGAGGACACCATCCTCGCCGATAGCGAACGATGCATCCGTCAGTACCATGATCCGGATCCGATGGCGATGCACAAGATCGTTCTCGCCCCGTGCAGTCCATTCAGCGTTACGAAACGCTGCATGCTGGAAAGCGCCCGACTGGCCAGGCGGTACGGGGTACGGCTGCATACACACCTGTGCGAGACGATCGACGAAGAGGACACGTGCAGGAAGATGTACGGTATTCGGCCCGTCGAGCTGATGCAGGAGTGCGAGCTGATCGGTTCCGACGTGTTCTATGCCCACGGGATCCATTTCAACGACGATGAGCTGAAGGTCCTTCAGGAAACCGGTTCCCATATCGCCCATTGTCCGTCAAGCAACATGCGTCTGGGCAGCGGCATCTGCCGGGTCAAGGAGATGCTTGCGATGGGGATCAATGTCGGGATCGCGGTGGACGGTAGCGCCTCCAACGATTCTTCCGACATGCTCGGCGAGATGCGCAACGCATTGTTGCTTCAGCGCGTACGCTATGGAGCCGACGCATTGACGGCGAGGCAAGTATTCAAGATGGCCAGCGAGAACGGAGCGAAGATGCTCAATTTCGGCAAGGTTGGAAAACTCGAGGAAGGATGGGCGGCCGACGCGGCGGTCTTCGATGTATCGACGATTCCCTATGCCGGTTCCCATAGCGACCCTGTGGCGAGCCTGCTCTTTTGCGGGTGTGACCACACCACAGATTATACGATCGTCAACGGCAAGGTCGTCGTGGACCGACGCCGTCTGGTCGGTCTTGATGAGGAGGAGCTTTCCGCCAAGGCCAACGCCATCAGCGCGAAGCTGCTCGAGAAAGCTGCAAGACAGGAGGCGGTATGATTCAATCATTCTATATCGCAAAGGATGCGGAGGATGCGATCCGACGGAAGCGGGAGTTGGACGGACGGGGAGTGTTCCTTGCCGGGGGTACGGAAATCAATCGACTGGGTTCGTCGGTCGATTCCGACGAGGTGATCAGCATCCGGAAGATCGGTTGCGACCGCATCGACGATCAGTCCGAAACGATTCGCATCGGTTGCTGCGTCACGTTCCAGCAGCTGGTCGAATCCCCGTTGCTTCCCGCATGGCTTCGGGATGCCTCGAAATACTGCGACTCCAGGACAAAGCGCAACATGGCCACGATCGGGGGCAATATCGCCCTCGGGCGTGATGATTCGTACCTGATGCCGGCCTTGCTGGCGGCAAAGGTCCGGTTGTTGACCGCAGGGCTCACCGAGGAAGGCGTCTATACCGAGGACGAACTACCGATCCGCGAATACCATGCGTTCAAGGATCACTTCGCGGGAACGTTGATTCTTGCGATCCTCATCGACAAACACGAACGGTTCGTCATGACCAGGCGTTTCAGCAGGACAGCGCAAAGCCATGCCTCCGTCACCGTCGGGTTCGGCGCGGATCGGGACGAAGCCGGCAATCCTGCGAACGTACGGATATTCGCCGCGGTGAAAGGCAGCGGGATCCAGCGATACGCCGATATCGAGAACGCAATCGAAGGCGATGCGTATAACAGCCCCGAGGATGTCCAGTTCGCCGTATCGTCCATGACGAAGGCGGTGGACGATCTTTCCGGTTCCGCCACCTACAAGCGGTATCTCGCCGGCGTCGCGGTTTCCGACATCTACCGCATGTTCTTGAGCGGAACGGGAGGTGCGAAATGAAAATCAATTGTGTGATCAATGGGAGAACCAAGGAATTTGAGTTCGATCCTGCCAGGAGTCTTCGCGAACTGTTGGTTTCCGACGGTCATTTCTGCGTGCGTGATAGCGATGACAGGGAAGGGTTCGCCGGTAGCGACACCGTTGTCGTGGACGGGATTCCCGTCTATGCCAATCTGATGCTTGCCGGAGAAGTCGATGGATGCGAAATCCGTACCCCCGATGGTCTTGCCGATGGTCGGCGGCTGAGCGTCGTCCAGCAGGCGATGGTTGACGCAGGTGTCGTGCAGAGCGCTTACAATGCTCCCGCCGCCGCCTTGTTGCTGACATGGCTGCTGGAGAACAATCCTGATCCCTCCAAAGAGGAAATCAAGGATGCTTTGAGCGGGATCTTCATCCGCGATGCAGGCTATGAGCACTATTACCTTGCGGTGAAGCTCGCGCGCGAGAAGATCGCCAGCGGCGGCTATACGAGCGAGATCGCCCCTGAGTTCCGTGAGGAGCTGTCCGTCGTCGGCAAGGTCAAGCCGAAGGTTGACGGGCGTCAGCTTGTCGCAGGATGGAAAAGCTATGTCGAGGATCGAGTCGAGCCCGGTGCCTGCGCATTGGTGTTGCTCAGATCTCCCCATCCGCATGCCTATATCACGAAAATCGATATCTCCGAAGCGGAAAAGATGCCCGGCGTGCTGACGATCATCACATGCGAGAACTGCCCCGATGTGTTCTATATGCAGGCCGGTCAGGGCAATCCCGAGCCGTCGCCGCATGACCGAAGGCTGTTCAACCGGAAGGTCCGCCATGTCGGGGATCGAGTGGCAGCCGTGGTCGCCGAGACCGAGGAGCAGGCCAAGGCCGCCCGCGACAAGATCAGGGTGGAGTACGAACTGCTCAAGCCTGTGTTCACTGTCGAGGAGGCGATGGCTTCCGACGCTCCGCTGGTGCACAACGGGGTCGTCGAATATCGCGCCGGCGCCCCGGAGAATCTGGACGAGTACAACAAGACCGCCGATCCTCGCGATGGCAAGGTCATCTATCAGTTTCCGTTGCACGGCGATATCCGCCATAACATCGCCGCGGCGGCCCATGGCAAGATTGGTGATGTGGAGAAAGGATTCGCCGACGCCGATGTGGTGATCGAACGGACATACCAGACCTCGCAGATCCAGTGCACACCGCTGGAACCGCATGTCTGCTATGCGAAGATGGACAACGATCGTCTGGTGATCCATGCTTCTACGCAGGTTCCTTGGCATCTGCGCCGGATCGTGGCATGGGTCTGCCAGATTCCTGAGAACAAGATCCATGTGATCAAGGAGAAGGTCGGCGGCGGCTACGGGTCGAAGCAGGACGTGCTTGTCGAGGATCTGGTCGGATATGCCACGTGGATCACCGGCCGTCCGATCTACTACCGCAACACCCGCGAGGAGGAGTTCATCGCCAACAGCACCCGACATCCGATGCGTGTCACCGTCAAGATGGGCGGTCGGAAGGATGGCTCGATCACGGCGATCTACATGGATGTGCGTGCCAACACAGGTCCCTACGGCAACCATTGTCTGACGGTTCCGATGAACGCCTGTTCCAAGACGCTGCCTCTGATCAAGTGCGACAACATGAAGTTCGATGTCATCACGTATTATACGAATATTCCCCCCACCGGAGCGTACCAGGGCTATGGAGCCCCGAAAGGGACGTTCGGGTTGATGATGTGCATGGCGGAGCTGGCCGACAAGCTAGGCGTGGACTACATGGATATGGCTAAGAAGAACCGGGTCGAGGAAGGCTATATGCTGGAAATCCTCAAGGGGCTCGGCGAAGGGAGGGAAGGCAATGTCGTTCCAGTCGGTAGCTGTGGATTGGGCGAGGCGCTGGACAAGGGTGCCGCGATGATCGAGTGGGGCAAGCGGGAAGTTTCCGTTGACCCGGACTGGAAGATCGGCAAGGGATTCGCCATGATCCAGCAAGGTTCCGGCCTGCCGGGGCTCGACCATGCGAACTGCGATGTCAAGCTCCTGACCGATGGAACATTCATGATCCATTCGGGCGGAGCCGACTTGGGTACGGGCCTTGATACGATCAGCGTCAAGATGGTGGCCGAGGTGATGTGCGTCGATATGGATCGGGTGTCGATCCTCTCCGGCGATACCGACAACTGCAACTTCGATACCGGCGCCTATGCTTCCAGCGGCACGTATTTCTCCGGCAACGCAAGCCTGAAGGCGGCGCTCGACTTGAAGACGAACGTGCTCGATGAGGCCGCCTACCAATTAGGGGAGGACGTCGAGGATCTGGAGCTTCGGTATCCGGGCGAAGTTCATTCCTTGAAGACCGGCAATGTGCTTACCTATGCCAAGCTCTCCCACGATGCGCTTACCGGGACCGGACGAGGACAGGTCACCGGCAAGGGTTCGTTCGTCACCAATGATTCGGCAATTCCATACGGAGCCCATTTCGCCCAGGTGGCGGTGAATGTCCGTACCGGGGAAGTCAAGGTCCAGAAGTTCTACGCCTTGCAGGATGCGGGTACGCCGATCAATCCCGAGCTCGCCCTGTGCCAGATGTATGGTGCAGCGCTCAAGTCGATCGGACATTCTCTGTACGAGGGGATGGTCCTCGATGCCGACGGCACATGTCTCAATCCGAATTTCACCGACTATGGCGTGCCGATGATCAGCGAAATGCCCGATGATTTCAAGGCGGTGCTGCTCGACATCAACGATGCCTACGGCCCGTTCGGCGCCAAGTCCATTTCCGAGATCGCGACCAACGGGGCGGCTCCTGCGATCGGGGTCGCCATCCACGATGCGGTCGGCATCTGGATCAGAAGCTGGCCGTTCACGCCCGAGAAGATCCTCAAGGAACTTGGTCGTATGTAGGATACCCTTTTGCCCTGCTTTCGACCGTCAGGCCATGTATATGGCCTGGCGGTTTTCCGTTATCTAGGGATTTGTAATTAATTTATTTGTACATAGCTAATTATATACTTTCATTGCTGTATGTTTGGTTGGTGATTGCTTTGCCGTTGATGCATGGTTGGTTGGTGATTGCTCGGATCATGCTTTTCCATTGCTCATAATTGATACATTCAGATGATTATGTCCAGATAATTGACCTGCTAGGCAAAAGAACCAACCAGAATCTCATAGTCCATATATGAATTCTTGGTTATTTCTAGCAACAAGAAGGAAAGAATGCGTTCCAGGCCCCTTGATAACGCATTCTGAGCATGAATCATCATCCAAAACTGAGAATGGAAACACCTGAAAATTGCAACAAAGTGCAACAAATTTGGTGGACAAGGAAAAACGCTTGTGATATCATCAAGGAAACGTAGAATCGTGATAGTATGAAGAACGACCGTAATGACAAAAAAACGGAGGATGAAAGGGATATGAAAGACAAAGCCACTATCAAGAAGATGATCGAAGAGCTCAAGACGCTCAAGACCCAGGACATGTATCTCAACGATTTCTTCCATACATGGAAAGAATCCGACGACGAGATCGCAGCGGTTTTCCAGGTCGCTGAAATCCTTCGCGCCATGAGGGAGAACAATATCTCGACCAAAGTGTTCGACAGCGGGCTCGGCATTTCCATTTTCCGCGACAATTCGACCCGAACGCGGTTCAGTTTTGCCAGCGCATGCAATCTCCTCGGCCTCGAAGTGCAGGATCTTGACGAAAAGCTGAGCCAGATCGCTCATGGAGAGACCGTCCGAGAAACTGCCAACATGATTTCGTTCATGGCCGACGTCATCGGTATCCGCGACGACATGTACATCGGCAAAGGCCACACCTACATGAAGACCGTGGCTTCCGCAGTGCAGGAAGGCTATGACGATGGAGTGCTCGAGCAGCGCCCGACGCTGGTCAACCTCCAGTGCGACATCGACCATCCGACCCAATCCATGGCAGACATGCTGTGGGTGATCAACCATTTCGGCGGAGTGGAGAACCTGAAGGGCAAGAAGATCGCAATGACATGGGCGTACAGCCCCTCGTATGGAAAGCCGCTTTCAGTTCCCCAGGGCATCATCGGACTGTTCACCCGCTTCGGAATGGATGTCGTCCTCGCTCACCCGGAAGGGTACAATGTCATGCCTGAGATCGAGGACGTGGCCGCGGAGAACGCCAAGAAGTCCGGCGGTTCATACAAGCGAGTCAACAGCATGTCCGAGGCATTCAAGGACGCCGACATCGTCTATCCGAAGAGCTGGGCTCCGTTCGCTGTGATGGAAGAGCGGACAAAGCTAGTCGAGGAAGGCAAGTTCGAGGATTTGAAGGATCTGGAGAAGCGCTGTCTTTCCAACAATGCGAAATTCAAGGACTGGACATGCACCGAAGACTTGATGAAGACGACCAAGGACGGCAAGGCGCTGTACATGCACTGCCTGCCCGCCGACATTACCGGCGTTTCCTGCAAGGAAGGAGAGGTCGAGGCCAGTGTGTTCGACCGGTATCTGGTGCCGCTGTACAAGGAAGCGAGCTATAAGCCGTACATCATCGCCGCCATGATCTTCCTGGCGAAATTCCAGAATCCGTCCGCCAAGCTGGGAGACCTGCTTGAAGACGCAAAGAAGCGGATCAAGTAACTCGCGATTCGTTCACGACAGGGGACTGCCCTGGCTAGAAATATTCACACATCCGAAGGCCGCCGTTGCATCAGCAAATCGGCGGTCTTCTTGCAAGGTTTGCATGGGCTCTTGCTCGTCATGCGCGTTTCTGCGACGATCCGCTCATTACCGAGCCGCTTCGGATAAAAAAAATACCGTCGGGGCAGGCTGTCCGGACGGTACGGAATAGAACGCTACGAATATGCTGCGACTTACCAGTAGCAATATCCATATCTGAAGAAATTGCCGACGAAGCCGAACGCCATTCGCAATGCGACCAGTCCAAAAATACCGATGAATGCGCTCATCACCAAGCCGATGATACTGAGGATGAATCCTGCTTGTGCCATTCCGTCGGAAGGATTCGCCTTTCGCGCCCAGTTGCCTTGCAGCAGGCCGATGATCGCCAGAATGATACCTGCGAGCACTCCGATGCCCGATGTCGCGGCAAACAAGGATAAAACCCCTAGCGTCAGCGACGCTACGCTATTGCCTGCATGAAGTTTTCGCTCGATAGGACTCGAAGCCGGCCGACCTTCTCCGTTCGCTTGATAGAAATTCTTCTGATCATGCCCTTCGTTCTGATCTTGTGTGTTTTTGTTTTCATTGTCTTCCATATGCTGTATTCCTCCGATAAGCTAGCGGAAAAATATGCTATTTCCGTCGTCCGGTACGAAAGATACCAAGAGGACGGCTCGTCGGCAAGTGTTTTCGGTGATTCTGCGAGCACAGGAAACAAAACAGGCCGCCTATCGGTCGGCGGCCCGTGGTTCGAAAGCTACGGCATTCACTCAGCCGACGATGATCTTCAGCAGGAACAATACCGCGATGATGATGGTCATCGGGGTGATTTCCTTTGCTTTCTTCGCTGCGAGCTTCAGGATGATCCATGCCAGGACGCCGAACATGATTCCGTCGGCGATTGAGTAGGCAAGCGGCATGAACAGGATGCACAGGAACGCAGGAATGCCTTCCGTGTAGTCGTCGAAGTCGATGTTCTTGACCGGGGAGATCATGAACAACCCTACGAGGATCAGCGTAGGAGCGGTCGCTGCGCTTGGAATTGACAGGAACAGCGGCGACAGGAACAGGGAAACGAGGAACAGGATCGCGACGACAAGCGCCGTCAGTCCGGTGCGTCCGCCTTCCGCAACACCTGCGGAGCTTTCGACGAACGTGGTGACCGTGGAGGTCCCGAGCATCGCTCCGACCGTAGTTCCTACTGCATCGGCGAACAGTGCTTCCTTACAGTTGGGGATCGAGCCGTCTTCCGCGATCATGCCGGCCTTCGTCGCGCAACCGATCAACGTACCGACGGTGTCGAACATGTCGACGAACAGGAACGTGAACATGACGACGAGGAAGTCGAGGGAGAAGATGTTGGAGAATTCGAATTGCCAGAAAGTAGGAGCCAGTGACGGAGGAACATACGATCCGCCGGCATACGATGTCACGCCGAACGGAATTCCCACGATGGTCGTCGCGATGATGCCGATCAACAATGCCCCCTTGACTTTGTATGCAAGAAGGATTCCTGTAATGACAAGGCCGATGATCGCAACAAGCGGCGCGCCATGGGTGATATCGCCCAGTGCCACAAGCGTGGAGCTGTCGACGATGATTCCGGCGTTCTGCATGCCGATGAAAGCGATGAACAGACCGATACCTACGGAAATCGCGTTTTTCAGATTCGCAGGAATGCTGTTGACGATCGCTTCGCGGATATTGAAGAGTGTCAGGATGATGAAGATGATTCCTTCGACGAATACCGCGGTAAGGGCGAACTGCCAGCTATATCCCATGCCGAGAACGACGGTGTAGGCGAGGAACGCATTGAGCCCCATGCCTGGAGCCAAAGCGAAAGGAAGGTTCGCCAGAAACGCCATGACGAGGGTCGCGATCGCTGAGGATAAAGCAGTGGCAGTGAATACCGCACCCATGTCCATACCTGCGTCCGAAAGAATGAGCGGGTTGACGATCAGGATGTAGGCCATCGTGAGGAACGTCGTCACGCCTGCGATCAATTCAGTTCTCAGAGAGGTATGCCTTTCAGAAAGCTTGAATAGTTTTTCCATGCTATTCACTCCTTGTGTTGATTGATACGTTATTTTAGCGCGGTTTTAATGGTAAGTACAGTAAAATCGTTCGTGGTTGTTGCATTGTGTTGCGCATTATGACAGGGAGTTGCGGTTAAACCGGGGATAGTCGCATTAATTCATGGAAATCGCCATGCAACAAGATAAAAACATACAACAAAGCCAAAAATTATAGCCTGGAATATCGCTATGAGTACGTTAAAATCATATGCGCTACTATGTTCATATGTTAATACTTTGCAAAGAATTATTTGCCATCTGAAATGAAGATTGCGCCGGCATTCTTTCGGTTCTATACTGCTGGTGACTGGGTCTTCGAAGCCGATTGCAGCGTTTCGGGACGCGGACGGTGACCCAAAAACTGAGAGGAAATGCTCGGTGGCGCAGATCGCGGGAAATAATCAATCCTCAATCGTGCGGCCGGGCGAAGGAGTGGGTGTGAAGGACTTCTTTGAGCTGAAATCAAAGGATTCGAATGTTCGCAGGGAAATCGTCGCAGGGTTCACCACGTTCTTTACGATGGCGTACATCATATTCGTCAATCCCGACATGCTGGCCTTGACCGGAATGAGCTGGGGCGGCGTCTTTATCGCCACCTGTCTGTCCGCGACGATCGGCACATTGATCATGGCTCTGTTCGCCAACGTCCCGTATGCTGTAGCTCCGGGGATGGGGTTGAACGCCATTTTCACCTATACGGTCTGTCTTGGCGCCGGCTTCACCTGGCAGGAAGCGTTGGCGATGGTCTTCATCTGCGGCATCATCAACATCATCATCACTGTGACGAAACTGCGCAAGGCGATCGTGAAGTCCATCCCCATAGGCCTGCAGAACGCCATCGGCGGTGCCATCGGACTGTTCATTGCCTATCTTGGGATGAACAACGCCGGATTCATTTCGTTCGGTGCGACTCCTGGCATGGCTCCGTTCGGCGATCCCTCCGTGGTCCTTTCCTTGATCGGACTGTTCATCATGATCGTCCTGATGGTACTGCAGGTCAAGGGCGCGATTCTGATCGGCATCATCGCCGCTACTGTCATCGGCATCCCAATGGGCGTGACAGTTCTCCCGCAAAGCATCCTTTCCAGCGGCGAGACGTTCTCCGGCTTCCGCGAAGTTGCATTCAGCTTCTTCGGCAAACCTGGGTTCGGGACGTTGTTCTCTCACGGTTCTCAGATCCCGTTCGTACTGATCACAATCTTCAGCATGAGCCTCGCCGATACGTTCGATTCGATCGGGACGTTCATCGGCACCGGCCGCAAGAGCCATATCTTCGACGAAGAGGATGAAAAGGCGCTGGAGGGGGCCGGCTTCAAGAGCCGTCTGGACAAGGCTCTTGTCGCCGATAGTTTCGCCACCAGCATCGGCGCATGTCTGGGGACGAGCAACGCCACCACCTATGTCGAGAGCGCAGCCGGCATCGCCGCAGGCGGACGAACCGGCTTGACCAGTCTGACTACCGCCTTCCTGTTCCTGCTCTGTCTTCCGTTCGCTGGTTTGTTCGGCATGGTTCCCGGCGCCGCGACGGCTCCCGCACTGATCGTCGTAGGCATTCTGATGGCCGAGCCGTTCGCGGAAATCAACTGGAAGAATTTCTCGGAAGCGGTTCCTGCTTTCTTTACGGTGGCGGTGATGAGCTTCACCTACGGTATCACCAACGGTATCGCCGCAGGTTTCATCATGTACTGCGTCGTGAAACTTGCTACTCGCAAGGCAAAGGAGATCCACCCGATCATCGCCGTTGCCTCGATCCTGTTCATCATCGACTTCGTCATGAAGGCTACCGGAGCCTGATCCTGTTCTGTGTAGCGAACCGCGCGGAGGTGACTTCGCAATGAGCCCGATGTGCTGGAGGGCCGTTCTGGGGAACGGCCTTTCGGTGTGTCCGTGCCCATGATTTTCGAGGATGGCGTGCGATCCTGTCCGGGAACATGGACTTCCGTCTTGGCCCCACGCGTACACGACGAGCCGTCATACAGACTATGGTCCGCAAAGAAAAACGTCTTGGCCCCCGCATGCACGTGACGAGCAGGTATTTCGTGGCGTTGATGACGGGAGAAAAGTCGCAGTACCAGCCCGCAAGGGACGCCTAGCCGTGATACTGGAATGATACGATCGTCCGCCGATTCAGAGACGCTTCCCCTAGGTGTTTTTCCGGAATAATTCGTGTGGTTGGACTGAAAAACGAAGAAAAATGGACAATGCAAATTATCTGTCGGGATATTGCGTTTTCCCGCAGTGCTCGATGCATGAGTTCGCTTGTACGGGACTTTTTGTCATGGTACACTCTGTTTGAAATCCTTTGGAGATTTCTGAGAAAGGAGGCGTATCGTGGATGATCGCACGCAACTGAAACAATTGATCGATGTCGCCGCCGGGCGGTGTCCGGCAGATGTCGTCATCAAGAATTGCCGGATCGTGGATGTGTTCAACAAGGAGATTTTCCAAGGCGACGTGCTGGTCAGCTGTGGCCGGATCGCCGGCTTCGGTAAGCCGGGATTCCCGCAGGCGAAGGAAACCGTGGACGCGGGCGGTAAGTACTTGATACCTGGATTGATCGACAGCCATGTCCATATCGAGTCCTCCCACTGCAGTCCCGGGGAGTTTTCCCGGCTTGTCGTTCCTTGCGGAACGACGACAGTCATCGCCGATCCCCATGAAATCTGCAATGTCTGCGGTATCGATGGCCTCGACTATATGCTCGATGCTTCCGAAGGGATTCCTCTGCAGGTTTTCATGATGATTCCCTCCTGTGTGCCTGCCACTCCGTTCGAAAATGCAGGTGCTACGATGCTGGCCGATTCCATTGCCACGCGCATCGACCATCCCCGTGTGCTTGGGCTTGGCGAACTGATGGACTATCCTGGCGTGATCCATGCCAACGACGCGATCCTCGACAAACTGATGGTCGCTCGAAGAGCCGGCAAAGGAGTCGATGGGCATAGCCCGGCCATCGAAGGCACCGATCTCGATGCCTATAGCGCAAGCGGAGTACGGACGGACCATGAATGTGACACGCCGCAGGAGCTGCATGAGCGTATCCGTCGCGGTATGTATGTCCTGTTGAGGCAGGGATCGGCTTGCCGCAACGTGCTGAACTTGCTCGCAGGGGTCACCGACGCCAACGAACGGCGCTGTCTGTTCTGTACCGATGATCGACAGCCCAAGAGCATTCTGGAAGAGGGACATATCGACAACAACGTCAGGCTCGCAATCGGCGCGGGGCTGGATCCGATCTCTGCGATCAGAATGGCGACGATCAATGCCGCGGAATGTTACGGCCTTCGGGATCGAGGGGCGATAGCTCCCGGCTATCGGGCGGATTTCTTCCTTTCTATGGATCTGTCGCATCTGCATGCCTGCCAGGTGTTCGTCTCGGGACAGCTTGTCGCTCAGGACGGTCGGTATCTGTTCGACAACCCGCATGTCGAGCCGAAGCGTGTCGCCGGGCGAATGCAGGTCGCCGATTTCTCCGTTGCGAAACTCCGACTTCCATTGCGTTCGCCGCATGTCCATACGATCGACGTTGTTCCCGGCGGTGTGGTTACTGCGAAAGGGGAGGCGACCGTTTCCGTTGCATCCGACGGGAACTGGCTTCATGATCCAAAGCAGGATATCGTAAAGCTCGCCGTGGTCGAACGACATCACGGAACCGGCAACGTCGGTGTGGCGCTGTTGCGTGGCTATGGCCTCAAAGGCGGGGCGATCGCGCTCAGCATCGCTCATGATTCCCACAACATCATCGTAGTCGGTGACGACGATTCCGATATGGTCGTCGCAGTCGAGGAGTTGATTCGTATTGGCGGCGGAATCGCCTTGGTACAGGGAGGCAAGGTTCTTGATTCTTTGGCGTTACCTATCGCGGGGTTGATGACCGACATGCCTGGCGCCTATGTGAACGAACGGCTTGCCGCGATGCATCGGATCGCCTTGGATCAGTTGCACGTGGATGCTCGGATCGACCCGATCATGACGCTGTGTTTCATGGCGCTCCCGGTGATTCCTGAGATCAAGCTGACGGATGTCGGACTGTTCGATGTCACTCAGTTCAAATTCATTCCGCTAGAGATCGACTGAACGTGACAGTCTGTGCCGTCGGACTTCCGATGTACTTTCAGGTATGTCGCGCCTAGGAGTCCGAAGCAGTTCTGTAGACGAACAGCTTGCTGTCATGGCTAAGTGTCGCCATCGGAGTATCATATAGTTCGCTGAGGCTTTCCGCAGTCATCGTCTTTTGCATCGTACCGGACGATAGTAGCCGTCCGTCCTTGAGCATCGCCACATGAGTTGCGGTCTCTGCCGCCATCGACGGGTCGTGTGTGGTAAAGAACAGCGTCATGCCTTGGTCATGCAGCCGCGCCAGGATGGCGAGGACTTTTGCAGTATTCGCAGGATCGAGCGCGCTGGTTGGTTCGTCGAGCAACATCAATCGCGGTCTCTGGGCGATCGCCCTGGCAAGCAGCAGCAGCTGATGCTCGCCTCCCGACAGACTGGTCACCGGGCGCTCGGCAAATGACGACAGTCCTACTTGCCGCAACGAGTCGAGCGCGATGTCGATGTCTTCCTGTCGTGGCTGTGCGATATCGCCAAGATATGGCGCTCTGCCGAACAACACGTAATCGAGGGCTGAGAATGCGAAGTTCGAATTCTCGTCTTGCGGAACCAGCGCCACGAGCCGGCCCATTTCTTTCCGCCTGTACGACTGCAGAGGATGTCCGAACAGCGTGATGGTTCCGTCTGTCGGGGTTTTCCAGCGAAGCATGATGTCCATCAGCGTCGACTTTCCTGCTCCGTTCGGACCAAGGAGCGCCATGGAGCTTCCCTTGGGGATCTCGAGGCTGAACGAATCAAGCGCAGGGGTTTTTGCGTTTTGGTATCGAAACGAGAGACCTGAGATGGTGCATGCCGTACTCATAGATTCGCTCCATGTCGTCTTCGGGTGAGAATGATGATGAAGATCGTCGCGCCGATGATGCTGGTCAGCAGTCCAAGCGGGATTTCTCCTGCAAGCATCGTTCTGCCGATCGTGTCGCACAACAGCAGGAAGATGGCGCCCATGAGGATCGCCCCCGGCAACGCATGCCGGCTGTCCGATCCGAACAGCCGCCGGGCCAGATGCGGAATGATCAGCCCGATCCATCCTACCAGCCCTGTGACGGAAATGACAACAGTCGTACCGACTGTGGCCACGAATAGCAGTAGCAGTTTGTCTCGATTCGGCGAGAGTCCTACTGAGTGGGCGGTTCTGTCGTTGAGTGACAGTACGTTCAGTCTCCAACGGTAGGCGACCAGAATCGCAAGGGAGACTGCGGCTACAGGTAGCACGGACAGGGTGTTCGTCCATGTGCTGTTCCACAATCCTCCCATCATCCAGAAAGTGATGTCCTGGAGATCCCTGGTGGGGTCTGCCACTAACTTGAGCATCGCCAGGCCGGAAGAGAAGATCGCCGAGACGGCGATGCCTGCCAGGACAAGCCTGAGCATCCAGCCGCCGAATCTGAAATGTCGGGCGAGAATATACGATAGCGCCAGCGCGAGCAATCCGAAGACGGTGGCGCTGATTTGTACCAGGACGGTGGAATATCCTGCCACGATGATCACCAGCGCTGCTCCGAAGGCGGCTCCTTGCGATACTCCGAGAAAGCCTGGCTCTACCAGTGGGTTGGAAAACAGCATCTGGAATACGAATCCCGCTCCGGCAAGGATCGCTCCGGCAAGGATCGCTAAAACAACCCTCGGTAGACGTACGTTGACGATGATGTTTCGCATCAGGGGATCGTTGAATATCCGGGCGGGAGGGGTGAACCCTGCTTTCGGATATCTACCGACCAGCAATGTCACGAACGCCAACACTACCAACAGTCCCCCGCACGTGGAGATGAGCAGTCGGTTGCGCTTGATCCGGGCATGATATTGATTGGACTGTATGTTCATCAAGCGACAGTATACCTGTAGCTATACACAGTGTCGAGAGCTAGGTACGGGTCATTGCAGGGTCATTGCAGGGTCATTGCAGGGTCATTGCAGGGGCGTTGACGCCACCTTGCAGAGACCTTGCAAGCTCCTCGATCAGGTGGTCTTCGAGATGGTAGAAGTCACGGTAGAAAGAAGCGACCTCGCTTTGCATGTCGAAACCGGGGAACAGTGCCGGATGCAGATCCGCGGCCATCCACTGAAGGGCGAGTATCCATCTGCTGTCCGGTTGAGCGAAACTGACAAGATCCGATGGCATAGCTTTGATCTGACGGCTCTGGGTCGATCGCAAGGATTTCCATGTGAAATCGGAATATATGGCCTCGAGGAACTTGTCAGCGGGCGTCTTGTAGCTGACGATATAGATGAAATCGGGATTCCATGCCGCAATCTGTTCGAACGACACCTTGGACCAAGCATTTGACGCAAGCCCTGAATCTGTCCATACCGGCACGCCTCCTGCGGTTTCCACCATCTGCGTCTGGATCCACGAATCAGGACAGACCTCGAATGCCGTGGTTCCATCGACGACGCTGAACTGAAGAACCAGCACCGTCGGTAGTTTTTCGTGATCGAGCGTTTCGATTCGTTCCCTCACCATCTGATTCCGCTTGACATAGAGCTCGACGAGCTCTTGTGCCCGTTCCTCTTTGCCAAGCAGTTTCCCAAGCTGAAGCAACTCGGAGTTCCATGCTTCTGCCGATTCCAGCTCCATGGTGAAATTTACGATTCCGAGTTGATCAAGTTTGTTCGCGGTTCCCTCGAAATTGGAAGATTTCAGCAATACAAGATCAGGAGCATACCTTGCTATTTCTTCGGCGCTCGCGTTTTGTGCGAGACGTTTGCTGTCCCGTATCTTCGGTGAAATCAGATTATAGAAGTCTCCCAACCCCTGGTCGGTCTTGCTCATGGCCAGGATCATGGCGTCCGCTTCCGGAAACATGAAGAATGCGTCGGCCGGCATGAGCGCTGATTTTCCGGCTACGATGACTCTACGGGGTTCAGCATCCAGCGTGACAGTCCGACCATTCGCATCGACTGCCTGTAGTGATATGCGTTTTGACTCGGATTCGACAGACCCTCGACTCAGAAGGGGAACAATTGCCAGAACCAGGATCAGCAGTAGCGATAACATACGTTTCGACCCGTTCATCGAAGTCCTTCCTTCGCCCGACCAATGCGAGCTTTGTTGCGATACGTTGCAGTCTACCATTATATTTTGAAAAATGATATCCATCATCAGGTTCGAGCGTATCCGGATGATGTTTGGGTTTCTGTTGCCCAGGGAAACAAGTCGGATGGACTTTACTTCACGTCATTTTCCCGATACTCTGTACTGGACGGAAACAGTGAGGATACTCGATGGAACATAGCGCATTGGTTGCAAATATCGCACGATTGAAGAAATCGGTCGGGAAGCTTTCAACTTCGCCCGCGACGCTTCGCGACGCATTGTTGCTGCGTATCGCCGATGGTCTGGAACGGGATGCGGTTGCGTTGTTCGAAGCCAACCATGCAGATCTGGACGAGGCGGGAAAAGCGGGGGAAAAGGTCCCGTTGCTCAAACGGTTGAAATTCGATGACGACAAGCTCCTTGCGACGTGCGAAGGTGTGCGGCAAGTTAGCCGGCTCTCCGATCCTATCAACACCGTAACCCAGCGTAGAATGCTGGACGACGGATTGTTGCTTGAACAGGTAACGTTTCCCATCGGAGTGATCGGCATGATCTTTGAAGCACGTCCGGATGCCTTGGTCCAGATCGTGTCTCTTTGTTTGAAAAGCGGCAACGGCATTATTCTCAAAGGCGGCAAGGAAGCGTTGCGGACCAATCGGGCGCTCGTAGCCTCGATTCGCCGCTCCTGCGCCGATTCCCAGCTTGGCAGCGATTGGCTTGTGCTCCTGGAAAGTCATGCAGACGTCGATGAAATGCTTGGGATGGACAAGGATATCGATTTGCTGATCCCCAGAGGATCGAACGCGTTCGTGCGGTATGTGATGGAGCATACCCGCATTCCGGTTCTCGGCCACGCCGACGGCATATGCGCCATGTACGTAGATCAGGCCGCGGACTTGGATATGGCTGTGGCGTGCGCCGTCGATTCCAAGATCCAATACCCTGCGGCATGCAATGCGCTGGAGACGTTGCTGGTCCATAGTGCCGTCGCCCCTATCTTCCTGCCTCTTGTCGCCCAGGCGATGAAGCGCAATGGCGTCACGATCAAGGGCGATGAGCGAGTTCGTGCATCTATCGACTGCGTCGCCGCTATGGAAGATGATTTCTTCACAGAGTTTCTCGCTTTGACGCTTGCCGTAAAAGTGGTTGATTCCTATGAGGAGGCGGTGGAGCATATCGCCATCCATGGGTCGCACCATACCGATGCCATTATCACCGACGATGTCGCCACGGCGCAGAGGTTCCTGCGCGAAGTTGATTCCGCCGATGTCTTCTGGAACTGCAGTACCCGTTTCTCAGATGGATTTCGTTTCGGTCTCGGCGCTGAAGTCGGTATCAGTACGGCGAAGATACATGCTCGCGGACCTGTCGGACTCGCCGGCTTGATGAGTTCCAAATGGTTGTTGCGCGGACAAGGGCAGACCGTGGCGCAATATACAGGCCCCCATGGGAAGAAATTCCTTCATCGGGAACTTTCCACCGATGGCATCAGTCTGGCCGGATCGTTCGAGGAGTAGCCATGTCCGGGGAAGTGACGAACATTTCTGAATCCTCCATTTCTGCGGTTTCGATGCCGATGGAGCACTTGCCGTCGCGGGATTTTTCCAAAGTCAGGACATTGGTTCTGAAAGTCGGGACCAATCTTCTGTCGTCGAGTGACGGTATCGATGAAGATTGCATCGATCGGATCGTGACACAGATCGTGACGCTTTGTCGTCGAGGGTACCATGTGTTGCTGGTCAGTTCCGGGGCTATCGGCATGGGTGCGAAGGAACTTGGGTACAGGACCGCCGTCAAACAGGTGGCGATGCGCCAGGCCTGTGCTTCGATCGGGCAACCGATCCTCATGTCCAGCTACCGCAGGGCGTTCAAGCGCCATGGAATCATTTGCTCCCAGATTCTATTGACCCGAAAGGATCTGAACAATCGCCGCACCTATGTGAACCTGCGCAATTCCGTTGAAACTTTGCTCGATTTGGGTGTTGTGCCGATCTTCAACGAGAACGATACGGTCAGTACCGCCGAGATCGGTTCTGCGTTCGGCGACAACGATAGGATGAGCGCGATGGTCGCCAGCAAGATCGATGCCGACTTGCTGATCATCCTCACCGACATAGACGGGGTGTATACCGGCAACCCCAGGACTTGTTCCGAGGCCCGGCTGCTGCATGATATCGAGCGCGTCGATGAAACGATTTATTCCTACGCCGGAGGTGCCGGTAGCGCGTTCTCCACCGGTGGGATGAAGACGAAACTGCTGGCGGCGAAGATCGCAGCAGTGGCAGGATGCGGTTCCATCATCGCCAGTGGCTATGAGGACAATGTCCTGGTGCGGTTGGTGGACGGCCAGCCGATGGGTACGTATATCCATCCGATGAAGCGGCTTTCCCAGCGTGCCAGATGGATCCTGAACAATTCCCATCTGGGAAGCATCACCATAGACGACGGGGCGGTTCGAGCCCTTCGTGCTCACAAGAGTCTGTTGCCCAGCGGTATGGTCGCGGTGGACGGGGTGTTCGGAGCCGGCGATGTCGTTCAGGTCAAGGCTCTGGACGGGGCGGTCATCGCCAAGGCCGCTCCATATTTCAACAGCACCGACTTGTCGAAGCTGATCGGATGCAAGAGTCGCGACATCGCCAAGCGGGTAGGGGCGGGACATAAGGAAATGGTCTTCAGGCCGGAGGATTTGGTGTTCGTAGACGATGCAGAATAATTATCGGATCTACCATCGGAAACAGGACCTTGGCAAACGTATCAGCCAGCTTCATCGAGAGGAACAGCTGGCTATTGGCATTCTCGACATCGGATCCGCTCAGGAACTCGAGGACTGCATTTCATGGTATGCCGCAAACATGAACTGCTGTCTGCACGTGATCACCCAGGAAGATCGTTTCCAGAGTATGGAAACGCAGGAGGCATGGCCGCAGGTTACCTGGCTTGTGTTTTCATCAGTCACGACGCTCGGTGAGCGAATCAACGCTCTGGCCGATGAATGTTATACGACGTATTTCATGGTAGTCCGTAGCGACCTGGAAATGGTTCGCTTCGAAGGTTCCGTTCTGATGCCGCTCATGGCCAGACCCGACCATCCGGCAGTCATTGCCCCGATTCTGTCGAACATGCTCGGCGAACTGATTCCTTCTGTCCGCGCTCCCCATATGCGTGGCAAGGATCTCGATCCGCTTTCTTTCATGCCCGGAACAGGCGACACGGCTACGCTTTATCCGTTTCTTGGCCTGGGCATCTACGATAGGGCGTTGTTCCAGCGGCTTCGGGGCTATGACGAGCAGATAATCAGCAACTACTGGCAATGTCTTGACTTCGGTGCAAGATGCTGGCTGTATGGATATCGGATCATTACTGCCCGTACGTTCGCCCTTGAGTTTCCGAGTCGGCAGTCGGTGATCGAGGACCGTTCCGAGCAGCCGGGCATCGAGCGGTGCTATACGAAGCTGCTGTCCGTACAGCAGATCGGGGGCAAGAACTTCGTCCGGAAATGGCGGCGGCATTTGGACAAGGCGTTGCTGAACGATGAGGTCCGCAAGCGGATGGCCGTTTTGTTCAAGACTGATTTCTTTCAGCTGATCGATACATGGCGATCCCCCGAGGGTGAGGCATGAGTGGAACGCGCCGTTTCCAGCTTGTTGTGCTGTCGCTGCTCTTGATTGTTGTTCCGCTATGGCGTTCGGTCGCCGCCGAGCAGACTCGTTCCTCGACCGTCGGTCCGTTCGCGCTTCCGGTCGGAACAGTCATTCTTGACGCCGGACATGGGGGGCATGATCCCGGGGCTTCCGCTACGTGGTCGTTTTCCGGTAGAGTGGACGAAAAGGACATTACTCTCGACATGGTCAAGCGGGTCAAAGGGATTCTTGCGATCGAGGCTCCCGATCTTTCCGTCGTCCTGACTCGTGGCGATGATACGTATGTCAGTCTTGAGGATAGATGTGCGATCGCTGTTTCGACCGAGCCGGCTGCGGGAACAAGCGCGATGTTCATTTCCATTCATGTCAACTCGGCGCTCACTTCATCTGCGAGCGGCTTTGAATTCCTGATCAAGTCCCAGTCGAAGAAGGTGAATGTCCTCGGCCCTGATTCCCCCGCGTCCGCGGCGGCTCGTTTTTCCCGATACACGAATTCCGAGCTTGCGCGGCAACTGAATCAGCAGAATCTGCTTCTTGGTCAGGCGATGGAGCAGTCGCTTGTACGGGCGTTTCCCAAGGAACGCAATCGCGGGGTCAAGGAAGCCGATATCTATGTCCTGAACTATAGTCGCATGCCGGCGGTTCTTGTCGAGATCGGGTTCCTTTCCAATGAGAACGATGCCCGTAACCTTACGAGCCCTTCTTGGCGCCAGGAAATGGCCCGTGCCATTGCCAGTGCAATACTTGGGGGAAAAGCGTCATTGTAGGGGTCGTTGTAGGGTCATTGCGCGTGGGATTGTGCGTGGGATTGTCACTGTGATGGGTACGGCGGCGGATTGCGGGTGCTATGGTGGACCCCGATGTCTAGACACCAACGATGCCTTTCTAAGATTCGAAAAGGATTGTTT
>LVBD01000012.1 GCA_001604275.1 Spirochaetales bacterium Spiro_02
AACCGGGAAGCGGCATCGCCTATTGCATCGACGTCCAGCAGTTCCATTATCTGGGAAAATAAACACTCCGTTTCTTTCTCATGTGGATTTCTCTGGTTGACGACATGTTAATTCAAACTCACCAGCAAAGCGGTCTCTTTCCTTTATTCTGTTTGTCATGTATGGTGTAGCGGTACGCTTCTGTACCAGTATCATTGACTCCCGGGGATTTCCTTTCCCTTGGGACGGAGGGGTCAGCAGACATGAATCTACTGGCAAAGATAAAAGAGACCGTGATATCCGTGGTTCCGATCATGGTGATCGTGCTGATATTGCATCTGACCGTTTTTCCATTGCCGACGATGGTGCTCGTCGATTTCTTTATCGGTGGTGTCTTACTGATTCTCGGTATGTCGATTTTCCTGCTCGGCGCCGATATCGGGATGATTCCGGTCGGGCAGAAAGTAGGATCGTCGCTGACAAAGAAACGGAATCTTCCGTTGATGCTCGCCATCGGTTTCGCCGTCGGTTTCGTTCTGACCATTGCGGAGCCGGATGTCCAAGTGCTTGCTACTCAAGTGACGAACGTCGACCCTTCGATTCCTCGCATGCCGTTGGTCATGATGATTTCCGTCGGAGTCGGACTGTTCGTCGCGCTTGCTTTGGCGAGGATCGTCCTTCAGTTTCCGATGAAATGGTTGTTCGTCGTTTCGTTCGCGATCATTTTTACCCTAGCAGCGTTCGCAAGTCCTGAGTTTGTCGGAATTGCTTTCGACGGCGGGGGTGCGACAACCGGACCGATGGCCGTTCCGTTCATCATGGCGCTTGGCCTTGGCGTTGCCTCGGTAAGAAAGCATACTACCCAGTCAAGTGTGGAAGACGATAGTTTTGGTCTGGCCGGAACTGCTTCGGTTGGTCCGATCATGGCCGTTCTAGCCATGGGGCTTGTCTCAGGCGGCCACGGAGGAGTGGACGTCCAAACTGCTACCCAGTCCGCCGTCGGAGACAGTTCCGTCGCATGGCATTTCCTCCGGCTGATCCCTGGCGTGATGGAGGAGGTACTCAATGCGTTGCTTCCTCTTTCCTGCATATTCATCGTATTTCAGCTGACATTGCTCCATATGCCAAACCAGCAGATCAAGAAGACTGTCCTCGGCTTGATCTATACATTTGTTGGTCTTGTCATTTTCCTCGTCGGGGTCAATGGCGGCTTTATGCCAGCCGGGCAGGTGATGGGCGCCGGCATCGGCGGCCTCGGAAGCGGCTGGGCGCTGGTTCCCATCGGCTTGCTGTTCGGGGCGATGGTCGTTTGCGCGGAACCGGCAGTCTGGGTCCTGACCGATCAGGTCGAGGAAGTGTCCGGTGGTCATATCCGCAGGCCGGTGATGCTCGTCACACTTGCCATCGGAGTCGCCGTTGCGGTAGCATTGGCGATGACGCGGGTGATCACAGGGCTGAGCATCTGGTGGTATCTGTTGCCCGGCTATGCCATCGCCTTGGCGATGACGTTCTTCTGTCCTCCGCTGTTCACGGCGATCGCGTTCGACTCTGGCGGGGTAGCCACAGGCCCCATGTCGTCGACGTTCATTCTCTCGTTCACGCTGGGAGCTTCTATGGCGCTGGGCGGAAATCCTGTGACAGATGCATTCGGCGTCATTGCGATGATCGCCATGATTCCGTTGATCGCCATCCAGGCGCTCGGGTTGCTCTATCAACGCAAGCAGCGACAGATCGATGCAGCGGCGATGCGTCGCGATTCATGACAGTTGATTGATAAAAGGATGATGGATCATGAGAACTGACAATGAAGTGGTTTTCCTTCCCGGGAAACTGTTGCTGACGATAGTGGGACGACATCAGGGAGAACGGCTCGTAGCGGCCGGTAAGGCGGTGGGGGCCGGCGGCGGGACGATCCTGCTGGGGCGCGGCACGGCGACGAACCGGATTCTGCAGGCGCTGGGCATCGGGGACGTGTCCAAGGACGTGCTGCTGACGCTGCTGGACGACGGGCAGGTTGACTCCGTTGTCAAGGCGCAGCTGTCCGCGGCCGCAGAGGACCCGAAGCATCTGCGCGGGGTGGCCGCGCTGATCGACGTGTC
>LVBD01000013.1 GCA_001604275.1 Spirochaetales bacterium Spiro_02
ATCACACGTCTTGACTCTACGCAACTCTATTTATTCAAATGTTGTTAAAAAAGTGAAAAAAAGTAGCCCCGAAAAGGACTTACATTCGTTTTTTGACCAACTACGCTGCGGAACCATGGGGTTCATCGATACGATTCTTGCGCAAGAGTGACGCCGCAGTCCGCATGTTCCATTTGGGGGCGGAGCCGCTGGAAGTGGAAAGACTCGGCCTTTCGCTTGACCTGTCGTTCTTTCGGGTCTAGTATACAGACAATATGCATTGTCGCCGGATTGCGAACGCTTTCGCGCCGGTGCGGCACGCTCGGGCATGTATGTGCTTGAAACGACAAAACTGAACATTTTGTCAGGAGCAGAAAAAATGAGTATTGGATTTTCATCCCGGCAGGCTGTCGAGGCTTTGACCATCATGCTCCGGTCCCGGAGCTTCGAACGACAAGTGGAAGGGTTGTTCGCACGGAAGCGGATGCATGGGACGACCCATCTGGCCATCGGACAGGAAGCTGTCCACGCCGGTATGGCGATGGGGTTGTCTCCTTCCGACTGGATCGTCCCCACCCACCGTTGCCACGGGCATACGATTGCCCGTGGAACCGATCCCTATGAGATGTTTTCGGAAATGTTCGGATCCCGTACCGGTTGCTGCAAAGGGTTTGGAGGTTCCATGCATATGACGGATGTCGCCCATTGCAATGCAGGGTCGTCCGCCGTCGTCGCGAGCGGGGTTCCGATAGCAGTCGGCATCGCGCTCGCACTCAAGCGTAGCGGGAGCAAGTCGATCGGAGTGGCGATCTTCGGGGATGGGGCGAGTAGCCGTGGAGCCATCCATGAGGCGATGAATCTTGCTACGGTCTGGAAGCTTCCTGTCCTGTTCTTCTGCGAGAACAATGGCTACGGGATGTCCGCGCCTGCGGGGCGCGCTCTGTCGGTTCCTTCCGTCTCGGACAGAGGCCCGTCCTATTCCATGGAGTCGAGCTCCGTCGACGGTAATGACGTGGAGGCAGTCTACGCCTCCATCCGGGAGGCTTGCGAATACATCCGCTCGACATCCCGGCCATTCCTGCTCGAAGCCCATACATATCGTCAGTGTGGACATTCCAAGAACGATGCCTGTGTATACCGGACTCGTGATGAGGAACGCAGATGGATGGAGCGATGTCCGATCCGGTTGTTCAAGGACAAGATGATCAAGCGCGGGCAGTTGGACGATGCGCGGTATGAGTCGCTCAAGAGGGCGGTGGACGCAGAGATCGCCGAAGCTGCGGAACGAGCAGCGAGGGATGCCGACGATTCCATTTCGCTTGATGAGGCTTTCTCGTATGTATATGCCCCAGGAAAGGGGAATGCTCGACTTGTCTCCGAAGCTGTGCGGGCGAGGCTGGCATGAAGGATGTGGTGACCTATCGGGAAGCGATCCGGGCGGCGCTTGCCGAAGAACTGAGAAGGGATCCGAATGTCGTGCTGATTGGCGAGGATATCGGCAAGTATGGCGGATGCTTCAAAGTGACGCAGGGTCTTTGGGACGAATTCGGAGCTGATAGGATTCTTGAAACTCCTGTCTCGGAGGAAGGATTTTCCGGCGTGGCCGTCGGTGCGGCTATGATGGGTATGCGGCCTGTCGTGGAGATCATGTACGGCGACTTTCTGACATTGGTCAGCGACCAGCTGGTCAATCATGCCGCCAAGACCCGGTTCATGAGCGCGGGACAGCTCGGTTGTCCGTTGGTCTATCGCATTCCGACCGGTTCCGGAACCGGACACGGTGCGCAGCACACACAGAGCCTCGAGGCGATGTTCTCCAATATTCCCGGTCTGAAGATCGTAGCGCCGTCTTCCCCTCGGGATGCCAAGGCCCTGCTGAAAGCTTCGATACGCGACGACGATCCGGTCCTGTTCTTCGAACACAAGATGCTCTACAGCGCCTTGGGTCCGGTTGGGGACGAAAGCGATGTAGCGGAGATCGGAAAGGCCGATATCAAACATGTCGGAGGGGATGTCACGGTGATTTCCTATTCCCGTGCTGTCGAGACTTGTCTGGAAGCGTCCGATATGCTCGCCGTGGAAGGAGTGGGCGTGGATGTTGTCGATCTGTGTTCGTTGCGGCCTCTTGATGTTCCGACGATCCTTGCGTCGGTGCGGAAGACCGGCCGGGCGCTCGTGGTGCATGACGCCCCTGCGTTCGGAGGCTTCGGAGGGGAGGTCATCGCTTCTATCGTCGGCGACCCCGAGACGTTCCGCGCTCTGAAAGCCCCGGTACGGCGATTATGCGGCAAGGAACTTCCCGTGCCGTTCAATGCGGAGCTCGAACGTGCGATCGTGCCTTCGGCGGAGGAGATCGTTTCCGCCGTCACGTCAATGGTCGCCGGTTGATTCGGGGTATGCCTTCAGGATGGAGCCTTCCCGTTCCCTCTTTTTCTCCACCTCTATCCATTCATCCAGTGTCAACGGGCGATAGTCGCTGTACATGCAGAAACAGTTGATCATCTGGCAGGGGATATGCCGGTCCCTGATCGGCGTCGCACGGGTGATACGCTGGAACTGATCCACCAACATCTGATCCTGCGTATCGTGGACATGCCCATAGAGCATATAGGTCCTGGGAGCGCCGCTCTCATCGAGCAGATACTGTCCGTTGTAGCAGACGATCGGATAGTGACAGAGAATTACCTTGCGTTTGTTGTCGTTCAGTTCCGCATAGCGTTTGATCCAGCCGAACCGGCTTGTATCGAATTCCTTGTCGTCGAGGAACCGCTTGTCATGGTTCCCTTCGATCAGGAAGAGCTTCCCTTTGAGCTGGCTGACGACCTTGTTCGTTTCGGCTCCCTTGCCGTAGGAAAGATCCCCGACAATCACCACTTCGTCCCGCTCCGACACCGTTTCATTCCAACGGGCTATCATATGGGCGTTCATCGCCTCGACGGAGGCGAACCCCCGCCGGTCCATCTTTGTATTGAGGGCGATATGGTGGAAATGGAGATCGGAGATATAGTATCGCATAAGGACACTATACACGGATATCGCGGTTGCGTGAATCATCGGTTCCGACGCATTGCCTCAATCCGCCGAAAGCTTTCGCGATGTCGTTCGCGACAATGCCTTCGCAGGGGCGAGGCGCACTTCCCATTTTCTATCCGAATCGCCTATAATGGGAGCGCTTGCGGTTGTTCGGCCGCGACGGTTCGTCGTCGCTTCATGGCATCGCCGCGAGTATGTCGAGATGAGGAGAAAATGATGGACATTGATGTAAAGAATCTGCATCCGCTCGAAGTCCGTCTGCTCCGGCATGTGGCTAGTGGGGAGGATATCACCACCGACCGTATCGTCAAGGAGCTGGACTACAAAGTGGGACAGTGCAACCAGGCCTTCAGCTGGCTCAGTGCAAAAGGATACCTGGTTGAGAAACGCCGCAGCAACCGCGTACTCTATGAACTGACCGAGCTCGGAAGGGAGCAACAGGAGAAGGGGACCCCGGCGCAGCGGATCTTTGCATTGCTCCAGAACGAAGGCCCTCTGGGACTGCCTCAGGTGGCGCAGCGCCTCGGTCTGGAGAAGTCCGATGTCGGATCGGCGTTCGGCCAGCTGTCGAAAGCCGGCGTATGCGCCATGACCGGCGACAACCAGGCGCAGGTGCTCAAGGAAGAACTTCCCGCGGATGTGCTCGGCGCCGCCGCATTGCTGAAAAGGGGATTGTCTGGCCAGCTCGACGAAGCCTCGCTTTCGAACGAAGATAAGCAGATCATGGCGAAGATCGCCAAGAAACGTGGAGCGGCGGGTTCTCCGTTCAAGGTAGTTGAACGGGAGGAGATCGTCTATACGCTTACCGAAGCGGGGGGACAGGCCCGTCAGGCTGTGTTCGCCGCCAATATCACCGGAGAGGAACTCGGTGCGGTCACCGTCCAGATGCTTGCGACCGGTGCATGGAAGAACGCTTCGTTCCGTCCGTATGCGCTCAATGCGCCGACCTCCCGTCTTATCCCCGGCCGGCGCAACCCATATGGCTCCTATCTTCAATGGGTCAAGGACAAACTCTGTAGCCTTGGGTTCGAGGAATTCGACGGACCGCTGGTGGAGACGGAGTTCTGGAACGGCGATGCCTTGTTCATGCCGCAGTTCCACAGCGCCCGCGACATCCATGATGTCTACTACGTGAAGAACGCCAGCCATTGCAAGAAGATCGAGGAACCATGGCTCAGCCAGGTGGCCCGGACCCATGAAGACGGCTGGACCACCGGAAGCCGCGGGTGGGGATATGCATTCGACCATGAATTCACCCGCCGCCAGGTCCTGCGTAGCCAGGGAACCGTCCTGTCGGCCCATCAGCTGACCAAGGCGAAAGTCCCCGGCAAGTATTTCGGGGTAGTCCGATGCTTCCGCTACGACCAGGTCGATGCCACCCATGGCGCGGACTTCTATCAGACGGAAGGAATCGTGCTCGGCGAGGACGTCAATCTCAAGACGTTGCTCGGTCTGCTGAAGATGTTCGCCGAAGAGATCGCCGGAGCCGAGGAAGTGAAATACGTCCCCGGCTATTTTCCGTTCACCGAACCTTCCATCGAGGTCCATATCAAGCATCCTGTGCTTGGTTGGTTCGAGCTGGGCGGTAGCGGAATCTTCCGTCCCGAGGTGACCAAGGCTCTAGGGATCGATGTCCCGGTTCTCGCCTGGGGATTAGGAATCGACCGGATGGCCCTGATGCACTTGGGTTTGAATGATCTGCGCGAGTTGTTCACGCCGAACATCGAAAGCGTGCGCATGAGGAGGGGAAACTGATGCCGAAGATTGAAGTGCAGGAAGATCTGTTCTATGACCTTCTGGGCAAGAAATATACCGATTCCCGGCTCGAGGATATCTTCCCGGTCGCCAAGGCCGAGCTCGACGGGCATGATGTGGATGAGAAGATCATCAAGATCGAACTGAACGATACGAACCGCCCCGACCTTTGGTCCGCCGCAGGCGTGGCGCGGCAGATCAATGCGTACACCGAAGGCGGAGCCCCGCTGTACGATTTCTTCTCCACCGCGGATGAGACGTTCGACAGCGAAGGCCGGTCGTTGATCGTCGATGAATCGGCGAAGGACGTCCGTCCGTACTCGATCGGCTTCGCCGCGAAGGGGAAGGTTGTCGATGAGCCGATACTTCTGGCACTGATCCAGTCCCAGGAGAAGCTCTGCTGGAACTTCGGGCGCAAGCGCAAGTCGATCGCCATGGGTATCTACCGCAGCGACCTGATCAAGTATCCCGTCCACTACAAAGGTGCCGATCCCGATACGACGCATTTCGTTCCTCTCGGGATGGATGAGGATCTGACGTTGCGCCAGATCTGCGAACAGCATCCGAAGGGGAAGGAATACGGATACATCGTCGCGGACAAACCTCTGTTTCCGTATTTGTACGATGACAACGGCGATACGCTGAGTTTTCCGCCGGTGATCAACAGCGCGCGGATCGGAGCCGTCGAGGTCGGGGACGAGAACCTGTTCATCGAACTGTCAGGTACGGAACTGCATGACCTGCTGCTTTGTGCATCGATCATGGCATGCGACATGGCCGACATGGGATTCGATATTCTGCCGGTGAAGGTCGTGTTCCCCTATGACACCGAGTTCGGGCGTGAGATCACCGTGCCATACTATTTTCAGAAACCCGCCTCATGCCCGCTTGCACAAGTCCGCAAGACCCTTGGTGAACCTATTACCGGCGAGCAGGCTGTGGAATCGCTCAAGCGGATGGGTGTCTATTCCGTCTATGACCAGACGGATGACGCGATCTATGCCACCGTCCCCGAGTACCGCAACGACTTCCTTCATCCGGTCGATCTGGTCGAGGATGTCATGATCGGCTACGGCCTGTCGAATTTCGCCCCCCAGATGCCCGGAGACTTCACTGTCGGACGTCTTTCCGCGGCTGAGGAGTTCGGTCGCAAGATCAAGGAGATCATGGTCGGGCTAGGGTTCCAGGAAATGATGTACAACTATCTCGGGTCGCGCAAGGAGTACATCGACAACATGCATGTCGGCGGCGACGACTATATCCAGATCGCCAACCCCATGAGCGAGAACTACGAATTCGTCCGGCCGTCGATCATTCCGTCGTTGCTGGAGAGCGAGAGCATGAGCGGTCACGCTCCGTACCCCCATGATATCTTCGAAGTGGGGAAGGTCGCCTTCCTCTGTCCCGAAGACAACAGCGGCACCACGACACGCAATTATCTCGGATTCTTCTGCGCGGACAATGTGATGGGGTACAACGAGGCTTCCTCCTACGTCAATACGTTGATGTACTTCATCAACCGCGAGTATTTTCTTGCGGATTTGGATGGAGACACTCGGTTCATCCCCGGTCGCTGCGCAGCGATCATGGTGGGAGAGAGGAAAGTCGGATACTTCGGGGAGATTCATCCCGCGGTACTGGAAAGCTGGGGATGCTCCATGCCTTCCATCGCCTGCGAACTGGATCTCGATCTGTTGCTGGAATAGAGCGTACACGTTTTGTCGAGAGAGGCCGTCCGCCGTCGGGAATTCGTTTTTCGAACGGAAGACGGCCTTTCGTATGGTCTTCCAAGTCGATGTTCCTGTGTTTTTTTCGGTTTTCAGTGGAGGTTTTTCACTGCTTCTGATATTCTGATGATATATCTGCTGTTGAAAAAAAGAGGTGTTGCAGTGACTTCCCACGTACAGAAATCTGGCTCCGATTTATCGTTGAAACGTCAGATATACGATCAGATGCTCGATGAGATATTGCAAGGAACCTACAAACCTGAAGTGCCATTCACAGAGAAAGAGCTTGTGGAAAAGTTCAATGTCAGTAAATCACCGATCCGTGAAGCATTAATCGAACTCTGTACAGAAGGCGTTTTGCGTAGCATTCCTCGGTATGGATATGAAGTGATCAGAATCGCCGACAGGGATATCAAGGAAGCGAAGGAATATCGTATTATTCTGGAATGCGGGAGCCTCGACCAGTATTGGGACATGATCTCCCTTGATGCAATCGATAGAATGCTTGCAACGCAGGAGCCGGGTCCGGGCGAGATTTCGGTGCTTGACCATTGGAACCGCAATAGTCGGTTCCATCTGGATTTGATTTCCTGCTATAACAACGGCTATATGTACCGTGCGCTGGAATCGTGTTTGCGACTGATGACGCGCGCCTATGTCCAGTTTCAATGGGATCGCTGGCGGCAGACGAAGTTCATCGGTACTTCGCGAAAGCATAGGGATGTCTTGAACTGCATCAAAAATGGAGAGAAGACATCCGCATTGGATATCCTGAAACAGGATATCGAAGGATTCGTGGTCGATTGACGGCTACGGTCGCACCGTAGCTCTTTTGGTAAGCCGGAACGAGCGAACCGGTAAGGATGGCCGCCTCTCTTCAACGAATCCTTCGCGATTCTTATTCCATCATGATCCGGATAATTTCCTGATCGGTTCCTTTCATCCCCTGGGCTCCGACCCGTCCGAAACTACGGATTGTCGCTTCGACGTTCTGTTTCACCAGGCCTTCCCCATTTCCAAACGCTTTCCTTTCTTTCGTTCCCATTTCGAAACCAAGGATCGCAGCGTCGAGGGCTGAGGATATCTTCGCCGCACAAGAGGGCTTCGCTCCGTCGCAGACGATTCCGCCGATATTCGCCAAGGTGTCGGTGATGGTTCTCGATATTTCCTCATACCTGCCACCATGGAGGAACGAAATTCCGCAAGCGGCTCCTGTCGCCGCACAGACAGCACCGCAGAATGCGGAAAGACTTCCGATATACCGCTTCTGATGAATCGCGATCAGATTCGCTACAGCCAACGCCTTGAGGAGGTCTTCGTACGATGCCTGCCATTCTTTCGCGAACTCCATGACCGGTAGCGATACGGTGAGGCCCTGGTTCCCGCTTCCTGAATTGATGACGACTGGAAGCGGACAGCCGCTCATTCTTGCATCAGAGCCTGCCGCAGCTTTCGCCCTTGCCCGAATCCGGACATCGGACGAATCGTAGCGTTTGAGCAATATCCGTCCGATGCCGATGCCATAGTCTTTTGACAAACCTTCGCTGGCGATCGCTTCGTTGTATCGAATTTGTCGGTCCAAGACTTCTTTGATGTCCCGGATGTCCACCTGTTCGGCGAATTCTATGATTCCCGTCACGGACAGCATCCGTCGCAGATCTTCCGAAACCGATGGGGCGGCCGACTTTCCCTGGGAAAATATCGTTTGTCCGTTCTTCTCGATCTTCGTGATGTTCGTGTGGCTCCGCTCGATGGTCACGGTCGCCCGTTGTCCGCAATCGACTGCTTCAACTTCGATGAACAGCGCCGGGACATCCTGAACGGCCGAACATGAGCAGTAGCCGGCGGCGACAAGCTCTTTCGTCCTTGCGACATCGTCCGAGGAGACTACTCCAAGGACTTCGAGCTGTTTTTCTGAGTCACCGCCGACTACTCCCAACGTAGCGGCTACCTCGATGCCACGTAATCCGCCAGAGTTCGGAACAACTACGCCTTTGACATTCTTGATGATGTTTCCACTACACCTGAGGCTGAGACCCTTCGGCATGGAACCGAGGACTGACCGTGCTTTCGCCGCCGCATAAGCAATCGCGATCGGTTCTGTGCATCCCAGCGCAGGACGCAGTTCGTTTCCCAGAATTTCTAGATATGCATGATATGTCGGTTCTGTCATCGTCTATCTTCCTGTTGAGAGGGCATGGTCGATCGCAAGCAGTGCCTGCGCATAGATTTTCATTCCTTTTTTCATTCGCGGGATATAAACTGATTCATTCGGCTGGTGTGCTCGACCCTGGCCACTGGGAAAGGGTGGTGCGAGGTCGATCGAGGGCGTACCCATGCCATAGGCGATCGCCGGCTGCATGAGTCGGGCATACGTACCTCCTCCCATGATATATGGAGGATCATCAGTGCCGTGGATTTTGTTCGCGATATCGCATAATCGATTGATCAACGGGGTGATTTCGGTTACCGAAGCCGGCGATAGCGTGAACTCCTCGATAGAGAATCCACCTGTTTCCATGCGTTTTCTGATGGTACGCTCGATGTGTTTTTCATCCGCCGAGATAGGGTATCGTATGTTGAATCGCATCGTCAGTTTCCCGTCATTGAGATCAATGGCCGTCAGAACCGCAGTAAGTTTCCCCGAACGTGCGTCGCTGGTTTCGATATCCAGTCCGGTTCCATAGAAATCCGAAGTGATTTCTCCGATGAACCGTAACAAACTTTCCGCTCTTCCTGTCATGAGCGACTGCGAACAAAGCGCTCGTGCCAGTTGTCCGATCGCATCGATGCCACCTTCCGGGAAAGCTGTGTGTCTTGCTCGTCCTGACGAAATGACGATCACTTCGTTCCTGATTTCGAGAACCGACGCCTCGATTCCCGGGAACTCGTTTAGGAACACCGCCACAGCCATCGGATCCGGTATGTCGGAGATTGTAGCAACGGCAGAAGCGGCGACGCTTGCCTCCGAAGTTCCGGAATTGAACGTTGTGAGGTTCGTATCTCCGGTCAGAGCTGAGGCGGTGAATTTGATGCATCCCTTTTCGCCATAGCAGACTGGAAATCCTGCGTCCGGAACCAACGTGAAATCGGCAAGTGGGCGATGTTCCCGTACATACATCATATCCGGCATGCCGATTTCTTCGGCGCTGCCGACATAGAGCTTGACATCGTTTCGAAGTCTGATTCCCTGGTCCTGCAAGAACGCCAAAGCGAATAGTACTGCGATCGTCGCCCCTTTGTTGTCCGTGGTCCCTCTGCCCGTAAGCCAATCTCCGTTTCTCCAGAGGGTGAACGGGTCACGTTCCCATGCTCCGGTGGCAGGTACTACATCGCCATGGCAGGCTATGCCGATGGCCCTGCATCCTTCGAGCCCCGTATCCGATCCCTCCAAGGTTCCGATCACCACAGTCGTATCCACATTATCCGTCTTCAACCCGAACCGTTGCATCGTGCGTTCCATGAACGCGAGCATATCGGCGCAGGCTTTTCCATACGGGAAACCGTCCTCTCCGGGTTTCGCGATGCTTGGAATCGCCACATAGTCCGCCAAGAGTCCGATATATGCGTTGAAATGTTCGTCAATCCATCGATCCATCGTCCGTTCGTCGATCATGGTCGCTCCTTTGTCCATTAGTACGGACATGTTCAGGTTGAGACCTAAGCCATTCAGTTTCCAGAGAGGCGAGCAGCAGCGGTCCCATCCCTTGCCAGTTGTCTCTGACGATCGGCTCTTTCGTACAGTAGTACAAGAACGTGCCGTCTCGGTACGGCAGATGGTCCTCCGCTTTTCCAAGGCCGGCCCCTCGGCAGATCGATTCCAAATGCAACGTACCATCCTGATCCCTGATGACTTTGTCTCTGAGCAACCCATAGTATGCGGCTCTGCCGGCATCGGTATATCGAATTCGGGATGCTTCGTCCGGACCAGGGATGATGCGCGCCATCTTCAGGAGGAAATAGGCGAACATCGAAGAACAGGAGCTTTCCAGATAGTTGCATGGACGATCCGCCTGATTCATGATCTGCCACCAAAGTCCGGATGGATCCTGCCAACGGGGAAGCGTATCGGCAAGTGCGCGGGCAATGTCCGTCAATAGTTGCCGATGTTCCCGATATTCCGAAAATAGGGAAGGAGATGCGTCACAATCGCCGATTCCCAGGCATTCGATCACATCGACCAGAGCCATGCAATACCAGCCCATCGCACGGCCCCATATGCAAGGTGACTGTCCCGTGTCCTTGTCCGCCCATGGCATGCGGGTGGATTCGTCCCATGCATGGAACAATAATCCCGTGTCAGGGTCGTATACATGCCGATAGAGTAGCGAGAACTGGTGGACGAGATCTTCTATTTCTTCTGTCCGTCGTGCCGAGGGAAGAAATTCCAATGCATATCGGACCTTGAGCCTGGCGTACATGTATAGCCCGTCGAGCCACATCTGGTCCGGGTATCGCCCCTTGTGCCAGTACCCTCCGGATCTGGTTCTTGGTTGCAGCTCAAGTTGCCGATAGAACATGTCAAGGGCTGCACGGAACTTTCCGTCGCCGGTTTCCGCATATATTGCAAATAGTGCTTTCCCGGGAGCGCTCATGTCGAGGCTATATGCATCGGTTCCGTAGCCGTCGATCGTCCCATCTTCATGGACGAGCCTGTCGAACTGACGGATTACCCAGTCTTTCCACTGGTCATGTCCAGTGATTTTGCCCGCTTGATAGATGCACTCAAGTCCGAGGCCGTCGACATATGTCCATTTGATGCCATCTTCAGTACGGCCATGGATCATGGATGCCGCTAGCTGTTCCGAAACGGTTTTGTACCTGAAATGCGCCGGTTGCATGTCCGAGCCCCTTCTTTGTACTGATGATGCGATTTCCATCCGGCGCCATGCCGGATGGAAAAACGATATTCGAAACTGAACGTCGCCTAGTACAGAAGGCCAAGTTCTGTCGCCGTCTTGATCCCGGCTTCTTCCCAAGCTTTCCCGCCCATTGCGTCGAAGTCTGAGACGAACTTGTTCCAAGCCGCTTCGGTAAGTGGCTTGCTGCCTCTGACGAATTCGATCAAGGTCTGTTCATAGAACCGCTTCAAGTCCGATCCAGGTAGTGGGAGCAGGTCGATTCCCGACTGCTTGATCCATGGCTGCGCCTGCATCTCACGCAACGTGGCGAGCGCACTCATCGTTTTTTTCGAGACCGCGGTCACATAGGTGGGGTAGCGGGAGGCGAGTTCCGCTTCTCCCCAATAAAACGCAAGGCCTTTGAGCTGCAACAACGGTTGTACTTCCGATTTCGTAAAGCCTTTCGAGGGATCGGCGAGACCCGTCACCGTAGGGATTCCGTTCTTATCGAATACGAAATTCACCCCCTCTTCCCCCCATCCGATAGCATAATATCCGTCCTTGCTCATCCACTCGAGCAATTTGGCGATCAGAGGTCCTTTTCCATCCTTCATCGCGCGTTGGGATACGACGATAATCCCATCGTTGACATCCGTATAGACTCCGACGGCGGACTTCCCCTCCGGTCCCACCGGAGGTGCGATTACAATCCATTCTCCATTCGGGAAATTCTTATCGAATGATGAATAATTGCTTTCTGCTGCATAAGATGCGTTCTGCTCACGCATGATGCCGAACTTCCCTTGCTTCCATGCCGCTTTCCAATCATCTTTCTTATAGGCGAGCCAGTTCGGATCCATCACTCCTTCGTCTAGCATCAGCTTGATGTACTGCATCGCCTGGTAGTATTCTGGTTTCCTAACATTGAGCCCCGGATGCGCCTTCGACAGATCCCAGGTGCCGGCTACGCCGAATGATCCGAAGAACGGATCGAGCCGGCGTCCGAGACCTTCTTCATATGCGGTGATCTCGATGAACGTACCATAGCCGTATGTATCGTTCTTCCCATTGCCGTCGGGATCCTGGAACGTGAATGCCTTCATGACTTCCAGATAGTCTTCCAGTGTCACCGGAATATCGAGACCCAGGTTGTCCAGCCAGTCCTTGCGGATGAGGATCCCTTCGTTCTTCTTGATATCTCCGGTGGATGGCGCGAATCCGTAGGAATGTCCGTTCGTCGATGTGTAGGCGATGCTACCGGCCGGATACATCTTCTCTGTCCTGTCAGGCATCAGCGCATACAGGTCGTCGACTGGCGCGAGCAATCCTTGCTTGACTAAGTTCAGCATGACCGGCCTGCGGACCCAGAGCATGTCGGGCAGATTGTTCGCCGCTCCGGCAGTGGTCGCCTTCGTATCCCTGTCGTTCGCATTGGAGGGAAGCGGTGAAAGTTGCAAGTCGATGCCAAGCTCGTCCCTGATCCTGTCGTATACGAACCAGTCCTTCGGCGGAGACCCAGCCTCGACGATCGCCGGATTGTACCAGAACGTGATAGACGTCGGAGCATCGGCCTTCTGCGATGTCTGGCCGGGCTGTTCTCCGCCACCCTGGGCCATCAGCATCAGCGAAGCCGAGCAGAGTAGAATGCACAATACGCTTAGTCTTTTCATAATGTCTCTCCTTGATTCCATTTCTTATCGATTCGTCCTTGTTTTCTTGTGGACGATTGTGCGAATAGTGATCATTGTGTAATCGAAACCAGATCGTGTCCGCATCGCAATGGTTACTTCGATTTTCGTGCGGCCATGACGGCGGTCCTGATCCTGTCCGGCGATATATCCGTCGGAAGGGTGCAGTCGGCGCCGAGGATGAATTTTTTCCCTTCCATCTTTTTAGTCAGATGATGGACTGCTTCGACCAACGCCTGTTCGGAACCTTCGACGAGTACTCCGCTTCGGTTCGCGAGCCCTCCCATGATCGTCTTGTTTGGGAATATTTCCATCCCCTGTTCCAAACTGATGTCGTTTTCGTAGATTCCCCAGTTCACGATGTCGCAATACGGTGCATAATCCTTGAACCGTAGCATGTCGAGATTTTTCTTGCACATGTGCAACACGACGATCTTTCCCATATCCTTGCATGTCTTCATGATCTGCAGGTCATACGGTTTCACGACGGTCGCGAATTCTTCATCGGAATATAGATGCTTTTCTCCTCCTAACGCCGCGAAGTAGATGCCGTCTGCCCCTGCCTCGATGACTTTCTCGACCATATAGCACTGCGCTTCCGCGATGCGTTTCGTTGCATCGAGATATACCGTTGGATCCTTCCGGTAGTGCGCAAGCTGTATGTTTCTGATTTCGTAGAGATCCTGATATTGCGGGCGCATCGGATGGACAGTAGAGGCGCAGATTCCATGAATAGTGCAAAGACAGGGAGCGTCTTCCTCATAAGAGTCACGGATCCGCTTGACGAAGTCAGCTTGGGCGACGATGAACGGCGAATTCCGAGAAAAGGATGGAATCCGCTTCCAATCTTCCGGTCTTGAAATGCCACTGACGCTTGGCGTCAGATTTTCGTTCATGATTTTGATAATGTCGACATCGGTCTCTGAAAAGAAATCCAAATGCGCTTTGATGCCTTCCTGCCCATGATTTGCATGCGTTGGAAAATGGAGGGAGAAGCTCGATGGAATACCATCCGGTTTTCTTCCCTCCAGAACCGCCATGACACGTTCCCGTTTATTCATGTTTGTTTCCTCTGAGGAGTGGGTTTCCACAGTCTCAATTTATAATATATTATTAATATCTTACAGAAATACTAGCATGGTCTTTCACTGAACACAAGGGAAACTTTCGGCTTTGTGGAAAATCGGAAACAGAGGTGCCGTGTGTGTGAAAGCGGTTTCCGAAATCAGACCGATGTCAGGATCCGTTTGTAGAACTCTACTGCCGGAGGAAGCGCATCGATGCCGATATTCTCATCCAGCCCATGGATGGACTTGAACTGCTGTTCGTTGATCTCCAGTGGTGCGAACCTGATCGCATCCTTGCAGATAGGGGCGAAGAACCGTGCGTCAGTCCCCCCTGTCATGGCGTAAGGGGAAGGAATGACGCCGGGGAAGATATCCCTGACGGTCCTCTCTACCAGCTTGAACGAGTCACTGTGGAAATCGACGACAGGGCAGGGCTCGCTTGCGTTGATCACTTCCACTTCGATATCGTATTTCGCGGCTATTCCTTTCAGAAGGCGATAGGTCTCTTCGGGACCTTGATGATGGATAAATCTGCTGTTGCCCGTAACATATGCTTCCTGCGGCAATACGTTCAATCCATCCGAACCCTTTGCCATCGTGAAGGCCAGCGTAGTGCTGATCAGAGCTCCGGCAAGAGGGTTCGCTTTCGGCAATACGGTGCTGAGCAGCGGGGAAAGGCCTTTCGCATGGCGGAACACGAATCCCATCGGTCCGCTGACCGTAGGACCGAGCCTTCGGAACATCTCTATGGTCGTCGGGTTCATCTTCGCGGTGAACGGATTGTGTTTCTCGATTTCACTCATGAACCGACCCAACCTGACCAGCGGAGTGTTCTTTCCCGGCGCTGATGCATGACCTCCGCCGGAGCGAGCGACGAATCGAAAATTTCCCGTCCCTTTCTCCAGGCAGCCGATCATCGCGAATCGCCCTTTCGCCCCCTTGAGCGGTTCGCTTTTAATCATGCCGCCTTCGTCGAGAAGGAATCGTAGCTCGACGTTTTGGCTTCGCAGGTAATCTACGATCGCAGGGGCACCGGGACCCGATACCTCTTCGGTGCAGGACGATGCTATGTAGAGGTCCGTGGTCGGTTCGTATCCAGCTCCGATCAGTTCTTCGAACGCCTGGAAGATGCAGAACAGCGAACCTTTCGTGTCCACCGTCCCCCGCCCCCAGACCGCACCATCGGCGATATCACCGCTGAACGGGGAATGCCTCCATGTTCCCGTCGCTTCAACGACATCCTGATGGCTCATGAGGAGGATCGGCTTGCCGTCGGGAATCTTGCTCGCCCATTTCAGCAGGAGCGAACCATCGAAATCCTTGACCTCCATGGTTGAGAACACATGGGGGAACAACGATTTCAGGACACTATGGAACGCTTTGAATTTCTCCGGTTGGGAGACATCAGGAATCGATACGGTATCGCATTGTATCATTTTCGAGAGTTTCTTCGCATATGCCGTTGTCTGTCCGTCCTGTTGCATGGGGCTCCTTCCATGGTGTCTGTTCCATGTTTTTCCCGATGCGGATATCGAGCGGCCTTCGGTCGTCCGGCAGCGATGCCATCGGGAGTTTCTTTGAGGATACTTGGACCGCCCGGGAATGTCCATCCTGCATGCAGCCTGCGAATGAACAAAAACGACAGTGTATGGCGAAGAAACGATATGGGAAAGGAAAAAGGAAGGAGCCGCTTTCCGGTCATGACGACCTTTCACGCGGCTCCTGTGATCAGCGGGATGCGTCGATTGATCCGCAGGAACTACAGGTTCCGTTCCTCGGATTCCTTTTTCACCAACGCAGCTACTTCGTCGTCGGTCAGATATGCGGAAGGCGCCGCCTGTACACCGCGATTCCACTGGACCAGGTTGACGAGATAGAAAGTCGCCGCACCGACTGCGCAACCGAATACGACCGGGAGGATACCCAGGAAGAAGCCTCCGCCGGAAAGTATCTGCCAAACGATGACGCCGATCGTGCCGGTAATGATCGAGACCTGCCCGGAGGCTTTTGTCGCTCGCGGGACTATCAGGCCCAGACCATATGCGGCGAACGGTCCGGCGCACCGGATTGCGAACGCGAACGTATTCATCGTGACGATATCGACTCCTCCGAGGGAGATCGCCATGGCGATCAGTGACGCGATCACGTTGCAGGAACGCGTAGCGAAGATGACTTGCTTGTCAGTCAGCGGGTTGTCTTGTCGAAAATATTTGGTAAAGATGTCGTTGATGAACATCGTGGACATACACAGCAGATTTGAATCCGCCGAACTCATCGTGGCCGAGATGATGGCCGCCGACACCAGTCCAGTGATGAAAGTCGGTGCAAAATGCTCCGTGACATCCATCATCGCGGTAGCCCCTGTAATGCCGGGGATCTGATCCTTGACTGCCAGCGCCGCAAGCCCGAGCAGCGTGGGGAAGAACGCCATGGCGGCCATCAGTACCCCGGACAAAAGCGCGGCGTTGCGCGCGGTTCTTTCATCTTTCGCGGTTTCGAACCGGCTGATCATTTCCGGACCGGAAAGGAACGTGCAGAAGTAATTGAAGATATAGCCGATGATCGTCACCCAGCCGATCTTGGTAATATCGAGCTGAGCTTCCGGCAGTTTCGCGGAGATGGCTTGCCAGCCGCCGCATCCCTTGATGACGAACGGAGTGGCGATCGCCAGGCCTACGAGGATGATGAGAAACTGCACGAGGTCGGAAATCTGATCGGCGATCATGCCCCCCAACGTCGTGTAGAGAATGATGACGATACCTGCGATGATTAGGCACACATTGAGCGGAATTCCCGTCAATGTCGTGATGACGGCGCCCGACGCGGCGATTTGAGAAGATGTCAGGCAGAACAAGGCAAGGATGTTCAGCACCGCCGAGAATGTCGCGCTTGGACGTCCGAACCTTCGTTCGATAACCTCGGGAATCGTGACGGCCATCGTCTTTCTGATTTTCGGCGCAAAATAGGCGAGCGGTATCATCGCGATGGAGGCCGCGAGTACGTACCATACGGCGCTCATCCCCCAGCTTCCGAACGCTTTGTTCGCCAATCCTGTCGTCGATCCTCCGCCGATGTTGTTCGCCGATAGCGAGAACGCGACCATGAACAGCCCCATGCGTCTTCCTGCGATCATATAGTCCTTGCTGTTTTTGATCTTCAGCTTGCCGACGACGAACCCCACGGCGAGCATCCCGAGCAGATAGACTACGACAATCAAGAGAGCTCCGGTATTGATATTCATACAAACACCCCATAATGTGTGAATTTATCGATAGCTTAGCATGAGGTATTCCAGATTTCAAAGCAAAAAAAGCGATTTGTTGCGTGTCGTTGCATATGGAGCTGAAAAACAGCTTACAGTACAATATTGAGGCAGGCAACGGGACTCTTGGCTAGGATTCGGTCGCTAGGGTACGATATATGTTCCTGCTATGGCATACCGATTGGGGATCTTCGTTCCATCGTTGGAAGAGAGTCCTCCGAGACTGAGCATCGCGGTTTCTACAGGAAGCAGTTTCCTGGAATACAGGTAGTCGATCCGTTCCTGAAGTTCGACATCGCCAGGTTTCCATCGGAGCGTCGTGCCGGCCGCAGTTTCCTCGCTATAGTGGGTGGTGCGGTATCCATCTATGAATTTGGCTTCTTCCAGATACATGGTCATCGGCCATTCGAAGGGGCTTCTGTACTGGACCGGAGAGAATGAGGTCCAATCAAGATGGGACGGTTCGAATAGGGAGGCACCCAACAGAACGGAACTATCGTCGGAAGCTTCGTTTGAGACTTCTTGAGCTGTCTGGAGGCGCGATGTTCTGTTTCGCTCCACGATCTGTTTCCATCCGTTTCCTTCTGGTTCGGAAAGAAAAGCTTCGAACACTTCGTATTCTGGCGCATAGGCGATGAGGAGCTGGAGGGATTTCCCTTGCCGTACGGTAACAGTTACGCTGTTTTTCCCGATTTTCTCGATGGGGAATGAAGTGACTATCGCTCCGGAGGGAACCAGTATCGCATTCCGTTGCAACTGGTTGACAAGTGTCACGATGTTCTGCATTTCTCCGGTAATGAACAGGACCGGCGCATCGATGTCGGAAATTCCCGAAGCAATTTCCCCAGCAAGCAGTTTCGCCTCGTCTTCCCGAAGCCGAGAGTCGGGAAGCGGAATCAGCAACGACGAGAATTTCGGAACGGATCCTGTGATCTGTTCGGTTTCTTTGACTGGCGAATACCGATATGGGAAGGACAGCGTATCAGCCGACGGAACCGGAGCGACCAGTTTCGCCGCCTCTTCCGCCGCCAGTCGAGCGGCCTCTTGCGCGGCCTCTTGAGCAGCCTGTTCAGCTTCCAATCTCATTGCCTCCGCGCGTTCCGCTTCGGCTTTCTCCGCTTCGATGCGTGCCGCTTCTTCCGCCGCACGCCTTGCGACCTCATCGGCTTCTTCCCGAGCTGCCTGTTCCGCGGCGATTCTGGCGGCTTCTTCCGCCGCCTTCGCCGCTTTCGCCGCTTCCTGCAGACGAGCTTCCTCCGCAGCCTTCTGGGCTACTTCGGCTTCCCTGGCGGCCTGCTGGGCTTCCAGCTGAGCCCGCTCAGCGTCGCGGATCGCTTGAATCTCCGACATCTTCGTAGGCGTGGGAGCCTGTTCGGAGACAGAAAGCACCGGCTCGATTCTTGTCTTCGCCACATCGTAGGTGTATGACGAACATCCTGCGACGACGACCAGGAGAACGGCAAGAGGAGCGATCAGCAGTGGGAAGCGGTTTCTGTTCATGCCTTGCTCCGATGTTTCAGATATTCTGCGATCTGGTCCCCATGGGTCGCGGGAGTGACCTTCGCCCATACTTTTTCCACGACTCCATCTGGTCCGATGACGAACGTGCTGCGTATGACTCCCATATATTTTCTGCCATAGTTGGTTTTTTCGCCCCAAGCTCCCAGCTTCTGCAATAATTCCTTGTCCGGATCGGACAGCAACGTGAACGGAAGTCCATGAGCCTGCTTGAACTTCGCATGGCTTGCGACCGAGTCCGGACTGACGCCGACCACCGTTACGCCGAGTCCAGCGAGGTCCTGGCTTCTGTCCCGTATGGAGCAGGCTTCCTTCGTGCAACCCGGCGTGTTGTCTTTCGGGTATGCGTACAGGACCAGCGTCCTTCCGTGGAACTCCTCGAGCGTTCTGACTACGCCTTGGTCGTCCGGCAATGAGAAATCAGGAGCTTTCGTTCCAGGTGCTATCATGCGATCCTCCCCGTTGGGTCATAGGTTGAAAAGAGCTTCAGCTTTCGCTCTTGCGTCATTCTTGCCTGCGTCCCGTTTTGTTCCTGTCCTGCACTCAGAGAGGATGAACAAGTCGCAGAAATTCGCCCGTGTCTTGTCCTCGACAAGTTCCTCCACGGCTTCCCGGCAGTCGTGATATGCTCCGGGTTCATAAAACCGACAGTTGACGCAGGTGTGCAAGGGTCTTCCGCATCCTTCGCAGACTGTCGTTCTCCCGATGATTGTCCCGTCCGGGACAGGTCGTCCGCAATGCTGGCAACATTTCATCATAGCCTACAGTGTATCAATAGCCCGCTTTCCGAGCAAGAAAAACTTAGAACAGGAGCTTCTTGCCGTAGGA
>LVBD01000014.1 GCA_001604275.1 Spirochaetales bacterium Spiro_02
GAAGATGATAGCGAACAGGAAGAGGACGAGACCTAGTTATAATTGGGTCGGGAATTTGAGAAACTTCGGGTGCGGAGAAAGTCTACACAATCAAGATCGGTCATGAATTTACCACGGAAAGTCCACGCCACAAGGGGCTGGAAGCCTTCAAGAGCTACGTCGAGGAGAAGTCGGCAGGTCGTCTCAAGGTAGAACTGTATCCGGCGGCAGTCCTCGGCAAAGAGGCGGAAATGCAGGAATCAATGAAGATGGGGAACCTTGAAGCGTTTGTCGGAGGCCCGTTCGACGCCGAAACGGAAAAGCTCAACTTGATCCTGATGCCGTTTTTCTTCAACGACCAGGATGCGTTGATGCGCGTCGCCCATAGCGATATCGGAGAGGCGATCAGAAAGGACGGGGAAAAGAATAACCTGAAGATATTGGCGTTTGGAAACGGAGGTTCCAGACAGATCACCAATAACGTCAGGGAGATCAAGACCCCCGCGGACATGAAAGGTTTGAAGATCAGAACGCCGAACATGCAGTCCATCATCGAATGCATGAAAGCGCTCGGAGCCAATCCTGTGACCATCCCGTATGCCGATCTGTACATGGCGTTGAAGACTGGCGTAGTCGATGGACAGGAAAATCCGCTGGCGAACATCGGCGACATGAAATTCTACGAAGTCCAGAAGTACATGACATACATCGACTACCAGTTTCACCCGGAAGTTCTGTGCATGAACTTGAAGTTCTTCAACAATCTTCCTGCCGACCTGCAGCAGATCGTCCAGGACGGAGCGTGGATATTCATCGATACTGTCAATGAAATCAGGACGGAGATGGACAAGGATTATTACAAGATGATCGAGGACACCGGAGTCAAGATATATAAGCCGACAGCGGCGGAAAAGAAACAATTCATGGAAGCGTGCGAGCCAGTCTACTCATATTTCATCGACAAGGGCGTGTTTACGCAAGCCGAACTTGATGAAGTCCGACGAGTCGCGCAAGGCAACTGAAGGAATCTCCACCCCATCCAGGGAACCCCTGGATGGGAGTATCATCAAAAGGGGTTGTGCATATGGTCAAAGTGATCAAAGCAGTCGACAAAGTGTTTTCCATCATTCTACCGCTCATGGTCGGTTTCCTGGCAGTCGGTGTCATCGGCACCGTATTTCTGAGGTATCTGTTCAGTATCTCTTTTGGTTGGCTGGAAGAGTTCCTGACGATGGCTTTCGTGGAAATCGTGTTCATCGGATCGGCTGTCTGCATTAGGGAGCATCAGCATATCGCGATCTCCATGTTCGTCGACAAACTGCCTGAAAAGAAAAAGCGTGTCGCGGACATGGCGGTCATGATCGTCATCGCCCTGGTTTCAGTGGTGATGCTCATATATTCCATCAACTGGATATATATGGTCGGAGGAACCATCTCTCCGACATCAGGGATAAGGAAGGGCGTGTACTACATCACAGTACCGATTTCCGCTTTCTTTTCCATCTTCTATGCAATCGTTGAAATCGTCGGAAACTTCGTATCGATTCCGAAACCGGAAACTGGATACCAAAGTGACGATGCCATTCTCAAGGAGGAATCAGCAAAATGAATCTCATCATCATGTTCGTAGCCCTTGTGGCGTTGATTCTCTTGGGGGTTCCTATCGCCTATTCGCTGGGCGGGTCCGGCATTCTGTATCTGTTGCTCGACAATCCGTCGTTTCTCATGTCGTTTCCCCAGCGGGTATGGAGCGGCGCCGACAGTTTTATTCTGATCGCAATGCCGCTGTTCATGCTTTCCGGGGAATTGATGAACCATGGAGGGCTTACCAAGCGGCTTGTCGATTTCTCGCTTCTGCTGGTCAAACCGATCAAGGGGGGGCTTGCGGAAGTAAATGTCGTAGCTTCTATGATATTCGGCGGCATTACAGGATCTTCAGTAGCGGATACTTCCGCACTTGGAAGCATATTGATTCCGGATATGGTCAAAAAAGGATATCCAAGGGGATTCACGACGGGGGTGACAGTCGCCTCTTCGACGATGGGAATGATTATCCCTCCCAGCATACCGATGCTGATGTTCGCAATGGTCAGCGGCGTGAGCGTGGGAAAATTATTCATGGCGGGACTGATACCCGGCTTGATGATCGGAATCTTTCAACTCGTATATACATGGATCGTATCACAGAAACGTGGATATCATGATCTGGAACGCTATTCCGAGAAAAAAACGAATGGACAGATCGCAAAGGATGGGATTCTCGCAATCTTGATGCCGGTCATGATCCTTGTGACGGTTTCGGCCGGAATCGCCACAGCATCGGAAAGTGCCGCGATCGCGGTTCTCTATGCGTTGATCCTCGGCTTCTTCGTCTATAAGGAACTATCGGCGAAAACGCTCTGGTCTAGTTTAAAGAAGACCGCGATCATGACTGCGTCGATCATGATCATAGGCGGGTTCACCATGATCTTCACATGGATTCTCGCCGTAGAGCAGATTCCGAACCAGATCGCTTCGTTCCTCCTAGGATCGAATATTCCGTCGTGGGTCATTTTCCTGTTCCTCGACATTCTGATTCTGTTCTTGGGAACCTTTCTTGATGTCGTTCCCTGCATTCTGTTGATCGCTCCGATTCTGATGCCGGTCATGGTCCAATTGGGCATGAGCGAACTTCAGTTCGGCATCATCCTCGTTGTCGGACTTGCCATCGGACTGGTCACTCCGCCCGTGGGAATGTGCTTGAATGTAGCTTCGAAGATTTCCGGCGAATCGATCGTCGAGGTCTTCAAGGATGCGCTTCCATTTCTCGCCTGCAACCTCATCGTTCTGCTGTTGGTTACGTTCATTCCAGGGTTGAGTCTTTGGTTGCCATCGATTTTGTAAAACAAGGAGAAAAAATGAAACTCAAAGAAAAAATGAAGCAAGGGCCGGTCTACGGTATCACATGTTATACGGGAGCCGCTTGCGCAGTGGAGGCGATCGGAGGCTGGGGGTTCGATTTCGTCTACCTCGATCTGGAACACAGCTCGATCGACGGGCTGTGCAACATGGAGCGGCTGATCCTCAGCGCGCTACATGCGGGAGTCTCCCCGTTGGTACGTACCAGTGGAGTCCACGACTCAGAAATCCGACAGCTGTTGGAAATGGGCGCCGAGGGAGTCGTCGTCCCGCATTGTCGGACAAAAGAGGATGTGCTGGAAATTCTCAAGAACGCCAAGTTCCCTCCGATGGGACGTCGTGGAGGAGAATCCAACGTCAGGGCTGCGGCCTACGGGACAAAAGGGTTCTCATGGTCGGCGTATACGAAGAAAAGCAACGAAGACACGCTTGTCATTCCGATGGACGAAGATTATGAATTCTCCGAAAACATCCAAGAGATTCTCGATGTTCCCGGAATCGATGCGATCAATTTCGGACCAGTGGACTATGCGCTGAGCGTCGGCGCCGAAGTCGGATACCAGGCGAAGGATACGAGAGTGCAGGATGCTTATGCCCTGCTGGCTCGGGAAGCTGGGAAACGGAGTATCGGTATCATGGCTCCCGTCGTTCCGTCCGCCGCGCCGGATCTCAAAGCCGCCATCGGCAGAGGCATCAACATGCTGATCCTTGGAAATGACATGCATCATCTGCAGACGGCGCTGAAATCGCTGAGAAAAGAAATAGAATCCATCTGACGATACGAAAAAGCATTACTTTTCGATGAAGCTCCATGTATGCTATGATCTGGTACATGGAGTTTCGCTTATGGGGAAAAACATGCCTGATACCAGCGCGACAATCTTTGACACACTGAAAAATGAATTGACTTGCCTGACGATCAAGCCAGGACAGCCCGTTGTAGAAAGCGAAGTCTGCGCTCGATTCGGTGTTACCAGACCGCCGGTCAGAACTGTATTCCAACGGCTACAGGATATCGGTCTCCTGGAAATCGTCCCATACAAGGGTGCATATGCTACATTGCTCGATCTTGACGAAATCTATCAGGAGATATTCTTTCGAACCGCTACAGAAGGACGAGTCATTCAGGAATTCATCGCCTTGAAGCCGGACGACTTCACGCTCGAGGATATCCTTCACAACATCAGGCTTCAGAAACTATTGATTTCCCAAGATACGGTAGATGAAAAACGATTCTATCATTTGGATTGTTCCATGCACGAAATCTGGTTTCGCAAGATGCATTGCGAGGCGGTATGGAAAAAGATTCAAAGCGATATCGTATATGAACGGTTCAGGATGCTCGACTTCGTCGGCACGCTGAAGTATCAGGAAATCGTCCACGACCATGAGGTGCTCTTCGATGCGATATCACAACGTAGGCCACAGGATATCGACAGAATCCTTGGATCCCACTTGAACGCCGGACTACGGCGTATGGGCGAGTTGATCGTCACCGAATACCGCCAATACTTCAAACTTTCGGACAATGCACAGTACTGGATCGCATACAACAAACGACATGGATACGGAAAGAACCCATAATGGAGCATGTACCTAACTGATGATCCTTCAGCGACATTCCTTTTTTCCTAGACGAAGTACAATCGTATGATTATTTTCTCATAGAATCTGGTCAGGGTGGTTGACCATATCGAAAAAGAAATTTAGAACAATACGGACCACTCTCCTTCCCCCGAGCGGGGGAACAGGATTATCGAAGGAAGGTTTTCGTGCAATTCCATATACCTGTCGCGGAAGACAAGCAAGCCTATGAAAGACTGTGCCGCGAAATTTCGTGTCTCGCCTATGAATATCGTTTTTCGTTCCTTTGGCTTTGGAAGGATTCAGGGGATTTTTCCATCTGCATCGAAGATGACGCCGCATATCTGTATAGCGCGAAGTTCAAGCTGTTTCTGGCGCCGATCACAAAAGACATGCATGAAGCGTTGGATAGACTCTATGCATATTGCAAGAAGACCGACAAGCCGTGCATCCTTACCAGCGTCCCGCAGAACGTCGTCGATCTGATCAAGGACGATCCACGCTATATGATCGAACGGTCCAGGGAACTGGACGACTACGTCTACACGTCGGAGAAGCTGATCTCCCTTTCCGGGAAGAAACTGCAGGCGAAAAGAAACCATATTTCCCAGTTCGAGCGCGACTGTTCGTTCACATTCAACGAGCTGACGAAGAACGATTTCGAGGAATGTCTCGCATTGGATGATTTCTGGAACTCCCAGCACGACGCTTCATCGGAGGTCCGCGCCGAACGCATCGCCTTGGAGACCGCTTTCCGGGACTGGGACATGCTCGGATTCATCGGGGCGGTGATCAGGGTCGATGGCAAAGTCGAAGCATTCACTGTCGGAGAAATCGTCGACGAGACAGAAGCGATCGTCCACTTCGAGAAAGGCAACACGGAATGCCATGGTATCTATCCGACGATCAATCGGCTTTTCTGCGCAAGGTTTCTTTCGAAAGTGAAGTATGTCGACCGACAGGAGGACATGGGGCTGGAATCGCTTCGCAAAGCGAAGATGTCGTACCACCCCGACCTGATGGTCGAAAAATATACTGTGGAGCGTATATGCTGATCCGGAGCGCGCGTGTGGTGGACAGAGAAGAGCTTCAGGAGCTGTGGGGCCTCGTATTCGATGAGGAACCGGGGTTCCTCGACATGTTCTTTTCGCTCCGCTTCGATCCCTCCCATGTGTTCCTCATCGAGGAGGACGGACGGATCGTCAGCGCGCTGCATGCGTTGCCTTCCAGGTTTCTGAGAGCCGATGGCGACACGAGCGACGCTACGAACATCGTCGGTGCGGCGACTCTTGCGCAGTACAGGCGGCGCGGCTACATGGAGGCGTTGCTCAAGCATGTCAGGAAGTCGGGTACGACTCCGGTGCTGCTCTACCCTGCCGTCAGGGCGTACTATGAAAAGAACGGCTTTTGCAGCTGCAGCGTCTCGACACTGTATGATCTGGAACGAAGCGGAGGAATACAGGAAGACCGGTGCCGACCGGACGAAACGCATTCGCAACCGGACGAAATATTTTCGAACGCCTTGCTCGACCGGTTCGATGCGGCGTATGTCGCGTCGATCACCCCGAAAGGTGGCTTGTTGCGGGATCGCGACGGATGGAAGCTGCTGTTGCAAGGCTATGCTCCGTCGATCGTCACGGAAGACGGACGAAGGTATGGTTCCGCAGGGTTCGCCTATGCGTTCGTCGTCGGCGATACAGCGGTGGAGACAGCCGCCCAAGACGGGCCGTCCGCGCAGGCGCTCATAGACGCATTGACAGATCGAGGGGTCGCAAAGGTCAGGGCGATGGAAGCGTCCCCAGTCGATACGTTCCTTTCTGCCTCCGCGCTCCCACGATCGACGATGCAGGAAGGCATGACGTTCCCCGCCCTCCCCGGCAATCCGTTCATCGGCGAACAATACTGAACAATTGCAACTTTGCGATAGAAAAGGTAGGCTGGACTTCAGAACGATACAAAGGGAAGGAACTGATGGAGACAGCCGGTCACAGCTACACCGAAACAAACGCTCAGACGATCGACCGTTGGGTTGAATCGGGCTGGGAATGGGGCTGCCCCATCTCCCATGATGTATATGTGCAGGCGCAGTCAGGCGAATGGGACGTCGTGCTGACACCGACGAAACCGGTGCCCCATGGGTGGTTTCTCCCGTTTCACAGAGCAAGGATTCTCGGTCTCGCTTCCGGAGGTGGCCAGCAGATGCCGATCTTCGCCGCGCTTGGAGCGGAATGCACTGTGCTCGACTACTCCGAGAAACAACTGGAAAGCGAAATCATGATCGCCAGACGGGAAGGATATGAAATCGAGGCCGTCCGTGCCGACATGACGCGCCCGTTGCCGTTTCCCGATGAATCGTTCGACATGATCTTTCATCCGGTCTCGAACTGCTATGTGGAGGAGGTACTCCCGATCTGGAAGGAATGCCGGCGCATCCTCAGGCCCGGTGGAGTGTTGCTCGCCGGTGTCGATATCGGAATCAACTACATATTCGATGAAACTGAAACGACAGTGTGTCAGAAGCTGCCGTTCAATCCCCTCAAGGATCCGGAACTCTACAAGCGATGCATCGAAAACAACGACGGAGTGCAGTTCTCCCATACGGTGGAAGAACAGCTTGGAGGCCTGCTGAAAGCGGGGTTCACGATCACCGATCTGTACGAAGATACCAACGGGAGCGGCAGATTGCATGAATTCAACGTACCTACGTTCCTTGCGGTACGCGCCGTGAAGCCCTCGTTGCCCATGGGCACGGCGAACTGAAACTGATCGTGCAACAAACAGATATTTTCTGTATGATGGAATTCCGTATGCGCTCAGCATATGACCATCATGTATCAGGAGCCACGATATGATCTTGTCAGGAACCCTCCAGTCGAAAAGCCTTGGAATGGAAACAGGCGTCACAGTGATCACCCCCGACCGATTCCGGATGGGGATCGGGACGAAAGTCGCATACCTGCTCCATGGCCTGTACGGTGGCAATCGCGACTTGGTCGATTTTACACGTCTCCCCTATTACGCAAAGGACCGGCAAGTGACGTTCATCATGCCGGAGGCGGGCAGAAGCTTCTATACGGATATGGCTCATGGCCAGAAGTTCTTCACATACATCGCCGAAGAACTTCCCCGACACTGCCGCTCCACATTCAACATTTCCGACCGACGCGAGGATACCGCCGTATTCGGCGTGTCGATGGGCGGGTACGGTGCGTTGAAAGCGGCACTCTCCCACCCAGCCGATTTCGGCTACTGCTGCGCGATCTCTCCCGCCAGGCTATTCCTCAAGCAGGACCTGGAGTCGCTCAGGACGGAGGAAGGACGAAGACTCGCGCTCGCCCGCTACGGTGCGCAAATGGTCGAGGATATGTATTCCATCTACGGGGAACGGCTCGCATGGTCAGAAGAGAACGAACTCTTCGATCTCGCCCAGTCTGCGGTCAGGAAGGGACCCTTCCCCAAGATATACTGCGCATGCGGAACGGAGGACTATCTATATCCTGACAATCTGAGGTTCGCACGGAAGGTGCGCTCGATTTCATCCGACTATACGTTCGAAACATGGACCGGCAGACATGACTGGAACTTCTTCGACGAAGCGCTCAATCGGGCACTGACCTTCTGCTACGGAGAACCCACTGACGGATAGACCCGCTTTCTTTGCTTTCATCGGACTATCGATGCATACCTACAAAAAAAATCGTCAACGCGAAAGAAACATTTGCTTTTTTCAAGAAGTTTGTACAGAATGTCTGACATGAAACAGATGACGGGCTGGCTCAAGCTCATACTCATCGCACTCGTGTGCGTCCTACTGATCATCGGCGGCTATCTGGCCTATGTTGTCATCCAATACGACAGGATTCCCGACAACATCGCGCTTGCATGCGAGAATCAGCAGGCAGGAAGCCTTCTCCACGGTGAGGAATATACCGCAGCGACATACAACATCGGATTCGGTGCATATGGTCCTTCCTATAGCTTCTTCATGGACACGGGAACAATGCTTGACGGAACAGACGTCGTCGGCAAATACGGCAAGGCGGAAAGCAAGGAATCGGTGCTGCACAATACGGATGGCGCGATCGGACTGCTACGGACCCTCGATCCCGACTTCGCGCTCGTTCAGGAAGTGGACACCGATGCGACAAGAAGCTACCACATCGACCAAATGGAGAGGATTGTGCAGGCGATGCCCGACTATGGATATACGTTCGCTCTGAATTTTCACTCTGCATGGCTTCACTATCCGTTGCACGATCCCCATGGCAAGACTGAAGCCGGACTGCTGACACTCGGCAGATACAGGATGGAAGACTGCGTACGGCGTAGCTATCCCGTCGACGAAGCATTCCCTACCCGGTTCTTCGACCTGGACAGATGCTTCTCCGTACAGAGGATTCCGGTGGACAACGGCAAGGAACTGGTCCTGATCAACAGCCATATGTCGGCATACGACAAGGGGGGCCTGATCCGGACCAGGCAGTTCGATATGCTCAACTCCATCGCCTCCGAAGAATACAGGAACGGCAACTACGTGATCATCGGCGGTGATTTCAACCATGCTCTCGGCTCGGACGTGGCCGAAGCGTTCCCTACCGAACAGCGTTTTCCGGAATGGGTCTTCATTCTTACCAACGACGATCTGACTCCGGGCCTTCGGATCGTTGATGCGGACAACGCCATGGAAGTGGCGACCTGCAGAACCGCGGACATTCCGTATGAGAAGGGAGTCAACTTCATGACGGTGATCGACGGGTTCATCGTGTCGGAAAACGTGACGGCACAGGCGGTGAACATCGAGACGGAATTCGCATTCAGCGACCATCAGCCAGTCCTGATGCGGTTCAGACTCAAATAGCGAGACTTCGGGCCAGACCGATGCGTAGCGTGCATCGGAGCAATGATACATTTTTCTGCAATTATATGCAAAAAATATGCAAGACTGTTTGACATTCATCGCATCGGCATGCGAGAATGACGCCATTCTCATACTTCCCGAGAGGCACATGATGGCAGACATCTCGTTTTTTAGCGGCGAGCGGATTCCATTGGAACTCCACAAGGTTCGCATCGTACAGAAGCTCGATCTGGTTCCGATCGAACGAAGGCTCGAGGCTATTTCTGAAGCCGGCAACAACACATTCCTTCTCCAGAACAAGGACATCTTCCTCGATATGCTCACCGACAGCGGCGTAAACGCAATGAGCGACAAGCAGCTTGCGGCGATGATGATATGCGACGACAGCTATGCAGGCAGCGCCACGTTCACACGCCTGACGGAAAAGCTGACCGAAATCTTCGGCATGGATTATTTCCTTCCCGCCCACCAAGGCAGAGCGTGCGAGAACATCCTCGCAATGTCCCTTGTGAAGACCGGGAACATCATCCCGATGAACTATCATTTCACCACGACGAAAGCACATATCACGAGAATGGGAGGACGCGTCGAGGAGCTGCTGATCGACGAAGGGATCAAGACGACCAGCGTCCATCCGTTCAAAGGCAACTTCGACCTCGCCAAGCTGAAGGCGCTGATCGAGCGCGTCGGAGCTGAAAACATTCCTTTCATCAGGCTGGAATCAGGCACGAATCTCATCGGAGGACAGCCGTTTTCCCTGGAAAACGCAAAAGCGGTCTGCGCAATGGCCCACGAACACGGGATCCTGACAGTCCTCGATGCAAGCCTGCTTCAGGACAACCTGTATTTCATCAAGACGAGGGAAAGCGCATGCAAGGATATGAGCGTCCGGCAGATCACCCGTGAACTCGCCGATCAGATGGACATCATCTATTTTTCCGCTCGAAAACTCGGGTTCGCAAGGGGCGGCGGCATCTGCATACGCTCGAAGAAATTGTGCGATTCGATGCGGGAACTGGTCCCGATGTTCGAAGGATTCCTCACCTACGGCGGAATGAGCGTCCGGGAAATCGAGGCGATGACCGTCGGTCTGGAAGAGACGATGGATATGGATATCATTTCCCAAGGTCCGCAGTTCATCCAGTACATGTGCGAGCAGTTAATCAAGAACGGAGTACCGGTAGTCACTCCTCCGGGAGGGCTGGGTTGCCACCTCAACGCTTCGGAGTTCATCCCCCAGGTTCCGCAGAACCAGTATCCGGCGGGAGCGCTCGCAGCAGCCGTCTATCTTGCCGGCGGAATCCGCGGCATGGAGCGAGGCACGTTGTCGGAACAACGGGAGGAGGATGGCACCGAACATATGTCGTCAGTTGAATTACTCAGACTTGCACTGCCCCGCAGGGTGTTCACGCTTTCCCAAGTGAAGTATGCGATCGACAGGATCACGTGGCTCTACCAGTACAGGAATATGATCGGAGGACTGAAGTTCGTCGAGGAACCTTCCAGCCTCAGGTTTTTCTTCGGCCGTCTGGAGCCGATAGGAGACTGGCAGACCGAGCTGGTACACCAGTTTAGGAAGGATTTCGGAACCAGCCTGTAGCCTTGGCCGTGGCCGTCGCACAGGAAAATCAGGATATCGGTCCGGATACTCTTGTCGTCCGGTATCCAGCGCGATGCATGCCACGGCAACTTTTTTCCCCATTCATATCCCACATAGTATAGAATATCTCTGGGATTTACGAAAAATCTCTCCCACTTTGCCACAGAATGAGAGGAAGTGATCGCTGTTGCATGGTACTGTGGGAACAGGAAGCTGATGACGGTATCGGACTGTCAAAAATGCGCCGCTTCTCACGGAGGGTACCGGACGATGGAATGGTTGATGAAGATGAATCTGGCGATCGATTACATCGAGGAACATCTGAACGATGAAATCTCCTATGAAATGGCTGCAGACCTCGCATGCTGCTCGAACTATCACTTTCAGAAAATGTTCTCCTGCATCGTCGGGATTCCTCTTGGCGAATATATCCGGCGCCGCCGGCTGACATGTGCGGCGTTGGACTTACAGAACGGGAAGAAAGTGATCGATATCGCCTGCAAGTACGGCTATGACTCCCCGACTGCGTTCAACCGTGCGTTTAGGAGCATCCATGGCATCGCACCGTCGTTCGCCCGCAAGGAAGGGACGGCGCTGAAAGCATACCCCCGCATCCGCTTCCAGATTTCCATCAAAGGAGCGAACGAAATGGAATACAGGATCGAATCGAAGCCTGCTTTCAGAATCGTAGGCGTCAAGCGAAGCCTTGACAAGGATATCGAAACGAACTTCCGCGATGTGCCGAAGTTCTGGGAGGAAATTTCTTCCGGCCCCGTCATCGGACATATCGTCGCATTGATGAATGGGGAACCGGCTGGCTTGCTCGGTGTATGCGGCACGTCGGATTGCGATGGATCATGGAACTACTATATAGCCGTAGCGTCGACGCTCCCCTGCCCCGACGCCATGACGGAGTTCCAAGTCCCCGCATGCACATGGGCGATCTTCCCCGGAAAAGGGGAGATGCCAAAGGCCATCCAGGACATCGAACGTCGCGCAGTAATGGAATGGCTCCCGACTTCTGGATACGAATATGCCGATGCTCCGGATATCGAGGTATACTTCGACCCGGAACCTGACCATGGCGGGTTCGAGGTATGGATGCCGATCGTAAAGAAAGGTTGACCGAACGGGGGCGCTTGCCGTTATGACCGGGGAGACTGTTGCTTTGCCGCGTACATCTTAGCATCGATACGGTTGATGAACTCCGCGATGGACATCGCTCCATCGTCGTCGAATTCTTCCAATCCGTAGCTCAACGTCACGTTGAACTCTCCGGTCGTCCCGTTCCCGAACCGATGTCTCCCCACTTGTCCGCATATTTTATCGCAGATGTCTTTCGCCTGCTCGTAGGTATAGCCGCTAAAACCGAGATAGAACTCGTCGCCGCCGAATCGGACGGGGATGATCGCATTCCCTTGCGATATCGTCCGGAATAGATCCGCGACATATCGGATCACCTCGTCACCCATCAAATGTCCATGCTGGTCGTTGATCATCTTGAACCGGTCGATATCGAACAGAGCGCCGCAATATCGTCTCTCTTCCATCTTGACCAACGAATGAAGCATCGACGGAAGCCGGGAAAAGAAATACTGCTTGTTGTACAGTCCGGTATTTTGGTCGGTCATGACGGCGGTATCGAGTTCGTCCAGCAGGCCGGATATGGTGGTGTTGTCCTTGTTTCCGATATGGATCATCAGGGAATCTTCAACGTCCTTGACAAGTTCCAGCACCATTCTGCGGCCTTGTATATCGCAGGGAACAGAGATGACAAGATACGTCCGGGACTGTAGCCGATCGAATTTCATCGTCGCCCGGTTCCTGATGGCCGCCCAACTGGACGTGCAGTTTGCGCACGGTAGATTTCTACACCACACGGCATAGCATTTTGTATCCTGAATCTGAACCAATTGTCCGTTGCGATAGTCGAAGACATCCTGCGTATCGGGATCAACCAGACGATAGGAATCGAACAGCTGAATGATGGGAGTATCATTCAATAGCGAGGTGTCCAATCGATCGATGGGAAACATGTACCGTTCTCCTCAAGGCCGACGAAACTTCTCGTATCAGGGAATCGGTACTATCGCCGCATCAGGTGCCGCTGCTACCTGTCGGCAGATTCGCTCTGAACGTGGTTGACGTCAGTGATGCAACAAGATATCTTCTCACAGTGTTCTTTGCAAGATACACTCCGAGCAGACTTATCTCAATATATGGTACGATTTTATATTTACATTCAAATTATATTTGTCAAATATAAAATATATAACAATTTATACTTACATACTCATGACATAAATATACATCAATTTAATTCAAAATCAAAAAAAAGAAGCTAAAGGCTACTACAGCGAATAAAAATCTTAGTGATATGACATCAGATATGGAGCAGTCTGAAGTACCTACTGCGCCGTAGAAAGAGAGAAAATATGAGTTTCCTCATCCATCGGCTGTCCGAGGGCCAAGGACCACAAAAAAAAGCAACCGATCTGCGTGTATGCAAACCGATTGCCTGTTCTGACCGCGACTGGGATTGAACCAGTGACCCCTACCGTGTGAAGGTAATGCTCTCCCGCTGAGCTACGCGGCCGTTTCTCGAATGCTTTGCTATAGTACGGGAAAATGAACTTTTTGTCCATATGCAATCGGTAAGTCGCACTGCGAAGCTCAGTTTGCATGTATGCCGATTCGTCGCGACTATCAGATCACCTGTCCTGACGTTTCACGACCCCTCCGCGCATCCAGCCGTAGACGATATATAGCAAGGAAGTCCCTCCCCAAGTCACGGGGTAGCAGAGGATGATCGACCAGATGCTACTGCCGGAAGGCAGCACCAGCAGCCAGATGATCCGAACCAAACAGGTGCCGATGAACGTCAGAATCATCGGCAAAATAGAATCTCCGGTGCCGCGGATAGCTCCGGAATACACATCGCCGACAATATAGAGCCAGTACACCGGCGCGAAGAAATGAAGCAGCGAAACAGTCAGATCGATGACCTGTTGGTCGGCGACAAAGATCCGGGCAAGCCAAGGAGCGAACACATACAGCGCAACGCTCAACGGAATGAACATCAAAAATCCTACACCGATAGCTGTCCTGACCCCTTTCTCGACGCGGGAAACCAAACGCGCCCCATAGTTCTGCGCCACGAACGTAGAAATCGAGATGGTCAACGCATCCAGGAGAATCCAGATCAGAAAATCGACCTTCCCGGAAACCGCCCAGGCCGCCACCATGTCGGTACCGAACTCGTTCACGCGAGCCTGAATCAGAATATTTGAGAACGAATACATCGCGGACTGAAGCCCGATCGGGAGTCCGAGCAACAGGATCCGTTTCAATATATCACGATACACTTTCACATTGCGAAGGATGACGCGATAGACTGCGCCTGACCGGCATAACGTTCGGAACACAAGCGCGGCGCTCAATGCCTGAGAGACCAATGTAGCGACGCCCGCCCCCGCCACGCCAAGTCGGAATACCAATACGAAAACTATATCGAGTACGATATTCACGATGCAGGAAAAAATCAGATAATAAAACGGACGACGGGAATCACCCACAGCCCGGAGGATCGCGGCGCCGACTGAATAGAGGAACGTAGGCGTCACCCCGAGAAAGAAGATGCGCGTATAGACGATGGCATCATGTTCGATCTCCTTTGGAACATGCATCGCCCGCAGACAGGCCGGAGCGCCAAGCAGCCCGATGAGCGTAACCAGAACTCCTCCTGCCAAAGCGAATGCGATCGCGGTATGGACCGTACGGGACACCCGTTCCCCATCTTTCGCACCGAACGCCTGCGATACAAGGATCGTCGCCCCGCTCGAAACACCGATGAAGAACTGAACGAGCAACCTTGTCAGACTCGCCGTGGATTCAATCGCCGCGAGAGCTTCCTTTCCTACGAACTGACCGACGATCAACGCGTCGGTACTGTTGTAGAACTGCTGGAAGAAGCTCCCGAGAAAAATCGGCAGAAAAAAGAGCAGCAGCTGTCGCCCGATCGAGCCTCGGGTCAAATCAAGTTCTTTCGCATCGGCCATCCGGATCCTTCCCCAACGTGATGGCCGAAACTATAGCATGACACAACTGTTTTGGGAATCGATCAGCAAGCACGCTAATATCGCCCTCAGTATATATCGATATCTTTTTATCTTGACTGTCCGCAAAAAATTGACGTTATTTGGGGGGAAGGCATGGGAGATGGGAAACGATTCATCTCCAACGTCCTTCCTGTATCGGAAGGGTACAGACAATCCATTTCAAGAGGTACCGATATGGTGAACAATGAAAAGATTCGTGTCGTCCAGTATGGTTGCGGAAAAATGTCCAAGTACATTCTTCGCTATCTCTATGAATCCGGCGCCGAAATCGTGGGAGCGATCGACGTGAATCCCGCCGTGGTGGGCATGGACGTAGGGGATTTCGCCGGACTTGGCAGGAAGCTGGGGGTCGTCATCCAGAAAGATGCGGACGCGGTTCTCGACGCATGCGATCCGGATATCGCGGTGCTCACATTGTTCAGCTTCATGGATGATGTCGAACCTCATTTCGAACGTTGCGCGAAACGGGGGATCAACGTCATCACGACATGCGAAGAAGCGATCTATCCATGGACGACATCGGCGGCGATCACCAACAGACTCGACAAGATGGCGAAGGAAACCGGCTGTACCATCGTCGGATCGGGAATGCAGGACATCTATTGGATCAACATGATCGCATGCGTGGCAGGCGGTGTGCATAGGATCGACAGAATCGAGGGCGCGGTAAGCTACAACGTAGAAGACTACGGCCTTGCGCTGGCAAAAGCGCATGGCGCAGGACTCACCCCAGCGGAATTCGAAGAACAGATCGCCCATCCGACTACTCTCGAGCCTTCGTACGTATGGAACTCCAACGAAGCCCTTTGCAACAAGATGGGCTGGACGATCAAATCGCAGACGCAGAAGTGCGTCCCGTATTTCCATGACAAGGATCTGTATTCAGCGACGCTGGGAAGTACGATCAAAAAAGGGAACTGCATCGGAATGAGCGCGGTCGTGACAACGGAAACTTTCCAGGGCCCGGTCATCGAGACCCAGTGCATCGGAAAAGTCTACGGCCCCGACGACGGCGACATGTGCGACTGGAAGATCAAAGGGGAACCCGACACCACGTTCTATGTACAGAAGCCTGCGACCGTCGAGCACACCTGCGCGACGATAGTCAACAGGATTCCGACCGTCCTCAATGCGCCGGCCGGATACATTACGGCGGAAAAGCTCGAACCGGTGCAGTACCTCTCCTACCCGATGAACATGTATCTCGATTACTAGCGTCACGAAGCAGGTTGACAAGGGGGGCGTCCTGCCCCCTTCGTCCGCAAGAAGCCTCGCTCCGGCATGTTGCGCCGTCTCGGAGCCGCATATCAGAAAACAACGGAACCAAGAGCCGAAGCATAGGCCTCGTACTTCCGCTCGAAAGCCATCGTGTTTGCCGGACTCGTCGAGGGGAGACAGCGGAAGTCCGTACCGATAGGAAAGACCCCTACGTGCCTGCGATATAGGGCTTGCGCAGTCCTGCCGTTGAAACAGACCAACCGGATTTCAGGATGCGACTGGAAAAACGGCTCCAAGGCGTTCGCGACGCTGGAAGTGATCGCACTGTCGAGAGAGCCTTCCCGTTCGCAAGCCGCAACCACGTCCCACAGCGCAATGCGATGCTCGGTCAACAGACGATGCTTCTCGTCGTACGTTGAGACAGGCCCGTCAAGCAACCGGGCCATGATCGGCCAGAATGCGTTCCGCGGGTGCGCATAATACTGCGCTTCGGACAGCGAGGCAACGCTGGGCATCGACCCCAGGATCAGAATTCTTGCATCGGAACGTTCGATAGGCGGAAAACCCCGGATCATCGCTTCGCGTCCCCTCGATCACACATTGGGTTGAAAAAAGGAAGATGGGCCGGGCATATAGTCGAACATTTTCAGCTGGGGATCCATCGAACGGGCCGTACCCATCACTGTGGTCTCGAAATCTGCGACTGACAACGGTTTTGAAAAAAAGAACCCCTGCCCCATCTCGCAACCGATCCTCTTGAGGAACAGATACTGGCTTTCCGTCTCGATTCCCTCGCAGATCACGTGCATGTTCAGGTGGCGGGCCATCGAGACCACGTCGGTAATGACGCTCCTGCCCCGTTCGGACTCGACGCATTCATCGAGGAAGCCTTTGTCCAGTTTCAACGTATCCAGAGGAATGTCCTTGAGAATGTTCAACGTCGAATATCCGGTTCCGAAGTCGTCCATCGCCACCGCGAACCCCTCGGTCTTGAGTTCCGTCAACATCCGCAGCATCCCCTGTTCGTCGTCCCGGAATGAATTCTCGGTGATCTCCAACTCCAGCAGACTGCAGGGAATCCCATAATACTTCACCAGCGACGTCAGGACGGGCACTAGGTTGAAATCGTCAAGATGGCTTCTCGACAGATTGACGGAAACAGGGAAGACGGTCTCACCCACGTCCAGCCACCTGCGGATCGTGGCGCAGACCTGTTCGAACATATACAAGTCGATCTTCCTGATGAATCCGGTCCGTTCGAACGTCGGCAAAAACTGATCGGGCAGCAGCAGCCCCCGATCGGGATGATGCCACCGGACCAAGGCCTCCGCTCCGCACAGGCTATCGTCGACGAGCAGGTACTTCGGCTGGAGGTATAGCAGGAACTGATGCTTGTCGAGCGCATGCTCCATCGAAGTTTCGATATTCTGTTCCAAGAGCATCGACTGGAGGCTGCTTTCATTGTAGAACGAAACGGCCTGCCGGGAGTTCGCCGCTTTCTGGCACGCTATGTTCGCCCGTTCGGCCATCGTCCGAACGTCCATGCTCCAATCCTTGATCTCATACACCCCAGAACGAACGAAAACCAACCAGGAATCGGAAGTGGTACGGCCGGGAAGTCTTGGACAGCGTTCATGGATTCCGTTCAGGCGTTCGATCAGATATTCCTTGGTATCATATTTGAGCAGGAGCACGAAATGGTCCGCATATGCACGGCAGAACAACTCGTCGCTCTCCAATTGGTCGTCCAGCACATGGGCAAGCCCCCTGAGCAATTCGTCGCCCATCAGATAGCCAAAACTATCGTTGATCAGCTTGAACCGATCAAGATCCGCATGAACCATCACCCTAGGAATGCTCCCCTTCTCTTTTATGAGCAAGTTCCCGGCCATGTCAAGGAATGCGGCATAGCTGATCGATCCTGAAACGGGATCACGCAGACGGGCGTCTTCGACCCTGCGAAGCTGATGCGAAAGAGAGAACACCAATGCGCAGGCGAGCGCGGCGAGCAGCACCACGCACGATGCGGCGAACCCGAAGCGACCTGCGGAAGTCGACCCATGGAGAATGAAAATCGGAATGATCGACAAGACGGTACAGGCAACGACGCTGACTATCAGCAAAGCCATCACGCCTTTTCTGTCGCCTGGACGATTTCGATCCATAGATTTCAGATGGGGCCTATCTTCCATCACAAAGCACCTCGCTCTGCGGGAAACCGTTCCGGCGTCGATCACCGATGGAACGGGTCCCTGCTTTCTCCATGTATATATATCACCGCCGCATCTGCGCAACGGAACCCGTCCAGAGCCGCCGATACGATTCCACCTGCGTATCCAGCCCCTTCCCCGCAGGGAAATAGACCGGGATATTGCACATGGTGCAGTGTCCGTTCATCACGAGGAATACGCACAGGACTGCTGGTCCGGGTTTCGGATGCGATCAACACAGCTTCCGAAGAAACGAAACCTCTCGAGACCTTCCCGAAATAGGAAAGCCCGGCACGCAGTCTACCAGAAATCACCGGAGGCAGCACATCCGACGCATCGTAGGAAGTCAAACCCGGAAGATACGACGACCGAGGAAGCGTCGAGGAAACTTTTCCTGCCAGAAAGTCGGACAACCGTTGCGCAGGCGCCTTCAGAGTTTTTCCCGCCGCGAGCCAGCTCTGTCGCTCGACGGCCTGCTGGAACATCATCATCGACAAATCTCCGAACTCCTGGAATTTCTCGGGAATGTCCTCTGGACGGAGCTCCACTACCATGCCGCTGTTCGCCCACGGGGAATTGCGCGCCGCCGGGGACATGCCGTTGACCACCACCTGTCCGGTCTCCGTGACGGCAGGAATGACGAAGCCTCCCGGACACATGCAGAAGGAATACACGCCCCGTCCGTCGACCTGCGTCACAAAGCTATATTCCGCCGCAGGCAGCCATGGACCTCGTCCCTGCGGATCATGATACTGGATGGAATCGATCAATGCCTGCGGGTGCTCGAGCCGCACGCCCACTGCCAGAGCCTTCCGCTCGATGCGGATGGATGCTTCGGACAGATATCGGTAGACATCCCTTGCGGAATGCCCTGTGGCAAGGATGACGGAGCCAAGGAACTCGACGGTACGCTCCGTCGCGCCGTCGGTCGCCACGACGCCCAGCACTCGGTCATTGTCCAGAATCAAGCGAGTCATCCGATGTCCGAACAACACCTGTCCGCCACACCCGATGATCGTCTTGCGGATCGCTTCTATGACTTGCGGCAGGCGATCGGTCCCGATATGCGGCCTCGCGTCGGCAAGGATGTCGGTACTCGCCCCATGCTGGCAGAGTAATGCCAGCACGCGGTCCACAGGTCCGCGCTTCGTCGAACGCGTATAGAGTTTCCCGTCGCTGAACGCACCCGCTCCGCCTTCGCCGAAACTATAGTTGGAGTCGGGATTCACCGTACCATGCTTGTACAAATCGGCTATGTCGATCTTGCGGCGATGCACATCCGCTCCCCGTTCCAGAACGACAGGTCGTACCCCGAGCTCTATCAAGCGTAAAGCCGCGAACAATCCGGCAGGGCCTGCTCCGACGACCACAACCTGGTCGGAATCGCTGACGTCTTGGAAATCGACTCGAGGAAATTCATCGTCGCAAGGCAGTTCGCCGACATACGCTCTGACGGAAATATCCACGACCACAGGGTTGCGCCGCGCATCGATCGAACGACGGCGGACACGCACGGCCGTCAGATCGGAAACATCGAGCCCGATTTTCTTCGCGACCGCTCTTCTGATCTTCGTCGCATCCGCGGCCTCTTCCGGCGTCAGTCTCAACTGCACTTCTTGTATCATCGCAATCCTCGGTCATTTTCACACAGGTGTGACGTGACATTGTATCAATTAGCGCATCGGAGTGCAATCGAAAGAATTTGTTCCACCATCGAAAACCGCAGGAACCCATATCTCGGCATCAAAATCCCGACAAACGACGGCGGGGATTGTAGGCCGACCCATTTTACGCTAGAGTCCAAGCATGAACGTACTGTCATTGGAACATGTCTCGAAGACACTCAAGGACGAACCGTTGTTCGAGCACGTGTCCCTTGGATTGGAAAGCGGTGAACGCGTCGGTCTGATCGGGCGCAACGGAACCGGCAAATCGACATTTCTCAGGCTCCTCGGCGGAACTCTGGAGCCTGATACAGGAACCATCGCACGAAGCCGGGACATGGAGGTCGGCATGCTCGGGCAGCAGGTCAGCTGGGAAGGAGCCGCCACAGTGACCCAGTACCTGTACCAAGGCGACGGAAGACGGCTCAGTTTGCTTCGCGAGTATCAGCGCTGCATGGATTCCTACCGACAGAATCCGCACGCACGAGGCATCGCGCTCACGCTTTCGAACTTGACGGAAAAACTTGAGAAAGAGCGAGCCTGGGATTTGGAAAATGATTTTCGGTCGTTACTGACGGAACTGGCGCTACCCGAAGACATTCTGGAAAGAAACATGGAGGAACTGTCTGGAGGTATGCAGAAGAAAATCGCCCTCGCACGGACCTTGGCGATGCGGCCTACCCTGCTGCTACTCGACGAGCCGACGAACCATCTCGATATTCCCACGATCGAATGGCTCGAACGGTATCTCCTCAATTCCCAGATGACGATGATCGTCGTGACTCACGACAGGTATTTCCTGAACAGAATCTGCACTTCCATCATGGAACTCGACCGAGGCGGAATGTATCTCCATCCAGGTTCGTTCGCGGCTTATCTTGAACGGAAAGCTCAACGTCTGGAGGCGATGCAGAAGGAGCAAGATCGGATCGACACCATCCTCCGCAGAGAGCTGCAATGGCTTCAGCGGGGGCCGAAAGCACGTACCGGCAAGGATTCCGGCAGAAAGGATCGGATCCGCAGGCTACTCGATAGCCGGCATCGGGTCGAAGAGGATGCGATCGCATCGTTCACTTCGACATCGCGACGTCTGGGTCGGAAGATCCTGGAAGCGGAATCGGTGTCGAAGCGGTATGGAGGGCGCTCCGTGATCGAAGACTTCTCATTCAGCTTCGTCAAAGGACAGCGCATCGGAATCGTCGGGCCGAACGGATCGGGGAAAAGCACGTTGCTCGACTTGCTCACCGGCCACATGCCACCCGATACGGGAACGATCGACGTCGGAGTGAACACGGTGTTCGGCTATTATGACCAGCTGGGCAGGAATCTCGTCAGCGACAAAGGCGTGCTGGAGTATGTCCAGGACATCAGCGATAGGATTACGCTCGCACCCGGATACGAAGTAACCGCCGCAAGGTTTCTGGAATTGTTCGGATTTCCCCCATCGTACCATCGGTTGCCCATCTCGATCCTATCGGGAGGAGAAAAACGGAGGCTGTATCTGGTCAGCCGCCTGATTTGCGACCCCAACTTCCTCGTGCTTGACGAACCGACCAACGATCTGGATCTGGAGACCATGCAGCGCCTGGAGCAATACACGCTGGATTTCAACGGATGCGTCCTGGTCGTCTCGCATGATCGCGCGTTCCTCGACTGTACCTGCGACCAGCTGTTCATTCTCGACGGAAGCGGGACGGTCCAATCGTATGCGGGAACGTTCAGCGAATACCGTCAGGACTACGAGGAAGAAGGGATGCTCGGCGCCAGCGCAGTCCTCAAGCGATCTGACGGGCCGCAAGCGGAAAAGCGGGAACAGATTTCGAATGCGAAAACCCTCTCTCAGCCCCCCCAGACGGAACGAAAGAAAAAAGGGTTTTCCTTCAAGGAACAGCAGGAATTCGAAGCGTTGACAGCTGACATCGAGCAACTGGAAGAGGAACAGGCGAGGCTCGAGGAGAGTTTCGCGACAGCAGTGCCGACTGCGGACGGAACCTTGCAGGAGCGAACGAAACGATATGAACATATTCGCATCCTGCTGGAGGAAAAGAACGCCCGTTGGGAGTATCTCGCCGATCTGGCATGATCGCACGAAATGAGGAAGGTCGGACATGGGGCCTAAGACAGGATTTCTGATGGACGAAGAAAGGAATCCCAGGAGATCGGATCACGTCCGTACGGTTCGCCATACATGGATCGGTCGGCATGCGGTGGCACTGCCCATTTTGACACTCCTGCTGATTCTCTTGCACCCTCTTGCGGCTGTGTCGGAAGAATCATCGGCGCAGGGTTGGATACCCCGATCGATCCTGTTCGGATTCGGCAACGACAATATCACATACGGAATAGCACGGAACAACGACGACGGTCTGTCCTATGGTGGCAGGATCCTCGTCGAAGCTCCGCTGTGGTGGGCGGAACTTGCGTTCGAAGGGTATACGAATCGAGGTTGGAAAACGACCTGGGACGCGGATGCCGAGCCGTACCAAGGACGTTACGACGTGGCCAGACTTGGATACGGGATGCATCTTTCCCCGTTGCGCACCATGACGCCATCATGGGCGGACATTTCCGTGCGGCCGTATTTCGGACTGCATCTTGCCGGGAATCTCGGCCTGGTGGAAATTCAGAACCGGTTCCACAAGATCATCAACCGCCCGTATCTGACCATCGACTACGACGCACCCATCGGGGATCCGCTCGTGTCGGCGGAACTCGGAGCGATAGTCTCCGTTGGAAGCATATGGAACCTGGCAGGTTCCGCTCAAGGAAAGATTTCCTTGGCGGTGGACGGACAAGCCGAGGTCATTACGGGATTCGAGACCCAGGAACGGATCGGCGTTTTGTTCAGCCTGCTTGCTGCGGACACGCAGGTCGTATCGTTCAAAGCCGGATGGATCTGGCAGCAGGGCATGACGCAATGGCCGACGCAACGCCTCATGAGCGTTTTGAAAACAGGGCCGGTCATAGGCTTCGACATCAGGGCTGGGCTTCTTGCCGTGGAGTTCTCCGCAAATCCTGCGATTCGAAGCGGTTACGGAATCGTGAGCATCGACGCAGGTGTCCTGATGCGAACACCGACATGGCGGCGAAGCGATCTAGACATCGCCATGGGAGCCGGATATCTTCTGGGGCGCTCGGTCCATCTGCTCAAGATTGAAGCGCCTATCGCTACGGTTCCGGGACTGTCCGTCGTTGGATCCGTCCAATACAAGGGAGGCCCTCTCGATCCTGAAGGGGAAGAGGATGAGCCTGAAGCTCCCCGCAAACGATCGAACAACGCAAGCTGGATCGCATCGGCAAGATGGCGGGCACCGGAACGCTTCTCGGAAGGATGGGTGGTTCCGTACGGACAAGCCGGGGTCGGTTTCATTTCCTACGACATGGTAGAGCATATCAACCATATCGCCGATTCAACCGCACCGGTTCGTGTCGTCTTCGGAGGTCTCCGACCTCTGGTCGATATCGAAGCCGGGCTATCGATCATTCCGCAAGGGGCGATTCTGTCGGGCAACTCCACGTATCGGCTGGAACTGGGGGTGGGACTGAGCCATGTATTCGGAACCGGCGGCATCCTGCAAGCGATCGAAGGGGAAGCGGAAGTTTTTTCATCGGTTGTCAGACCGTGGATGGCCCGCATGTTCCTCTGTCTGACGGCAGGAATCGACCTATAGCGGTTGGCAGAGAAGCGTGCGAACGATACAATCGCCCCATATGAACAAAACGTACAAAGGAATCGCTGCCATCATCATTTCGGCATTCTGCTTCGCCACGATGAACGTATTCGTCCGTCTGGCGGGCGACATTCCGTCGATCCAGAAAAGTTTTTTCCGGAATTTCGTGGCGATGATCGTCGCAGCAGGGATCCTGATACGCAACAAAGAATCCTTTCACTGGGGCAAGGGAAACTTCCCGTTGCTCGTGCTCCGATCCTTCGCCGGAACGGTGGGCATTCTCTGCAATTTCTATGCGGTGGACCATCTAGTGCTTTCCGACGCATCCATGCTCAATAAGCTTTCCCCGTTCTTCGCCATCCTGTTCAGTCTCCTGTTCCTGCGGGAACGGATTTCGATTCTCCAGGCGCTGTGCGTCGCCGGAGCGTTCATCGGAAGCCTGTTCATCGTCAAGCCGACGTTCGCCAATGCGGATCTCTCAGCCTCATTGATCGGGTTGCTCGGCGGCATCGGAGCCGGCGCAGCCTACACATGCGTCAGGGCGCTGGGTGGCCGGGGCGAGAGAGGATCCCTGATCGTCTTCTTCTTTTCCTCCTTTTCCTGTCTCATTACCCTTCCATGGCTACTGCTCGACCATGCGCCGATGACGTTCGGACAGATCGGACTGCTGCTGTGCGCCGGGCTGAGCGCCACCGGCGGACAGTTCGCCATTACCGCCGCATACACCTACGCACCTGCAAGAGAAATTTCGGTCTATGACTATTCACAGGTCATTTTCTCGGCATTGCTCGGGCTCATCATCTTCGGCCAGCGACCCGATCTGTCGAGCATCGCAGGATATGTCATCATCTGCGCCATGGCGATCATCATGTTCTCCCACGACTCTTCGCCCTCCCGCAAGGCCGGCCAATAACATATTCTTCACACATTCTTCAAACAGTCACATATAAACTTCAGACTGACAACCCTCCCTACTCCACCTTCCCATAGATAATTGTGAGTGACCGGTCACGCACGGGCAGGACATGTCCGGCGACGGTCGCATGAGGAAACCTATCGATGATCCGAATCAAGAAACCATTTCTATTGGTGGCGGCATGTTGTCTGGCCATGAGTATCGGCATCCCTCTCTGTGCGACGGAAACGGCGACCACGGTCGTCACGTTGCAGGAGGCGCTACAAGCATCGCGACAGAACAATATCGACCTTTCGATCGCACAGATCAAACTGCAACAGGCGCTCCGTACGCAGAATGCGACGGCATCGACGTTCATGCCGTCCATTTCATTGACCGGAGGACTATCGACAGGCGGCAGCGTCATTTCCGGAACCTATTCAGGAATCAACATGAATGTGAGCGCAGGAGCGAGCTTCAGCTTCGACGGCTCCATGCTGACGGATTCGCAGACAAGAGCTCTGAACAAGGAGGATGCCTCGCTGACCTATCAGAGCACATTTTCGTCGCTTCAAGAGAGCGTCATTACTGCATATTGGAATCTTGCCGCAAACGAAAACGCCGTCGAAGAAGCGCAATTGAGCCTCGACCAGGCGAAGCAGCAGCTCCAGACAGCGCAGGATCAATATGAAAACGGAACGGCGCCGAACCTGACGGTGGTCCAGGCTCAGCTTTCCGTATCGAAGGCGGAAATCCAGCTCAAGCAATTGCAGGACTCCAAAACCCTTGCCATGAGCGCGTTCAAAGCATTGACGGGCATCGAACTGGAAGCATTCGCAGTAGAAGATCTTCCACAGACCGTAGAGCTCGCACTTCCTGCTTCCCGGCAACTCTACGAACAGTATGGAGAAGATACGACCACGATCAAAGCGCTTCGCAATGCGCTGGCACAGGCACAGAACGACAGCAAGACCACGACGCTTGCGAATCGCGTCCCGACGGTCAGCGTCTCGACCTCATGGACTCTCTCGGAAACCGCGGCGGCGACGACACAAACGACCAACGGACTGAACGATACCGCATCGCTGTCCCTTTCCGTCAGCGTCCCCCTCAGTTCCTATATCAATGGGACGACGGCCAACCTGCAGATCAAGGACTCCCAGGATGCGGTAACGACCGCACAGCTCCAGCTGCAGGCCGGACGGCAGACGCTCCTTCAGTCGATCGACAGCGCCGTGACAAGCATCACACAACAGCAGGAGAATATCATGATGCAGGCACAGAACGTAGAGACCTCTCAGTACAGCTACGAACTATCCCAGCAGGCATTCGAGGCGGGGCTGCTGTCCGCACAGGAACTGGAGGAGGCAAGAACCGAACTGCTCAACGCCCAAGTCACCCTTTTGAACACGAAACTCAGCCAGCTGCTGTCCTGTTACGACCTCGCATCGCTGCTCGGAATCGACCTCGCCACCTTGCAAACACAGTATTCCGCTTCCGTCTGACGGAAGAACCCATAGGAGAAAATGAATCATGAACAAAAGACATTCGGCGTTCGATGTCGTCATTACGATCATATTGCTGTCGATATGCTGCGCATTAGCGGCGGCCATTATCATGAACATGCAGAAAGGCACCTCCGACGATGGCGCGACAGAAGCCGGAATGGGTCCTGGGTCTGGTATGACAAATACATCCCAGTCACAGGTAGTCAACGTCTCCGTAGCGACCGCAGCGTCATCCACGTTCCTGAAGACCACGAAAATGAACGGGGAGATAGGAAGCGAAGGTCATGACATAGATGTATTCGCGGAAATCGGAGGACAGGTCACCCAGCTGACAATAAAGAAAGGGGATGCGGTGCAGGCAGGTGATGTCATCGCCACCGTCGATCCTTCGAAACCGGGTGCTCAGTACAAAGCGAGCCCGGTCACGGCTCCGGTCACGGGAACAGTGGAATCGGTATCCGTTGCGGTCGGCGCGACCATAACGACCAGCACATCCATCGCCACGATCGCAGGGGACAAGACATTGGTCATTACCGCCAAGATTCCTGAGAAGTATCTCGGAACGCTGGAAAACGGCATGTCGGCGACATTCACCACCGCCGCATGGGCGGATCGCACATATGACGCCATCCTTACGTATATCTCACCAACGGTAGACACCTCCACTCGGACTGTCGACATCGAGTTGGATATCATAGGGGATACGGCGGGTCTGAAAGAAGGGATGTACATCAGTCTCGACCTGATCACCGAGCAAATAGACGACTGCATCACCGTTCCGACATCGGCGATCTCGACCTTCCTCAACGATTCGGTGGTCTACGTCGTCAAGGAAGGCACCGCCAAACGACAGATCGTTACGACAGGAAGTTCGAACGATACCCAGACAGTCATTCTCTCCGGTCTTTCGGAAGGTGACCAGGTCATCGTCGTCGGTTCCGCTGGTGACGGCGTCGCCGTCAACGTCCTGGACTAAGGGGGAATATTCATGACATTATCCGAACTCTCCGTACGGCGTCCCGTACTGATGACGATGGTCTATGTATTGATCTGCGTCATCGCCTTGGTATTCCTTCCGAACCTCGATATCGCGCTCTACCCCTCCGTTGAAATGCCGATGCTGACCGTGTTCGTCGACTGTGACGAAGCTGGACCGGAAGAAATCGAACAACAAGTAGCGAAAACCCTGGAAAGCTCGCTCAGTTCGCTCGAGGATCTCGAATCCATGACATCGCAGTGCTCCGAAGGACAGGCGATGCTCATGCTGGAGTTCTCATACGGCACGGATCTGGACGAGGCCTCCGACGATATCTCGACGTTCATCTCCCGGGTCACCAGTCAGTTGCCCGACTGGGCGGACACCCCTCAGGTCATGAGATTCGACATGTCAAGCAGCAGCACCATTCTCAGGCTCACGCTCAGCGGCGACCGCGACACGGAGGAACTGCAGCAGATCGCCGATGATACGGTCACGCCTCTGATCGAACGGATCTCCGGGGTCTCGCAAGTCGAAGCGTTCGGCGGCGGGACGGTCGAATACGAAGTAAACGTCTCCGAAAACCGTCTTGCGGCTTATGGTCTGACGCTCAGTGAAATATCCAGCGCTATAGAAGACCGGAACATCCAAAGTACCGGCGGAACGATCACGCAGGACGGCATGAACTACCAGATCGCCACCGACGAGCGGTATACGTCGCTCGATCAGATCAGGCAGACGGTCGTCGCGACGATAGACGATGTGCCGGTACGTGTGCAGGACATAGCGGAAGTTTCCAAGAACCTCGAAGCGAACGGCAAAGAGTCATACTATAACGGAAGCCAAGTCGTCACGCTCAGCGTCTCCAATGATTCAGATAGCAACGCAACCACCGTGGCGGAAGAAGTCAAGTCGCAACTTGCTTCGATCAACGCCCAACTTCCCGAAGGGATCCAGCTGACGATCCAACAGGACTCGACGCAGATGATATCGTCGACGATGGACGAAGTATACAAGTCGGCGATCGAAGGCATCGTGCTCGCAGCGGCTATCATCTTTCTCTTCCTGAGGGGGATCAAGAGCACGCTGATCATCGCACTGTCCATGCCGATCTGCATCATGATCACGCTGATGGTCATGGCGATAGCCGGAGTCACAGTCAACAGCATGAGCATGAGCGGCCTGATTCTTGGCATCGGCATGATCGTCGATGCGTCGATCATCATCCTGGAAAACACCTATACGTACCGCTCGTTGGGTGAGAAATCAGCTATCGCGGCGATTCTCGGTAGCAAGAACATGTTCAATGCGATCGTCGCCTCCACGTTGACGACGCTGTGCGTATTCGTCCCCGTCCTGATCTACAAATACGATCTGGGGATGATCGGCATGATGTTCCAGGATCTGGTCATCACCGTATGCATCTCCCTGGCGAGTTCTCTGTTCGTCGCAGTGACGCTGGTGCCGGCGCTCGCGGGCAGCATCCTGCGGATCAATACACGGACACAGAAACCGCTTCGGTTCCCTCCCCTCCGCTGGATCGACAACCTGATGTCCCGCTTCGAAGAGGGAATGCGCAACGCCTATGTGCGGGTCCTCGCATATTTTCTTCGACACCGGTTGCTTTTGATCGTCCTGCTAGCGCTTCTGCTGGCGCTGAGCCTCCAACAATTCTCCGGCATCGGCATGAGCCTGACCCCATCGATGAATACCGACGATTCAGTCTCCATGTCCCTCACTCTCGATCCCGGCACCAACCAAACCGTGACGAAAGGATATCTGTTCGACATGCAGCAGAAAATCATGGATACGCTTCCCGGAGAAAGCTGGACAAGCATCATGGTGGATGTCGGGACCAGCAATACAGGCAGCCTGACGATCTCCCTTCCAGACATTACCGAACAGACGACCAGCGCCGCGGAGATCAAGAACCTGATCAGGCCTCTGATGCAACTGGATCCGAGCGCCACATGGACGTTCTCCGCAGGGAGAGGCCCAGGATCCTCGAGCGCGATCGATGTCGAAATCCACTCCGAAGATACCGACGTGACCAAGCAGGTGTCCGATCAGATCGTATCGATCCTCACTACCTATGTACCGCAGGCGACCAATATCCAAAGCGATATGACCAACGGTGCTCCAAAGATATCCATCGACGTCGACCAGCGGAGGGCTCAGGATCTCGGAGTGGATATGAGCACGCTCTCCACTGCGCTTCAGGCCGCCATCACCGGTCTGGATGCGACGGAAATCACCACATTCAGCGCCGATACGACCTACACCGTAGTCGTCAAGCTCGATGATGCCGATCTAGCCTCGGTCGATTCTCTTGGCTCGCTCCTCGTTCCGGCCAAAAATGGCAAGGTCCGTCTTGACAGCTTCGTCACCTTTACCACAGGCACCGCACCGAAAACCATCACGCGAGAAGATCGGGTGAGAGTGAACCATGTCACGGCTTCGTTGCTCGATGGATATGCGGCGAGCGAGGTCCAGCCGCTGGTCGACGAGGCGCTGGAACAATACTTGATCCTTCCCGACGGCGTGACGCTGGAGCAGAGCGGCGAGATGAGCCAGTTCAACAGCTACAGCGGTTCGCTGATCATGATCATCGTCCTTGCCCTGTTCCTCGTCTATGCGGTCATGGCGGCCCAGTTCGAAAGTCTGCTCGATCCGCTGATCATCTTCGCAACGATTCCCCTGCTGTTGATCGGCGTCGTAGGCATCCATCTGATCATGGGCCAGGATTTCAGCTTGTTCTCCATCGTCGGCATCGTGGCGCTGATCGGTGTCGTCGTCAACAACGGCATCGTCCTGGTAGACACGATCAATCGGCTGGTCAGCGAGAAGATGCCGATCAAGGAAGCATGCCTGAATGCCGCGAGAAGCCGTCTACGTCCGATCCTCATGACGACGCTCACTACGGTACTGGGGATGATACCGATGGCATTCTTCCCTGGAGAAGGCTCGGAAATGATGCAACCCATCGCCCTGACGTTCACCGGTGGACTGGTCACCGGCGCATTTTTGACGCTGCTCCTCTCGCCGGTCCTCTATTCCATCCTCAACGCACACAAGGAGAAGCATTACGATGACCCTGAATCGCTGAACAACCAGTTGCGCGAATATGACGTGAGACGGCTCACGAAACTCGATAGCAGCGACATCACCATGGAATCTCAAGGACACGAAGGCTCAGTGGATTGATCCGGTTCATCCGCATGCATGCGGATGCAATGCAAATACTCTTCCCCGATAGGAACCAAAAGCCACGATAGGCGGTTCTTGTCGGGGTTTCGTTCAAGCGGCAGATGCCGCAGTCGGTCAACTTCTATCGAGCATCTTCAGACAGAGATCCGGAACATTGGAGATGACACTATCGACATCCCATTCCATCAGTCGTGACATCTTCTGTTCATCGTTGACTGTCCAGACATTCAGTCCGATACCGCTCGCCTTACACTCGGCAACAGTCTCGTCGTCCAGCAACGAGAAGCCGGGATGCAGATACCGCAGGCCAAGTTCCTTCGCCTGGAAAGCAAGATGACGTACTCCATGCCCCTCGTACAGGAGCCCGCAAGGAATGTCAGGAGCAAGCTGGCGCAACCGGATCACGGACAACCAGTTGAACGACGAGAAAATGATCCTGTCTTCCAGGTGGAACGCCTTGACCATATCAAAAGTCCGTTTCTCTATATCGGGATACCAGCAGAGATTCGTCTTGATTTCGACATTGGTGATCATCCTGTTCCCGGCTGCGAAGTCACAGTATTCCTCGAACGATGGAATCTTCGTGTCGAACAGATCATCCATCGTCATTGACGCGCGTATCGATGTCAGTTCCTGCAAGGTATAGTCGCTGACGGTTCCGTCTTTTCCCGTTGTCCTTGCCAGCAGTTCGTCGTGGATGACGACCAACTTTCCGTCTTTGCTTTCATGCACATCCAGTTCAATTCCATCTGCGCCTGCTTCCAGCGCTTTCTGGAATGCGAGCATCGTATTTTCCGGGTATTTTCCAGAAAACCCTCTATGGGCGAAAACCTTCATCATATCTCCTTCCGGTACACTTTCGTGAAACCATGCGACAAGGATAATCCGCCATACAAGGACTGTCAACGAAGACGGTCCGCCGCGCATCGCCAAAAGCATGAAATCTATCACATGAAAGTCCCGCGCCCGTTTCGATAGCGCGACGGTGACACTCCTTTCATTTTGCGGAACGTATCGCCGAAGTAGTTACTGTCGTTGAAGCCGCAAGCGAACGCGATATCGGTCACTGAACGCTTCGTCTCCAGCAGCAGGGACGAAGCGGCCCGGATCCTTACAAGGCACAGATATTCCTTGAACCCGAATCCGGTCGCTTCCTTGAACTTTCTTGAAAAATAGGACGGACTCAACCCCATATGTCCGGCGACGATCCCCAGCGTCAGGTTCCGACGGAACTCTCGCGCGATGTATCTGGCGGCCTCCTGCATCCGGACGTCGACGCTGCTCATATCGGAAAGCGCAGGCTGCTTCAGGGACTGCCTGCACCGCATGATGAACACGAGGAGCTCGGTCAGACTGTCGCGAAGCAACAAGTCGGAAAAACGATCCCCACGCTCATATTCCATCTCCATCTTCCCAAAAAGGTTCTCCAGATACTCCCTTTGATACGGAGGAATCTGGACCGGCGGATAGGACAGATTCTCCAGCATCTGACAGCGCCCGAACCGCTCGAACAATTCTTCGAGGTAGTTCTCGGAGAAATAGACGTAGATGCGCTCGTGCGTCGAGCCCGAATCGAACGAAGTCCTGTGCAGTTCCCCTTTCGGTATGACAACCAGATCTCCCGGCTTGATGTAGCAGATCGTGTCGCCGATGAAGAATTTGCGCGTGCCGAAGACAAGATAGTATATCTCGTACGCCTCATGGCTGTGGGCCTCGTCCATTCGATAGTACGATCCCCTTCGTTTCCTGTTGATGATCAATGTCCTTTCCGTCATGGTTCCATCATATAGCAGAATGTATCGGAAGTGACAAATTTTCAGTAGTAATACGGTAATAAGCAATAAATTCAAGGTATAATACGAAATTTTTGTGCTATATAGGATGCATGGCCATCGCAAAGCTCTCAACAAAAGATGAACAATTCAGAAAGTTCGCATTGCACGGCGACATGTGGAAGGTCGTCCGCACTGTCTGCATCCCTCTCGCCGTGTTCCAGGGAATCAACCAGCTGTTTTCGATTCTCGACACGCTGATGGCTTCGCACGTCGGCTCGGAATCGGTCTCCACAGTCGCCTATCTTTCCCAGATGCAGGTCATCGTCAGCGCCGTCGGACAGGGGCTCGCCATGGGAGGAAGCATCAAGATCAGCGAAGCCTACGGGGCTGGCGAGTACGAACTTGTGAAAAAACGACTCAGCACGCTCGTGGCCCTGTGCGCCATCATCGGTCTGGCCGTGGCGCTCGCCATTCCCTTCGTTCCTGCGCTGCTACGCATGACCGGAACCCCAGCTCGATTCATAGAAATCGGATCGAGATACTTCGCCGTAACGCTCGTCGCAACGATCTTCAGTTTCTTCAATGCCGTATACATCGCCATGGAACGGGCGCGGGGCAATTCGGGCCGGATTCTTCGGCTCAACCTGCTGACCGTCGTCCTGAAGCTGTCGCTGACCGCACTGTTCGTCTACCTGCTTCGCGCCGATATCGTCATGATCGCCATAGCGACGGTACTCGCCCAAGGAACATTGCTGGCTATCGCATGCAGGAACCTGACCGCCTCAAATGATGTCTTCAGCTTTTCCCGGAAATATGTCAGCTTTACCAAGGAGATCGTGGGACCGATATTGAAAATCTCGTTTCCCGTGATCGTGGAGAAATCGGCGTTCGCGTTGGGCAAGACGGTCATAAACTCCATGGTCGGTCAATACGGAGTCATCACCGTCGGTGCGCTGGGAATTTCAAACAACATGAACGGATCGGTCACTGGTGTCCAGAACGGATTCCAGGACGGCGGATCGGCGATCATCAGCCAGAACAAGGGAGGCGGAACACCGCGGAGAATACTCTCCGCATTCTGGCGGATTCTGGACATCAACCTCTGCATCGGAACCGCAGGCTATATCCTACTGAACCTGTTCGCCTGGCCAATCAGCGGCCTGTTCGCCCATAGCGCCACCGGATTCGATACGACGTTCCAGACGACGATCGTTTCGATATTCCGGTACGACTCGATCAGCTGCATCATGCTGGCGATCAACAGTTCCACGATGGCGCTGCTTTTCGGCCTAGGATATACCCGACTGACGCTGTTCGTCAATTTCTGCAGGGTGTTCGTCTTCCGCATTCCGGTACTCTGGTATCTGCAGCGCTATACGGACTTCGGTAGCGAAAGCGCCGGCATCGTCATGGCGGTAAGCAACATCCTCGTCGGAATCCTTGCGGTGGCGGTCATCATCCCCGTCATAGCAAGGATCAAGCAGACGGAAATTACCGAAGAACGATGAACGGCTTCGTCCGAATCAGAACCCAGCGATGCAATGCGACACTGCGGCCTCGACGGCAAGGGCGATGACATGCGCGCCTTCCCGGTTCGGATGGATGCCGTCCGCAAGGAAATACTCCCGATGGTTTTCCGTTGCGGCGAAGATATCGACGACCGGCAGTCGAAGTTCTTCTCCAAGATTCCTGATCGCATGACCGATCTCACGAACGAGATGCCGGTCCATGCCATAGCGAAGCCGATGCGGTCCGGAATCGCCGAACGCCGCCGGTGGCGTCAGCAGTACGACGCACGGACGGGAAGGCAGACTCCGATACGATTCCACCATAGCTCGGCAAGCTTCGACATAGGATTCGAGATCGGTCCAGTTCTTTCGCTTCGTATCATTCGTTCCGAGCATGATCACGACGATATCGGGTTCGATACGGTGACTCTCCTCGAAATATCGATGTCTCCGGTACGGCTTATCCGCCGTGTCGAGCATGGTGCGTCCGCTCACGCCATAGTTCACGACGAAAAACCCATCCCCGAGCATCCGTTGCAACTGGGCGGGATAGCTGTTCTTGTTCCTATCGGTAATCAACGTCCCGTAGGTGATGCTGTCGCCTACGCTGGCGATCACCACGGCATCGTCAGGTATCTTCCGCTCCAGCGCTCCATCGGAGGCACATCCGGCCGACAGTACGGCCAGGATGACCAACAGGACCGTCACCAGCGTCGCATGCGCGCCGCGCTTCATTCGTGCTGCCATGGACCGACCTTACTATGCCGAGGATGTCTTTCGCAAGTCCCGCATTCCCAGGACCACAGGATGCGGCGACAAAGAAAAGACTGCTGGGAGCAGTGGTATCGATGAGCGAATGAAACAGAATGCAACAATCCTTGGTTGCAGGAGCGACCATCCCATGATATTCTTGCCCCGGAGGAAAACGATGCGCACAGACGAGCATGAAACAATAATGCGACTGGCCTCGGAGCAGGCCCGAACTACGATGGAACAGGGGTTCGGAGGTCCGTTCGGAGCCGCTATCGTACAGGACGGGAAGGTCATAGCAGTATCGAGCAACAGCGTACTGAAGGATCATGACCCGACCGCACACGCCGAAGTGAATGCGATCAGACAAGCCGGCAAGGTCCTTGGAACCCACGATCTTTCAGGATGCGCCCTCTACGCTACCGGATACCCCTGCCCGATGTGCATGTCGGCCATCATCTGGGCGAACATCAAGACGGTCTATTTCGCCTGCACTCCTCAGGAAGCCGAGCGGATCGGGTTCCGGGACGACTTCATCTACCGCTATTTTGAAAGCGGCCGCGACAAGGAGCCGAAACTGGTTCGCCTCGCACAGACCGGCCACGATGTCTGCATCAAACTATTCGAGGAATACGCGAAGAATCACCAGCAGGTCTACTAAGCGTCCGTCGCTCTCCTTGCAGGAGAAAGTATCCCCCATGTACCCACTTTACGGAACCCGAGCCGGCGGTATATCCCGTCGGCTTGCGGATTGTCGTAGAATAGAATCATGAGGCTTCTTCCTTCATAAAAGTCGTATTCGCACAGACTCGATATGCATGATTTGTTTCGCATACCGTGTATTCCTCTCGCAGCGTGATGTCGAACCGGGAAACTCCGCCATACGTCCACAAATGCGTAGGTACGATGAAGCGTTGCGACGCAAAATCAGTGAAACAGCACGATTTCGTGTGATTTTCCCGAGAATCGCCATACTGGTCGCATGTTCTTGAAAATAATACCCAAGCCCGTTATGCGCCGGGCATATTCGTTCCATGAGACGGCCCCATAGTGTGAAGTACAAATCTACTTTCACCAAAAATGGAGAAAAAACATGAAGAAGAGATTAGTTGCGATTCTTGCGGTTGGTCTTGTCGCCGTCAGCCTGTTCGCAGCCGTCAGTTTCGGCGGAACGGCGACTGTCGGATACAAGTTCACGTTCGATGGGTCGGAAAAGGGAATCTACGACGAGAATGGTACGGATGCCGGCTATTATCCGGTCAATGCGTCCCTTTCCGCCACAACCGATTATGCGAAGATTTCGTTCAGGGCTGTAGAAACTGATGGGGAGGATATTCCTCAGATGAGTCTGAACGACTTTGACGTCCAGGCCCAGCTGACCGTGTACCTGAGCAAGGCCCTGGCCGATGCCGGAGTAGAACTGCCGGTTGCTTTGACCGCCTATGCAGGCAATGCACAGGTCTCCGGTTTCTATGCGTATGCCGACCCGTCCAGTACAGTAGACGACAACTACGATGGCTTCCGGTCTGCCAACCATTCCCGTAACGATTATCCGCTTGCCTTGGACATCGGGTATCAGAGTATTGTGACCGTCCGCGCCCAGTATGATTTCTTCAACAGTACCGATGGCGTCCTGCTCAGCGCTAAGAGTACTCCGATGGAGGGTGTGGACGTAGCCCTTTCGTTCGCGAACAACCCCACGGAACTGAATCATGACGCAGTATCCGCAGACTACGGCTTGAATGCCAGTGCGAAAGTGGACATTTCCTCGATTGCTGATCTCGACTTCGACCTCGCGGCCTCCGTGTTCGGCTTGATCGGCATCGGAGAAGATTACGATGCGGCGAACAATCTGTATCTTGCGGCTATTACAGGCGGGTACGAGGACATCGGTGCGTATGTCGAGTATGCATATAACGATTATGACAACTGCGTCGAATACAAGCATAGCCTCGGCTTCGGTGCTTCCTACAGCGGTTTCGATCAACTCGGCCTGTCTGCCGGCTTTACGTTCAAGGATCTATCCGATGTCGAAAGCAGCACGCTCGGCTACTATCTCCGTGCAGACTATACGTTGGGCGGCGTCACCTATACCGCCAAGTTCTGCGATATCGAAAGCAAGCCTGGCATGAAGCTCCAGATGAGCCTCGACTTCTAACTTTTGCCGGAAGGAAATCCGAAGTTCGGACTTTCTTCTCCATATTTGCGTGGGATAGGCCCGTTCGTTGATCGGGCCTATCCTTTCCATAGCGTGCCATCCTTTGATTCTTTTTCCATGCAAAGAGTTATTATGGGAATCCCTTGAGGAGGAACTGGAACGCGGGTAGCCGGTGCCGAGTTTTTCCGACAACCTACTAGACAGAAAATCGATGTTATGCTATGGTGCTATTCGCTGGTTATTCCGGTAGCTTTTCGGGCCCGTAACTCAGTGGGAGAGTATCACCTTGACATGGTGGGAGTCGTTGGTTCAAATCCAATCGGGCCCAATAGCTAAACTCTTGTGTTACAAGAGGATGGCAAGACTACCGAACGGTCGGAGTCTATGTGTATCTCACAAGTGTGACCTTTATTGTGACCTTTAAAAAGGAGCAAGGGGTCTTTTGGAGGTGCAACATGGCACGACCGAAGGAAAAATTCTCACTCTACAAGCGGACTACCCAGAAGAACAAGATTGTTTACTATGCGAAAATCCATAGTGACAACCCAGCCGAACCGGACTTGAAAATATCCACAGGACAGTCATCAAAGGCGGCAGCTGCTCTCTGGACTCAGAAGTACATTGACGACAAAGCCAATGAGGAAATCCGAAAAGAACAAGAAAGACTCAATATCTTATTCTCCGACTTTGCCAAGGGCTTTTGGGCTCATGATGGATTGTATGCATTAGGGCGAAGGGCAAGGCTTCGGACAGTCAGTCAAGGCTTTTTGGACAACAGTGAATCAATCACTAGAAACCACATTATCCCCAAGTGGGGAAAGTATCGGCTTAGGGATATCACCCCCAAGAAGATAGATTGTTGGGTTATTGATATGGCAAGCGACAACAGAATCGCTTCGGCAACAATCAACCAGCGACTCCAGATACTTCGGGTTATGCTGGAAGAAGCTTGCAAGCAAGAGTACATCACAGAGAACCCAGCACAGTATGTTAAGCCTGTTGGAGGTGGGGCAAAAGAGAGAGGGGTACTTTCCCTTGACGAGGTAAAAGCATTGCTTAATCCCCTGATATGGCCGGAATACAAATTTTATGCAATCACGCTCTTGACCCTTGCTACAGGTTTGAGAATGAGCGAGGTAAGGGGCTTGCAAGTATCACAGGTTCATCCCGATTACATCGAAGTGCATACGGCATGGGAAGAGAAGTACGGACTCAAAGAACCCAAATGTGGAAGCATGAGAGATTTGCCCATTACCCCATATATCTATGAGGTTCTCCAAGAGGTGATAAAGACCACAGGTGCAACGCAAATTGTTTTCTTTGGTGCAAGTAAGTCCTCACCTATGAGCAAGTCCTGGATAGAGAAAATGCTATACAGGGCTTTGGCAAGTATCGGTATCAGTGAGGTGGACAGACTCAAAAGAAACATCGTGTTTCACTCTCTAAGGCATACCACCAATACGATATTGCGTTCTGCTGGTATCGCCGATTCAAAGGTTAGGATGATTACCGGACACAGGCAAGAAAGCATGACCGAACGGTACACCCATTTCAGACTTGAAAACTACCAAGAAATAAGCAGTATCCAGCAAATGATGACCAAATAGACAAACCCAATTCTTGCATTTTCCTATCGCTCTTGGCTTCGGCTAGGGGCGATTTTTGTTTGCAACATGTGCTTGTACTAAAAGATATGTTTACACTCTATACACTTACAATCTCATTTACACATCTTACTACTATAGTATTATGTGGTAAGGAGTTATGCGCCATTTCTGACTTGACAAGTTGACTTTTGTATAGTATTATTGATATAGCTTAAAGAAAAGACCAGGGGGAGCTACATGGAAAGATTGCTCAATACTAAAGAGCTTGCCGATTATCTTGGACTTGCTCACCAAACAATCAGAGTTTGGGTATCGCAGAAAAGGATTCCCTTTCTGAAAATTCAAGGGGCGGTACGGTTCTCAGAAGTTGAGATTCAAGAAATCTTAGGCAAGAGTAGGAAGGAGGCTACCAGATGATTGGTGAAATGCTCCAGCAGTGGATTGACCAGGAATCCCACAACTTGGGATATGGGGA
>LVBD01000015.1 GCA_001604275.1 Spirochaetales bacterium Spiro_02
CGAAGCGCAGTAACAGAGAACTGACTGACAACGGGCTGTTGCGCCGCAACAGCCCGTTTTGTTTTGAAAGCAGGGGGCTTTCCGATCGCCCCCTGAACCCCTTCGGTATTATCCTACATAAGGGATAAAATAATAAACAGGAGGAAGGTACCATGGAATCCAAGCGCGGAACATTCTACATTACCACACCGATTTATTATCCATCCGGGAACATGACCATCGGCCATACTTATACGACAGTGGCGGCCGACACGATGACGCGCTTCAAGAAGATGACGGGCTATGACACCTACTTCCTGACCGGTACCGACGAGCACGGCCAGAAGATCGAGAAGAAGGCGGCCGAAGCCGGCGTAACCCCGATCCAGTATGTGGACAAGATCGTGGCGGAAACCCAGGACCTGTGGAAGCTGATGAACATCGAATACGACGACTTCATCCGCACCACGGAAGAGCGCCATATGAAGATCGTGCAGAAGATCTTCCGGCAGTTCTGGGAGCAGGGCGACATTTACAAGGCTGAGTACGAAGGCATGTACTGCACGCCGTGCGAGAGCTTCTGGACGCCCACCCAGCTGGTGGAGAAGGACGGCGTGAAGGTTTGCCCGGACTGCGGACGGCCCTGCCAGCCGATGCAGGAAGAAAGCTATTTCTTCAAGATGAGCAAATACCAGGACTGGCTGATTGACTATATTGAAACCCATCCGGACTTCATCCAGCCGGCGAAGCGGGCCAACGAAATGCTGACCAACTTCCTGCGCCCGGGCCTGCAGGACCTGTGCGTGAGCCGGACGAGCGTGAAGTGGGGCGTGCCGGTGGACTTCGACGAGAAGCACACGGTGTACGTCTGGATTGACGCGCTGAGCAACTACATCACCGCGCTGGGATACGGAACGGACCACGATGAACTGTTCCGGAAGTACTGGCCGGCGGACGTGCACCTGGTGGGCAAGGAAATCGTGCGTTTCCACACGATCTACTGGCCGATTATGCTGCACGCCCTGGGACTGCCGCTGCCGAAGCAGGTCTTCGGCCACGGCTGGCTGCTGTTCGGCGCGGACCGGATGAGCAAATCCAAGGGCAACGTCGTTTATCCTGAACCGATTGTGGCGCGCTACGGTGTTGATCCGCTGCGTTACTACCTGATGCGGGAAATGCCCTTCGGCGCGGACGGAAACTATACCAATGAGTCCTTCCTGACCCGCATGAACGCGGACCTGGCGAACGACCTGGGCAACCTGGTGAGCCGGACGGTGGCGATGATCGAGAAGTACTTCGGCGGAGAGGTGCCGGCGGCGACCGATGCCGTGGATCCGGAAACCGACCTGCCCCTGCAGGAGCACTGCGCCGCGCTGCCCGCCCTGGTGGAGGAGCAGATGGACAAGCTGCAGTTCTCCCAGGCGCTGGCGGAGATCTGGAAGGTGATCGGCGAGTGCAACAAGTATATTGACGTGACGCAGCCCTGGGTGCTGGGCAAGGATCCGGAAAAGAAGGACCGACTGGCCAACGTGATGCGGAACCTGGCGGAATGCGTGCGGTTTACCGCCGTGCTGGTCGGGCCGTTTATGCCCTCGACGCCGGAACGCATCTTTGCGCAGCTGGGCGTGGAGGATCCGGAACTGAAAACGTGGGATTCCCTGCAGTCCTTCGGCGGCATCACCGCCGGCACGAAGGTGCACAAGGGCGACGCCCTGTTCCCCCGCATTGACGTGAACAAGGAACTGGAAGCGCTCGCAGCACCGGCCAAGGCGGAGAAAAAGGAAGAAAAGTCCGCGGAGAAGCCGGAGAAGAAGGAAAAGAAGGAATCGAAGCATGACGAGCCGGAATACCCGGCAGAGATCTCCATCGACGATTTCTTCAAGTGCAAGATCCAGGTGGCCCGCGTGCTTGCCTGCGAAAAGGTGGAGAAGAGCAGCAAACTGCTGAAGTTCCGCCTGGGCCTGGGCAAGGACGGCGAGCGCACCGTGGTGAGCGGCATCCAGAAGTGGTACGATCCCGAGACGCTGGTGGGAACCCAGGTTGCGGTGATTACCAACCTGAAGACCGCCAAACTGGCCGGTATCGAGAGCCAGGGCATGATCCTGAGCGCGATGGACGACAACGGGAACCTGCGCCTGATGAGCGTCGGCGAAGGCGTTGAGGACGGAGCGCTCATCGGATGACGGAATGGTTTGACAGCCACTGCCACGTGGATGAAGAGCAGTTTGACGACGACCGGGACGAAGCGCTTGCGCGTATGCGTGAGAACGGCGTAACCCGGTACGCGGTCATCGGCAGCGATATGGCGACCTCCCGCCGGGCGATCGCATTTGCCCGGACCCATGAGGGCGCTGTGGCCGTGGGCGGAATCCATCCCCACGAGGCGAAGTTCTTCCGGGAGGAAGACACCGACGAGCTCCGGGCATGGTACCGGGAAGGGAAGATCCGCGCGATCGGCGAAATCGGGCTGGACTACTACTATGACCACAGCCCGCGGGACGTTCAGCGCGCGGTGTGTATCCGCCAGATGGAACTGGCCTGGGAGATCGGTGCGCCGGTGGCATACCATATCCGGGATGCCCACGGCGAGATGCTGGAGATCATGCGCGGGATGAAGAACCGCCTGACCGGCGGTATCATCCACTGCTTTTCCGGCAGCGCGGAAACCGCGAAGGAATACCTGCGGCTGGGCTATTACATCTCCTTTGCCGGGCCGCTGACCTTCAAAAAAGCGCCGAAGCTGCAGGAGGCTGCACGGATCATCCCGAAGGACCGCCTGCTGATTGAGACGGACAGCCCGTACATGGCGCCGGAACCGGTGCGCGGGCGCCGGAACGAACCGGCCAACGTCCGCTTTGTGGGACTGAAGCTCGCGGAGCT
>LVBD01000016.1 GCA_001604275.1 Spirochaetales bacterium Spiro_02
CCTGTGGGTTAGAAAGTGGATCCCGTTTTCCAGTCTCCCGCTTGAAAGAAGCTCGATGGCTTAATCAACCGATAGGGAAGTTCGGGACCGAGGGCAGACTCCTTCTGAAGTTCAAAGACTTACGTTTCATGAGGTCCTCTGTCCCGGAATTATATCATCAAAAATCAATCACCTATATTAAGTATAGTGTGAATTGTTATTAGGAGCTTTCATGGATATTCGTCGGATTCCCCTTTGGGAGGCCCGCAACGCGGCGATGCTCACCAACGATCTGATTCGGGTTGTCATCGAGGACCAAGGGGCCATGGTGCTGGAATTGAGCGCTCCGATTTCCTCCGGCGGGCGGGTCAACGCACATGCGCTTCCGTGGTTCCGGGGGACGGGGACGTCCGTCTTTAGCGATGAGAACAGCGATTTCTGGCGTGACGATCCGTTGCTGTACCAGAAAGCCGGCAGTTATTTCTGTTTCCCGAACTTTGGCTCCCCATGCCAGAGAGGAAAGGTCTTCCACACTATGGACGGACTTTCCGCGAACGGCTACTGGATCGTGGAGCGGTATGGGACGGACGCCTCCTGCGGTGCCGCATGGATGCTGTCCACGTTGTCCAGCAGAGAAGAGGGGAACAGATGGCGGATCCGTAAGGTAGATATGCTGTTGCCCGGGCATCCGGTGCTCTACACCAGTTGTACGATCACCAATACCGGAGACGAGCCGCTCGCGGCGAATGCGGCATGGCGCAATACGCTCGGGTCTCCGTTCCTCGAATCAGGATGTCTGCTCAACGCTTGCGCGCAGCGCTGGATGTGCGTCGATCATTCGCTGAATGGCGTCAACGGCCGGATTGCGGCTGACATCGTGTTCGACGATTTGCGCAAAGCGCCTCTGAAACACGGCGGAACTGTCGACCTGACCCAGATTCCCGGCATGACGGGCACGACCGATTTTATCGCCGGCGTCGTCCCGGGCGATTCCCGCATGGGGTGGAGCAGTGTCATCAATCCGCGGCTCCAGATGCTCTACTTTACGTTTTTCCCCGGTCCGGCCGCATTGGAAGATGGGGATATCCCTTTGCATTTCAATCACTTCCTGATGGACTATGGCGGTCGTCAGCTCACCCCGTGGGCTCTGTATGACGGGGGGACCTGCCAGGTCTTCAACCTTGGTTGCGGCTCAGGTACCGCATATCTGGAGGAGGGACTGGACCGTTCGATATCCCAGGGGGCTTTGATGGATCGTCCGACGACGGTTTCGCTGGCTCCTGGCGAAACGCGGACCGCTTGGTACGCGAGCGCTTTCCTTCCTTATGAGAATCCTCGGATCGGGAACAATTTCTATACCGCCGAGCAGGTCGTCGAGGGCATCATCGTCAAACGAACGAAATCATGGGCGTTCATTCCTGCGGACAGTTCGTTCTATTTCCTCAAGACGGTCACTCGGAATCTGCTTGACGACGAATAGCGAGAAATCGGCGGATTTTCCTAACGCAATGAGAAACGGACCGGATATCGCATCCGTACCGCGACTGGTTCTCCGTCGAGCATCGCAGGAACCGCAACCAGACCCGAGAACGCCCGTTCCGCCGCCTGCGCCATTCCGTATCCAGGATCTTCCAGAATTTCGATGCGATCGATCGTTCCGTCTGTCGAAATCCATAGCTGTAGCAGCACCAGTCCTTCCCGGCCCTGTTTTCGTGCGAGCGAAGGGTATGCAAGGTTCTTTCTCAGTTCTTCCAACGGGAACTGCGGTGCGACGGCGGCGTTTTCCGCATCGATGTATCGAGTGGAGCTCGTCTGGATCTGCGGTGCTACCGAACCCGGCGCAGAGGCCGGGAGAGTCGAATCTTCCTGCTGTATTTCCCTCTCCGCCGTATTCGGTCTGGTTTCGTTCGCCTTGCCCTGCGCAAGTTCCTGAGGATCCTGCGACGCAATTTCATCTTGCGTCTCCGATGTCGCTTCGTCGATCGTATCGATCGGCTGCGGAGTCGCAGTCTCCTGGTGCAAGTCGATGGAAAGCTGCACGTCCTGTCTGTCGATGGGGCGAAGACTTGGTCGTCCAACGGACGAAATGGGTGTATCCTGCGGTTCCTGTCCAGGGAGGTCCTCATGAGGATGTGTGCCGTCCGTTTCCCTGTCTGCCAGCTGGCGCAGGATAGTTCGTCTCAGCCCCTCTGCCACTTGCGCAGCGACGGGCTTCGGTTCTCCATCGGATCGTCGCTTTGCATCGTCGCGCTGGGATGTCGCAAATGCACCATCGGTAGGAGTCGATGCCATCGGAAGCAGGCGGATGACGATACGCTGTTCTCTTCCCGTGGAAAGGATTGGTCCCCACGGGATCCGTATGGTGGCGAGTAGCATCGCATAGCACAGGCCCGTAGCGAATGCGATCGCCCAGAACGTCTTGCGCATCACCATCGATCCTCCATGGGGGTTTCGACTGCGAAACCGACTTGGGGCACCCCATGTTCCTGCAAGAGATCGATGACGGGAATGATGTCCTGAAATTGCGTATTTCTGTCTGCGGTGATGATTATTTCCGCATCTACAGCCATCGCTGATGCTATCTCAGATGCAAGTTGCGCCATCGAAACCGGTCCGTTTTCATCGTACAGCGTTCCGTCCTCGGTGATGTATAGCTTCCGATCCGCTCCATGCCGGATCAGCGAACCCGATCTGGCGTCGGGTGGGTCGATCGCTACCGGGGTGCGAAAACCGACGATCGCCATCACGAGAAAGAACAGGAGTAGTAGGAATGCGATATCGGTCATCGCCGTGGCGCTACGCCTGATCCGTCTGCGTTTCATGGCAGCATCTCCATCGTCGCTGGAATGCCATGTTTTTCGCAGAGCTCGAGAGCAGGGGTGACTGCTTCCCATTTCGCCGAAGGCTCGATCGCCAGCAGCATAGCGGTTTCTCCTGCGGCGGACTCGATCGCATGATGCACGGTTTCCGGTGTCGTCGGCTTGCCGTCCGCATCCGTCCAGCTTCCGTTCTCCAAGATGCGGACGATGATCAAGTTCTGTTCGGAATCCTGCGCCGGACTTGCTTCGGACAAGGGGGAGATTGTCGAGGATATGGTTCCGATCGTTGTCGAGCCTGCAAGAAGGACGAAGAAGATGATCAGGAGGAACGCTAGGTCGCTCAGGTATGAGCTATTGTCCTGTTGTCCCCGTCTGCGCATCAAGCGAGCTCCGAAGATTCTACCAACGCCAGCGCATGTTCCATTTCCAGTGCGTATGTGTCGACATATTGTCTGAAAACATGAGCTGCGATTGTCGATATGACGGCTATGATCAGTCCGAACGCCGTAGTGAACAGCGCTTCGTACAGGCCGGCCGCGACTACTTGCAGTTGGACGGTGTTCGCTTCCGATATCGCCTTGAACGCCGCGATCATGCCCGTCACGGTTCCGAGAAACCCGAGGATCGGGGAAATCGACGCGATGAGGTCGAGATAGGTGAGGGGCCGCTCCATGCCTTGAAGCGTTTCTTCCGTCTGCGCTTTCGCCAGAGCTATGGAGCTTGTTTTTCCGCCGTTCCGGTCGAGCGCGATGGCCATGGCCGTCCCCCAGATGCGTCTTGGTTCGGTACAGAATGCCGCAGCCGGTCCCGTTCCCTGTGTCCGGAGTATCTCGCATGCGGTTTCGGCGCCCCGCATCGGTTTTCTGTCGGTTTTGATGAGGAAGACGATCCTGTCGATGATGATCGCCGTTGCGGCGACCAGAAGGAGCAGGAGCGGCCACATGACCGCACCCCCCAGTTTGAACAGGGCGAACAACGATATGGTTTCCTGCATCCTCTGCCTCCATGCGGACCGACGTACCTGGACAGATACGCCGGTCGCTATCTGTTTCTAGAATTTCGCGCTAGCGCCGATACGGATTTTCGTTCCGGGCATCGGATAGCCGGTGACAAGTTCGTATCGGGTGTTGAGCAGGTTGTCCACCGCGACATAGACCGAATAGTCGTCGTACAGATCGAAGTTCATCACAGCGTCGAGGAGGAACGCGGCCTTGGCGGAGGAACTTGCCCCGAGGTATTGTCCCGATAGCGTGACATCGCCGATTCCGAACCCATATCCCGCGGAGAACTTGACGGTGTGCATGCGTACGTTTCCTACGCGGATATCCGATGCGAACGTATTGGCACCCGACAGGTCCCAGCTGTAGTTGAGGAGGTACGAAGCCGAGAGCTTGAGTTCCTCGACGGGCGTGACGGTAAGGCTCTGTTCCGTACCGGCAAAGAACGTATGCTTGATATTCTGTGTCTTGCCGGCGGTTCCGTTGTATATCACTTGTATCTGATCATACATGTTCCGTGCGAATGCGGAGCCCTCATACGATATCGGACCACGGTCGTACGCAATGATGATTTCCCCTGATATGGCTCGTTCCGGTTTCAAATCAGGATTCCCTTCATAGGAACTCGAACCATAGTCGCTGTATGGCCAGTACATGTCACTGAACGTCGGGTTTGTCTTCGCGTACGAAATGTTCGCCGAAAGCTGCAGGTTCTCGATGGGAATTCCGATGACCCCCAACGATGCGGTCGGAGTGAAGCCGAAATCGTTCGTCCAGCCGATCCGAGCCATCGGGTGGATCGATAATGCGCCGTCGAGGAAATATACGCTGCCAGTCGCATACAGGTTCGGGTTGTATCTATCGTGGATTCCGACATCGGTACTGTCGACATGGTCCCAATCGAAAGAAAGTCCGGTACTTGCGTTCGCCTTGTCGCTGAGATTCCACTTCGCTTCCACTGAGGACTGTGTCTGGTGCTTGTCGTGGGTGGAATCGGAGTATCCATGATAGAATGTCTGATCAAAAGTGTATCCGGTATGGATATCGATATCCAGCAAGCCCTCGAAGAGCTCTTTCTGACTGAATTGCAGCGAGGATGTCGTGAACATATCGTTCTGATAGTCCGTTTCCGAAAGATACGATAATCCTCCCGGCAACCCGAGACTCTTGTAGTTGGTCATGTTGCTCAAGGAGACGGAAGCCGTATCATTGAAGGCATACGAGGCGTTCATGCTTCCGTAGGCCGTCCACATTCTGGCGTTTTCCCGTAATCGTATCGAATCGTATTTCGGATCGGGACCTGTCGTAGGATCATAGTCCGGAGGAGGATACGATGTCGTAGTTTCCTGCGAATACCAATACGTATAATTGTTCTGGGCAACCTGCGCCCCTGCACTCACCCCCAGCGTGAGCTTGTCGAATGTATTCGCATACGAGATGTCGGCTTTCTGTGAGTCGACTAGTCCGAGCCAGTTCCTCTGGGCCTCATCGCTGTCATCCAGGTATGTTTCCGGTAGAAATCCGCCGTTTTCAAAACTCACCCGAAACGGCTTGTCGGTTTTCTTTCCCTTTTTGGTCGAGATGTAGACCATGCCTCCGATCGCATTGGAATTCCCTGCCGAACCGGTACCCGATCTGACGATCTCGATATGGTCGATTGCGGAAACAGGAATCAGCGACAAATCGAAATTACCGTCATGGGCGCTGTTCATTTTGATACCGTCGACGTAGATATCGACTTGTGCGCTGCTCGAACCGCGGATCTGCACGTTCTGCAATGCTCCCAGCGCTCCATATGAGCTGAATCCTGTTCCCAATGCTTGTCCGACTAGTTCCGCTGTCGAAGCTGGTTTCGTTTGTTCGATTTCCTCCGCAGTGATGACCGTGACAGTCGATGCGGTATTCTGCTGTGATTCATACAGCGCCTGTCCGGTGACGACCAGTTCCCCTGCGGTTCCGAGATCCGCATAGTCAGTCGCAAAAACCATCGTCATCGACAACGCCAGCAACATGACCAACGAGAAGATGCCCCGCTTCTTCATATAGGCCTCCAACATGTGTATTGCCGCCTGTGAGGAAAGAAAGGAAAGGTCCGGAATGGATTGTGGCGACCGCCCGATTCACCATCGTTCATTTCCGGAAACGGAATTCTGAAAAGTCGCCACTTCCATTCCTCGAGGATACAACCTGGAATCGTCTCCTGGCTTCCGATTCGTCTTACTACCGGACCTTCTCATCCTTGGGCTGAGGACAATGGTACATTCCGGGTTCATAGTCGGTTACAGTGGCGGGTCCGCTGAAGAATTTCACTTCATTCCGTTTTTCCAGGCCCAGCGATTTCATCGTAGCTGTTCCGTGACCTGTTGGTCAATGCATGAGGCGGCAAGCCTCGGAAATCCGGCTGCTCAAATTGACGATGAATTTCTTATCCGCGCCCATGGCAAGGACTTCTGGCATTCGGAGAGCATTCCGGGGGCGGAGTAGGTGTTTGAGCGGCGGATGCCGTTGAGAAGCGTTCCCTCGAACATGAATGCACTGGCTTTGTTCACTGAGCCGAAACCGAAACTTTCGCCGGGCGAAACATGACTGAGACAAAAAAACAGGGGGCGGTTTCATTGAACTTCCCCCTGTTCGATATGGAAGGTGCCGATCGGAATCGAACCGATGCATAGAGGTTTTGCAGACCTGTCCCTTACCGCTTGGGTACGGCACCACGCTTCATAGGCAGGATTGACCATACCAGAAAAACTACGGATAATCAAGTATCAAACACGTTTTCCTTCCATCCCTCATGGCGAGGAGGAAGAGGAGGTTCCATGGCTCGACGAAATATCCGCAACATCGTGATCCTGCTGTTCGTCCTAACGATCTCAACTCCTGCGTTTGCGACCGAGAACTGGATGTCCACGACATTCCAGTATGAACATGTCTTCAATACCGGCTTGCGGACGGACGGCGGATCGGACTCGTTGGGTTTCGACCTTGCCTGGCATTCGTTCATGGATAATTCGTATGCAGGGATGTTCGTCAGGACCGGATTCCTGTTTTCGGTCGACCAGACATCCGCTTCGGATGGTATGGTATTCCGAACCAACGTCATGACCGGTCCTGCGTTCAAGGTCGAGATCGATCCGGTTCTGGTCTGGTACGGCGGTATCGGTCCATTCTTTTCCCAAGCGTTCGATTTTTCGGGATCGGGGACCGAAACCGCTCTTGGCCTCGGCATCGATACTGGGGTTCGATTCAGCTTGACCTCCAATACCAGGACGGGACTGTTCCTGATCGCCGGAGTGACCGCCAGTTGCAATTTCCTGAACATTTTGAACGAAGATGTCGTGAACAAAGTAAGCGGACAGGTGATTCCGTACGTCGGATTCTGCCTTTCCTACGACGCCAATCCATACGGCGGCTACTACGTGTACAATCCGTTGCTCTGGTAGACTGCACTTCCAAAGTCCACATGGGAGACGCTCGGGACCCGTCCTGTCTGCAGGATGCCTTTCCCGGGCGTTTTTTGTCTGTCTCGATGAACGATTCTGTACGAAATATGCCGATATTCCACAAAACATCCATTGACATATGAATGTTTATGAGCTTATTATGCATATAACAGTGGCAAAAGTTCAAAAACATTCACAATGTGAATGCGAAATACTTCGAGAAAGGTTGTATCATGGGAAACATCCCCGCCGATAGGCACAAACATATTCTTGACCTCATCCGGAAGGGAAATGTCGTGCAGGTCACGGAACTGGCCGCATATTTTCAAGTGTCCGAATTGACGATCCGTCGCGACCTGGACCAGCTCGCCGCCAAAGGGCTGGTGGAACGGACGCATGGCGGAGCCACTTCTCGTCGGAATCTTCCCGTAGAACCGGACTACATGCAGAAATCATCGGAATATCAATTTGAAAAGCAGATGATCGGGCGTACCGCCGCGCGATTGGTGGAGGAAGGCGACACCGTCTACATCAACAGCGGTTCGACGACATTGGAAGTGATCCGGTCTCTGGTCGCTTCGAACAAGAAGATTTCGATCGTCACGAACAATATCGACGCCGTCTGGTTGGTCAAGGAGGATTCCCCCTGCAAGCTGATTCTTGCCGGCGGCGTGGTCCGCCCTCGTTCCCATTCCGTGTCCGGCTCTCTTTCCCAGCTGGTCCTTGACCAGGTCTTCGCCAACAAGGCGATCATCGGCGTCGATGGATTCAGTCTTGCGGCAGGATTGACCACCCCCGTCCTGGAAGAAGCTGAGACGACGCGTGCGATGATCGAGAAGACCGTAGGTACGGTAATCGTCGTAGCCGCGGGAAACAAGATCGGTGTCGTATCCAACTTCAAGACGGTGGGCTTGGATCATATCGATGTCTTGATCACAGACGAATCCGGCGGAAAACTGCTGGCTGAGGATGCAACGGGGAATCTGGAAGTGATCGTCGCGACCGACGAATGACTTTGATGATATCGGGAATCAACAAATAGAAAATAGACAAGGAGCTTGCTATGGATTACGAGAAAGAGTATGCGAAGCAGTATGCCGATTGCGCGTGGGTCGGATTCGAGGAACTCGAGCGGTTCATGATCGATGCGCTCGAGCATGCCGGGGTCCCATCGGGGGATGCCGAGGTCATCGGGGATGTTCTGATAGAATCCGACAAGCGGGGGATCGATTCCCACGGGATCGGGCGTCTCAAGCCGATCTATATCGACCGGATCGACATGGGGATCATGAACCCTGTCACCAAGATCGACGTCGTCAAGGACCAGGATGCCTGCGCGGTGCTTGACGGAAACAATGGAATGGGGCATGTCGTGGGTGTCAAGGCGATGAACATGGCCATCGAGAAAGCGAAAAAGTACGGACTCGGCATGGTCGTCGCGAGGAATTCGAACCACTACGGCATCGCCGGCTACTATGCGACGATGGCCATCGATGCCGGGATGATCGGTATCACAGGGACGAACGCCAGACCATCCATCGCTCCGACGTTCGGCGTCGAGAACATGATGGGGACCAACCCGCTGACGTTCGGCATTCCTACTGACGAGGAATTCCCGTTCGTCCTGGATTGTGCGACTTCCGTTTCCCAGCGCGGGAAGATCGAGGTCTACGGTCGTGCCGGAAAAGAGTTGCCTCCCGGTTGGGTAATCGGCCTCGACGGCAAGACGAGGACCGATACACAGCAGGTGTTGAAGGACCTGACCACCGGCCAGGCGGCGCTGACTCCGTTGGGCGGTATCGGTGAAGTGACCGGAGGCTACAAAGGATACGGATACGCCGCCGTGGTTGAGATTCTCAGTGCAGCATTGCAGGATGGGGCGTGGATGAAAGCGCTCAACGGATTCGATGAAAACCATAACCCGATTCCGTATCCGCTCGGCCATTTCTTCATTGCGATCGATCCTGCCCACTTCATGGGGTTGGATACGTTCAAGCGGATTTCCGGTACGATCTGCCGTGAATTGCGCGCTTCGAAGAAGGCTCCCGGGGAAGATCGGATCTATACGGCGGGAGAAAAGGAATGGGAGGCGCGCAAGTATCGCATGGCGCACGGATGCCCGGTTCCCAAGAGCCTGCAGAAAGTCATGACGACGCTGCGCGATCGCTGGAAGCTCGATTACCATTGGGATTTCGAGGATGCGGAATAGTCGGCTCCGCCCTGTCGAAGTACGGACGAGAGAAACGACCGACCACCAATAGACGAAATACGGATAAAGGAAAACGATATGAAAGATGAATTGAAAGAACGAGCGTTGGCGTACCATTGTATGGATGGAGTCCCCGGAAAGGTTTCCGTCGTCCCTTCCAAGCCCTGCCAGACCGCGGACGATCTTGGTCTGGCGTATACACCTGGCGTAGCGAAACCTGTGCTTGAGATCGCTGATAATCCGGAGGATGCGTACAAGTATACCTCGAAGGGGAATCTTGTCGCGGTCATTTCCAACGGAACCGCGATTCTCGGACTCGGAGACCGCGGGGCGCTGGCATCGAAGCCGGTCATGGAAGGCAAGGGTGTCCTGTTCAAGCGTTTCGCCGACATCGATGTATTCGATATCGAAGTCGATGAGAAGGACCCCGACAAGATCATCGAGATCGTCCGGGCGATATCACCGACGTTCGGCGGCATCAACCTTGAGGATATCAAGGGGCCGGAGTGTTTCAGGATCGAGCAGGAACTGATCGAGAAGTGTGACATTCCGGTGTTCCACGACGACCAACATGGAACGGCGATCATCGCTACCGCGGGTATGATGAACGCCTGCGAGATCGTCGGAAAGAAACTCCAGGATATCAAGGTCGTCGTCAACGGCGCCGGAGCCGCAGGTATTTCCTGCGCCAAGATGTTCGTCGCCGCCGGTGTCAAGCGAGAACATATCATCATGTGTGACAGCAAGGGCGTCATCTACAAAGGCCGCGTAGCTGGTATGACAGCTGAAAAGGAGGAGTTCGCCACCGAACTTCCCGTCAGATCGCTTGAAGAGGCGATGAAGGGTGCCGACTTCTTCATGGGTCTCTCTGTCGCCGATTGTGTCACGCCGGAGATGTTGCTTTCCATGGCCAAGGATCCTGTCGTATTCGCCATGTCGAATCCGAACCCGGAGATCAGGTATGACTTGGCCGTGGCGACCCGCAAGGATCTGATCATGGCTACCGGACGCAGCGACTATCCGAACCAGATCAACAATGTCCTCGGGTTCCCGTTCATTTTCCGCGGAGCTCTCGATGTCAGGGCCCGGAGGATCAGCGAAGGAATGAAGATGGCCGCAGCGAAAGCGCTTGCCGGACTTGCCAAGGTGCCTGTTCCCGAAAGTGTGGCAAAAGCGTATGGCGGTCATCATTTTTCGTTCGGTAGGGACTACATCGTGCCCAAGCCGTTCGATCCTCGGGTCATCTCCTGGGAGGCTGTAGCTGTGGCGAAAGCCGCTTGCGACGAAGGACTCGCCGCCAAACCGATCACCGATTGGGATGCCTATCGGGCCGGTCTGGAGAAGCGGATGGAGAAATACTGGAAATAAGCGATGAATATCTGACGCTTCGCACCCACTGATCGACAAGCCGCTTCCTGGATTCAGACCGGGAAGCGGCTTTCGTATGATCGAGGCTTGTCGTATCGCCGCCGGTTGGAGGACGTGCGTCGTAGGGGGCTGACTGTCAGTGTCAGTCCTGATCTACCGGTAGTCCGAACAGTTCCCTCAGCTGGCCTTTCGCATCGTCGAGCGCCTGCTGGTATTGTGTGGACAGCTGCTTGAGGTTCTGTTGCAGCAGTTTGATGAATTCCGGATCCTGCTCCGGACGAAGGACGAAGTCCTGTCCGTATTGCTTGCGCATCTGCGTCTGCTTCTGTTCAAGCATCGGCTGGAACTGCTGCTTCATCCTTTCCACCAGATGATCCTGCGTCTCAAGGTATTGACCGAAGAACCCGTCGAGCTGTTCCAGCAGTTCGTCAGCCTGCTGATCGATGGTTCTGCCGAGCGCCCGGAGTTTCTGGATGCCGGCCTTGTAGCCATCGTCCTGGGGAAGCGTCAGGTTGAATAACAGCGTCGTCGCTATCCCTTCCCGTATGGTAGCAAGCTGTTCCTTGTCGTATGACGAAAGGTTCTTTTCGAGTTCTTCCGGCGTACTGTCGATATCCGTCAGGAAGCTACCGGCAAGCTGACGACCTTCCTTGAAGAGGTTGTCATGTTGGATTTTCTGCGGATCCGCATGGATATCCTCAGTGCGTTCCAGTGCGATCTCCCAAGCGGATTTGATTCTTCCCATATGACCCTCCGGTTTGATTTCGCCACGATCCCGCTCACATTCCTGTGGCGCGGATCCTGGTCTGTATATGAATTGTCCTGCAAAAAGATAAGATACTTGTAATCGGGAACTTGGACAAGTGTCGGTAACATGATAGTGTAGCTTCGCCATGGAAGAATTGATCATGCATTTGTTCGACTTGTTCGGGACCATGATTTTCGCGATTACAGGAGCGGTCATGGGGGTTCGATGCAAGCTTGACTTTTTCGGTGTCATCGTATTCGCCTGTACTGTCGGAGTCGGCGGCGGCATGCTTCGCGACATGCTGCTCGGTGCGACGCCGGTGGCCGCATATACCAATGAAATATATCTGGTCATCTGTATCTGTACCGGGGTCGTCATGTTCTTTCTCGCTCCCAAGGTCGTGGGGCGCTGGCGAATCATCATGTTCTGCGATGCGATCGGCCTGGGCGTCTTTACCGCATTGGGAGTCGCGAAAGGGGCGTTGTACGGTGTCGGCGCAGTCGGACAGATCCTTTCCGGTGTGCTCGGAGCGGTGGGTGGCGGCGTGATTCGCGATGTGCTCGCCCGGAAAATTCCCGCGGTATTGACCAGCGATTTCTATGCGACCGCATCTGTGATCGGCGGAATCATCTATGTGCTGCTTGAACGGACGGACGTTTCCTTCTTCATCAGATTTTTCGTATGCGTGGTCGTGGTCATCACGCTTCGGGTCATCGCGATCAAGTTCAACGTCTCGTTGCCGAAAGCCGGACATTGGCGGGATCCTTCCCTTGTCCCTACGAGAGGGCAGTCGCCCATGCCGCATCGCGACGGAGTGGACGCCTCCTCCCGCAAGGACGCGCTTTCTCAGTAAGCGTTCAGTATGGACTTTTGACGGGAAAACTCAGTACAGTATCGGTATGTCCGTTACAGAAACTGAATACTATCGATGCCCGTATCTCCAGGAACTCTCGGTGAGCGTCGTTGCCTGCGATCCTTTTGACAAGCCCTCCCGGAAGCTCTTCGCCATCCAACTGGACAGGACGATTTGCTATCCTGAGGGTGGAGGCCAGCCCGGCGACCGAGCGATTCTGTCCGAAGGGGATCGAAGTTGCAGGATCATCGATACCCGAAAAGAAATTCCGGAGGATTCCGGGGATGTTCGCATCGTCCATATCGTTGAAGGACCTTGCCCGTTCGTCGTCGGCGATCATGCGCATCTGACTCTGGATTGGCCGCACCGGTACGAGTTCATGCGGCAGCATACCGCTCAGCATATGATTTCCGGACTGCTGTACACCCGGTTCGGCATCGGGACGGTATCGGTCCACCAAGGCGATGAGATCCTCACGGTGGAGACGGATCGGACCGATATTTCCATCGATACGTTGCGACAGGTCGAAGCGTTGGTCAACGAAGCGATACGAAGTCGGATTCCTGTCACCTATGAGGAGCGTTCCCATCGGGAGGCGGAAAGCCTCGGCCTGAGGCGGGGCATCAAGGTGGAAGGCGATGTTCGCTTGGTGCGCATCGGAAATCTGGATGTGATCGCCTGCGGTGGCCTGCATGTGGCCTCGACCGATGAAGTGGTCGCGGTTCTGTTCGTCGGAACGGAAATGATCAGGGGACATGTCCGGACGATCTGGAAGACTGCGGAGCGAGCGGTCTCGGAGATCCATCGCAACCAGGATGTCGTCCGTTCGTTGGTCAGTGTCTTTTCGGCGCAGCCGCAGGATTTGGCGGAGAAAGCCGAGCAATTGCAGGCTCAGGTCACCGATGCGCAGTGGCACCGGCAGAAGACGGCCTTGCGTCTGGCGACGTCGCTGCTGCTTTCCGAACAACAGGCTTGTTCCTGTATCGTTTCCGGGACGCCTGTCGTGACGCTGGACATTTCCGCCGAGCCTGAGCTGGCGTTGAAGCAGTTCGCCGAGCAGCTTGACTCCTATGAAGCGATCGCATTGTGCGTGGTACAGGAAAAGGGCGGCAAGCTTTCCTGGTTGATCGGTCTGAAAGGACCGCTCGCCGACAGGATCCCGTTCGAAGCGCTGAGATCTCGGCTGCTTCCGTTGATCGGAGGCAAAGGCGGGGGGCGTCCTCCGGTATGGCAGGGTGTCGGATCCGACGTTGCCAATTTGATTCCGTTTCTCGAGTCGTTCAAGAGCGTGGTCATGGAACTGGGCGGAGCGTAGTCGTGGAAATCGATGGCAAGGATGACGATAGGCTCATGGAGATAGAAGCGGTGGACGAAGATTCCGGTCTCGTCGGTTCCCGTGATGCGTCGCCACGCAAGATTCAGTTTGTGGGCGGTTCGGGTTTATTCAAGGCGAACGGTAGCGTCGACTGGCGTCAGTTGCTTCTCAAGACCGCCGTCCTGATGTGCGCTTTTCTGGTGATCTACGCCATAGCGCTGTATTTCGTCAAGGATGAATATGCCGAGATCGGCCAATGGGTCATCACCCATATGGGGCATCGAGGGATCGGCGTGTTCGTGTTCCTTGTCGACATGCTGATCGTGCCGATGAGCGTCGATCTGGTGTTTCCGTTCGTGCTGACTTGGAACCCTGTTTCTCTGTTGTCCGTCATGGGCATCGCATCGGCGCTCGGCGGATACGCAGGATATTGGATCGGGCGATTGCTCGGCGCTATCCCGTTCATCCGTCGGTTTACGACGAGCTTCAGCCGGGACGGGGAGCGGATGATCGCCCGCTACGGCGTCTGGGCCGTGGTGATCGCCGGTTTGACTCCGATCCCGTTCTCGACTGTCTGCTGGCTCGCAGGAATGCTGAAGGTCCCCGCCGGAAGGACGTTGCTCGCCTGTTTCTCCCGGATTCCCCGGATGGTGATCTATTATCTGATCTTTACCGGAGGGCTATGGGTGATATTCCGCTGAGCTGAGGGGAAGGGATGGACGCTACAGAGCTTCCCGGATCCTGCCGAGCACCATCCGCGTCCGAAGCGGCGCGTCTCCGACATAGTCGTCGGCGACCAATAGCGCGAGCGCTTCCTGCGTAGTGATGAACTTGCGGATCGTGGGGTCTTCGGACAACGATTTCGCCAGCGGGTTGGGCCTTCCTTCCTGGACTTCCTGCCATGCCGCCAGACAGTGGTTGCGGATTACTTCGTGCATTTCCTGCCTGTCGGCTCCCCGTCGTCCAAGCTCCATGAGCAATCGTTCGCTCGCGGCGAACAGCCCGTATGCGTCGAGATTTCTGCGCACTCCCGTATCATGCACCTGCATGCCGGTAACGATCCTTCCTGCCGTCGCCAGTATTTCGTCGACAGCCAGGAACGCCTCGGGAAGCACGGTCCGTCGGTTCGCACTGTCGTCCAGCGTCCGTTCCAGCAGCGTGTTGGCGCTGTTCTGCCAGACGACGCTCTCCATCGATGCGACATAGCGGCACAGACTGTCGATTTTCTCGCAGTTGATCGGGTTGCGTTTGAACGGCATCGCGGACGAGCCTACCTGCTTGGAACCGAACGGTTCGCTCCATTCTCCGATCGGCGGGCTTTGCAGCAGGCGGAAATCGATCGCGAACTTGTACAGCGTGCAACATAGTCCGGACAGCGCCGTGATAATCCTCCAGTCCTGCTTGCGGGGGTAGACCTGGGTCGTCGCGGCAAAGGCTTCGATGCCAAGTTCGTCCATCACTTCCTGTTCCAGCCGGACGGGAGTCATTCCCGTTCCTTTGAGCAATTCCGCATAGCTCGCCGCCGTTCCGACTGCTCCTTTCATGCCTTTGCCTCTGACTGTCCGTCTGATGTGTCTCAGTTGCTCCAGATCTTCCAGCAGATCCTGGGCGGTCTGGGCGAACCGATAGCCGATAGTCGTCGGCTCAGCAGGCTGGATATGGGTGAACGCCATGCACGGAGTGTCGGCGTATCGTTCCATGATTTGCGCGAAGGCTTCCAGCAACGCTTCTGTTCTGGCGAGCGTCAGATCCAACGCTTCGCACAAACGGATCGCATCCATATTGTCCAGCGCGTCCATGCTGGTCGCCCCGAGATGGATGATGCTTCCCGCTGTCGGACATTGCTCGGCGTAGGTCTTGATTTCCGCCATGAGATCGTGCTTGATCTCCGCTTCGATCTGGCTGGCGCGCTCGATGTCGATGTCGTCCTTGTGGAGTTCCAGCTCCGCGACTTGGTCCTGGGTGACCAGACCGGCATGCATCTCGGCTCTGGCCAATGCGATCCAGACCTTGCGGAGCAGCTGTCTCTTGTGGGTTTCCGACCAGATGCTTCGCATGGTTTCGGAGCCGTATCTCCATGTGAATGGCGAGATGAAAGTGTCATGGGTATATTCGTTCATGAAGAGCCTCCGAAGTCTGGAAATGAGTATCGACAGTATACCAGTTCCTCCGCTGTTCGAGCAATCCTGTCGTTCCTGCATCAGCGACGTTCCCTGAGGCTTCGTTCCGTCCTGATCGTTGCGGACTGGACGTGGCGGGCGCATGGCCGCTCAAAACATTTGACAGGATGCGATTTGAATGGTAGGATATCAAACGAAATTGTTGTATACAAATTTAAAGAATGTATACAAAATATCAGGCTGCTGCGACGTCTTGGTGGATGGATCGCTGTACGCCATGAAACTGGAGTGCGAATGAAAGTGCAGGGAGGGGACATCGCCAACACGGTGTTCGAGACGCTCAGGCAGGAAATTCTCGATCTGACTGTCAAGCCGGGCGAGCCGTTGCTGGAAAGTGTCGTCTGCGAACGGTTCGGCGCTTCCCGCACTCCTGTCCGCACCGCATTCCAGAGGCTTTCCGATGCCGGCCTGATTGAGATCACCCCGTACAAAGGCGCGTCCGCTTCGTTGTTGAGCATGGATCATATCAAGCAGATGATCTATATGCGGTGTGCGATCGAAACCAATGTGCTGGAGGACTTCATCGACGCGTATGATCTGTTCGCGATCGAGGATGTCGAGCATCATCTGCGGCAGCAGGAGATACTCCTTTCCACTTCGACGTTCACCCCGTCGGATTTCTATCGTGCGGATTCCGCCTTCCATCGGTTATGGTTTTTGCGGATGCACTGCGAGCGGCTATGGGATATCATCCAGAAATCCGAGTCGGACTATACTCGGTTCAGGATGCTCGATATCGTCGAGATGCATATGTTCCACGATATTTATCAGGAGCATGTGCGGCTGGTTGAATTGATCAAGGACAGGGACAAGGCTGCGGTGAAAGTGTGGATGAGCGACCACCTCAACGGGGGGATCCGAAGACTCGGGGAAAAACTTTCCACGGACTTCGCCGGTTTTTTTACGAAAGAAGATGAGCGATGGTTTTCGGCTCGGGCGATATGACTGGCCGAATGAAAGAGAAAACGACAACCTACACAGGAGGCTATTGCATGGATATCAGGTATTCGACTGGTAAGGAGCCATTCAAGAGAATGACTACCGAAGAGCTGCGTGAGGAATTCCTCATTCAGGATATTTTTATGAAAGATGACGTATCGGCCGTCTATTCGCACATCGACCGCATTGTGACGATGGGCGCGATGCCGGTTTCCAAGGAATTGAAGATCGATAAGAACTTTGATTGCTGGAAGAATTTCGGGGTACAGTATTTTCTGGAGCGCCGCGAGCTGGGAATCATCAATATCGGCGGTCCCGGGGCGGTGAAGGCCGACGGAACCGAATACAAGATGGATCATTTCGACGGTCTGTATCTGCCGATGGGCACCAAGGAAGTTTCGTTCGTCAGTGCCAAGGCGGACGAGCCCGCCAAGTTCTACATGTGCTCGGCTCCTGCGCATCGCGCCTATCCGGCCAAGTTGATTCCGCTTGCCGAAGCCAAGCACGTTCACCTCGGGGCCCAGGCTACCAGCAACGAACGGACCATCAACCAGTATATCCATCCGGATGTGCTGGACACCTGCCAGCTTTCGATGGGGCTGACGCATCTTGAGACCGGTTCCGTATGGAATACCATGCCCGTCCATACCCATGAACGCCGCATGGAGGTCTATTTCTATTTCGACATGCCGAAGGACAACGTCGTGTTCCATTTCATGGGCGAGCCCCAGCAGACTCGGCATATCGTGATGCACAACGATCAAGCGGTGCTGAACCCCAGTTGGTCGATCCACGCTGGTTGCGGAACAAGCAACTATACGTTCATCTGGGCGATGTGCGGGGAGAACCGGGCATATGACGACCAGGATAAGGTCAATACGGAGGATATCCGCTAGGGGCGATATCGCGATGTTCCGTCCTGAACGGAACGATTCCGACATTCCGCCGCGCCCAGTTTGGTGGCGGTGCGGCGGCTTTGAGAAACAGATTTGTTTCGGAGGTATACATTATGAGTTTTGCTGATCAGTTCTCCCTGAAGGGGAAGGTCGCATGGATTACCGGGGCTTCTTACGGGATCGGTTTCGCGATCGCGACCGCATACGCCCAGTCCGGCGCTACAATCGTGTTCAACGACATCAACCAGGAGTTGGTTGACAAGGGGCTCGCTTCCTATGCTGAAAAAGGGATCAAGGCCCATGGCTATGTGTGCGATGTCACCGATGAAGAAGCCGTGCAGGCTACCGTCGCGAAGATCGAGAAGGAAGTCGGCGTGATCGACATTCTTGTCAACAATGCGGGTATCATCAAGCGCATTCCGATGATCGAGATGTCAGCCGCGGATTTCCGCAAGGTCATCGACGTGGATCTGAACGCTCCGTTCATCGTCTCCAAGGCGGTCATCCCCAGCATGATCAAGAAGGGCCACGGAAAGATCATCAACATTTGTTCGATGATGAGCGAACTGGGACGGGAGACCGTTTCCGCCTATGCCGCTGCGAAAGGCGGTCTGAAGATGCTCACACGGAACATCTGTTCCGAATACGGCGAGCACAACATCCAGTGCAACGGCATCGGGCCAGGCTATATCGCCACCCCGCAGACGGCGCCGCTACGCGAACGCCAGGCCGACGGAAGCCGGCATCCGTTCGATCAGTTCATCATCGCCAAGACCCCCGCAGCCAGATGGGGGGACCCAGAGGATCTCCAGGGGCCGGCGGTGTTCCTCGCTTCCGACGCTTCGAACTTCGTCAACGGACATATCCTGTACGTCGACGGGGGTATCCTTGCATATATCGGCAAGCAGCCCTGACGGATTGTTTCGCATGATTCGAATGACCTCCGCATCGGAATCGGCCGGTGCGGAGGTCGTTCGTTTCTTGGTCCGTGGATGGTACGGATCATACGGGAAGGCATCGCTTTGCGAAAGTGGAATCGCAGGGGCGGACGGAATCAGAGATTCCGCCCGACATGTCCTCCGACTCGCGCAGAACGGGGCATCCATCATCCGATGGAGGATGATATGGATGCCAGCATCGATTCGAACTTTCTGCCGTAGGCGATGAAGTTCTCGGTGCGCTGTTCTTCCGAAGTCCTGACTGAAGCGTTATGGAAGACCACCGCCATATGCGGTTCGATCGTGTATCCTCCGGCATAGCCGCGTTGTTCCAGAAGTGAAACGATCTGCGGTACCTGTCCATCGCCTTCTCCCGGGAAATAGAACACTTCGTTGCCTTGAGCGTCGACGCGACTATCCTTGATATGGACATGGACCACCAGATCCTTGACATGTTCGTAGAACTCCAGCGAATTCTGATGTGCATAGGGAAACGGGGTGCGTACGTCGATGTCGATCGGCGGATTGCCGGTATCGAAGACAAGTTTCAGCCCCGGAACTGCATCGCAGAGCCTGAGACTGTGCTCCCAGCTGAGCCCCCCATAGGTGAAGCAGTTCTCGTGGACGGCTGTGATGCCTGCGTCGTGGAATGCGTCGCAGATCCACCGCAATCGACGGAACCGTTCGACTTCCTTCTGGTCTTCGAGCACCCGGCCCTGTCCGTCGGTCAGGATGCTGTAGCTCATGATCCTGACAAGCGGCACATCGAGCGCCTGCATTCGGACGATGGTCCTGCGGACGGTCTGTTGCGTTTCTTCGAACGGCGCCGTCACCGAATGTCCCCAGTTCGCGATCGTCGAGCCCATGCATCGGACGGCAATGTCCGCCGCGCACAGTTTGTCAGCAACGATTTCGAACTGCTCTTGCGGAAGATCATGCACCGGGACGTGGTCCACTGCCCGCAGTTCGATCGATGACCAACCGAGCGCCTTGATGGCGGCGATCTGGCCGTCGATGCCGTCGGCGGCTTCGTCGGCGAATCCTGCCAACCGGGAACGTAGCGTTGGATCGATATCCATGTCGGTCACTCCTTTTCCAGCGGTAGCGTGACGGTGGCGCCGTCCTGCCTGGCGCTCGTATAGATCGCTTCGATGATTTCCACCGCTTTGCGCGCTTCATGCCCGTCGATATCGGGAGTGCGGGAGGTCCTGACGGCATCAACGAACGAGGCGAATTCCATTTTATGTCCTAGATAGCCTACCGACGAGGGATCGCCTGCACCGCCATCCCCCGACTGCGCTCCCAGATGCTTCGCCCGGATTTCGTCGTCTTCCGGCATGGGATGTTCGAACTCCCAGACTTTCAGCGATTCCTCTTCCATCAGAACTGTTCCTTCAGAGCCGCAGATTTCGATCCGTTTGAGGAATCCTGGATACGCACTGGTTGTTCCTTCGATCACGCCCAGAGCCCCGTTGGCGAACCGAAGCGTCGCTACAGCCGTATCTTCGACTTCGATACGCTGATGGGCGAGGGTGGCGACCCGTCCGTTGATTTCCGTTACCGGGCCCATGAACCATTGCAACAAATCTATCGCATGTATCGACTGGTTCATCAATGCGCCGCCTCCATCGAGCTTCCAGGTTCCCCGCCAGGCTCCGCTGTCGTAGTATTGCTGTGAACGATACCACTTGACTTGGGCGTCGGCCATCGAGATGGTTCCGAATCTGCCGGATTCGATCGTTCGCTTGATCAGTTGCGGCACCTCGAAGTATCGTGAATGGAATACTCCTGCCAGGAGGACTCCCTGCTTTTCAGCGGCGTCGATGATCATATCGCAGCGTCGCGTGGTGATTTCCAGCGGCTTCTCGACGATGACATGCTTGCCGGCTCCGATCGCCGCCAGCGCGCCGTCGAGATGGAGTCCCGATGGCGTGGCGATCGTGACGATATCGAGGTTTTCATCCGAGAGGAATGCCTCGAGCGATCCGTAGCCATTGCATCCATGGCTTGCCGCGAATGTTTTCGCCCGTTCTTCGACCGGATCGTAGCATGCTGCGAGCCTGCACCCCTGCAGCCCCGAGATGGCTTTCGCATGCACTTCCGCGATCATCCCGCATCCAATGATGCCGAATCCGAGTTCCTTCATGCGGTTTTTCTCCTGGTGTTCACTTTTTTCAGCTGTCTGAATACTCCCAGCTGGCTGAGGATCATCGCTGCGATGACGATCAGAAAGACGATACAGATAGGGCGCTGGAACATCGGGGCGAACGATCCGTCGCTGAGGCGAAGCGCCCGCCTGAGGTTCGAGTCGGCCATCGGTCCGAGGATGACGCCGAGGAGAAACGGCGCCGGCGGACAGTCCATATAGGAAAGGAACATCCCCACGATGCCGAATGCGAACATCACCTTGATGTCGAACATGTTGTAGTTGATCAAGTACGAGCCGATGATGCACAGCACATAGATGATCGGCATGAGGATTTTTTTGTTCATCCGCAGCACTCGGACGGTCACTTTCGCCATCAGCAAGGCGATGACCCACATGGCGATGGCCGCGAACACAAGATAGATTCCTACATTGTAGACAAAATCGGGAGATTCGGTCATCAACAGCGGACCTGGTCTGTAGCCATGCATGAGGAACGCGGCCAGCAGGACCGCAGCGGGAGCGGAACCGGGTACGGCGAGACTGAGTACCGGAATGATCGCGCCGCCAATGCATGCGTTGTTTCCCGTCTCCGCAGAAATGACACCTCTGGGGTTTCCTGTTCCGAAGGTTTGTTTCTCTTCTTCGCTGCTGAGGGACTTCGTCGCCCAGTATGACAGCCAGCCGCCGACATCCTCTCCGACGCCGGGGATAATGCCCACTCCCACGCCGATGAACGCGGAACGAATGATTGTTCCGATGTTCTTTCCGACAAGCTTGAAGCCTTCCCTGGCTTTGAATTTCGTCAGCTTCTGAATTTCGCTCGCTCCGTCTCCTTTGAAAGACTTGACGATCTCCGGGAATCCGAACAGACCGATCATGACTGGAATGAGCTGGATGCCGGACATCATGTTGACATTGCCGTAGCTGAAGCGGGCGAATGTATCGACGGTGTCGAGTCCGATCATGGCGACCAGTAGACCGAGGATGCCGCTGATCCATCCTTTGACAGCCTTGCCCTGCGCGGTGATCGCGCCGCAGATCAGGATGCCGAAGATCGACAGCAGGAAGAATTCCCAGCTGGCGAACTTGAGGGCCATCGAGGTGAGCATCGGGGTGAGCGTCAGGACGAATATGACGCTGATGATCGTTCCCAGACAACTGACTGTCGTCGCAAGGAAGATCCCGAGGCCGCCTTTGCCTTGTTTTGCAATCGGGAATCCGTCGAGCGCCGTCGCGGCCGAGGCTGGGGTGCCCGGAATGTTGAGAAGGATCGCAGACTGGCATCCTCCTGAAATAGACCCGACGTATACGCCGATCAGAGCGATCAGCGCCGACTGGGTGGGAAAATTATAGGTCAAGCCGGTCAGCAATGCGATGGCCATCGTAGCGCTGAGTCCCGGAAGAACTCCCATCATCAGTCCTGCTGTCGTGGAAAGGACGAGGAAAAGAAGGTTGATGGGTGTGAGTACTGTCAGTATTGCATTCAATAGATATTGTGCGGTCATGTTTTTTCCTTCTTTTTCTTTTATGGCAATGTGGTGCCGAATGCCACTTGGAACAACAGAACCATTGCGGCCATGACGATGATGGAGCTCAGCAGGCTTTTCCACCATTTCGTAGCCCGCAGGAACAGCATCGTCGCGAACATGAACAACGTTCCGCCGATCCAGAAAGGGATCCTTCCCATCATGAGGAAGGTGAGGACGGCCATGATCGCCACACCTCCGATCATCTTGAGGATTCCGGGAGTCTGAAGCGCCGCAACGAATCTCGTGGAGAATGTCGTGATATGCTGAGCGAATGCCTTCGCCGGGTGCTTTTCACCGACGAGCGACATGATCAGCAGTATGACGCTGAACACGATCAAGGCGATACCGAGTATCACGGGCAGGAATGCCGGCGATACGCTGAGCGTCGTGATATTGTACGGGGGTGACGCCGCCTTTCTGGCCATTCTGACGCTTTCAATAACGACATAGCCTCCGAGCAACATCATGATGATGGAGAATACGGTATCTTTTGTCTTGTTTTCCATAGTCGATTACCTGTTTTTGGTGATATATCCTTCGCACGAACCCTTGGGGGGCGTGCGAAGGAAGTACTGTCTCACGTGTTCCGGTCGCCGAAGGATGTGCGGTTCCGCCGGCGATCGGTATGCGTAGGGGGCTAGCGGTTGATGCCGAACTTCGCCGGATCGATCGTCGTGGCGCCGGCGTCGTACATCAGGTAGCACGCCTTGGAGGCGAACTTCTCGAGATACGCCTGGGATTCGGCGCGACCCATCGGATTGACGGTGAAGCTCTTGAGCGAGCAGAAGTCCAGGAAGTCTTTTTCCTTGACGGCGCTCTGGAATGCTGCGTCGATCTTGGCGAGCTTCGCCTCATCGAGCCCCTTGGGGATCAGGATGCCGGTGACCTCGCCCATCGGGACGAACTTCGCAGCTTCGGGATAGGTGTCGAGAATCGACGGGATGACTACTCCGGGCGCGATTTCGATGTCCTCTTCCGCCAGGGAGGCGAGGGCTTTCACTTCTCCGGCGATGATCAGATCCTTGAATTCCGCCAGGAGCTGGGGACAGAAATCGACTTCACCGGAAAGAGTGGCGGTCACCGCAGCGGCTCCACCGGCATAGGTGATGTGCTTGTAGTCCGCTCCTGCGATCGCCTTGACGGTCTCAGCGCCGAAATGTCCGCCGGATCCGATTCCGGCAGTTCCCGCCGTTATCTTTCCCGGGTTCTTCCTGATCGCTTCGATCAAGTCCTGGATCGTGTTGTACGGTGAATTCTTTGGTACGATGATGGTGTTCGGAGCATAGGTGGCGATCCAGATGTCCCAGTCACGGAACGTCTTGTCGGTGTAGCCGTTGATCGGCATCGTCGTGAATGCGAGCATGCCGTTTGCGAGCATCGTGTAACCGTCCACTTTTGCGTTCTGCACATTGAGCGTTCCGGCGCTTCCGCCTGCCCCAGGGGTATTGACGACGTTGATCGTCACGCCCAGGACCTTGCTCATACCGTTGCCTAGGGCTCTGGCTGTCAGATCGGTGGTTCCGCCCGCATTGTATGGGACGGTCAGGTTGATGTTCTTGTTCGGCCAGCTCTCTTCGGAGCCGCCCTGTGCGAATACCATGCCGCTCAACGCGACAAGAACCAGTAGGGAAACGATGAGGTTTTTCATAAACTTCTCTCTCCTCTTTTTTTCCACAGGACACACTGTCCTGGTTGTTACCTGTTGTTCCATACCGAGTCTAGAAAGGCCCGGTATGTCCGTACGATCGATTCAGGATCGTGCGGCGAAGTGAAGATTTCTAGCGAGACCCAACCCGTATAGTCGTTCTCGACGAGCTGACCGAATGCCGGTCGATAGCGGTCGGCGTCCGCGGCGGTCGGTACGCCGCCCGCCATCGTGTTGACATGGACATGGGAAATGATATCCCTGTTGTCCGCTATGAGGGTCTGCCAGGATTCGATCTCGTCGAGCGTATTGTGGAAGTCGAACATGCCTGTCACGCCTTGATCATCGCATGCCTCGATGACCATCCGTGATTCCGCGAGCGTATTGATGATGTTCGACTGGTTCTTCGGAAGCGCCTCCACGCAAAACCTACACTTGTTCGCTTTCGCATGGATCCCGACTTTCCGCATGGCATCGATCAGATATCCTATGGCTTTCGAAGTCGTTACCGGAGAAATCGCGTTGCGTTGTTTCGGACCTCCCAGCACCAGGTCTCCGCCGCCAAGTTCGGCGGCCGCGTCTACGAGTCGAAGCAGGAACCGTACGGCTTTCTCGCGTTCTTCAGCATCGGCGCTAGTAAGCCTCATTCCTTCCGGTTTTGTCAGAAGCCAATGGAATCCGGCGAAACTCAGTCCCTGCCGTTCCAACGCTGTTCGAAATCGAGCGACATGGGAGGGGAGGAACAGAAACCTATCGTCGGCGATGGTATATGGTGCGATCTCCAATCCCTGCATGCCGTGTTCCGCCGCGATGGCGCACTGCGTTTCGAACTCCATGGCGCCGAACAGTTCATTGCAGACGGCATGACGCATCGTCTGGCCGGGCTTGGCGATGGGTTCGGAGACGGGCATCTGCTCGGACTTCGAGGTCGAATGGTCGTTCTGAAAACGCGCGATATCGTTCACTTGTGTATCCTTCCCCATTTGCTTCGTTTTGATAGGCAAACGTTTGCCTATAATCGCTACGTATATATCGTTAAATAACTTTACAAATTTGTCAAGAGAAAGTTAAAAAAAATAATTCGTTATCATGTAAAGAAACATGATCATGGAGGAAAAAACTTGGGAAACGAATGGGGGATGTTCATACCGGATGGAACATGCTTTGAATGTGTCCGTTGTCCGGTCGTTCATATGCCATCGATCTTTCAGTGGATGCCGTCAAGCACAAAAACTTCCCGGCCGGTAGCGGCGCGCCGGGAAGTTTCATTCGGACAATGCGTTGATCGGAATCAACCGATATAGCGGATCGTCTCCCATATCTTGTTATAGGTTTCAAGATTCGGTCCGAGATCTTCCTTCAGTTCGTAGTTGGTCAGCATCTCAACTGTGTAGAATGGCTTTGTCGTGGTGAACTGCTCGGCCGCTGGGTTGACCGAAGCGGGGAAATGGAACCTGTCGAGGAACTGTGCATAGATTTCCGGGCGATGGATGAAGTTGATGAATTCGTGGGCGAGGTCGATATGCTTCGCGCCTTTTGGAATGCACATGGAGTCGATGTACATCGGTCCTCCATCCTGGGGAAGGAAGAAATCCACGTTGCTCCACTTGTCTTCGGAGAGTTCTTCGAATACGGCCTCGGCATATCCTTGGACCACCCAGAACTCTCCCGATGCGAACGATTTCGCAAATCCTTCGGCATCGAATTTGACAAGATTCGGCTTCCATCTGTCGTTGATCAGCCTGCGGGCTTCTTCAAGCTGCTGGGGATCGACTGTATTCACAGAATAACCGAGATATGCGAGAGCGTCGCCAATTACTTCGCGCATGTCGTCCATCATGCACATGCGTCCGGCAAGACGTGTGTCGCCGAAGATGTTCCAATCGTGGGAATAGTCCTTGACCATCGATTTGTTGACGGCGATTCCCGCAGCGCCCATAAAGTAAGGGACGGAATACTTCATGTCCGGGTCGTAGGTCGCTTTCGAGAGCACGAGATCGCTGATGTTCGAAGCGTTCGTGATTTTCTCCAGATCGATGGGCTCCAGCATACCGAGCGTCTTCATGATAGAAACATAGTCCCCCGAGGGAAAGATGATGTCGTAGCCCTGTCCTCCGCCGGCCATCAGCTTGGCGAACATCTCTTCGTTCGAGGCGAAGTAGTCGAGCACCACGTCGCAATCATATTCTTTCTCGAACTGGGCTATCACTTCGTCGGGAGTGTAGTAGGACCAGTTGTAGATGTATAGCTTCCGATCGGAGGCTTTCTGGGATTTCTGCGTGGCGGACGTGTCCGCATCCCCTCCCTTGGAGCATCCGATGAGGAGCGCGGAAAGCGACAGGACGAGCGCCGACAGGCAGATGACGGTATGTACGGAACGGTTGGTAGGTTTGCGCATGGCAATACCTCCTGAAACGAGGATCACTCCGTCCAGGTCAGTCAATGATCGTACCCTGGAAGGTGGCGGTCAGCCCTGTGGCTCTGTCGGCCCGAGGACTGGTTGTTCTGTGGTGAATATCAAGCCGGAATATTCTGGCAGGTGGGAAAACGGGTATTGGAAAGCGGACTGGTCTTCATATCGGAGTCCTCCGTTTTGCTGTGTATTTTTATCCGAATCATTGTGGTATTTTGGCTTTGTAGTCAATATGTTGTTTGAAAAAAAAAGAAATAGGGATATTCTGTTCCTATGGGTGAAAAAAAGAGGCGGAGAGATGGTCCTTCTGCAAAATTCCGCCCGGTACGTTTTACATGGATCCAGCTCGTAGTGCCAATGGTACTTGCTTCGATGGCTTTGAGCCTGATTTTGTACCAACAGTTCGAGCGTATGTCATTGGATATGCTTGAACGTACAAATCGGGACATGATCAATCAAAGTGATTTCATTGTCAATTACATTAACGACATAATATACTCCAGCGGGATCCAGTTGTTTTATGACGACACGATCGAGATTCTTAGAACTTCTTCCGACATTGAGAATGCTGACATCGTGAAAGGGGTTAGAAAACTTGATACGTTCGGGGGATATAGTTCCGCGATACAGTCCGTGTACATCTATAACGGGAAGCTTGATAAATTTTTTACCACCAGTAACGTTCCAGGAGCCTCTGCTGACAAATTCTTTGATCAAGGAGTTCTGGAACTTCTGGATCAAGTTTTTCCGACGTCCCGGATGCGGCCTGTGTATCGTTATGTTCCGAAGCCATATAGCAGGGGGCTCGTCCAGGTCAACACATACCTGTTGTTTGAAGAAAATACTGAGGGCTTGTTCGATAATGCTATGATTGTCAACGTCCATGCGAATTGGTTGGATACCGTGTTGTCTTCTTTCTTTGAGGAATCTGAAGTCCTTGTATTGAACGATCAAGGTAGGGTGATCGGAAAAACTTTCGGCATCACTCCACAACAGCAACAAGGAGTGGAACGACTGATACGCACTAAGACGAGTGAGACAGGTCGTTTCATCGTCAGCAATGATACAGGAAAGGATCTGTATTTGTACGACGCACTCGGAACCACAGGGTGGTGTTTTGTCCGGCATATCGACTGGAGCGAACTGTTCGCGGAACTCGACATGATGAAAGCTTATACATACATCGGAATTTTCGGAGTCCTGGCACTGGCTTTTTTGCTTAGTCTGAGAAATTCTTTCCGCTTCTTCGCTCCGCTAAAACAAATCTCGGAGGCACTGCAGAAAAGCGATTTGTCGGCGGAATCCTTGCCTGTGGTCGATTACGTAGATAAGTTGGTCGCCACGTCGAATACGGCGTTGACCGTAGAAAAAAACTATCTGAGGCACTTGCGTACTGAATACCTGCGACAATTGCTGGATAGAACGGGAGAAGAATATGAGCAACTTCGTTTGGAATTTGCAATGTATGAAGTTCCGTTCAACCTTGATGACTCGTTCTCGCTTGTATTGCTGTCTTCGAACAAGGAGAGCCTGCTCAACGAGTTGGGCGGTGTGGCCGATATCTGTTTCCCGGTACAAATGAAAAGTACATCCATATGTTTCCTGCAAGGGGAAGTTGACTGCCGGTTGCTGGAAGATATATGTGTTCGCCACGAGTGCCATTGCTCGTTGGGGGAACCTGTCGAATGGACGGATGATATCCGCCATTCATTCGAACGCATTAAAGAAAACATGTCTTATTATATGTTTCCCACGTGTAGGTCGTATGTCTATCGGGAAAACATGCTTGATCTCAAGTATCCTTCTCTTCCTGACAAATTGAATTTGGAGCATCAGATAGTATCCGCATTGTCCCAAGCCAAACTGGAAGAAGCACTAGCCTTGTATGCGGAATACTGGAATTTTGTCGGGCTGTGCAGGTTCAGTTACATTGTATTTTCCATGAAACGCCTGTATCTTGCATCCATTGGGCCTACCGACACTGTCGACGAGAGCCTGTTGGAGCATCTTGACTATGTCCTAAGGGAGCGTCAGGACCGGGAAATGGTGGACTCGATGTTCAAGGAGGTCTTCGAACATAGGGTGGAAGGTATCTTGAAGTCAAAGGAGAGTCGTGCAGGTTTCTTAGTGGATGCTGTTCGTTCCATCATCGAACGGGACCACTGCGATACAAATCTCAGCATCAAAAGCATCGCCGACGAACTTTCTCTATCCAGCGTATATCTGGGCAAAGTCTATAGAACGCATGCAGGGAAGTCCGTGTCGGACGAGATCAACGCATGTCGGCTTGAACATGCCATGCGTCTTTTGGAAGAGAGCGATCTGCCGGTTCGGGTTATTGCGACCCAAGCTGGCTTCCCTAATTGCCAGTACTTCTTCACGTTGTTTCGGAATGCGATGAACCAGACTCCGGGACAATGGCGGGATCATGTACAGAAGAAACGACAGGAAAGACTGGAGGGAATTCGACATGAAACGTAATATGCAGTCGCATCGGTCAGTCCTACTTCTGATTTTAGGCGTGGTGTTGTGCGGACTTGCCATAATTTCCATAGAGATGTTCCTCACCCAGAGGGGCATCCGCGGCGAACGACACGATCCATCTGATGGCCAAGAAGTGTTGAAACGGCATGTTGTCATGTATTCTTCTTTGCAGGAGCTGCAATTGGAAACTTTGAAGAAAGCTTTCGAATCTCGATATCCTGATATTCAGCTGGATTACTATTGTGCCGGAACTGGAAAGATTCTGACAAAAGTGTCTACCGAAAGGCAACAAGGAGGTATCCAAGCCGACTTACTTTGGATTGGGGATCCTGATTCCTACATTTCGTTTCTCGATGCTGATCTACTTGTCCCGTATTCAAGTCCGCATGCAAGGGACATACCTTCGGCGTTTTCCTTTTCCGATCCGCGTCTGACCACTGCTCGACTCATCGTCATGGGCTTCGCATACAACACGAGGTTGATCAACGGGGATGCTCTACCTGCTTCTTGGGAAGATTTGCCGAAGATCTCAGGAGTCGTGTTTGCAGATCCGACGAGCTCCGGTACCATGTTGTATACGTTGCGTACATTGTGCCGCAATCCAAAATATGGGAAAGAATTCTGGAAAGCGTTGGCGACGTCCGGAGCGGAAGTTTGTAGCGGAAGCGCTGCTACTGGCTATCAAGTTGGTGCAGGAAACTATCAGGTGGGGATTGTCCCGGACTATGTCGCGGCGATGGTACGGAACATGGGCCTCCCCGTAGGATTCGTCTATCCCGATGACTTGGTCGTGATCCCCAGCCCGATAGCCTTATTCCGGGATAGTCCGAATCCTGATGAGGGGCGTATGTTGTTCGACTTCATCCTGAGCGACGAAGGCCAGCGAGTTTTGGCTTCCGTGGATATAATTCCGGCCAGAGGCAACCTTTCTGCAGCGATAAATTCGTTCGTCGAGTCTGAAGCATCCAATTCGCAAGAAGACCGCCAGAAATTGTTGGAATGGTTCGATATGCTGTTTATTAGATGATACGGTTATAATTCGGGTATCCTGGATTCCCGCGACTCATAACGAGGACGGCGGGCTGAAACCTAGTTTCTCATAAA
>LVBD01000017.1 GCA_001604275.1 Spirochaetales bacterium Spiro_02
GAATTCTTCCTTTTCCAGACGGACGAACAGGGCAAACCCACGACCACCACGTCCGACGAAGCCGGATACTTCGACCTCGGACCGCTGGACCACGGCGAGGGCACCCGGCGCGAGATCTGCATGGCGCTGGAACGGATGGGCTTTGAAATCGAAGCCAGCCACCACGAAGTGGCCGCCGGACAGCACGAGATCGACTTCCGGTACACCGACGCGCTGACCGCGGCGGACAACATCATGACCTTCAAACTGGCGGTGAAAACGCTGGCCCAGAAGAACGGCCTGCACGCCACGTTCATGCCCAAGCCCGTGTTCGGAATCAACGGCAGCGGCATGCACACCAACATGAGCCTTTTCAAGGACGGCAAGAACGTCTTTGCCGATCCTTCCGACAAGCGCGGCCTGAGCAAGGAAGCCTACGCGTTCATCGCCGGCATCCTGGCGCACATCCGCGGCATGGCGGCGGTGACCAACCCGCTGGTGAACAGCTACAAGCGGCTGGTGCCCGGCTATGAAGCCCCCTGCTATCTGGCCTGGAGCGCCAGCAACCGCAGCGCCCTGATCCGGATTCCCGCCGCCCGCGGCAACGGAACCCGCGTGGAGCTGCGCTGCCCGGATCCCAGCACCAACCCCTACCTGAACATGGCAGTCTGCCTGGCAGCCGGCCTGGACGGCATTGAAAAGGGCATGACGCCTCCGGAAGAGACGACCGAGAACATCTTCGCCATGGACGCGGCGACCCGCGAGGCGAAGGGGATCAAGTCCCTGCCCGGCACGCTGATCGAAGCGGTGGAATGCCTGCAGGAGGACGAAGTGATCTGCGCGACGCTGGGCGAGCATGTGCTGAGCCAGTATGTCGAAGGCAAGAAGAAGGAATGGGACGCGTACCGCACCCACGTCAGCAAGTGGGAGACCGACCGGTACCTGGTGATGTACTGAGCACGTCGGGCCGGGAAACCGGCCCGGATACGAGAGTTCGGAGCCTATATTATGAAGCGGGGTGAAGCCAGTGGCACGCATCATTATTGCGGGCAGCACAGAGCAGAGCCGGGAGCAGCTGTCACGGCTGCTCGCTTCCTCCGGACACCCGGTATTCAGGTGCTGCAGTAACGCCGGCGAACTCCGGCGTGTGCTGAATGAGACGGAAGACGGCCTGCTGATCCTGGCGGGCCGGATGGCGGACTGCAGGCCGGATGACCTGGTCTGGGATTACGGCGAACGGGTACATATTCTGCTGATTGCCAAGGAACCCGTTCTGGAGGAATGCGAATCACCGGATATATTCAGACTGGCCCTGCCGGTTTCGGGGCAGACGGTGATCGGGTCGGTGGAAATGCTGACCCAGATGCACCGGATGCGGATGCCGAAACGGACCGGGGCGGACAAACAGATCGTGGAACAGGCAAAGGAGCTGCTGATGCGGCGGCACGGAATCAGCGAAGCCGAAGCGCACCGGACATTGCAAAGGTTCGCAATGGACCACGGAATGAAAATGACGGAATACGCGGAAAAGATCATCCGGAGCCTCGGATGAGAATGA
>LVBD01000018.1 GCA_001604275.1 Spirochaetales bacterium Spiro_02
AGTCGGACATCAGAAGGATCATCGGGCAGACCAAGAAAAAAGATTACGAGGACTGAATCTATATAAACATATTTCTGTTATTGCATTGTCAAATTAAAAGCTTGCTTCTCAATGAGTTGCAAGCTTTTTTGTGAATTTTTGCTGTCAAAGTCAGGCTATGGGCGGCTGACCGGTCGGGCGGGTGTATGCATCGGAACGCTTGGGCCGGGGGCGACCAACCTGATTACCGGCGTGGCCGACGCGAACTGCGACGGAGCTCCGGTCGTCGCCATCACCGGACAGGTGTCGTCGGACAAGCTGCACATCACCGCCCACCAGTATCTCGATCTGACACGGATCTTCGCCCCGGTGACAAAACGGACCAAGCAGATTCTTGAGCCGGACACCACCGAGGAGGTCGTCCGCCTTGCGTTCAAATACGCCGAAAGCGAAATGCCCGGAGCCGCCCATATCGATATTCCCGTCAACGTTTCCAAGATGGATGTCGACGACCGCGCCAAGCCGCTGCTTCATGGAACGAGCGGACTGCGTGAAATCGCGGAGAAGAAGTCGATCGCCCAGGCATACAGGATCATCAGTTCGGCGAAGAACCCTGTGATCCTTGCCGGCAACGGGGCTGTCCGCAACGGAGCTACCGAGGCGCTCTCCCGATTCGCCCAGACGTTCGGTATCCCCGTCGTCACGACGATGATGGCCAAAGGGGTCGTTCCGTGCGACAACGACATGTTCGTGGCGACGGTTGGTATTCCGCAGAAGGACTTCGGCAATGTGCTGATCGACTATGCCGACGTGGTGATCGCCGTCGGATACGATATCGTTGAATACGATCCTCGCAAGTGGAATGTGACCAACGCATCGAAGATCGTCCATATCGCGGTGCTCCCCGCCGATGTCAACCGATTCTATCAGGCAGCCGTCCAGGTAGTCGGATCGATCGCCGAATCCCTTGAGGCGTTGATGGCGTTCGCCGATGCTCCCACACATGATCCAGGCCATGTCCAGCGTCTGAAGGAGGAGATACGTCAGGATCGGGAACGCTATCGTACCGACGACGCGTTTCCCATCAAGCCGCAGCGGATCCTGATGGACATCCGTTGCGTCATGGGACCGGACGACATCCTACTGTCCGACGTAGGCGCCCACAAGATGTGGATCGCCAGGGAGTATCCGTGCTATCGCCCGAACACCTGCCTCATCTCCAACGGATTCGCCACGATGGGGTTCGCGCTGCCCGGTGCGATCGCCGCCAAGCTCGTCTATCCGGACAAGAAGATACTGGCCGTCACGGGCGACGGCGGGTTCCTGATGAACTGCCAGGAGCTGGAGACCGCCGTTCGGATCCATACCCCGATCGTCGTCCTGATCTTTCATGACGACAGCTACGGACTGATCAAGTGGAAACAGTTGGATCATTTCGGTTCCTCCTGCTATGTCGATTTTTCCAATCCCGATTTCGTCCAGTTCGCACAGAGCTTCGGGTGCAAGGGGTATCGGGTGGAATCGGCGTCGGATCTGATTCCGATGCTCGAGGACGCTTTCCGACAGGACGTGCCGTCGATCATCGACTGTCCCGTGGACTATGGCGAGAACGTCAAGCTCACCGAGCATCTGAAGGATGTATATGAAAGCCATGTCCGTGAATTGTTTCCGCATTGATGGGTCCTAACGATGATTGGAAGGCTCGAACTTTTCTTAGCACGATATATGCATTGTATTTGCATATTTTTCACATTTTTATTCGGAATGCTGCATATTGAAATTGACAGAATGGAAAACACCCAATAGATTGGTAGCTACTGTCGAGGGGTGATCAATGGAACACGATGTGCAGCAGCCTGTTTCGGCCGAGGAGCTGAAAGCTCAGCAACTGCTGGAGGAGAAGGAGCCGGATACCAAGCTCAGGACCTACAAAGGACCGCTTGGTCATGTCATCACCGTGATGTTTCTTGTCTGGTCGGCGTACCAGATCTATGCGAATACGTTCGGTGTCGTGGATGCGATGACGTTGCGGACATGGCATCTGCTGTTTCTGCTTGTGTTCACGTTCCTGCTGTTCCCGACCTATGCGAAGGAGAAGCGGGAGCGGATCGTCCCCCCTGTCTGGGATATCGTGCTGCTTGCGGTTACGTTGTTCGCGTTCGGCTATATCTTGAAAAACTATACGGTCATCGCCAAGCGGGGAGGGTATTCGCTGACGGCCGATCTGATCGTCGCCGGCATCGCCCTCGTGTTGATTTTCGAAGGAGCCCGCCGCGCTTGCAGGAATCTTGCGGTTCTCGGATTGGTATTCCTGCTGTACAACTTCCTGGGAAGATTCCTTCCCGGCGATCTGGGGCATGTCGGGTTCAGTCTCAAACGGGTTCTCAATCATATGATCTGGGGGAGCCAGGGGATCTTCGGTGTCGGAATCGGCGTGAGCGCGACCTATATCTTCCTGTTTGTCCTGTTCGGCGCATATTTGAAATACAGCGGGTTCAGCCAGTTCATCAATGATATCGCCCTGACGCTGGTCGGGCGGACCGCCGGCGGGCCAGCCAAGGTCGCCGTCCTTGCCAGCGCGTTGCTTGGCATGATCAACGGTTCGGCGATAGCGAACGTCGCAACGACAGGGACCATCACGATCCCGATGATGAAGAAGACGGGGTACAGGAAGGAATTCGCCGCGGCGGTGGAGGCCGTCGCATCGACCGGAGGACAGTTCGCTCCTCCGATCATGGGTGCGGTGGGGTTCGTCATGGCCGAGTTCATGGGAGTCAGCTATACCGCCGTCCTGCTGGCGGCTGCCATTCCTGCGTTCCTCTATTATCTGACGCTTCTGTTCGCAGTCCACTTCGAAGCCAAGCGGCTCGGGCTCTCCGGCTTAAGCGCCGAAAACATCCCGAATGCCATGGTGGTGCTGAAAAAGCAGGGGCATCTGCTCATCCCCCTCGTCGTACTGATCGCCCTGCTGTCCTTCGGCTTTACGCCGCTGTTCGCCGCTGTCGTCTCGATTTTCGCTACGGTCTTCGCCTCTTGGCTACGCAAGGAGACGCGCATGACGTGGTCGGTCATCGTCCAGGCAACGGTGGAAGGGGCGCGTTCCGCCATTTCCGTCGGAATGAGCTGCGCGATCATCGGTGTGATCATCGGGACTGTCTCGTTGACCGGGCTTGGGTTGAGTTTCGGCTATCTGATCTTGAAGATCGTCGGGGACGGACAGCTGTATCTCGGCGGGCTGATGGTCATGCTGATGAGCACGATTCTCGGCATGGGGGTTCCCGGGGTAGCCGCCTATGTGATCGTCGCTACGGTATCCGTTCCGGTACTGATCCAGACGGGGGCGATTCCAATGGCCGCGCATATGTTCTGTCTGATCTATGCCTGTCTGTCCAACATTACTCCTCCGGTCGCGATGAGCAGCTATGTGGCGAGCGGGATAGCGGGGTCGGACCAGACCAAGACGAGCTTGATCGCCGTAAAGCTCGGTTTGACCGGGTTCATCCTCCCGTTCTTCTTTCTCGACAATCCTGTGCTGCTTCTCGGATCCGTGCCGGGCACTCCCGTCCTCGTGACGATCCGGGCGATCACTACGTCGTCGATCGGAGTCATCGCTTTATCCGCCGGTTTGCAGGGATATCTGTTCTCAAGACTCTCCATCATCCAGCGGATATTGCTGGTCGCTTCCGGCTTGCTGTTCATCGAGACCAGACTAGTCACCGATCTCATCGCCGTGGCTCTCTTCGCTATCGTCATTGCAATCCAATATTCACAGAAAAAAGCACTGGAAAAGGAGCGTATCGTATGAAGAAAAGATTGTTGTCAGTCCTGTCCCTCCTGTTGTTGATTCCGGCGATGGTGTTTGCCGGCGGGGCGCAGGAATCGGAACGGAAGACCGTCATCAACTTTCCGACCGCCGCTACGACCGGAGCGGTATATCCGCTGGGTTCGGCGATCAGCAATATGTGGAACAATGAGATCCCGAATATCCGCGTGAGTGCGCAAGCAAGTGCCGGCGGAATCGCCAACCTCAACATGATCGCCGACGGCGAAGCGCAACTCGGGGTAGCGGTCACGTCGATCATGTATGAATCGTACAACGGTATCGGGTCGTTCGAAGGGCGGCCGAATCCGAACCTTCGTGTCATGATCGGGCTCTATTCCAATCCGAACCAGGTAGTGGTGACGAAGAACAGCGGCATCGATTCCCTTTCCGATCTTGCCGGCAGGCGTTTCGCTTCCGGGGCTCCGGGATCCACCACCGAGGTGGAGACCGGTATCCATCTCAAGGCGAGCGGCGTCGACTATCCTGATGCGTTGAAGGTCCAGTACGTGGGATTCACCGAGGCTATCGACCTGATGCGCAACAAACAGATCGACGGGGCTTGGATCATGGCAGGCATTCCGAATGCCGCGGTGACCGAAATGCTGTCCACCGCCGGCGGAAAGTTGCTGAGCATCGACGGTGCGCTCATCGAGAAGCTCCAGGCCGGGTATCCTTGGTACGGCGCCTATACGATTCCCGCCGGTACCTATCCCGGGCAGGACGCGGATGTCCTCACTTCCGCGATCAAGATCACCATCTGTACCGACGCACGGGTGGATGCCGATGCGGTCTACGCCATGACCAAGGCGTTCTGGGAGCATTTCGACGAACTGAAGGCTACGCAGGCTCCTTTGAAGCAGGTGGACCCGAAGGAGGCTGTCAAGGATTTGGCGGGACTGCCCATCCACGAAGGCGCGGCCAGATACTACCGGGAGGTCGGGCTTCTCTAGCTTTCGTCGCGTTCCCTTGCCCCTCACCACGGATTTTGGTACATTCCTCCTTGTACGCCGTCACAAGCCATGTCGGGGTGTGGCGTCGTAGCGACGAAGAGGAGGGTTCCATGGGAAAGTACTTGTCGGATATCGAGATCGCACAGTCGGCGCAGATGAGAAACATCGCCGACGTCGCTTCCTCCATCGGAATTTCGCAAATCATTCCGTATGGAGCATACAAGGCGAAGATCGACGTCAGGAAACTGGCCGAGAAAAAAGCGGACGGCAAGCTGATCCTTGTCACTGCGATCAATCCGACTCCCGCAGGTGAAGGCAAGACGACTACGGCGATCGGTCTGGCCGATGGTCTCAACCGACTGGGGCGCAAGACGGTGCTCGCATTGCGGGAACCATCGCTGGGGCCGGTGTTCGGCGTCAAAGGGGGCGCCGCTGGCGGCGGGTATGCCCAGGTAGTGCCGATGGAGGATATCAACCTCCATTTTACCGGCGATTTCCATGCCATTACTTCGGCGAACAACTTGCTTGCGGCCATGCTAGACAACCACATCTTCCAAGGCAACGAACTTGGAATCGATATTGACAAGATCACATGGAAGCGGGCGATGGACATGAACGATCGCCAGTTGCGGCATATCACCGATGGTCTCGGCGGAAAGTCCAGCGGGGTTCCCCGCGACGATGGTTTCGAAATTACGGCTGCTTCAGAGGTCATGGCAGTGCTGTGCCTTGCCCGCGACGCTGAAGATCTGAAAGCGCGGCTGGGACGGATCATCGTCGGCTATACGCACGACGACAAACCGGTGACCGCTGCGGATCTGAAGGCCCACGGGGCGATGGCGGCATTGCTCAAGGACGCTATCATGCCCAATCTTGTGCAGACGCTCGAGCACAACCCAGCCTTGATCCATGGAGGTCCGTTCGCCAACATCGCGCATGGTGCCAACAGTGTCATCGCTACCCGTACGGCGCTCCGGCTTGGAGAATTCGCCGTGACCGAGGCCGGCTTTGGTGCGGATCTCGGCGCGGAGAAATTCATCGATATCGCCTGTCGTGAACTGGACCGCCTGCCCGATGCTGTGGTCATCGTCGCGACGGTCCGGGCGTTGAAAATGCACGGCGGCAAGGCTCAGGAAACCGTGGGTGAGAAGGATCTTGCTGCTTTGGAGAACGGTCTTCCCAATCTGGCGAAGCATATCGAGAATGTTACCCAAGCATTCGGGCTTCCCGCCGTGGTCGCAATCAACCATTTCCCGACGGACGATCCCGAGGAACTTGCCATGATCCGTTCGTATTGCGATCATGTCGGTGTTCCCGCAGTGTTGAGCGAAGTCTGGGGCAAAGGAGGCGAAGGTGCGCTGGATTTAGCTTCCGAGGTGGTCCGTCTGAGCGACCATGAGATGCGTCCGTATGCGCCGCTGTACGATCCGGAGGCTTCTATCGCGGACAAGATCGGGACGATCGTGACTCGCGTCTACGGGGGCGATGGCGTCGATTTCTCCCCTGAGGCGCAGGCAAGCATCAAGCGCTTGGAACGTCTGGGACTGGATAAGGTTCCCGTCTGCATCGCAAAGACGCAATACTCGCTTTCCGATGATCCGAAAAAACTCGCTCGTCCCGAAGGCTTTACCGTGAAGGTTCGCGATGTCAAGCTTTCCGCCGGCGCAGGGTTCGCCGTCGTGCTGAGCGGAAAGATCATGACCATGCCGGGGCTTCCGAAGGTTCCTGCAGCCGAAAACATGGATATGGCGTCCGACGGTACGCTCAGCGGCATTTTCTAGGGGAGTACTCGCAGGCCTTCACGTGCATTGAAAAAAACTTGACAGCGGGAAATTCTGGATGCATGATTCTTTTTACCACGTTTTCTTCTGTTAATTTTTGGATCAAGCGTGAGTTACAAGAGTTATGAGCGGCTTCGCGCACTGAACGTAGTTTGTCGCTGTACTGTATGGACCCCATTGCGTTTTGCTCCTGGGTGCAGGGAAGATGCATGGGGCTTTTTATGTACACAGCGGATACGGCATGCCCCTCTTGAACCGTTCCCCTTCTTCCTGAAAGGTTTCCCGATCCATAGCTGTGGTAGCAGATGCACTTCCCGCGAGGCGGACAAAGACTTCATCCTATGGAAAGACCGCAGAGGCGGGAGATGGCATCATCGCAATCCATCAGGGTAGCAAGCTCTTCTTTCCGGATTTTCTACAGATCTCGGTTTTTTTTGACAATGGCGAATTGTTTGCAACAAAAATACAACAATATCCATATTGATATTGACATTCTGCGGCATGAAGTGGATTAATGCCGGCAGAGGTGTTGCAAATGAAGAAGACTGTTGTGCTTTTTAGTTCGTTGTTGATCATCGTTTCCACATTGGTTGCCCAACCGATGTCCGAGGTTCAGTCGAAGACGGAAGTCAAAGTACTGATCCTTCCGAAATTCGAAGTCGGCGAAATGTCCGGCGATTTCCCCGGAGAGGCTCAGTATTATTTCGATGCCTACGTGAAGAATGGCGAAGTCTACGACATCGATGGCGGTTTCCAGGGGAACAAGCTGTATGTCAAGGACGGCGTGGCGTTGTATGTGACCGGCATGGGGAAGGTCAATACCGCGGTTTCCTTGCAGGCCGTCTTGTCCGACGATCGATTCGATTTCTCAGATTGCTACGTGATGAGTACCGGTTGCGCAGGTTCGGCGAAGGACTATGGCGTGATGGGGGATGTCTTCGTCATCACCGCCACAGTGGATTACGACCTCGGGCATCACGCCGATATCCGCGATCTTCCCGAAGGATACGAGACCACATGGTTCCATGACGAAGGTTATGACAGCTCTTCCTATAAGATTCTCGACCAGGAACTGGCTGGCAAAGTCTACGACCTGGTCAAGGACGTGAAGATCGAGACAACGCCGAAGACGAAGGCGTTCATGTCCGCTGCGTTCGACGGCGCCGAATGGGCCACGCGGGATCCGAAAGTGCTTCGCGGTACCACGGTCAGCGGCGACAACTACTGGAAAGGAGTCTACGACCATGCCAACGCCTTGCTGATGGTGGAGACCTATGGATGCCCGGATCCGTATGCCCTCACCGAGATGGAGGATGTCGCGCTTGGCGTCGTTCTTGACCGGTACGGCATGCTCGACCGATACATCATCATCCGCGATTCCGTGAACATGGATGTATTCATGAACGGAGCGACCGCTGCGAGTCTGTGGGATCCAGAGTTCGATTCCAGCCTCGCCAGCGAAGACAGCGTCGAGGCCGCTGATATCTTCATGACTGCGATGGAAAACAACTACAAGGTGGGGGCTGTCGTTGTGGATGCCATTCTCAACGATACCCTCTAGCATCCATCCGGATACACATGACGCACGATCGCGCCAAGGCCGTCGGGATACGTACCGGCGGCCTTCGTGTCTTCCTGTACCGAGGAAGGGCGGAGCCTGTATCCTCGGTTCTCCGAAAACCGTTTCCTCACAGGACTGCCGAATATCCAATAGCGTAGGGGATCTTCAGCCGACTTCCGCATGAGCTTCGGTTTGGTTATGTCTGCCCGGATGCTACCGTGTCGTCTGTTCGCGGCTATGCTGCAGGTGGATGCCGATATACGAAAATCCGAATCGTTCCATATGATCTTGCGCACCTTGTTTCCGCTATGCAGGCAGGAGTGATGAACGGCGCTCCATCAGCACTGTGTTTCGCCAAACTCCGTAGCGGTCCCTCCCGATCTTCTCCCGGAATCCCACTATACGGAATCCGCAGGCCTCATGGAGCCGTATGCTTGCGAGATTGTTTTCCATGATCTGTGATTGCAGCGTCCAGAAGCCGTTTTGTTCCGAATCGGCTATCAGCGAAATGAACAGCCGCTTGCCAAGCCCCTTTCCTCTGAAAGATTGCTCCATGTATAGGCTCACTTCTGCCACACCCGAATAGGCGTCCCGGCTTGAGAATGGCGAGAGCGCGGCCCACCCTGCGATCTCGTCGTCGGAAAGGATGACCAGTCGGCATTGCGCCAGATAGAACCCGTTCCAATGGTCATGCGAAGGGCATTCCAGCTGGAACGTGGCAAGGTTCGTATCCATGCCTTGCTGATATATTTTCGCTACGGCGGGCCAGTCGGACTGTTCCATGGTACGTATGATGATTCCCATAGTATGGAATGTATCAATACGAGCACTGCGTATGCAAGAGAACCGCCCGATCTGTTAGTGAGTTTGTCACCGATTCGATACTGTGCATCCGATACAATCGTCCTATCTTTTCATGAGGAGATGATAAACGATGGCTTTCGGATTTTGGAAGAAAGAAGAACCGGCCGACAACACCGGGAAGCTTCTGACAGTCAACAAGGTGCGGTGTCCGCAGAATCATCCGTGTCCGTCTGTGCGGGTGTGTCCGGTGGGTGCGTTGAAGCAGGTGGGATTCGGGGCGCCGACCGTCGACCAATCGAAGTGCATCCATTGCGGTAAATGCGTCAAGTACTGTCCGATGCGGGCGATCGCCTTCAAGTAGCGATTGATGATTTCATGACTGCGACACCGGCCGACGGATCTTCGTCGACCGGTTTTTCTTCTCGATGTAGAACTCTGGCGTTGTTTTCCAGACCTGTCCTCTCCGGGGTCTGCCTCTCATCCAGTACCGCATTCCTCCGATGGCGGTAGCCGCCCTCTCCAGCATCCACGGAGAGAGCGCCAGCCAGGACGTCCCCATTCCGCTTCTCCGAATTTTCACTGCCGCTTGAGTATTTCCCGGTCTTTTCTTCGATGCGAACCGACCATTCGGGCACCGAGTGACGGTGGAGAGGGAAAAAAATCCAGTTTATTATTGACATATGCCGATAACAGGATGTATATTGATTATGTAAATGGCATATGCCATTAATAAACTATCAAGGAGGCTGATATGCCGAATAGAGATGGAACAGGGCCGCTTCAGGCGGCAGTAGGGTTCGGACGAGGATTCGGACAGAGTCGTGGCAACGGTTATGCGAACCGTTCTGGAAACGGATCCGGACGCCATGGGGCAGGCTGCAGGCGCAGGGGGTGCGGCTACTGCGCGGGCTTCGGACTTGGATCGTACCGATATGGTGCTCAAACAGACAAGGAGACGCTGACGCTGGCGAAGAACGCCTTGGAACAGCGGCTGTCGATCATCGAGAGCAGATTGCAAAATCAAGGATGACGATCTGTGGCGACCGCATGAGCCGCATTCTGGAAAGGGGAGGGAATTGATATGCCGCGGCCTAAGAAATGCCGGAGAGTCTGTCGTCTGCCCCTGATCACTGAGTTCGTTCCGAAGGCCGATGGCCGGACGGACGGCGGACTCGTCGTCATGACCGTCGATGAATATGAAACGATCCGGTTGATCGACGGGGAAGGTTTTTCGCAGGAAGACTGCGGACTGTACATGGATATCGCTCGAACGACCGTGCAGATGATCTATGACGGCGCCAGAAAGAAAATCGCCCGGGCGCTGGTAGACGGAGCGGTTCTGAGGATCGAGGGCGGCACGTATCAGCTGTGCGAAAGGGCGGGGACGCCTGGCGGATGCCAGGGGTGTCGCGGGCGACGATACGCCGCCCGTCGTGGATGGATGGAGCGCAATTGATGCGCGGAGAAGGAGAAACTGGAATGACCATTGCGATACCTGTCGATGAAGGCGGGAAAACGGTATACGTCTCGTTTGGAAGAGCTCCCTATTTTCTCTTCCATGACGATGGTACGGGAAACACGAGGGTGCTCGCCAATCCAGCGGCAGACGCTCCGGGGGGTGCTGGAGTCAAGGCCGCCCAGTTCGTTGCGGACGCTGGAGCCGATTCGTTGATCACTTTCCGATGCGGTCAGAACGCTGCCCAGGTGTTTTCGGCATCGAATGTCGCCATCTATCGGGCCGAGGGAGCCTCGGCAGAGGAAAATCTGAAAGCGTTGGAAGCCGGCCGACTCCCGGTCCTTGCTACATTCCATACCGGATTTCATGGAGCCGTATGAAAATCTCGGTTGTAAGCGGTAAAGGGGGTACGGGCAAGACTTTCGTCGCGGTGAACCTGGCCGTGACGGCCCAGGACGCCGTATACATGGACTGCGACGTCGAGGAACCGAACGGTAGGTTGTTTCTCAAGCCGAACGTGACGAGGGAACTGCCCGTCCATATTCTTGTGCCGCACATCGACTCAGTTCGCTGTACCGGTTGCAGGAAATGCGTCTCATTCTGCCGATTCAATGCTTTGGCTATGGTCAAGGGCAAGCCGATTCTCTTTCCCGAAATCTGTCACTCCTGCGGAGGGTGTTCGCTTGTCTGCCCTGTCGGCGCTATCTCCGAAAGGCCGTTGCAAGTCGGCGCCGTCCAACTGGGATATGTCGGATCGGGAAAGGAAACTCGCCCATCCCTGCGCATCGTCACGGGAGTTCTGAGCATCGGGAAAGTCTCCGCCGTTCCCGTCGTCAAAGCGACGCTGGACGCCGGCGCTGCGCTGTCGTACGACGATGCACAGGCCGATGTCGCTTCACAGATGGTGTCGGTCATCGACTGCCCTCCGGGAAGCGGATGTTCCGTTCTGGAAAGCGTCGCGGGTTCCGATTTCTGTCTGATGGTGGTCGAGCCTACCGCGTTCGGATTCCATAATTTCAGGATGATAGAACAAATTCCGAAACAGCTGGGCATTCCGTGCGCCGTAGTGATCAACAAAGACGGTGAACCGTATGCCCCGCTGGAAGCATACTGCGCCGAGCACAGCGTGCCGATCCTGGCAAGGATCCCATATCGGGAGGATCTGACGGTGATACTGTCTGAGGGAACCTTGGCTGTGAAAGCCGATCGGGAACTCGCCCGACTGTTCGAGCAACTGCTCCGTGCGATCGTCGATGGAGGGGAGGCATGAAGAAACTCCTGGTCCTGAGCGGCAAAGGCGGAACCGGCAAGACGACGGTCGCCGCCGCATTCATAGATTTCTCCCATGCCCGGGCGTTCGCCGATTGCGATGTGGATGCTCCGAATCTGCATCTGGTGCAGTCTGTCGACGGACCTGTCGAGCGGTCCGATTTCTCCGGTTCGCAGAAAGCGCGAGTCGACTCGCACCTTTGCGTCGGGTGCGGGCGATGCGTCGTCCATTGTCGTTTCGACGCCATCCATCTGGTAGGAACGAAAGCCTCGGTCAAGGAGTTCGCCTGCGAAGGATGCGGAGTTTGCGTCGAAGTCTGTCCCGCCCAGGCGGTTTCTCTGGCCGAGGATGTCTCAGGAACTACGACGCTCTATCGCGGCGGAAGGATTTTTTCAACTGCGGAACTGAAGATGGGCCGTGGAAATTCGGGCAAACTGGTTTCCACCGTCAAACGGACGCTGGTCGACACGGTCAAACGTGCCGGAGAGTCGTCTGTCCCGCTATGCGTCATCGATGGATCGCCGGGAATCGGTTGCCCGGTCATTGCTTCGATGAGCGGCGTCGATCTCGTTCTGGTCGTGGCGGAACCATCCCTGTCCGGACTTTCTGATCTCAGGCGCTTGTTCGATACCGCCACGATGTTCGGGACGAAGATGGCCGTCTGCATCAACAAGTTCGATATATCGGACGGTTTGACCGGTTCTATCGAACATTTCTGCGAGGAACACGACGTGCCGTTCGTCGGAAAGATTCCCTATGACCGTCATGCGGTGGCTGCGGTCAATGCAGGGGTGAGTCTCGCTTATGCGGACTGTCCGGCATCCAAGGCGTTGCGCACCATATATGATCGTACGATGCTCCTGCTTTAGGGGAAAACGATATACAGCTTCCTCGTCCAATGGAATATGGACGATGGAACGTGAGGAGGACTTACAATGAGTGAAGATTGCTCGCACAGCTGCGAAAGCTGCGACAAGGATTGCGAAGACCGCACTGCGGAAAGCCTGCTTGTGCAGCCGCATGTCGGAAGCAGAATCGGGAAGGTGATCGGAGTGGTCAGCGGGAAGGGCGGGGTCGGGAAAAGCCTGATCACTTCGCTGCTTGCCGTCATGACTCGCCGTGCCGGGTATCGGGTGGCGGTCATGGACGCCGATATCACCGGACCCTCGATCCCTCGTGCGTTCGGGTTGCATGAACGGGCTTCCGGAGTCGAAGGGGGGATCTTTCCCGTCGAATCGAAGACCGGCATAGAGATCATGTCGCTGAACCTGCTTGTGGACCATGAGACCGATCCCGTGGTCTGGCGGGGACCATTGATCGCCGGCATGGTCAAGCAGTTCTGGACCGATGTCATCTGGGGTGATGTGGACTATATGTTCATCGATATGCCGCCCGGAACCGGGGACGTGCCGCTGACCGTATTCCAGTCGATCCCAGTGGACGGAGTGGTCATCGTCGCCTCTCCGCAGGAATTGGTGGGCATGATCGTCGAAAAAGCCGTGAACATGGCGTCGATGATGCACATCCCCGTGCTGGGGCTGGTGGAGAACATGAGCTATGTGGTCTGTTCCGACTGCGGAAAGAAGAACTATGTGTTCGGCGAAAGCCATGCCGACGAAATCGCGTCCAAACATGGAATCGCGACCGTTGCGAAGCTGCCGATCGATCCTGGTCTTGCTTCGGCTTGCGATTCCGGTACGATTGAAACGTTCGATGGAAACTGGCTCGATGGACTGTTGAAATCCATCGTTAAATAACATAATCGGTACTATACTGTAAGGAGAGCCTAGCTATGAATATTGCGGTAGCGTGTGCAGGGAATCAGGTGAGCGGCCATTTCGGCCACTGCGAGAATTTCATGATCTTCAAGGAGGAGAAAGGCGTCGTCGTTTCGAAGGAGAACGTCCCGAATCCCGGTCATAAGCCCGGCTTCCTGCCGAATTTCCTTGCCGATCGGGGCGTTGAGGTCATCATCGCCGGTGGCATGGGAGGTGGGGCCGTGGATATTTTCAACGAACGGAACATCGAAGTCATCCTCGGGGCATCGGGAGATGCTGAGTCCGCGGTGAATGCGTATTTGGCGGGGACGTTGAAATCGACCGGTTCCATCTGTCATGAGCACGAACATGAACATGCATAGGAGGGTCCATGAGAAAAATCGTATGTTCCGTCTGTGGCTACGTCTATGATGAATCGAAAGGGGTTCCTGAAGCCGGCGCCGCTTCGGGAACCAAGTGGGAGGATCTTCCCGCCGACTGGGTATGTCCGATGTGCGGGGCAACGAAGGATGAGTTCACGGAACAGGTCCCGGATTCGAAGCGCCGGGTGGCGAAGGATTCGCCACCTGACCGAAGTGAATCCGAGACCGATATGCAGGAGCTTTCCCCTTTGGAGATGAGCGTGCTGTGCTCGAACCTCGCAAGGGGGTGCGAAAAACAGTACAGAGGAGGGGAGGCTTCGTTGTTCACCCGGCTTGCGGATTACTTCAAGTCCGGTTCCGCTCCCTCCGAAAATCCTCGGTTCGCGGATCTGATGGATTTGATCGGCAAGGATCTGGAGAAGGGGATGCCCGTGGCCAAGGCAGTCGCCGGGGATGTGAAAGATCGCGGCGCATTGCGGGCGTTGGTCTGGAGCGAAAAAGTGACGCGGATACTCAAATCCTTGCTTTCCCGCTACGAAAAGGAAGGAAATGCCATGTTTGAACATACCGGCGTATATGTCTGCACCATCTGCGGCTTCGTCTATGTCGGAGACAATCCTCCCGCACTCTGTCCGGTATGCAAGGTTCCGAATTGGAAATTCGAGAAAATAGAAGGGAGGGTATCGTGATGGCCGACATGTATGCGGTACGGAACATCCGTCTTTGCACGAAAGATTGCCTGTGTCTCTATGTCTGTCCGACCGGGGCGACCGATACGGAAAATAGCGTCATCGATGTCGGGAAATGCACCGGATGCGGGGTGTGCGCCGATTCCTGCCCGTCAGGGGCCATCTCCATGGTTCCCAAGACGCTTCCCGCCCAGCAGAAGCATTCCGAGCAAGTCATCAAAGCTATGGATGTCCTTTTGCGCTCCAAGGTAGAGCAGGAACGGATTTCCGCGGGGCTTGAGGGAAAGCTCGCCGCGGCGATCGAACGTTCGAACAGGATCATGGCCGAGGATCTGATCCGTGAGGCCGGGTACATGCTTCCCCAGAGTGCGAACGCTCATGACTTTCTGCGAGGATTGTTGGATCGGGAGACCGACGACGACTTCCCTCGCGACGCGGTGGAGCGGTTGCTCGCCCTGCTTGAAGAGAATGATCGACCGTAGGGCGCTTTGATTCCGTTCAGTCCTGAACCGATTGTGGGTCTTGCTGCCGCGATTGCCAGATGCTGTTTCTCCCTGATACGTTCCGCCGTCTCAGATGCATCTTGTTGGGGCTTTCGCGGCAGCTTCCATTGTCTTCAGTCGATGTCGTTCCTGACTACTTTTCCGTCCATGTCCGGGCGATCCGCCATCAAGGGTTTGATCCGCTTGCGATATTCCCAGCGGAAGAAGAAGATCGTCATGAGCAACGAGAAGGCTTCTGCGATGACGAACGCATACCATACCCCGTCCAGCCCCACGATCCTGCCTAGCGCCCATGCGCTTGGCAGAATGAAGACAATCTGTCGGGTAATCGAGGTGATCATGCTGAATATACCGTCGCCGGTTGCCTGGAACGTAGCGCCGAGCACGATTGAAATCCCCGCGCTGATGAAGCAAAGGCTGATCGCAGGCAATGCGACGCTACCGATCCTGAGCATCTCGTCAGAAGCGTTGAACATCTTCAGCAACGTTTCGGGAAACAACTGGAAGATCGCGGTTCCGATCGCCATGATCGTTATGGAGATGACCATGCCTACCTTGAGCGTCTTGATCATCCTCTGCGGCTTTTGCGCTCCGTAGTTGTAGCCGAGGATCGGGATCATGCCGCTGTTCAAGCCGAAAATCGGCATGAAGATGAATGACTGGAGCTTGAAGTAGACGCCGAAGACGGCTGTCGCAGTGGTCGAGAATGTGATCAGAATCTTATTCAGGTAGACGGTCATGACGGTCCCGATCGATTGCATGATGATCGCCGGCAGTCCGACTTGATAGATCTCCTTGACCGTCTGCTTCTCCAGCCTGCATTTCCGCAGCTTGACGTGTACTTCCGTGTTCTTCCTGACGAAGTGGATCGCCAGCCCCATCGATACGAACTGTCCGATGACCGTGGCGATCGCCGCCCCGGTCACTCCCATGGCTGGCAGACCGAACAATCCGAAGATGAAGAGCGGGTCTAGGATGATGTTCGTCACTGCACCGGATATCTGGACGATCATCGGGCGTACGGTATCGCCCGTAGCCTGCATGATACGTTCGCATGTGATGTCGACGAATATCCCGAACGAGAATATCATGCAGATCGATGTATAGCGGGTGCACATCGCCACTAGTTCCGGATCGTCGGTGAACATCTTGAAGAATGGATCGACGACCGTCAGTCCGAGGACGGCGAAGACCGCCCAACTGAGGATCGACAGGATCAGGCCGTTTCCCGCGGCGTTGTTCGCATCCTCGTACCGTTTCTCCCCGAGCCGCCGGGAAAGGAGGGAGTTGACACCGACGCTGGTGCCTACGGCGACTGCGATCATCAGGTTCTGCACGGGGAATGCCAGCGAGACGGCTGTCAGTGCCTTTTCGCTCACTTGCGCGACGAAGACGCTGTCCACGATGTTGTAGAGCGCTTGAATCAGCATGGAAAGCATGATCGGCAATGACATGCCGACCAGCAACCGACCGACGGGCATGACACCCATCTTGTTTTCCGCACGTTGTTCCATGTTTCTGGATTTCCTTATCGTTTTCCGTATCCGGATGCGAAGAGCCGCAGAGGATGACGGAAGGAAGAGACAGCCACCGGCCATCGGCCGATCCGTACCCCGTCGCCATCCGGCGTTCTTTGAATCGGCACTCCAGTATGTATCACAGGAAAAAATTAATGTAAAGGAGTGGCTGGCTATTTCGGAGGAAGTCCTTCGTTCGCTTCTCGACGCGCCGTTATGAACCGATCTCAGTGTTGCGTCTATAATCGGCTAGGTCCGCTTCAATTCGTTTATCGTCGACACGTGCGAGCAGAATCCCGCCCGCCGCAAACAGAAACACCAGACTGATGATGCCCAGTCTGTTGCTGCCGGTCAAGACGGTGACCACGCCCACGAGCAGGGGACCGACGATTGCCGCGAATTTGCCGAGCATGTTGAAAAAGCCGAAGAACTGGGCCGACTGCTCTTGCGGAATCAGTCGAGTATAGTAGCTTCGGCTCAAAGCCTGGATTCCCCCTTGGAACAGTCCTATCAGACATGCCAGCAGATAAAAATGTATCGGCCTGTTCATGAAGAATCCGAGAACGGCGATTGCGGCATAGGCGATGATCGCGACCATCAGCGCTCGCTTGACTCCTATCTTGTGCCCGAACCAGTTGTATGCTAGCGCGGCGGGGAAGGCGACGAACTGCGTGATCAGCAATGCGACGATCAGGGATTCGCTGGGAAATCCCAGCGCCGTTCCGTAGTCGACGGCCATCCGGACGATCGTATCGACTCCATCGATGTAGCACCAGTATGCGAACAGGAACATTCCGGTCACTTTCAATGTCTTGACCGCCTTGAGCGTTCTTGCTATCTGTGAGAATCCCTGCCTGATCGCTGTTCGCACCCCATAGCGTTTTTCTCCTTTCGGTTCTTTGACGAACAGAACGAGCGGAATGGTGAATACGATCCACCAGACCGCGACCATCATGAACGACGCCCGTACCGCAGTGGCTTCGTCGGGAAGTCCGAACCGTTCCGGGTTCAGATACATCAGCACATTGACCAGGAACAGCAGTCCTCCACCGATATAGCCGAGGCTGAAGCCAAGTGACGACACAAAGTCGACTTTCTTTTCCGACGCCACCGCAGGAAGGAGCGAGTCGTAGAATGTGTTGGCTCCACTGAATCCGATTGTCGCGGTAATGTAGAAGACGACGGCTATCTGCCACCTTCCTGCCGCTACGAACCAGAGGGAGCCGGTCATGATCGCTCCGAGGAATGCGAAGAACACCAGAATCCGTTTCCGATAGCTGCCGTTGTCGGCAATCGCTCCCAGTACCGGTGCCATTGCGGCGACAAGGATCGATGCTATCGAATTCGCAAGGCCGAGATAGAATGTGCTTTGTTGGCTCGTTGATGCCGATGACCAATACGAGCTGAAGAATACGGGGAAGAATCCCGCCATGACAGTTGTAGCGAACGCACTGTTTGCCCAGTCGTATAGCGACCAGGAAATGATCGACCTTCGGGTATCCTGCATGGGAATCCTCCTTGGTGGGCGATGGCAGGTATCGTTTCCATCAGTATACCGTATCGAAGGAACTTCTGTCATTGGAAAAAATGAGCGGCATATGAGGAGTTTCTGAATATTTATTCAATGCGGATCCCTCAAAAAGATTGCCTAAGACGCTGTTTTGTACTATTCTCCGGCTTAATGGGCTTGAATCCGATTTCTATATCTTGTCGTAAGTAGACGTACGCGGTACGCGGAGTGTAAATAGCATGACTGGAATACAAAACTCAGGAAAACAGACTGAACATGACATAGTCGTTTGCAAATTCGGCGGAAGTTCCGTCGCTGATGCCGACCATCTGAAGAAAGTGAAGGCGATTCTTGATGCCGACCTTCGTCGGTCTGTGGTCGTCGTGTCTGCGCCCGGCAAGCGGTCGAAAGAAGACGAGAAAGTGACGGACATGCTGTATGCATGCAACAAGCTGGTTCAGGAAGGCCGTTCGTGCAAGGAGTTGTTCAAGAAGGTCGCCAAACGGTATACAGATATCGCGTCCGGGCTGGGGATGCAGGCAGCTTTTCTGGTTCCGGTGCTTGATGAGGTCCGTAGATGTATCGATGCCGGGTACGGGACCGATTATGCCGCGAGCCGCGGTGAGTATTTGAGCGCCCGACTGGTTGCCGAGTTTTTCGGATGGACGTTCGTCGATACCGCCCAGTGCGTCATCATCAACCACGATGGGACGGTGCATCCCGCCACATGGACGAAACTCTCCGAGGTAATCGATCCCAATGGAAAGTACGTGGTGCCAGGTTTCTATGGAGCGACTATCGAGGGTGTGATCAAGACGTTTTCCCGCGGAGGCTCCGACATTACCGGAGCGATCATGTCGCGTGCGGTAGACGCATCCCTCTACGAGAACTGGACTGATGTATCAGGGGTGTTCATGGCGGATCCTCGCTTGATCGCCGATGCGAAGATCGTCAGGACCATGACCTATCAGGAGGTCAGGGAGCTGGCGGAAGTCGGGGCAGGGGTTTTCCATGAAGAGGCGATCGCACCTGTGATGGACGTAGGAATTCCGATCAATGTAAAAAATACCAACGATCCTTCGGCACCCGGCACCTTGATCGTTCCGACCCGAGACAGCGGCGATGTTCCGCTTGTCGGTGTCGCCTCGCGCGATGGGTTCAGCAGCATTTCGCTGCACAAGATGCTGTTGTTCAAGCGGACCGGCATCCGCCATGCGTTGCTGACGATGCTCCATGTGTTCGGCATCCGCCCCGAGTTCTCGCTTGTCGGCATCGACTCGATCGTCTGGTACTACGATTCCCGACAGGCTTCACAAAGCGTCCTGGATGCCATGAAGGCCCGGCTGACCGATGAATTCGATCTTGACCGCATTTCCGTCAAGTCAGGATTAGCCATCGTCGGGGTAGTTGGAGAAGGGCTTATGGGAATGGCGGATCTGCTTCCGAAGGCTACCGTCGCTCTTGCCAAGCGGGATATTCCGCTTGAATTTCTTAACTACGGCGCTTCGACGACTTCCTGCTTGTTCGGCGTGAAAAGCGAGTACCGTAACGATGCTGTCCAGACTCTGTACAAGTCCCTCGCTTAATGGGGTGCGTACAGGTCATTGTAGGGGTGGCATATCACGCGGATTCGTTCGATCCACTATACTCGTCCGCACAGACTGTGCAATGCCCTGCACGCCAGTACAATCCCGCGGTATCCAGCGTTCGATTTCATGATAGGGCGCTGGGTATGCCGCATGCATTGCGTGTCCCACGATTTCTCAATGACCCTGCAATGACCCTGCAATAACCCCTATAAAAAATCCGGTTCGTGCGAACCGGATTTTCAGCCTTTGAAATAAACAGTTAGCGAATTGCCAACTCAGTCTCGAGATCGAAGAACTTCGCCTTCGCCATATCGGGAATCAGAGAAATCTTCTCTTCAACCTTGATGGTGACGTTCGGATCGATCTTGCCGACAACTTGGTTCTTGGAGGTTGCCACATACACGTGGGTTTCAGAACCAAGCGGTTCGACGACACTGACCTGACCATTGATCGTTTCGCCATCTTTCGGAGAGTGACTGAACGTCACATCTTCAGGACGGATGCCGAACGTCACGGCTTTGCCGACATACGGAGTCAGGAGTTTCTTCTGCACGTCGGTTAGCTTCAAGCGGAAGGACCCTTCGTTTGCATACAAATCGCTACCGTCGGCTTCGATAGTCATTTCCATGAAGTTCATGGGAGGCGAACCGATGAATCCGGCGACGAACTTGTTGTTCGGGTTGTTGTACAGCTCGATCGGTCCGCCGATCTGCTGGATGATGCCCAGCTTCATGACTACGATCTTATCCGCCATGGTCAGCGCTTCGACCTGGTCGTGCGTGACGTAGATCATCGTAGCCTTGAGCCGGTTGTGGAGTGCGGAAATTTCCGTCCTCATCTGGACGCGCAGCTTCGCGTCAAGATTGGACAACGGTTCGTCGAACAAGAATACCTTGGGTTTGCGAACGATCGCACGACCGACCGCAACACGCTGACGCTGACCGCCGGACAGAGCCTTCGGCTTTCTTTCGAGCAGTTCTTCGATATCGAGAATCTTTGCTGCTTCCCGAACACGCTGATCGATCTCTTCTTTCGGGAACTTGCGGATCTTCAGACCGAACGCCATGTTGTCGTATACGGTCATATGCGGGTACAACGCATAGTTCTGGAATACCATCGCGATATCGCGATCCTTGGGCGGGACGTCGTTGACGAGTTTTCCATCGATCAGCAGTTCTCCGCTGGTAATGTCTTCCAACCCTGCGATCATTCGCAGCGTAGTGGACTTTCCGCAGCCTGAGGGACCGACGAGAACCACGAACTCCCTGTCATGGATGTCGATGTTGACATTATCGACCGCCTTGACGCCGCCATCATAGATCTTGCAGATATCTTTCAATTCTACAGTGGCCATGAGGACCTCCTACATTATCTTATTGCCCTCATTCTACCCTGTAGGGCCACCCCTGTCAAACCAAAATCGTCGACGCGACGTGACAAAAACGCGAAGAGACCCGCTTTCACCCCGATGGACGCGTTTCCTTTTCCGACAGCCGATCTGCTTGCGGATGAGACCTGCGGGACGGGACTGAGAGGAAGTTATTCGCCCTTCAGCCGATAGGAGAAAATCTTGACGGTACCTTTGCCCGGCGCTTTCTTCCATTCGTATCGATCAGGGAACGCCATCACCAGACTGGGAAGCTTTGAAAACCCATAGGTCTTGGTATCGAAATCAGGCTTCACCCGCTTGATGTAGGTACCCGCCGCGCTGACATTGACCCATCCATCGGCATCCTGGTATTTGTCCCAAGCGATCTTCAGCAAGCCGTGGATATAGTCGATATCGCCCTCGCGTTCCGTCTCAGACTGGACATCGTCATCGGATTCGACGGCTGCCGTCTCGAGTTCCCCGCCCGGACCCTTGCCGAGATTCTCGGTGAGAATGAATTCATCGCAAGCGTTCTTGAACGGACCGGGAGTCTTCTTCTCTCCGACGCCGAGCACCGCCACCCCGGATTCACGCAACCGAATGGCGAGAGGGGTGAAATCGCTGTCACTGCTGACCAGGACGAACGCATCGTACAGTCCGGTCGAAAGCAGATCCATCGCTCCGATGGTCAGCGAAATGTCCGTCGCATTCTTGCCTTTCGTATAATCGAACTGTTGCTCCGGCTTGATCGCCAGGGAATTGAGCGTCCGTTCCCAGTTCTTCAGCCTCTCATCCTTCCAGTTGCCATACGCTTTCTTTACGACGATCCTGCCTTGCGCCGATATTTCGTCGAGAATCAGCTTGAGTTTCGATAGCTGGGCGTTGTCGGCGTCGATCAGAACCGCGATCCGTTCCCATTCCATGTTTTTGCTCATTGACGGTCTTTCCTCCGATGTTCGTTGGATGCGCCACTGAGCGCCTCCATGAAGTCAGTATACATCGTATGGTCCGTAGGTACAATGAATCTTGGATGCGAGGCAGTGAAGCCCCGCCGTCTTGTCTCAGGTATTATTTCTTTCTTGGAGAATATGGTGTATATTAGAACCATGAAAAGGAACGCCCGTTTCGCAGGCCTCTGGTATCCTGACGATCCGGAGGAGCTTCTGCACATCGTTTCTTCGCGGCCGCGCCGCGCCGGAGACAGGGACTGTCGGTTCGCCGTACTGCCCCATGCCGGTCTATATTATAGCGGCGAGCTGATCGCTTCGTTCTTCGCCGTTCTGGCGAAGGATATCGACCACATCGTCATTGTCGCGCCGTCCCATTACCATTACCTGAAGCCGGGAGTGCTGTACACCGCTCGGTTCACCGAATCGGAAACGCCGCTCGGCACGATTCCCACGGTTCCGCTCTGGACCTCCCGTTGCATCGTGGACGACCAGGCCATAGCCGACGAACATGCGCTGGAGATGTTCCTTCCGTTCATCGCCGCGAAAAAAGGAATATCGGTATCGTACGGTCTGGTCAGCCAGATAGCGGGTATGGACGGAGTCAAGGCGCTCGCCGAGGATCTGTCGCCGCTGGTCGGCCCCCGCTCGGGCTTGATCGCTTCAAGCGATTTCACACATTATGGCAGACGGTTCGGGCATCTGCCGTACGGAAGCGGTCCGGATGCCGTGGACAACGTAGTGGAGAACGACCTTTCGTGCGCCGATTCTCTGGCAAAAGGGGACATCGCGGACGTACTGACTCGCTTTGCTTCAAGCGGCACCATTTGCGGAATCGCTCCCGCGATGGTCGCGAGCCGACTTGCGGCGATGAGAAATCTGTCAGGTCATGTCGACGGGCATGCCGTTTCGCTCGACAAAGGCGGCGGACGAGGCGACGACTTCGTTTCCTATGTGACCATATTCTGGGGGTGACGGTTATGGAAGAAGAACGGCGACGGCAGCTGCTGAAGCTGGCTCGAGAGTCGATCAGAACTGCGTTTTCCGGCGAACAGCCGGAGATTCCCGCATCTAGCGAGGAATACGGGGCGTTCGTGACGCTGAAGAAGGACGGGCAGTTGCGAGGATGCATCGGATATCTGTTGCCGATTGCTCCGCTGGACGAGCAGATAGCCCGGCTTGCCCGCTCCGCGGCGTTCGACGACTATCGGTTCCCCCGGCTCAAGGAAGATGAGCTCGCTTCGTGCACCATAGAGATATCGTTGCTGTCCCTGCCGCTGAAAATTCCTTCGGTCGATGCGTTCCAGCTGGGCAAGCACGGAATCTACCTGACGGTCAACGGCCACCGGGCGGTGTTCCTGCCCCAGGTGGCGGAGGAGACAGGGTGGACCAAGGAGGAACTGCTTGCCGCGCTGTCCCGGAAAGCGGGACTACCCGCGGATGCATGGAAGAGCCCGAACGCACTGTTCGAGGTCTTTACCGCGGAGGTATTCTCCGAATGACCTGCGATTTCTGCTACCGGCATTGTTCCATCGAAGCAGAGCGTCCAGGAGCGTGCGGGCGACGAAGAATGGTCGATGGGCGGATCGTCGATGTCGGATACGGGGAAGTGATCGCCTTCGCAGTCGATCCGGTGGAGAAGAAGCCCCTATACCATTTTCTGCCTGGATCACGGACCGCATCGTTCGCCATGGCAGGCTGCAATCTTTCCTGCAAGTTCTGCCAGAACTGGGATATCGCCCAGGATCGGTCGCTTCGTGGCCGGACCATGGGCCCTGAGGATATCGTCGCCATGGCGAAGGAGGACCGATGCCCGTCGGTCAGCTATACGTATTCCGAACCGCTGGTATGGCAGGACTTCATGCTCGCCGTCGCGAAACCTGCCAGAAAGAGCGGACTGCGGAACATCATGGTTTCCAACGGGACTTTTTCCGCGGAGGCGTTGGAACGGATCCTTCCATGGATCGATGCCTACAACATCGACTTGAAAGGGGATCGGGAGTTCTATCGGACGATATGCCACGGCAACATGGAGCCGGTGACCGAAGGTCTGCGGCGAATCGTGGAGTATGGATCGCACGTCGAAGTGACCACGATGCTGATCGAGGGGATCCACGACGAGGCGATGGTCCGCGAACTGGGGACGGTCCTTGCTTCTTGCGGCGTACAGGTCTGGCATCTGTCCAGATTCTTTCCACGATACAGAATGGCTGGCCGCGAGGCGACGAGCGAAGCGTTCCTGGCGAAGATGCTTGCGATCGCGAAGGAAAGCGGCGTTCCGTTCATCTATCCGGGCAATAGTGCGTTGCCCGTCGAAACGCGCTGTCCCTCCTGCGGATGCCTGGTTCGCCGCCACCCGGGGGATGCGGTCCGCGACGGCGTCTGTCCGTCGTGCGGGGCTACGATCTACGGCCTGTGGTAATGGCGGACGGCGCGGTTTCCCCGAACGCGCGATAGCCGTCTGATCACCGCCCTTCGGTTTATTGTTTCGACGATTTATCCATAATTCACATCCATCTCATACTTTTCTCATATCTTCCGGGTATCTATTGAAGCGAAGAATATCTGCGGATCACCAAATGGAGCGAAGGTCCTGCAGAATGAATATGCAGACCCCGCATGCTGGTTCCGATAGGGAATCGGGTGCGACGGGTCATTTTTCTGTCGAAGGAAGATTTTACAATGGGAATGAAGGGAGCGGTCGAGGATGCCTGACTTGAAGCTATATGTCGCCGGCGGTTGCGAAGAGCACGGAAGGAACTGTTTTCTGGTTCGCTTTGCAGATCGCGCCGTATTGTTCGACTGCGGGGTGCTGCATGACGGCGACCTCGTGCTCGATCCGCTGCTCGACGCTCGGATGGTCCGGGACATCGGATGGGCATTCATCTCCCATTCCCATGCCGGACATGCAGGGGCCGTCGGATTTTTGGAATCGCTGGGATTTTCCGGAACCTATGTAATGACCGGGCGTACATACAGCCAGCTGGGGTCCGTTCCTTCTCGGTGCAGGATCATCGACGGAGAGGGGGAGCCACTGGTCCAGGAACGGCTGGACGCAGGGCTGACCTTCCGCTGGGGGTGGAGCGGACATTGCGCCGGTTCCGCATGGTATCAGGTCGCGATGGACGGCGGGACGGTCCTGTTCACCGGGGACTACAGCGAACGCTCTCCGGTATATCCCTGTACGCCGATCCGTTCGCTTGAAGCGGATCTGGCGATCATCGACTGCGCCGGCGGAGTCGAGGAACAACATTCGTACGATGAACAGGTGGCGCTGTTGCTCGGAGTGGTAGGAGCAAATCTTCAGGCTGACATCACGATGGTGTTTCCCGTTCCTCCGCAAGGGCGGGGGATAGAACTGATGGCGCTGATCCATGACCGGTTCCCTGATGCAGGACTATTCGCTTCGGAGGCCTTGGTGTGGCAGGCCGCCTCGTCGCTCGCCCTTGCGGACGTTCGGATCCGTTCTTCGAAGGAGGCGTGGAACTACAAAGGGAGCGGCCATGGGTGCTGCGTGTTCCTTTCGGATCCCCAGTTCCGTCCAAAGGTGATCGATTTTTCGACACGGCTTGTCGAACGGTGTTCGGTGATTCTGACCGGAACCGTGGAGAAGGACGGTCCGTATGCCGATCTGCTGAAAACCGGCAGGGCGGTATTCTGCCGCTACCCGACGCATCAACGATTATCCGATGTCCATGCTCTGGCGGAACAAAATCGATTCAGCACCGTGTTGCTTGCCGACGCACCGGCCGGCGCCTTCGACCATGTGCTGGGCTCTGGCCGCTACGCCGTCTGCCAAAGCGGGACGGGGATGGTGCTGTAGGCCCAGTGCCGGTCGATGGCATGGAGCTTGTCCGGTTCCGGCTTCTGTGGTTCCTTGGGAACGAAACGGATTATCGCCGTCTTATTGCACCTCCATGCTTGTCCCCACTTTTTTCGGTAGATTCCTTTGACCCTTTCTGGTTGCGCACCGTCGTAGCGCAACGGCCATAAACAAAGAAAAGATTGACGAGCCAATTTCAAAACAGCACTTACAGAGTGCGGACATGAATAAATATACATATGCAACGGGAACCTGAAGAGGCTGTCCAGGAATGAGCCTGGGGGGCCAAGAATGTCAGGAAATGACCTTCCTTTGCTGTATATATAGAGGAAAAGAACCCTTTCCGGTATGATGGAGTTAACACAAACCCATACACCAAAAGGAGTCCTTTTCCTATGGCCCATTCTACACCACCGCCCATGTCC
>LVBD01000019.1 GCA_001604275.1 Spirochaetales bacterium Spiro_02
TCAGAACAGAGTACATCAAATAACTGCTTTCTGGTATCTTATACGGGAATCATATCAACTAGTCCCCGGCGAGCGGGAATGTTGAACCACAGTTCCTTTCGATAGGATTTCATCATGACCTCCTGCCTGGCGTGAGATTGCATCGTATCCTACCATGATTTCCGATTGTTGCAGAATACCTACCGCTTCCATGAATGGAATTCGTTCATGATTCTTCTCCAGCTATCATTCGGATGATGATTTGTCCTTGCAGAAACTACTATACAAATGTTAACATCTAGGTATCTGGAGGACCTCATGGATACGCAGGAGAAACTCGATATACTCGCTCGGGACGCACAATACGACCTGTCGTGCGCCTGCTCTACCAACAAGCCCGAGGAGCATCGCAAGCGAAGCGTCGACGGAGACCGCTGGCTCTATCCGGTGACCGTAGCGAACGGAGGGTCGGGAATCATGCTCAAGACGCTCATGTCCAACGGCTGCGGAAACGACTGCAAATACTGTCCGTTGCGTTGTCAGCAGGATTTTCGTCGTGTCAGTCTGGAACCGTCGGAACTTGCCTCGTTCTTCATCGATTTCCAGCGCAAGCGGAATCTGATCGGCCTGTTTTTGAGTAGCGGTGTCGTCGGGAATCCCGATAGGACGATGGACAGGCTGATCGGGACGGCGGAGATCCTGCGTAAACGATATCGCTATCGTGGATACATCCATCTGAAGATCATTTCGGGCGCTTCGAAGGCTGCCATGGACAAAGCCATGTCGTATGCTTCAGCCGTTTCGCTGAACATCGAGACTCCCGGTGCAAGTCATTTCCAAAAGCTGACCGACCGCAAGCGATATGAGACGGACATCATGGAGCCGCTTCGATATATCGCCAGTCAGACGCAGCGCGGGGGACTGTTCCCAAGGATCCATACAAGTAGTCAGTTCATTGTCGGTGCTTCGGACGAAACGGACAGGGAGATACTCCAGTACGGCTGGCAGATGTACCGTTCCCTCGGTTTCGGTCGGCTGTACTATTCTGCGTATCAGAACGGTCTGGGCGACCCTTCGATCCCGGGAGAGCGACAGCTGGAACGGGAATTGATCGTGGAGGAGCAGCCGACGCTGTTCGAACTGCCCCCCGTCTACAAGCCGGTCGGAGCGCAGAAGCTGCTCGTACGTGAGCATCGTCTGTATCAGGCGGACTGGCTGTTCCGTCAATACCGTTTCAGGTATGACGACATGGTCTTCGATTCGGCAGGAAACCTCGACCTGACAAAAGACCCCAAGCAGCTGTGGGCTGAGCATCATCCGGAGTACTTCCCCGTCAACGTCAGGAGGGCTTCCCTGAACCAGTTGCTTCGCGTACCGGGCATCGGTCCGACGTTCGCCAGACGGATCGTGGACAATCGCAAGGGTGCCGTCCTTTCTACGCTGGAGGATCTGCGGTTGCCCCGTTCATACTTGGAAAAAGCCGCTCCCTATCTGGAGCTTTAGCCGAAACTCCAGATGGAACTCAAAAAAAGGCTTTACAGACGACCTGTTGCTGTGAGACGATGGGCCTCGCGATGAAATGCTATTGTCTGTTTTGCCGCGCAGGGGCGGAAGAGAAGTTTGTGAAAAGCCTCAGTTTTTTGTTGAAACGCGAATATGCGTCTTTTGATGACTTGTCCGTGATATTTCCCGTGCGCGTCGTGCAAGAAAAAAGACAGGGAAAATGGCGGCCGAAAGTGCAACCGGTGCTTCCCGGGTATGTGTTCCTCTATCTCGATGACGACGATCCGTTTCCTAGCTTTCAGGCGCGGCAATGCGAAGGGTACTTCCGTGTGTTGAAATATCCGGACGGGCACATCGAACTGAAAGGGACTGATCTCCAATACGCAGAATGGATCCGTTCTAACAAAGGAACGCTTCAGCCCTCGAGGATATCGCTGGATCTGGGCAATCGGATCACCGTCATCAGCGGTCCGATGAAGGACATGCAGGGCAAAGTCGTCAAGCTGGACAGGCACAAGAAGCGGGTCATCGTGGCGTTTGAGTTCGCAGGCGAAGTCCGGCATGTGAATCTTTCCGTGGAGATTGTATCCAAAGGGGGATCCGGTCCCTAGAAAAGCTAGCAATCCGGAACGCTTGTCGATACAATGGGGACCATGTCGCCGTTGTATCTATCATTCTTCACCATCCAGGCTATCAATGCGGTCCTGAATCCGTTCCTGCAGGTCATGCTTCGCAATTCTGGATATTCCTATGAAATGATCGGAGGGCTCTACGCATTGTATGAGGCGTTCGGAATCGTAGGACCCTTGACGGTCGGCGCGGTGGCCGATAGAACCGGAAAATACAAAACTGCCTTGTTGGCCTGTACCGTCGGATGCGCCGCCGCCTGCATTCCTGTCGCTTTGGCGACTTCCCTGCCGTTTACGATCCTCGGACTGTTCTTCGTCGCATTCTGCATCAGAGCCATGTTTCCGCTTCAGGATACGATCGCGACGAACGTGCTGCACAACGATGCCGGCAAGTATACCCGAATGCGGGCGTTCGGAACATTGGGATATATCATATTCAATCTATTGCTCGCCGCGACGTCCTTTCCTCGCGTCGATTCGAATCGTTCGATTCTTCAGGCGCTGTTGATCGGATGCGGGATTTTCTTCGTTACGACGCTGGCCATGCCGCGAAGATTCGGAACGGAAGATACAGGTGCCTTGGCCGATCGCCGTATCAAGATGGAGCATGATCCGCAATCACGAGGCAAGTGGTTCGATGCTGCGTTCCTCATCGGCCTTGCCGCCATCGGGTTTAGCCGGATTTCGATGGCTGCAGTCACGAGCTTCCTGTCCTTGTACATGGTGGAGGAACTCGGAATCGACCAGGTCAGCTTCTTGACGGCCATCGGCGCCATCAGCGAAATCCTGATGATGCTGTATAGCGGCTATCTTCTTCAAAGGAAGCGGGTGGAACCGATCACGCTGATCATGCTTTCCGGAGTCGGAATGTTCGCCCGTTTACTGATCTACGCGTATTTCCCATCCTATGCCGGCGTGTTCTGCGGACAGCTACTGCATTCCCTTGGGTTCGGTGCCCTCCATCCGGCAGCGGTCCTGTTTGTTGCTCGCCGGGTGCGGAAGGTCCATAGGGGAGTGGGGATGTCGATGTATATCTCGTTGGCGACGTCGTTGCCGGCTGTGATCGGTTCGTCCCTCGGCGGAATCCTGACGTATCATTACGGCTATCGGACGATGTTCGTCGTTCTGGCGATGTTCAGCGCGATATCGGTAGGCATCTGCATCGGCTTTCGGAAGACGCTTACGCGACCGCCTCTGGAGACCTATGAAGTGTAATGACGATGTGGTCTCTTGGCCTGCGATGTGATATAGTTTCCACAAGGAGTCGAACCGAGTGATCACGAACCAGTCGTGGGACCTGCGTTCCATGCAGCATATTTCCGCGGAGAAACTACAACGAAACTTGCGGGAATTGATCCTATATCTTGATTTGGACACGGAAAATCTTGCGGAAATGGTCACTGCCTATCATCCGCTGGAACTGTTGAAGATGGCTTGCTGGGAATACCGAAGAATCGACCAGGTCTCGAAACCTGGAGATGTCTTTTCCCGTCTTGTCGCCATTTCGACGATCCATCTTCTGCTGTCGATCCTCGCCCGTTCGTCCGATCAGACGGTTTCGACGAACCGGGAACTCAAGACGAAGGACTGGAAGCGCATCGGCCAATTGACGGAAGACTACTGCAAGCGCCTGGTAAGATATGTCGACAACTACACGTTGCTGTGTTCCCGCCAGGGGAGGTTCGGAGACGAAACCTCCATACAGTCCCTGGAACTGATGGTCAATTTCCAGGAAGCCTGTTTGCGATGGTGTTTCCCCAAGGTGATCGAGCAAGAGTCCGTGGAAACAGGAATACAGGTCCTCCGCCGTCGTCTGCTTCCGTTCTCGGAAGCCATAGCGCATACGCTCGACTGCACGTTGGACGATCTGCTGTCCGCTTTTCGGACCATCTGCGTCAGCGCTTGTCAAGGCATCGATCTTCTGCGGGAAGATTGTGCGAAATTCAAGGATGTCAGCATGCCGCATGTGGAGCGTCTGCGTGCGCAGCTTGGCGATGGTCCGTCGATTGAGGCCTTGATGGATCAGGTCGTCAAGGAGCAGGGATGGGAACAGTGGGTGTCGGATCTCGTAGCGCGCCGCGATGAATTCGCCTTGTATGATGTCCTCGCTCTGACCTCGCTTCCTGCCTCCGTCTGTGAGCGGTTGTCGTTCACCATGCATGACGGGCAAAGCGACGATGCCGGTACTGTGGATCGGTTCGTTCTCCCTCCGTACCGTGGGAATGCAGGGAAGAAATTGTTCTTTTCGTTCAACGGATCCTATTATTGCTTCACTGGCTACACGTTGCTTTCCGATGCATACGAGGCCGTGAAGAATGCTGTACTGGAAAGTTTTCCCGGATATGCTGAAGAGTGGAACCGTCAGGAAACGACAGTACGTACGAACGCCTCGTTGGCAATGGTAGATCGGTTGCTCCCGGAACTGACGACCATCGGGCCTGATCCTGACGTGGAAAACGTGGCTAGCCCCATCGTCGTCAAGCAGGATTCCAGTTCTGTTCTCCTCGTGCAGGTATCGTCGAATACCGTTTATTCCTCTCCTCTCTCGGATCCGAAATCGATGGTCGTCGCCTTGCGTTCTTCGCTGGAAGCGAGAGAAAAATTTGCCGAAGCGCTGTCGGCATTGGATTCGGATCGGGTGAAAGCCGCTATGTATATCGATGTTTCCTGTGATGACGAACGCCAAACAACCTCCCTTGGTGCTGTCGATATCCTGGATATTTCTTTCGGAGCTTTGGTCGCTTTGTCCTCGCGATGGGACGGTTCGACCGTTTTGCATGGCTTGTTGTCGCTGCCTCAAGAGGAAACGACCGAAGTGCCCGCGGATGACGATACGGCGGATGAACTGAACGTTATTGCGGTTCGTGACTCGATCTGTGAACCGGAAATCCAACAGGAACCGGAAATCCGGAAATCCAACAGGAACCGGAAATCCAACAGGAACCGGAAATCCAACAGGAACCGGAAATCGTTCCGAAATTGATTCAGGATATCCTACATACCCTCGGAAAAAAGGAAACAGTTTTCGGTGCCGCCTGTGCAGCGAAAGGCGTTGGTTTCATGACTAGTGTAGCCGGCTTGATCGATGAAGCAAAAACGATGCAGTGTGTCGATGGAAAGGACAAGATGTTCACTTTGCAGGATCTTGGCCTGACGATCGTGCTGTGCATGCCTCATGTCGATGCATTGCGGGAGATTTCCCGCCGGAACAATGTTGCCGCGATCATGTACATCCAAGGCAGATCTAGTTGGCATACCCTGCACCTGACATACAATAACGCTGGGATTCTGATGGATGCGAAGGAACTGACGCTGAGGCAAAGCGAATTCTCTGTGCCTGATTGGAAACTTGTGGTCAATCTGGGCGATAGACTCATGGAAAGGCGTACGCATGGAAATTGAAGAACATCTCATCGCCGCAATTGAAGCGGCGAACAAAGCGGGAGCGTTTCTGCTTGAGCAGGAAAGCTCGTCATCCCTTGAAATCAAGGAAAAACACGACAATGACTATGTGACGAGCGCCGATGGAGCAAGCGAGCGGTTGATCATCGAGCATCTGAGAAAATTCTTTCCCGATGAACGGTTCTTCGGGGAAGAGGGCGGTGCGGAAGAACGTGGCGGATCCGCAGGAAGATGGATCATCGATCCAATCGATGGAACTACGAATTTTTTCCGTGGTTTGCCGAACTATACGGTCAGCATCGCTTGGGAGCTGGAACCGTTCAAGCCGCTGGTCGGAGTGGTGTACAACCCCCGACAGAAGGAACTGTTCCATGCGGCGCAAGGACTGGGCGCATGGTGTGGCGAACATCGGCTCGCAGTCTCATCGATATCCGACCCCGGCAAAGCGCTGTTGGTTTGCGTTCCTCCCCATCGCAGGCATGACAGTGCAAGAGAATACTTTGCGACGATGGAACGGATATTCTTCGCGACCAGCGACCTGCGGAGCTTCGGTTCCGCGGCGCTGGAGCTTAGCTATATCGCCGCAGGCAGGCTCGATGGATACTATGAGCGGTTCCTAGGATATTATGATATCGCCGCAGGAATGGCAATCTTGCAAGAAGCCGGAGGAACGATAGCTCCGGCTAATGATTCCTTGCCTTTTTCCGACATGGAATGCGATGTCATAGCATCAAACGGCTTGCTGCAAACATGGATGGAACGGACTATCCGTAATCACTGATTTGATTCCCCCCAAAATTGGAGGCTTCATGTATTCCACTTTTCTGTTCGATCTGGATGGCACGCTGATGAATACATCCCCCGGGATCTTCTATACGGCGAACTATACGATGAATGAACTCGGATTCCCCTCGGTCCCGGACCAGCAGCTCCGCAAATTCGTAGGACCTCCGTTGAAGGAATGCTTCAAGGTCGCCTGCGGCCTCGAAGACTCGCTGATCGACGAAGCCTGCGTCATCTACCGCAAGCGGTATGACGAGAAGGGGCGGTTCATGGCGAACGTATACGACGGGATCATCGACGTGCTTCGGATAATGAAAGCGGATGGTATGAAAATTGCGGTGGCAACGCTCAAGTACGAGCGGCTTGCCACGGAAGTGCTGGAGTATTTCGGCCTGGCTCCATATTTCGATGTGGTCGTGGGCGCCGATACCGGAGGGCAACGGACGAAAGCGCAGATCATCGATCTTTCCTTGGAGCGGCTAGGCGTCGCGGACAAATCCTGCGCGCTGATGATCGGGGATACGCTCCATGATCTGAAAGGAGCACAGGAAGCCGGGGTGGACATGCTGGCTGTCGACTATGGGTTCGGCTTTCCCCGAGGGGTCGATCTATCGGAAGAACGAGGAGTCGTCGGAGTCGCCGACTCCCCGCTAGCTATCCTGAAACTCCTGAAACTGGCCTGAGCTCTTCAAAGATTCCAAGTTCCTTGTTCTTTCTGACGTTGTCCCAGGTGAATATCTTTCCGCTCATGCAGATATAGACCCCGGGAGGAAGCAGCTGCACTGCCGAGAACGCGCAGCCGAGGTTGAAGACCGAATCGGAATTCTCCAGGGAGTAGGGAACCATGGCGCCAGTGAACACGATGGTGGAGCGGTTTTCCGGCGCAAGGCGTTTCGCAACGACTTGGGCCGTCTTCGTCATGGTGTCTGTTCCATGGATGACGATGATTCTGTGCTCGGGACTTGCAATGCACCGCTGGGCCACCGACTGACGTTGTTCTTCGTTCATGTACAGACTGTCGATCGCAAGCGGACCTTCGAGTTCGATTCTCAATGTGCAGCGAGTCTGTCGGAGTATCCTCGGCAGCTGTGACTGTCGGAACGTCAATTCCCCGCTGATTTCATCGTACAGCTTATCGAATGTCCCCCCTGTCGTGATGATCCGGATATCCTTGGGCATGGCCTACCCCCTATAGAGTGATCGCGCGCATTCGATCGCTTCTTTGTTATCTTTCGCCGGACGTTCATCGTCGGCGCTCACGGGAAGGTAGCCGACGAAGTCAATGCAGCAATATTCGCAGATTTCGACGAATTGCCTGCGGATCAATTCGTATTGGACACCGTTCGTCTCGTCCGCCCCCACCGCGATCACGTAGAGTTTCTTTCCTTTGTGTGCCTCGAGGTCGAGCGCGTAGAGCCTGTCGATGAACGCCTTGAGCTGGGAACTGATCCCCCACCAGTACACAGGCGACGAGTACACGAGCGTGTCGGCCTCCGTGTAACGGTCGTAGAGCTGTCCCATGTCGTCGTTCCGGATACAGACGCCGCCATTGCGCCGGCAGCCGTCGCATCCTGTGCAACCGCCGACGTCAAGCCTGCTGAGCTCCGCTTCGGAGACCGTCGCCGACGGAATCTTCCGTTCCACTTCCGCTATGAATTCTTTTGTCAGGAATGTAGAATTTCCGAAATGTCTCGGGCTTCCATATACCGCCAACATGTTCATGGAGGAACTATATCACGAAGACGTGATGTACGAAAGAATTTCATCGTCTTTCAGATGAAAAACGATGGAGTATTCCGGAAAGTCATCGAGTTTGCCATTGCAAGAACCGAAGGTTCGGGGTACTGTTGATGTATCATCATTTTTCGAGGTGTCAGTATGTACGAAAAGAAACAGATTGCTACGAACGCCGCTCCGGCGGCCATCGGACCATATAGTCAGGCGGTATCGGCCGGAGGGTTCGTCTTCGCATCCGGACAGATTCCTGTAGATCCCGCGACCGGCGTCGTCGTGGAAGGTTCCGCGGCGGAACAGGCCCGGCAGGTGTTCGAGAACATCAAGGCCGTGCTGCTTGCGGCCGGCAGTTCGCTCTCCCAAGTGGTGAAAGCCACTGTATTCCTCAAGGATATGAACGATTTCGCCACCGTCAACGACGTGTATGCTACATATTTCGAGGGATGTATCCTTCCTGCTCGGTCGGCGGTTCAAGTCGCTAGACTGCCGAAGGATGTCAAGGTGGAGATCGAGGTGATCGCTGTCTCCCGATGATGCGAAGCATGTCGGAAAAAAATAGGGAAGAAAACATGAAAAGAACCCCATTGTTCGCAGCCTACGGGAATGTCCCTGGCGTTAAGTTGACCGACTTCGGCGGCTGGGAGCTCCCGGTGAATTTTGCTTCCGGGATCATCGCCGAGCATCAGGCGGTACGGACGGCCGCTGGGCTGTTCGATGTCTCCCACATGGGGGAGTGCATGGTCAGCGGCAGTTCGGCGAAAGAGTACTTGAACTGGTTGTGCACCAACGATATTGCATCGATGGTTCCCGGCCAAGTGATGTACACTTTGATGTGCTACCCTTCGGGAACCGTAGTCGATGACCTGATCGTCTATTGTTTTTCAGAGACCGAGTACATGGTGGTCATGAATGCCGCGAACGTGGAAAAGGATCTGGACTGGATGATACAGGGTAATCCATGCGCCTGCGACGGAAGCTCGACTCCCTCCATCCGGGATATCTCGGCGGAGACGGTTCAGCTGGCCTTGCAGGGACCGCGCGCCCAGGATATCCTGTCCTCATTGCTACCGGATGTGGGGAACCTCGGTTTCTTCCGGTTCGAACGGCATCTTCTGGTCGCCGGCGTTCCATGCCTTGTCTCCCGGACCGGCTATACCGGAGAGGACGGATTCGAACTCTACTGCGCGGCGAAGGACGGTGTGACGCTGTGGAGCGCTCTGTTGCGATCTGGTGAGACGTACGGTCTCGTCCCTTGCGGGCTCGGAGCACGCGACACGTTGCGAATGGAAGCGAAGTTGCCGCTGTACGGCCATGAGATCAGCGATGCGATTACACCTCTGGAAGCGAACCTGTCCGTGTTCGTCAAGCTTGAGAAGCCGGATTTCTGTGGTAGGAACGCATTGCTCAAGCAGCAGCAGGACGGGATTCCAAGGTCGCTTCGCGGCATAGAGATGCTGGACGGAGGGGTTCCGAGACACGGTTACCCTGTGTTCCTAGGCGATCGTGAGATCGGATTCGTTACCAGCGGTGCGAAGAGCCCGACGCTCGACAAGTTCTGCGGTTATGTGCTGATCGACAGATCCACCGCATTGAAATTCGGCGATACAGTGGACATCGAGATCCATGGCAAACGCAAACGTGCGGCGCTGGTGCGGACGCCGTTCTACAAGCGAGGAGTCCGCAACGATGCCCGTTAGCAAGGTGGGCAAGGTGGAGATTTGAAAATCTCGAGCTACGTTCCCGAGGGCTTCATCCCGTTGGACAACTCCGCGATCATCTATCCTCCGACCGAGGCACGGTTCAATGCGAATACGTTCAGAGTCTCGATGGATCTCGATGTCCCGGTGGATACCGTCCTGCTTTCGCAGGCCTTGGATGAGGTCCTCGATCGGCTTCCGTATTTCAAAGTCGCCCTCCATGAAGGGTTCTTCTGGTACTATCTGACTCCATGCGACGCCCCGGTGCGCGTGTTCCCGGAATCATCCTATCCCTGCGGCCGGCTCGACAGGAAAGGGACGGGCGGATATCTGTTCAAGGTGTTTTGTTCCGAGCGTCGCATCGCGATCGAATTTTTCCATGCCTTGACCGACGGGACCGGAGGAATGGTGTTCCTGAAGATGCTGGTCGGCCGCTATCTGCAGCTGGCCTTCGGGACGGACGCGCAATGTCCCGATGTCCCCCGGCTGTCGGACGCCGTCGAACCCGATGAGTTCTCCGATCCGTTCCAAGGCTTGTACGACCCGGAAGTTTCTTCGACGCCGAACGAAAAGAGCGCGTTCCATCTCTCGTCCGACAAGCCATTGACCGATGCGGTGCGGGTAATTTCCGGCACCATTTCCGCATGTGAGCTCAAAAAGCTTGCCAAAGCGGCAGGCGCTACGGTGACCGAATATCTGGCGGCGGTGCTCATCGATGCGATCCGACGTCTTCAGGCGGACCGCGTCCCCCGTCGTCGTTTTCGCAAAACCGTGGGGCTTTCCATTCCTGTGAATCTGAGGAACGTATTCGGAGCACGGACGATGCGTAACTTCACGCTGTTCGCCACGGTGGGCATCGAGCCGTCCCATGGCGAGTATTCGCTTGATGAGATTGTTTCGATCGTACATCATCAGTTGAAGCTCAAGGTCGAGCGTCGTGCATTGATCAGCCAGATGAAGCGGAACGTAGGGGGGGAGCGAAGCCGTTTTCTCCGTTTCGTTCCCAATATCGTCAAGCGGCCTCTGTTCAAATTGCTTTCCGATTCCTTGGGCGACGATCTGTACAGTTCCGTCCTCTCCAATCTTGGAATGATCGATATTCCGCAGTCCATGGCGGCGTTTGTCCGACGTTGCGACTTCTTTCTTTCTCCGAGCAAGTTGAACAAGATATCCTGCGCCGTCATCGGTTTCAAGGATGATATCATGGTGAACTTTACGAGTTTTCTTGCGGACGACGCAGAGGTTGAGCGGCTGTTCTTCACCGATCTGGTTCGCCGTGGCCTCCATGTCAAGATTCAGACGAACAGGACGGTCGGAACCGTCGGGAAGGAGCGTGCCTGATGCCCTATTGTGTACAATGCGGGGTGGAACTGCCCCCTGATGCTTCCGTCTGCCCGCTATGCGGGACTTCGGTCCTACTTCCTCCTGATTCGCATTCCACCGGTACCGAAGGGAGCCGGGCAGCGGAAAGCGAGCCGATGTTCCCCGTTCCTGTTGCTTCGGACGGTCGGAACCGATGGGGGCTGGACAAGAAACGCAAAGGAGCTTTGGAACTGTTGTTCGGACTTTCTTTCGTGGCGTTGGCGGTTCTTGGTTTCTCGCTGGTACCTTCGGGAGCCGACTGGTTCGTTCCGATGTCGAGCGTGGTCGCCGGGACGCTGTATGGCGCCGTCTTGCTTGCTTTCCCGTTTTCCTATCGATGGATCGCCACAGGCTGGATTTCGATTTCCTTCCTGTTCATCGGGATGCTTGGCGTTCATCTTGGCGGATATGGGTGGACGATCCTGACCTGCTCGGCGCTGGCCCTCGGATGGATTCTGCTTGTTCTGCCGTATTTTCTGCCCGTCCGGAAGCGTCCGCTGGTTCTTACGATCCAGTTTCCAACGATTCTTGCATTCCTGTCACTGGTTGACTACCGTTCTTCGGGTTCTTCCTGGTTCCTTCCCGTGGCACTGCCTGTGGCGTGTTTGATCGTCCTGTCGTTCTCCGTTCTGGCGCTTCGCATCCGGATATTCCGGTACGGGGATTTTCCGATGGCCGATTTTATTCTGTCGTTCGGTTGCATCGCCTGTCTGGCGGTCGGAACCGGGGAGGTGCTGGCTGTCCGGCATGCGACCGGCGTCTGGGCGTTCGGTTGGTCGGGACCTCTCTGGATCGCCGCATCAGCTCTGGCGGTTTTCCTCGGCGCGGTTGGTTTGAGCAGACGGGTCAGGAGATACTTCACCAGCCAGACGCGGCATTCTTGACTCCGAAGGCGGCATGACCTGTCACGTGAAGTCGGCGAATATCGCGTCGGTCGCTCTCGCAAGGTCATCCGGGGATACTTTCAGCTGGACACCCCGCTGGCCGGCACTGACGAATATGTAGTCCTGCAGCAGCGCGAGCTCTTCAATATAGGTAGGGTACTTTTTCTTCATTCCCAGAGGAGAGCATCCTCCGCGCACATAGCCTGTCAACGGCAGGAGTTCCGATGTCTTGATCAGGTCGATATCCTTGCTGCCTGTCACCGCCCGGGCTTTCTTCAGGCTGATTTCGAATTCCGCCGGCAGGCAGAAGACAAAGACTTCGTTTCTGATGTTCCTCATGACGATGGTCTTGAACACCTGTTCCGCCTCCAGACCCGCCGCCTCCGATGCGTGGACGGCGTCCAGATGCTCGTCGTCCCATTCGTACGTCCGTACTTCGTAGTCGATGCCAAGCGATTCCAGGATGCGCATGGCGTTGGTTTTCTTGATCTCCTCTTTCATACAGACTCCTGCGGGCAAGTATGGGCGACAAGGCGGTTTTGGGCAAGAGGCCGGAAGATTCTCTGCCGACACATGTGCCGGGCGTCAGTTTCTCAAGGTGTTTTTTTGTTGCAATTTGTCGTTTTTTCCTTTGTATCCGTAATCATCTGTGATATCATGAACGCCGTACTGACTTGGACCCAGGGGTCGGTTTTTGCATCTTAATTCAATGAAAAGGAAGAAAGCGGTGCAGAACAACTGTGCAATACAGATGTGTAGTATAACCAAACGGTTCGGTCAGGTTGTTGCCAACGACGGCATCAATCTAGAAATCAGAAGGGGTGAGATCCTATCCCTCCTTGGCGAGAACGGAAGCGGCAAGACGACGCTCATGAACATGCTGGCCGGTATCTACCAACCCGACGAAGGCGAAATCCTCGCGGACGGGAAGCCGATCGCCATCCGTTCTCCGAAAGATGCCTATTCCTACGGAATCGGAATGATCCACCAGCACTACAAGCTTGTCGATGTGTTCACCGCGGCGCAGAACATCGTGCTGGGATTGAACGATGAGAAGCTTGACTTGAAGACGATCAATTCCAAGGTCAAGCGGATCTGCGACAGATATTCCTTCGCGATAGCTCCCGAGCGGAAGATATACGACATGTCGGTATCGCAGAAGCAGACCGTCGAGATCGTCAAGGTGCTGTACCGGGGAGCCGATATCCTGATTCTCGATGAGCCTACCGCGGTTCTTACGCCCCAGGAGACTGAAAAGCTGTTCGTCGTCCTCCGTGCGATGAAGGAAGATGGAAAGGCCGTGGTCATCATCACGCACAAGCTCAACGAAGTGATGGAGCTCTCCGACGAAGTCGCGGTTTTGCGCAAAGGGAAATACATCGGGCGCGTCAGGACGAGCGAGACGAATCCCCAGCAGCTGACCGACATGATGGTCGGACACTCGGTGGTGCTGAATATCGACCGACCGGAATACTCCGATCCGTTTCCTCGGCTGACAGTGGAGGACCTGACCTGCGTGGACCACGAAGGGGTGACGAAACTCGACCATGTGTCGTTCACTGCGATGGGAGGGGAGATCCTGGGCGTAGCGGGAATCGCGGGCTCGGGGCAGAAGGAGCTGCTGGAGTCCATCACCGGGCTCTACCCCGTCAAGGAGGGAAGCGTCAGATTCTTCGAAGAGAATGGATGCGAGACTGAACTGATCGGCAAGACGCCGATGCAGATCCGCAGGACCGGGGTCGGCATGGCGTTCGTTCCCGAGGATCGGCTCGGCATGGGACTGGTCGGTTCTATGGGGATGACCGGAAACATGATGCTGCGTTCCTGGCGTTCCGGCAAAGGACTGTTCCTCAACAAGAAATCTCCGGAACATCTTGCGAAAAAAGTATGGAACGATCTGGAAGTCGTGACGCCGAGCACTTCGTTTCCGGTCAGGAGAATGTCCGGCGGAAACGTGCAGAAAGTGCTCGTGGGACGGGAGATCGCGAGTCGGCCGAGGATCCTCATGACCGCCTATCCGGTCAGGGGGCTCGATATCAATACTTCATATACAATCTACAACCTTCTGACCGAACAGAAGATGGGTGGTGTCGCGGTCGTGTTCGTCGGGGAGGACCTGGATGTCATGCTCGAGCTATGCGACCGGATTCTTGTCCTATGTGGCGGGAAAGTGAGCGGAATCGTGGACGCCAGGAACGCGACGAAGGAACAGATCGGATTGATGATGACTTCTGTTGGACAAAGGAGGGCGTCGGATGACGAATGAAGCAAGAACCCCCTGGGTCCGTCTCGCGAAACGGGATGCGATGGATCCGAGGAAAGCCTGGGCGATTCGGCTTGGATCGATTCTGATCGCGCTTCTGCTGGGAATGATTCCGGTCTTCATTACCGGTAACAACCCGATCGCGGCGTACGGGACGATCATCAAAGGCGCCCTGGGCAGGCCGATCTATATCAAGCAGACCGTCAAGATCGCGATTCCGTTGCTCGGTTGCGCTCTGGCCATCGCTCCCTGTTTCAAGATGCGTTTCTGGAATATCGGCGCGGAAGGGCAGATTACCGCGGGGGCGATAGCCGCCTCGTATTTCGCCCTGTACTGGTATCAGAAGGTTCCATCGACGCTTCTATTGCTGATCATGTTCGTCAGCGCCGCGGTCGCCGGCGGTATCTGGGGGTTGATCCCCGCTTTCTTCAAGGCAAAATGGAATACCAACGAAACGCTGTTCACCTTGATGATGAACTACATCATAATCGGTATCGTGGCATGGCTCCAGGGAGGTCCCTGGGAAGGGCGGAAAGGATCGCAGATCATCCCGATGTTCGATCAGTCGGCGAGACTTCCCGAGGTGTTCGGAGTCCACATCGGATGGATCATCGTCCTGGTGATGGTCGTTCTGATGCATATCTATATGAATTTCACCAAGCACGGGTATGAGATCGCTGTCATTGGGGATTCGGAGAACACCGCCCGGTACGCAGGCATGAACGTGGGACGGATCATGATGCGGACGATGTTCCTTTCCGGAGCGATTTCCGGAATCGTCGGTTTCATCGTCGTATCGGGAGCGAACCACACGCTGTACCGCGGGGTCGCGAACGGCGTAGGCTTCACTTCGATCACGGTCGCTTGGCTCAGTCAGCTGAATTCCTTCGCGATGATCGTCATCTCGATGATCCTCGCGATTCTGACCAAGGGGGCCAGCAAGCTCCAGACGGAGCTGAAAGTTCCGATGTCCATCTCAAGCATCGTTACCGGAATACTTCTTTTCTGCATGCTCAGCAGCGAGTTCTTCATCAACTATCAGCTGATCTTCAGACAGAAAAAGTCAGAGGAGGTGTGCAGATGAGTTCTTTGATTGCATTGCTGGTCGCTTCCGTGACCTTCGGGACCGTGCTCATGTACGGAACATTGGGGGAGATCCTCACTGAGAAGTCAGGCAACCTCAACCTCGGCGTGGAGGGAATCATGTACATGGGCGGAGCGTTCGGCCTGGCCGGAGCCTTTACCTATGAAAAGGCCGTGGGCGTCGCGGCCTCCAACGGATTCGTCGCCATAGTGATCGCCGTCGTCACCGCGTTCGCCGCCGGTGCGATCGCATCGCTGATCTATGGGTTCATCACCATCACGCTTCGTGCGAATCAGAACGTCACCGGTCTGGCGCTGACGATATTCGGAACCGGGGTGGGGCAGTTCACCGGTGAATTCATGCGGGTCCGTGAGGGCGGCTATGTCGCGTTGAGCAACCATCTGAAAGGCGCTTTCACGTTCCAGATATTCCCGTCGTTCCTCCGGGACATTCCTGTCATCGGCAGGATTCTGTTCAGCCACAACGCATTCTTCTATATCGCGATAGCGCTTGCAGTGGCAATGCATTTCTTCTTCCAGAAAACAAAGACCGGCATGTATCTCAGATCTGTGGGCGAATCACCTTCCACCGCCGATGCTGCGGGGATCAACATCACGAAATACAAGTATCTTGCCACAATTATCGGTGGCGGGATCTCGGCGATCGGGGGCATGGTCTACATTACGACCACCGCCGGATGCGTCTGGAACCACGAGGGCTTGTCCGGGGTCGGCTGGCTTGCCGTCGCACTGGTCATTTTCTGCATGTGGCGTCCGCTGAACGCCATCTGGGGATCGATTCTGTTCGGAGCGCTCATGATCATGTACCTGCGGGTCCGGGTCGCTTTCATACCGACGGAAATCTACAAAATCCTCCCGTACATCGTGACGGTGGTCGTTCTTGTGTTCTCGAGCATGCGGAACAACAAGGAAAAGCAACCTCCGGCATCGCTCGGCGTCAACTATTTCCGCGAGGAAAGATAGCCGCAGATCATTGTTTCGGAATATGCACTTGTGGTACAATCGAACCGAATTGGGTCAGCTAGTCTTTATAGGAGGAATACATGAAAAGATTCACTGTAATGCTCGTGATCATGCTCATGACCGTTGGAATGGTGTTCGCCCAAGGGTCAAAGGAAACCGCCTCGGCTCCAGCTTCCGGGTCCACCATCAAGGTCGGACTTCTGTGCATCGGAGATGAAAACGACCAGGGTTATTCGTATAACTTCATCCAGGGCCAGAAAGAAGCAACCGCCAAGCTCGCAGCCGAAGGCATCAATGTCGAATGGGTGACCAAGTACAACATCGGCGAAGATTCAACCTGTAGGGACGCAAACATCGAAGCCGCGGAAGAAGGCTGCAAGATCATCTTCAACAACAGCTACGGGTTCGAGCCGTTCATGCTTGAAGTTGCGAAGGATTATCCGGACGTCGATTTCGTCGCCTGCACCAATTGCGTGTCCGCCTTCGATGATCTTCCGAATACCTTCAACGCTTTCGCGAACATCTATGAAGGCCGCTATGTGGCCGGTGTCGCGGCGGGCATGAAGATCAACCAGCTGATCGAACAGGGAAAGATCAAGCCGGAAGGCGCTGTCATCGGGTATGTCGGTGCGTATTCTTTCGCGGAAGTAGTATCCGGTTTTACAGCTTACTATCTCGGCGCGAAGAGCGTCTGTCCGTCGGTAACCATGAAGGTGACGTTCGTCGGTTCATGGTCGGACGCCACCGCTGAAGCGGATGCCGCCAAGGCGCTCGCCGACCAGGGGTGCGTGATCATCAGCCAGCATTCCGACAACACTACCCCTGCGACCGCCGCGCAGGCCGCCGGTGTCTTCCATACTGGGTACAATGCGGACATGACCGGCGTAGCTCCCGCCGCATCGATTATTTCGACGAGGATCGACTGGTCCGTCTATTTCACCGAATTCATCAAAGCGTATGTGGCGGGGGAGAAACTCGGACAGGATTGGTGCAAAGGCATGGATGACAACGCAGTCATCATGACCAAGCTCAATACCGCGATCGCCGCTCCTGGAACCGAAGCGAAGATCAACCAGGTGATGGCTGATATCGCGGCCGGAAAGATCCAGGTCTTCGATACCTCCACGTTCACCGTCAAGGGCAAGGTCCTGACCCATGCATTCGCACGGGATACCAACGGTGACTTCGCCGCCGATACGGACGAAGCCGTGTTCGACGGTGCGTTCCATGAGTCATACTTCCAGTCTGCTCCGTATTTTGCCGAACAGATCGATGGAATTACGTGGCTGAACGCAGCATATTGACCATACCTGCGGGTATGACTGCTCAGGAATAGGATCGCTATTCCTGGGCAGGTCGTTTCTCTACCTTCGACTGCTGTTTCCAATTGAACGCGATCGCATGTCATGCATTCCTGTGGGGTTCTCGGAATGCATGATTTTTTTTGCAGGAATCGTGAGACGGGAGTTTACCGGTACGGATTGCGTAACTACTGGAGACAATGTATTCTGGAGTGCCAATTTTTGCCTGTTAGTTGCAACCAAATCTTGTATAATCACTGGGAACATGATACCGTCACAACTAGTATGCCGTAACAGTTTCTATACAGTAGGCCTGCTCAATCCCGGGATATGGAAAAAAAGAATGAAAGCTAGAGCAATCCGAGATGTAATGAAAAATACGATTTCCGCTGTCTTCATCTTGATGGTGGTTTGTAGTTTCCCACTCTTTTCAGCCGATGTCTCTTCGGAGATGTTCATGACGTCTCCGTTCTTCGACGTAACGGCAAGCGGTGATGAGGCGGCGTCGACGGCAACGGCGGGATCCCTCTCCACCAACGCAATAGGGGTCGTTCCGTTCCTGGAACAGCTCGGCAAGGGGGGCTCGGCGATCGACCGGACTTCTTTCGACGCGGAATATTCCCAGGAGGAACGGGTTCTGGCGGCGATCGGCAACGGTGAGTATCCGGTCACTCCCGGCGATGTGTACACGTTGACCTATCTTGACGGACAGAATCCTGTCGTACGGAATCTGCAGGTCAGCGGTTCGATGATCGTATCGATTCCGGGACTTGGAACTGTGGACGGTTTCGGGTTGACCTATCCGCAGATGAAGGCCGCCGTCGAGGATCTTGTTCTCAGATATTATCCGTACTCTCTCCCGGAATGTCGGTTGTCCGGAACGGGCGTTTTCTCCGTAGTGGTGAAAGGTGAGGTTTCTTCGACACAGCGGGTGCCGGCGTGGGGGCTTTCCCGGCTCTCTTCGGTCGTAGATGCCGCTACGTCGTTCGCTTCGACCCGGAATGTCGAGATCGTGAGTCGGGACGGGACCTCGAAAACCTATGATCTGTATCGTGCGATGCGGGACGGCGATCTTTCACAGGATCCGTTGCTTTCTCCCGGCGATGTAGTGGTTTTGCGCAAGGCGTCAAGAATCATATCCTTGATCGGAGAGGTATATCGCCCTGGAACCTATCAGTTGCTCGACGGACAGCAGCTTTCCGATCTATTGAAAACCTATGGGGGAGGGTTGCTGACTTCTGCTGATAGCTCGAAGATCCGGGTGGAGCGGTACGATGATTCTACCGGTACGTGGAACGCTTCGTTCGTCGGGCTGTCGGACGATGCGGCTTACGAGCTGCGGAATCTCGACAAAGTCGTGGTCGAGCGACTGATTCCGTCGATTCAGAGCGTGTCGCTGGAAGGGGCGATCGCAGTCAATCGTTCGACGACCACCAGTACCGATTCCGTTTCGTTCCTGACCAACATGACGGCGAGCAAGATGTTCTATCAGTTCTATCCTGGAGAAACCCTGCTCGACATGCTTCGCGCGGTCTCGTTCCGTTTCAATACGACGAGCGATCTTTCCGCGATGTATCTGGTGCGTGACGGGCAGATGATCCCCATCGATGCAAGGAAAATCCTCTATGGAGATGACGAAAGTGGAAAGATGCGTCTCCAGGGAGGGGATCGTTTCGTTGTTCCGTTCAATCAGATGTACGTGACGGTCAGCGGTGCCGTGGTCAGCCCCGGGACGTACGCATATGTTCCCGACCGACCTGTTTCATATTATCTGGCGCTTGCAAAGGGAATCAGCTCCGACGCAAGCAAGCCGTATTCCATCAAGATCACCGATGCGCAGGGAAAAGCCTTGGATACCGATTCCATCGTCCCCCCCGAGTCGATCATCAACGTGGCGCGCAATACGTTCTCGAACGATATTGCGAAGACTGTCGCAATCGTAGGATTAGTGAGTTCCATCGTCGCGATCGTAGCGAATGTCGTCGGAATTCTTGTAGATACGAACGCCATCTAGCGATCATGATTCGAAACTGAGGAGGATGCTTCATACATGGTGACCGATACCGATACAGTACAAATGACGACAAATCCGATGGAAGAAGGAATCAGCATCAAGGAATTGCTTCATATCTTCAGGATCCGATTCGGCTGGTTCCTCGGATGCTTTGTCATCGTCGTCGCATTGGCGATCGTATACCTGCATTATACGGTTCCGGAGTATGAGTCGCAGGTCACGATTCTTGTCGAGCCGATCCAGACTTCTTCAAGTATCGAGAGCCTGATCATGGGCAACACCACCGGCAGTACGAAGATCGCGACCGAAGTCGAGTTGATCACGAGCCGGAAGAACATCGAGCAGGCGCTTTCCTCTCTCGATCTCAGCCGCTATAGGAACAATGAGGGCCTTTCGTATAGCGATCCGATGGTGATGGATTTCGAGAAAGCGAAGCTGAAGATTACCGTCGGGACCGTCAAGGATACCAATATCGTCAGCATAACGGTGAAGGACCAGAACCTAGTCTTCGCCGCCGACTTCGCAGATGCGCTCGCCAAGAGCTATGACAGCCTGCTTACTTCGATCGCCCGCAACTCGCAGGCCGCCCAGCGGGAATTCATCGAATCACAGATTCCGATCAATGAACAGCAGCAGCGGGACGCGGCCGATGCGTTGGGGAAGTTCCGAGAGACCACCGATATCATCCAGCTGTCGGAAAAAAGCAGTCTGCTGGTGCAGAAGATCGCTTACTTCCAGATGCGTCGGGAACCGTTGCGATTGCAGAGCCAGGAGGCGATCGATCTCGCCCAGCGGTATGCGCGGCAGCTAACCGACTACGGCATCGCCGGATTCGCGGATTACGATACTTTGGCAGCCGCTCCGGAGACGATGCGCCTGCTTTCGGAACTGAAGACCTGGAAGACCGAATACACGATGTACGAGTCGGTAGGCCTTTCTTCCGGCTCGACGACCGGAACGACGTCCTCCACTGTCATGACGGCGAACCAGAGCCGTATCACCACGTTGCTCAGTGCGATCAACCAGTCCACCAAAGGGTTTTCGGACTATGTGGACAGGCAGGTTGTCGCCGGGGTTTCCTCAGGAAGAGACGCTTGGGCTGATTCCTTGCTTCGTGAATACTCCAAGGCGATAGCCCAGAGATTCGTCGCCGATATTGATCTTGACGTACTGAAACTGATGGAAAGCCTCTATTCCGACGAGCTGGCTCAATTGCCTACTCTCGAACGGCAATTGCTTGAGTTGCAGCGGAATGTCGAGGTATATGAGACGCTTGGATTGAAACTGCGGGAAATGCTCGAGGAGGTGAAGCTGGTCGAAGCTTCCGTTACCGGGAACGTCGTCATGATTGATCCCGCCGTCATGTCCGATCCAGAGAAACCAGTCAGTCCCAACAAACTGATGATTCTTGCCGTTTCGGTGCTGCTGGGAGGTGCTCTCGGCTTACTTCTCGCCCTCGGAATCGAAATGCTCGATGTGTCGATTCGGGACGACTCCCAGATCAAGAAGATCGTCGGGAAGTCGGTTCCGATGCTCGGTTGGTTGCCTTTGCTGAAAATCGACCAGTCGGAAAAATATCCATCGCTGGTGGTATGGAACGATCCTCAGTCGTTCGAAGCTGAACGCTACAAGCTGGTAGCCAGCAACATGATCTATGGAAAGAACCGGAAGAAGAAAGTCTTTTCGATCACTTCGGCGTCGATGGGAGAAGGCAAGAGCAGCGTCGTAGCCAACATCGCTACATCGCTGGCGCAGCTCGGTTCCAAGATTCTGGTGATCGATGGGGATCTCCGCCTGCCGAGCATGGAGCGGTTCTTCAGTCTCAAGCATTCGGAAGTCGGTTTGGTCGATCATGTCGTCAACGATGTTCCCCTGGAGCAATGCATCCTACAACCGATGGCGGGGGTGTCGAACTTGCATCTTCTGCCTCCCGGCAAGGCTCCGCTGATTCCGCCTGCGGTATTCGCCAGCGAAGAGTTCGGTTCCACGATGGACTATCTGAGGAACATTTATGACTATATCCTCATCGATGCGCCGCCGCTTCAGTTCGCCAGCGAGCTCCTTGCGATCGCAAAGCAGGTGGACGGCCTGGTAGTGGCGGTCCGGGCCGGCATCACCACCAAGGGGGCGTTGGAGGATTTGATGGTAAGCATGCGGACGGTAGACGTGCCGATCGTCGGAATCGTGTTCAACGGGGTGATCACCAGTCGCGTGGGGAATATTTCGAAGGGCGGCAGATATTATTCTACTTCATATGCATATAGCTATCGGTATGGTACTACTACAGGAAAGAAGAAGAAACGTTCCGCCGGGCGGCATACGACGTTGTGGACGTATCGGAAGAAGTACAAGAAGGACTTGAAACATCGTGAAAAGTCGAAGCGATACGGAAACGACGAACCGGTTCTTGCGTTCAGGAGCGGAGTCGAAGGTGCATTCATTTCCGTCGCCGCCGCCGCGGGCGAAGCGGCTCCGATCGATTGGGATGACGGAGAAACAAAGCCGCTTCGTGGCAAACCTGTCGTGGCGGATACTCCTGCAACATCTGGTTCCGATTTCTCCTCTGCCGATTTCGAGGCGTTTCTCAACGAGATCGAATCGGATCTCGAGGCTGTCGGACGACGACCGACGAAGGGACTTGACGAGGATTCGTCAGGAAAATAGGCGTTCGGGGCTAGACAGTTTCGACTGAGTCTGCTATGTTTGTTCAGAAAAAAAGAGAAGGAGAGGGATCGTGTCCAGGAGCGTCATGCACCAAGTGATTGATAGCGGATACACTCCGCTCTTCCTGTTTCCTTCCATTTCATCCTTGTTCATCGTTGACGTCGGTCGTTGAGACCGACGTTTTTTTTATCCTGGCGGCGAGGGTTCGTCCCAGGAACGGCAAGCCCAAGCGGCGGGAGGAGCTGAAAAATGGATGCGAATATTCGCAATGTGTTCGTCGGTAGGTCCCTGTGCGTAATCGATGATCTGTCCATCGCTGAGCGCACATATCTTTTCTCCAAGGTCAAGGAGCTGAAAACCGCGATCGAGAACGGCGATCAGACAGCGATGGATCGCTTCAGGATCAATGACAAGGACTTCGGGATCTATGAGGTGTTTCTCGAAGACAGCACTCGTACCCGGGAGTCGTTCCGCAACGCGGCGAATTTTCACCATGCCAAAGTCTCCGAATTGAGCGCAGACAGTTCTTCCTTCAACAAAGGCGAGAGCTTCGCCGATACATTCAACACCCTCGCCGGGTACTCCAATACGATCTTCATCATCCGAAGCAAGGTAGAGGGCGTATGCCGGTGGCTGGAAGACGAAGGCTCAGCATTCGCCCAGCGCAATAGGTTGTGGAGGAAGCCTGCGTTCATCAACGCGGGGGACGGCAAGCATGAGCACCCCACACAGGAATTGCTCGATGAATTCACGTTTCTGGAAGATAACGGCTGGAGTACCGACAATCTGCATATCGCATTGGTAGGAGACCTGTTCCATGGCCGTACCGTCCACTCGAAAGCGGACGGGCTGAAGCTATTCAAGCATGTGAAAGTGGACCTGATCGCACCTACCGAACTGGCAATGCCCGATTCGTATGTCGAGAAGATGCGGGAGAACGGATTCTCATTGCGGATGTTCTCATCCATCGACGAATATGTCGGGCAGGAGGATATCGCGAGGAAATGGTATTTCACACGCCCGCAATTGGAACGAATGGGGGATAGGATCTTGCAACGGCAGGGAGAACTGCGAAGTGCGATCACGTTCCGGAAAGATTTTATCGACAGAATGCCGGAAGGGACGAAGTTCTATCATCCGCTTCCCCGACACAAGGAACATCCAACCATTCCTACGTTCCTAGACGATACGTCGTTCAACGGCTGGGAACGCCAATCGATCAACGGCATGTATGTCAGAATCGTGTTGCTTTCCCTGATCGGGGGAAAAATCGGCGACGAGTTCGTTCCTCCAGCCACCATGGAGACTGGCGATGCGAATGACGAAGAGTATATCATCAGTGTCCCTGTGTCCGGTGATGCGGCGAAAGCGGTGAAGAACTATAGCGAAGGCGTCCATCCGATCCGTGACGGAATCGTGATCGATCATATCTGCAGAGGGGACAGTCCTTCGGAGATTCGCAACCACATGCGTCTGATCAGTAGCGTTCTGAATCTGGACGAGGCGAAAGGAGGGGAGTGGGTGTCCACGGGGAAGACGCCAGGCTCGTTCAAGGGAATCATTTTCCGTCCGGGAGCGCGTGAGTTGACCCGCAAGGAACTCAAGCGTCTTGCGGCTGTAGCGCCCGGTTGTACGCTCAACATCATCAAGGATGGGAAGGTCGCGGCGAAATACCGCACGCATATGCCGCCGAGGATCTATAACTTCGACGATCTGTCCTGCACGAACGAGGCCTGCATCTCCCATCCGTCCCAGTCGGAAGGTGTCCCCGCCTTATTCTATCGGACCGCGGACAACCGATTCGCATGCGCATATTGCGGCAAGAGTCATTCCTTCAAGGAAATCTGGAAAAGCAAGAATTGACCGGCGGTAGCGAAAGTTTCATAAGTAGCGTAGAATAGCTGAAAACGGATCGAGGTACTGACTATGAAGAAAACGATTGAAGAAATCACAGGACACTATGGGCCGCTTCTTGCGGCACGAGCGTTGGATCTCGGAGCGATCAAGCTTTCTCCGGAGAGCCCGTTTCAATGGGCGTCCGGATACAGGATGCCCATCTACAACGACAACCGACAATTTCTTGCGCAAGCCGATTCCCGGGCGATGATCTGCGATGCGTTCACCGAAATGCTCGATGCGTTGGATTTCCATCCGGAAAACGTGGCGGGAACGGCGACAGCTGGGATCCCCCATGCCACAACGCTGGCCGACAGGCTTGGACTGCCACTGAGCTATGTCCGTAGCTCGGGAAAGGATCATGGACTTCACCAGCAGATCGAGGGATTGGGAAAGTCCGGTAGCTATGAAGGACGCCGTGTCGTGCTGATCGAGGATTTGATTTCCACAGGAGGAAGCTCGATCAAGGCTGTGGAAGCGATTGTCGCGGCCGAAGGCGTCTGTCCCTACTGTCTGGCGATCTTCACCTATGGGTTGAAAGCTTCCTCCGATGCGTTCGGAGCTTTGACTCCGCCGTGCGCCGTCCACACGATTCTTGACTATGATATCATGGTATCCACCGCGCTGAGGATCGGATATGTCGATGAAGCTGGTGCGGCGTTGTTGCGACAGTGGCGGGAGGATCCGTTTGGCTGGGGCGAGAAGCATGGCTTTCCGCCTGTGAAATGATCGCGATCATGCGAAGAGAGGAGGAATCCGACATGGGTGGCTATATCGAATTGTTGCGGGAGTCCGCACGGGAAGTGAAGAACTGTGCATGCATGGGGCTGGATCCCCGGCTTTCCGCGCTTCCGTATGACAGCGGAAACGTACGTTCTGATTTGAATGCGTATTTTCAGGAGCTGTTCCGCAGAATGAATCTTGCAGGATCGATTCCGGCGGCTTTCAAACCGAACATCGGGTATTACCAAGCGTTGGACAGGCCACGGGAAGAAGATTTCTCAGGAAGCCTCGCTTTGGCCGATGTCCTGGAGCTCATCGAGAATTTTTTTCCGGGGATTCCCGTCATCCTTGATTCCAAACGGGGCGATATCGCCAGATCAAGCGAGAATTATGCGATCGAGGCGTTCGACGTTTGGCAATCTTCCGCTGTGACGGTGTCCCCGTATATGGGAAGCGATTCCGTTGAGCCGTTTCTTTCCCATCTTCCAGGGGAAAAGGGTGTGTATGTGCTGGATCGGACCAGCAACCCAGGAGGGAAGGATTTCCAGAATCTCATGGTAATCGACAAAGTGGACGAGAAGGAACTGTACCCGCTGTATATGTCCGTCGCGCATCATATCGTGACATGGAGCAGCCGACATCCCGGTATCGGCGCAGTCGTCGGAGCGACGAACCTTGCGGAGCTTGAAGACATCGCCGGATACTATGGAGACAAAGACATCCCTCTGTTGATTCCTGGTGTCGGAAGCCAAGGTGGAAGCGCGACCGAGACTCTGGCGACCTTGAGAAAGGTCGGGTATCCCGTGGAGCTTGCCCGAATCAACAGCTCCAGCGGACTGACGCATCCTTGGAAGGAGGGACCGGCGCCGGAGGACTGGCTCGATCGATGCATGACGAATCTCTCCCGATTGCTGACTGATACGGCGGTGTGACGGATGAGCGAATATGAGCATGTTGCGTTCCGCATGTTGCAGGGGCGGCATATCCGTTGCTTGGAGGATCCTGTCTCTACGGAACCGTTGCTGGCTACGGTCAGCGGGGTGGCTTCGACGAAGACTTCGTTGGTCCGATACTTCGATCGGCAGATTCCTTCGATCGGCGTCATTACGACGAAAAGCTATCAGGTAGTGCCGAATCCGGGCAACAGGGAACCGGTCATCTGCGAAGTGGCGCCAGGAGATTTCGGGAACTCAGTGGGGTTGAAGAACCCTGGAGTGGAAGTCGCATCGGAGGAGCTGGAGGCGATGCGCGCATCCGCTCCGATGCGGGCTTTGCTGAATGTTTCAGTATCGGCGAGCAATCCGGAGGATTTCATAACGCTGATCAGACGGTTCGAATCTGTTGCCGATATCATAGAATTGAATTTTTCCTGTCCCCATGCGTCCGCAGGGTTTGGATCGTCGATCGGATGCGACATCGGCATCGCTTCGGCCTATGTAGCCGAAATCAAACGAGCGATTCCCCGATGCCGTTCTGCGATTTTCGTCAAGCTGACCCCGAACGTCGACAATATCGGCGAAATAGCGAGGGCTGTGGTGGAAGCTGGAGCCGACGGTCTGGTCGCGATCAATACGGTCGGTCCGGTCATCCATGTGGATCCTGTCTCAAAAACTCCGATCCTGCAGAATAAGCTGGGCGGCAAGGGGGGGTGTAGCGGGCGATGGATCAACGGCCGTGCTCTGGAATGCGTTCGAGAAATCCGGGCGTTCGTCGGTCCCTCCGTTCCGCTGATCGGCATGGGAGGTGTTTCCACGGGTTCCGATGTCGCGGCTATGATCCGCGCCGGAGCCGACGCGGTAGGTATCGGGAGCGCTTTCGGTACGGTACACCAACGATTCTGGCGAGACTATACGGATGCGCTTGTCCGGGAAGCCGTCGAGGATCTGTCGTCCGTTCTTGGGGCCGGAACTCCCGCTTCCGGCCGCTTGAGCGCTTCGTTCATCACTGACATCCGACAGATGGAATATCGTGCCCATACGATCGAACGGATCCTGTTCCATACTTCCGACATCGCCGTCTTCACCCTTTCCGGAACATCTGATTGTCAAGCCGGGCAGTTCGCTTTCCTTTGGCTCCCGGAAGTGGGGGAGAAACCGTTTTCCGTCGCAGAAAACGATCCGCTTACGTTTGTAATCAAAAAACGGGGTGCGTTCACCGAAGCAATGTTCTTGCTCCACGAAGGGGATACCGTCTACGTACGGGGGCTGTATGGCGCCAAAATCGAGCAGGACCCTACGCCGAGGGCATTGCTTCTGGCCGGAGGAACCGGCGTCGCCGTTCTTCCCGCTTTGGCGAAACAGCTCGCTGAGCAGAATACCGAAATGGATATCCTTGTAGGTTCGTCTTCGTCAGACCCGACTGCGGACGGCAAGGCGTTGCTCGAGGATGTCCTATCTTCGTATGGCAGGTTCTCCGCGGTTGCCGACGACGGCAAGCCGGGGCGGGTTCTTGACCGGATCGACGCTGTGCTATCCGAGCCGGGCGACCTCGCCTGCTATGTGGTCGGGCCCGAAAAATTCATGGCGATCGCTGCGAAACGAATGCTCGCCGCCGGTGTTCCTCCGTATCGGATCTACCTTTCGATGGAACGCAATACGTTGTGCGGAATCGGAATGTGCGGTGAATGCGTGTGCGGTGACAGGCTTGCCTGCCAGTGGGGGACGTTCATGCGCTACGACTATCTGCTGGCGGAGGCTCCGGAACTGATATGCTGATGATTGATCCACACGTGCACTTGCGCGATTGGTCGCAGAGTGCAAAAGAAACTTTGGTACACGGTATGTCGGTCGGTGTGCAAGCTGGCATCGGGACCTTTTTCGATATGCCCAATACCGATCCGCCCCTTACGGATATGAAGACCGTTGAGCGACGCCTTGCGGATGGCCGTGCCGCCGCCCGTATCGTGGCGGAGTCGTCGGGGGTGGAACCGGCCTACCATGTATATGGCGGTCTGACTGCCGACCCGAAGCAGGTTCGGGATATGGCGTCGATCGTGCGAAACTTGTTTCCTGCAACGGTCGGCCTGAAGATGTTCGCAGGACATTCTACCGGAAATATGGGACTTGTCACGGAAGAGGCGCAGCGGCAGGTCTATCGGACGTTAGCCGAATCCGGCTATCGGGGCATGCTGGCGGTCCATTGCGAAAAGGAATCGTTGTTGAAGACGGATGTCTGGTCAGTGGCGGAACCCGTTTCGCACAGCGTGGCCAGGCCTCCATACGCTGAGATCGAGTCGGTGCGCGATCAGCTGCGCTTCGCAACCGAGGAAGGTTTTGCGGGAACGCTCCATATCTGCCATATCAGCACAGGCGGAGCTTTGGACCTTGTTTCGAAAGCCAGGACCGACGGGGGCCCGTTTCGCGTTACCTGCGGTGCGACAGCGCATCATGCGTTGCTGTCGACGACCGCTTATGCGGTGTCCGGCAATCTGGTAAAGATGAATCCGCCGCTTCGCGAAGAAGAAGACCGTTTCAGGATTTTTTCCGCATTGCTCGACGGGACGGTCGATTGGGTGGAAAGCGACCATGCTCCGCACACGATCGCCGATAAACAGCGAGGAGCCTCCGGTATCCCTGGCTTCGGTGGAACGCTTCGTCTGATAGCGGCTCTGCGAAAAGCCGGTTGTAGCGATGAGCGTCTTTTCGATCTCTTCGGTCGGAACGTCGCACGAACGTTCGGCCTTCCGTGGGAAGGAAAGCTCTCTTTCGCTGGGCTTGCGCAGACCGGTTCATCGCGCCGCCGTGTGGATGACGCATATCCGTGGAATCCGTTTCTGGCGTTCGACGCGCGGATGGTTTCTAAACAATAAACGTTTTTTGTCTGAATTCTCTTTTCGCAGGCGATACTATCTATTATTCTATGAAGTAACGAGTTGTTAAGCTACGAATTTATTGGCTCCGAGCGAAGATTCGGGGCAAGGGAGTCGGTCGGACATGAATTTGCTGGCTAAAATCAAGGAAACGGTGATATCCGTGGTTCCGATCATGGTGATCGTGCTGATATTGCATCTGACCGTTTCCCCGCTGTCGACGACGTTGCTCATCGAGTTCTTTATCGGTGGGTTGCTGCTGATCATCGGGTTGTCGATTTTCCTGCTTGGCGCGGATATCGGTATGCTTCCTGTAGGGCAGCATGTCGGCTCCTCGCTGACGAAGAAGAAGAATCTGCCGGTGATGCTTATTCTTGGGTTCGTCATCGGATTCGTCATTACCGTGGCGGAGCCTGATGTCCAGGTCCTGGCTTCGCAAGTTGCCACTGTCGATGGCACGATCCCCAGAACTCCACTGATCATGATGATCGCCATAGGGGTCGGCTTGTTCGTCGCATTGGGGCTGGCGAGGATCGTGTTCCAGATCAAGCTCAGGTGGATCCTGATCTGTTCCTATCTGATCCTATTCCTGATAGCCAGCCTGACCAGCTCGGAATTCGTCGGCATCGGATTCGATGCCGGGGGTGCGACGACCGGGCCGATGACCGTTCCGTTCATCATGGCGCTTGGTCTCGGTGTCGCTTCCGTCAAGAAGCATGAGAATCCGGAGCAATCTCAGGACGACAGTTTCGGTCTGGTCGGGATTGCATCGGTGGGACCGATCATGGCCGTGCTGGTCATGGGGATGATCTTCGGCGGAGGCAACGGCGATGCGACCGCCGCCGCGCAATCCGCCGCGGCCGACGAGTACTCTATTCTTCAGCATTTTCTCCACATCGTGCCTGAAGTTTTTGTCGAAGTCGCAAAGGCTCTTGCCCCGTTGGTCGTGATGCTGATCATTTTTCAACTGACGCTGCTCCATATGCCGAAACAGCAGGTGAAGAAGACGATTCTCGGTGTCGTCTATACATTCATCGGTCTGGAAATCTTTCTTACCGGAGTCAATGGCGGCTTCATGCCAGCCGGACAGGTAATGGGCGCCGGCATCGGCGATCTCGGAAGCGGCTGGGCGCTGGTTCCCATCGGGTTTCTGTTCGGGGCGGTGGTCGTCTGCGCCGAACCTGCCGTTTGGGTTCTGACCGACCAGGTGGAGGAAGTGTCCGGCGGACATATCCGCCGGCCGGTAATGCTGGCGACGCTGGCCATTGGAGTCGCTGTGGCGGTAGCGCTTGCCATGACTCGAGTCGTTACGGGATTGAGCATCTGGTGGTATCTGATCCCTGGCTACGCCATCGCCTTGGCGATGACGTTCTTCTGTCCTCCGCTGTTCACGGCGATCGCGTTCGACTCGGGCGGGGTGGCTTCCGGCCCCATGTCGTCGACGTTCATCCTCTCGTTCACGCTGGGAGCTTCTATGGCGCTGGGCGGGAACCCCGTATTGGATGCGTTCGGGGTCGTGGCGATGATCGCCATGACACCTTTGATCGCCATCCAGGCGCTTGGCTTGATGTACCAGAGGAAACAGAAGAAAATGGAAGAAGCGGTCAAGCAGCAAAAATCCAGACGTTTGGCATTCGGGAAGAAAGGAGGACGGGTATGAATGATGGAGCGCTCACGGTTTTCCTTCCCGGGAAACTGTTGCTGACGATAGTGGGACGACATCAGGGAGAACGGCTCGTAGAGGCCGGTAAGGCGGTGGGGGCCGGCGGCGGGACGATCCTGCTGGGGCGCGGCACGGCGACGAACCGGATTCTGCAGGCGCTGGGTGTCGGGGACGTGTCCAAGGACGTGCTGCTGACGCTGTTGGACGACGGGCAGGTTGACTCCGTTGTCAAGGCGCAGTTGTCCGCGGCCGCAGAGGACCCGAAGCATCTGCGCGGGGTGGCCGCGCTGATCGACGTGT
>LVBD01000020.1 GCA_001604275.1 Spirochaetales bacterium Spiro_02
ATTTGCAACTATTTAAAAGAATTACTGAATTCCTAGATATAATTTGGACGGGAATTTGAGTTCTGAACAAAAAGACCGGAATAACCTATGTCTACGAGTCCCAACCCTATTGGGACAAGGATAAGAAACAAGCACGTAGCAAACGGGTCTGCATCGGCAAGCTGGATCCGAAGACCGGGGTGTTCATTCCTTCAAAACGATTGACGGGTGCTCCTTCTGCGGTACTTGATGAAACGGTCACCGCCAGTGCCCAGGTCATCGGACCGATGGTGGTGATGGATACCTTTGCCAAAAGGATAGGACTAGCAAAGATTCTCAAAGCCATCTTTGGCGATGCCCATCGGCAGATTCTGGTGGCTTCCTATTATCTGTGTGTAACCGGCGGGGCATTGAGCCATTGCGAGGCTTGGGCAAAAAGCCATGAGCCTGGTATCGCTTCATCCCTTTCCAGCCAACGCATCAGCGAGCTGCTGGGAACCTTGGATACCGACAAAAAGCAATCCTTCTTCCGCAAGTGGATGGAGAAGGTTGTGGAACATGACTACCTGTGTTACGACATCACCAGCGTAAGCAGCTATTCACAGCTGAACGAATACATCAAGTATGGACACAACAGGGACAAGGAGAGACTTCCCCAGCTCAACCTGGCCATGCTCTTTGGGCAGAAGTCACAGTTGCCGGTATATTACCATCGCCTTCCGGGAAGCATCACCGATGTCGGCACGTTGGCGAATCTGCTCGACCATTTCAAGATGCTGGATGTGGGGAACCTCCACTACATCATGGATAAAGGTTTCTACAGCAAGAAGAACGTAGATTGCCTTGTTTCCAACAGGGACAAGTTCACCCTGGCTGTTCCGATGAACAACAAGTGGGTGCAGAAGGCGGTTGACGAGGTGTACGACACGATCCATGGACCCGAGGGATACCAAAAGATCGATGACGAAGTGGTGTACGTACACTCCCGTCTGTATCCCTGGGGAGAGGATCACAGACGGTGTTACCTACATCTCTATTTCAATGCCACCAACAGGGCAGTGGCCGTCGACCGATTCAACGAAGAACTATTGGAGTACCGCGAAGAACTCGAATCGGGTTCTCCGGTGGCGGCACACCAGGAAGCATACGACACCTTCTTCATCATCAAGAGTACTCCCAAGAAGGGACAGAAGGTTTCCTTCAACACCGAAGCGGTCTCGACATACATCAAGCGGTATGCGGGATTCCAAGCCCTCATCTCCCATGGGATAAAGGATCCGGTGAAGGCCATGCAGGTGTACCGGGACAAGGATGCCGTGGAGAAGTGTTTCGATGATCTGAAGAATTCCCTCGACATGAAACGGCTGAGAATGCACACCTCGGCAACCGTCGATGGCAGGTTGTTTGTCCAGTTCATCGCAGTCATCTTGATCAGTGCGATACGCAAGAAGATGAGGGAGACCTCATTGATCAGGGACTACACGGTCCGGGAACTTTTGCTAGAGATGGAGACACTGACAAGGATCAAGTACTCCGGTCGTTACAAAAGTATCGTCTCCGAGGCTACCAAGAAACAGAAGCACATCCTTGAAACACTTGGGATTCCCTTGCCCGACTAAGCCTCGTGATAATTTAAGCGGGAATTAAGGTTACATACGCTCCGTTCCCGCGGGGTCAGGACAGGGTTCCTGCCTTCGGGCGAACACAAGCCTGGAGCATCGTTGACGACCGACGGAGAATCGATCGACTCCTTCACCTACCACCTGGCGCTGGTGATGATGACGTATCTGATCAGCTGGGGATTCCTCAGCGGGATCAGTCGCCTGCTGGCGCTGATCGGTCCGCTTGGAGTCGAACTGGCAGGCAGCCTTTGGGGAGTGAACTTCATTTTTTCGGTATTCTGCGCGACGATTGTCAGAATGGCGCTGACTGCCGCCGGAGTCTCCCATACGATCGACAATGCGACCTGCAACAGAATCAACGGCCTTGCGGTAGACCTGACGGTGGCATCGTCGCTGGGAGCGATCTCGATTACGGCTGTTTCCGGCTACTGGCTGCCGATTCTCGTCCTGTCGGCGGCGGGCATCGCGATCACCTGTCTGATCCTTCCCTGGTATTGTTCATGGCTGTTCCATGATCATCAGTTCTATCGGATGCTGATGATTTTCGGCACTGCGACAGGCACGCTTCCGACCGGTCTTGCTCTGCTTCGAGTCGTCGATCCCGAATTCGAAACGCCCGTAGCCGAAGATTTCATCTATGCTTCAGGCGCCATGTTCTTCCTTGCGATTCCGATCATACTCTGCATCAACCTTCCGGCATACAGCTACACGAGGAACTCCCCCACTCTGTTCTGGCTCGCAGTGGGCATTTCGGCAATCTATCTTGTCGGAGCGTTCTCAGGTTATCTGCTACTTGCCCGAAGAAGGGCGTTCAGCGATGCTTCGAAGTTCTTCTATACAAAGCGCAGAAAAATCAGTGCCTGACCCCTGGCCGAAACAAGGGATCAAACACTGACACTATTTCAAAAAAAGAAGGAAACATATGTGTGGCAGGCAGCCGGACGGCACTCGCGAACGGAGGATTCCTGCAAAACGCACCGACTGTTCCGAACGTACGATTCGTCGTACCAATCGTCATGCTTCCCCTTCCGCAGACCGGAACTCCACCGGATGCTCGGCCATCACCTCGCGGAACCGAAAGCAGTCCTTCCGATGATCATTCACGATTCCGCATGCCTGCAGATGGGAATATACGGTCACCGATCCCAGATACTTGAACCCCCGGCGTTTCAAATCCGCACTGATGCGGTCGGACAGCGCGTTGCGTGCCGGCAACGCTCCGGCATCGTGTCCATCGTACAGGATCGTCCGCCCATCGGTGAACGCCCAGAGATAGGAACTGAACGAACCGCATTCCCGCCTCACATCCTGGAACAACCGAGCATTATGGATCACCGCTTCGATCTTTCGCCTGGAACGGATCATGCCCGGAGTACCGAGAATGCGCACCACATCGGCTTCAGAATACGCTGCGACCAGATCAAAATCAAAACCGTCAAAACAGATACGGAAGATCTCCCGCTTGCGAATCATCAACGACCAGCTCAAGCCGCATTGCATCACTTCCATCATCAGAAATTCGAACTGAAGTCGGTCGTCATGAAGCGGATAGCCCCATTCATCGTCATGATAGGCGATCATCGCAGGTGAGCCTTCGCACCAAGGACATCGCCGTACACTGACCTCCATGTTCTCCATACGTCCTCCTCAGTGTGCGAACTGGCTATTGTACAGCACGCTGTAGAACCCGTTGCTGGCGAGCAACTGCTCATGGTTCCCCGTCTCGACCACCTTGCCGTCACGCATGACAATAATCATATCCGCGTTCTTGATCGTCGACAGCCGGTGGGCTACCACGAACGATGTGCGGCCTTCCATCAACCTTCCGAACGATTCCTGGATCAGAAGTTCCGTCCGAGTGTCGATCGAACTGGTCGCCTCGTCAAGAATCAACATCGGAGGGAGAGATAGCATGATTCGGGCAATGCACAACAGCTGGCGTTCTCCTTGAGAGAGAGCGGCGGATTCATCGGAGAGCACCGTATCGTATCCATTCTCCAGCCGGGCGATGAACTCATCGGCATGGGCGAGTTTCGCCGCACGCGCCACGTCCTCCCGGGAAACTCCCGGCCGCCCCATGACGATATTGTCGTATACCGTTCCTTGTTTCAACCAAGTATCCTGCAGGACCATTCCATAGGAACTTCGCAGCGAACGCCGGCTCACCGAGGAGATATCCGTCCCGTCGACCGAAATGGTTCCCGAATCGACATCGTAGAACCGCATCAGCAGATTGATCAGAGTCGTCTTGCCGCACCCTGTCGGTCCAACGATGGCCACACTGCTTCCGGCCGGTGCGGAGAACGTGAAGTGTTCGATCAACCGACGGTCGGGGACATAGGAGAAACTGACGTCGTCGATGGAAACGGCTCCTCGGACATCCGCAAGCGCTGCCTGCGGATCGGGGGACTCCTGCCGTTCATCGATCAGTGAGAAAACCCGCGATGCGCAGACGAATGCGTTCTGCAGTTCGGTGACGACTCCAGAAATTTCGTTGAACGGCTTCGTATACTGGTTGGCATAACTGAGCACACAGGTCAGATCGCCGACCGTCAGCAACCGTTTGATAGCGAGAATTCCGCCGGCCAACGCCACAGAGGCGTATACCAGACTATTGACGAATCTGGTGGACGGATTCGTCAACGAAGAATAGAACGTGGCGAGCATCGAACTCTTGCGCCACCGAGCGTTGATTTCCTCGAATTGCTCCTCCACAGCATCCTCCATCAGGAAACCGTGGATTTCCTGCATCGAAGAAATCATTTCATCGGTGATCGCAGTCTGTTCCCCTCTCGTCAACGACTGCTCGCGGAAAAACCGGCTGACATGTCTGGCGATGAACGAAGAAATGAACAACGACAGAGGAGTGACCAGCAGGACGACCAGCGCGATGACCACGTCGACCCGGAACAGAAGGACAAGCGTGCCGACGATAGTGACGAAACCGGTGAACAACTGGGTGAATCCGAGCAACAGCCCGTCGGCGAGCTGCTCGACATCGATGATCACCCGGCTCGTCATGTCCCCAGGGGATTGTGCGTCCAGAACCCCCATCGGCAGTTTCTGTATGGTTCGGAACGCATCGTCCCTGATATCGCGGACAACCGAACAGGTCATTCTGTTGTTCAGCACCCCCATCAGGAACTGGGACACGGCTCCGACGCCTAGGAGTACGGCGATATACAGAAGCATCGTGGAAATCAACGGGAAATCGACCTTTCCTTCGCCGGAAATGGCGTCCACGGCCCGCCCGATATATACCGGCACGGCGAGGTTCGTCGCCACGGTCACCACAGCCAGGAGCAACGCCGCGGCAAAGGTATACCGATACCTGCCCACATATGCAAGCAATCGTTTGAAGGTTCCCCGCCGGGTAGCAGCGCCGTTGTTCATTTCGCAGCCTCCCTTCGGTCGCTATATTGCGAATCGTAGATTTCCTGATAGACACCGCAGGATTCGAGCAATTCCTCATGGGTCCCCAACCCCACCTGCCGTCCATTGTCCAATACGAGTATCTGGTCCGCATCACGCACCGAGAGGGTCCGCTGCGAAATAATGACGAGCGCGCAGTCCAACTGATTCAACGCACCGCGCAAAGCCGCGTCCGTCGCATAGTCGAGCGCCGAAGTGCTATCGTCGAGAATCAGTAGCTTCGGATGCGCGACCAAAGCCCGCGCAATGCACAATCGTTGCCGCTGGCCTCCTGAGAAGTTCCTTCCGCCGATTTCGACGGTCGCATCCAGTCCTCCGTTCCGTCCGCCGACGATCTCCGACGCCTGGGCGATGGCGAGCGCTTGGTACAAAGCGCGGTCATCGGCGCTCCGGTCACCCCACTTCAGGTTGCTACGAATCGTTCCCTTGAACAGTTTCGCTTTCTGGAACACCGCCACAAGCGAAGAATGGATCGCCCGATCCGTATAGTCCCTGATGTCCCGGCCGAAGAAATCCACTTCTCCCGAGGTTGCATCGTATTGTCTGAGCATGAGCGCGGCTATGGTGCTCTTGCCGGAGCCGGTTCCACCGATGATTCCGAGCATCCGCCCGGTACGGACGCTGAAGGATATCTTCGATAAAGCGGGAGCGGCTCCCTTGCCATAGGAGAATGTCACGTCCTTGAAATCGATGATGGAAGGCGCTTCGGCGGGAATCGTATCGACTGTCCCCTCCGAACGGGAAGGCGTCATTGCGAATACGCCGTTCACCCGCTTGGCGCAGGCGAGGGCCTTTGAAATGGTAACCAGCAGATTCGCCAACTTGATCAGCTCGATCAGTATCTGGCTCATGTAGTTGACCAGCGCGACCACCGTTCCCTGGGACATTGCCCCTGAGTCGACCTTCAGTCCTCCGCTGTAGATCAGGAACATGATGCCGACATTGACCACGACGGTAGTCAGCGGATTGGTCAGAGCCGACAAAGCGGCGGATAGCATCTGCTGCTTCCGCAATGCTTCGTTCTCCGCTGCGAAAGAACGTGTTTCAGCATCTTCCTGACAGAAGGCGCGGAGCACCCGGACTCCGTAGAGATTCTCACGCACACGGGAGAGGACCGTATCGAGTCGTCGCTGGACATTTCGATATTGCGGCAAGGAAAAAGACATGATGACGCCGACCAAAAGAGAAAGCAAGGCGATTGTCCCGAGAAAGATCGCGGCCGAACTCGGATCTACGAGGATCGCCATGACCGCGGCGCCGAACACGACGAACGGAGAACGGAGCAGCAGACGAAGCGTCATGTTCACCCCGGCCTGTACTTGATTCATGTCGCTGGTCATCCGGGTCAAAAGCGTAGAGGTTCCGATTCGATCCAGATCGGCGGCGGAAAGGCGCTGTATGTGCTTGAACAGATCGTTCTTCGCATCGTGAGCGAACCCCGTGGCGACTTTGGCGGAGAAATATTGCGCCGTAATTGAGACGCCCAATCCGAGCAATGCGAATCCTGCCAGGAACAGGCTCATCCTGACGACATGGCCGCTATCGTCTCTCCCGATTCCTGCATCGATCAGCGATGCGATCACAAGCGGAACCAGAAGCTCAAGGAAAGCTTCCATCAATTTGAGCAACGGAGCCACGATGCATTGCCCGGTGTATGGTTTCAAGTACGATTTCAATTTCATGACATTCCGCCGCCGGATACGGCCGGTTTCGTTCCGACAGGACCGCCGCAGCGGTGGCATCGGAATCGGAACCGCATCCCTTATCCGATATTATGGACGAAGCATCGATCAGTTGCAATGAGGAGAGTCGGAGCTATAACATCACTTTAACGTACGGTAGATCTACCGAACGACGAAAAAGGACTGCTTCCCCGCCGATTGCAACGGATGAAGCAGCCCCTTGGTTCGAAATGAATCGACAATCAGTCGAGAACCAACGACGGAGCGGCGTAGACTCGAGATCCGAGTTCGCTATTGAGCATGTACAGCCCCTTTGCATCGGTTCCGAACAGCTCCATCTTCTTGATCAGATCGTCGGCGTTCTTCTCTTCTTCTCCCTGCTCCTTGACGAACCAGTCGAGGAACTGCATCGTACGGAAATCCTTGTCGGCGTATGCGGCTTCATAGATCTTGTTGATCGATGCGGTGACATAGCGTTCATGAACCAAAGCCGCCTTCAACGGAGCCATATGATCCTTCAACTCCTGATCTGGCTTTGCGATCGCCTCCAGTTTGACACTGTACATATTGTTCTGCAGATACTGCAGGAACAGCATCGCGTGGTCCCGTTCTTCCTGCGCCTGAACCTTGAACCAGTTGGCGAATCCGTCCAATGCGGCGTCGACATAATAGTTGGAAAAATCCAGGTAAAGGTATGCGGAATAGAATTCCTTATTGATCTGCTCTTCCAGCAGTTTCGCTACTTTCTCATTCAACATGTTCACAACCCTCCATATGCTTGTAAAATACGAAAAAAAACATCCGCAGGCAACCTTCCTTCGTACCATTTTTCCAGATGCGGGTTCCAGAGCGTCATGTCAAGTCTCCGAGCATCCGCAGCAGCCCATCGAACAATGCATCATACCGTGCGGGATCCTGACTTCGAGATGTCGCAAGATACATGTAGTAGTTCCAGAACGACTGCACCGTCGCCTGTTCGTGGACGAAGAATATGCCTGCATCTTCGATATCCGCGGACATATACAGCTCCCGCTCCCCCACCATGACCACGGAATAGAGCAATTCTTCCGGTGCGACGAAGTGGAAATGGATCCGGGTCGGAAACCGGCGGGAGAGAGCCTCCAGATCGACGAACAGTTTCCTCAGCTTCCCTCGGACGTCAGGCGACAGACGCTCGAACACCTGAAGCGAAAGTTCTTCGGAAAGTTGCGGGGCGAGAAACCATGCTTCGTGTCCGGTTGCCAGGATATCTCCCAGAGAATCGAGCCATCGCAAGGTATGGCTCATGCTTTCGGCATCCGCGCCACGGATATCGAATCCGTCCCGACGCGGGTACACCGCCAACGGATACTGCACGAACATGAAATCGGCGGATTCCAGGCACAGGGTCGAGACTTTTCGTGGTAAAGACATGTCATGGTCCGGCACGACCAACGGTCTGCACAGATGCAGGAAGTTCCGGTATTCTTTCATCGCGGAGCGGATCGCGGCAGTATCGGAGAGATACAGGTTCATCATCCCCTCACATTTTCCTTGGATCGAAGAAGAAAGGATGCAAGCTGTCTTCGGTGCGATGAACATCGTTCTATGGAACAGCCCGTCATGGATCCGCGGGCAATAGTACGAATCGATCGCTCCGGACAGATGCAACGGTATCCAGCGGGAGATAGCATGGTACATTTCATTGAAATCTCGTTTGATCGTATGAATGATCGTGATCCTCACCCCTTTCTCGACGACTGCATGCAGCAACGACGCCCAATGCCGGAGGAATACCGGGTCGTCTACGATCCATCCCATCGGCTCATCGCTATACAGAAACAGCGTCTGCGGCGTTGGTGCGGACAGTACGGCGGAAAGGAATCTATCCACAGCCATCCGCTTACCCTCGTTTCCATAGTACGGCCAGGCGCGTATGGCTTCCGTCCGAAGATCAGTTCCTTCATCGGTTCGCTCAGGAAGCGGAGTGTCGTCCACCAGCCAGCGCTCGATCGCCGGAACAAGCGGATCATCCGCACCAGCGGATTCCTCGACTTTCACTCCAAGGAGGGCGAACACCTCGGTCCTGCGGCCCGACCTGGCCGTCGTCGCCGCAAGGAATTCTGCAAGGGAAGAGAGGAACGGAGGGTTTGCGGGAAGTTTTCGCTCTCCGCTTCTCAGCCTGCTGACATAGGAAGCGGAAATCGGAACTCGTTTTGAAAGCCGACTGTTTGAAAGCCCGAGGATACGCATGATGTAGTCGAGCTTCCTACCGAATGCAACAGGGGGAACCGGACGGTAGTCGCCTGAATCGACCGACATATTCTTCATACCGATAGTTTGGCACGCTTTTCCATTCGTGACAATTTTTTTTGGCATTGCCAACCCATGTACAGAGGCTTCCGAACGATCATTGCCCATGCGATACTTGGCGCGAGAGGTGGTTGCAGATGTACAAACGTATCATATTGATTCTTCTGATGACAGTCGTGGTCGGATCCGCAACGCTTTTTGCGGTATCGCTGGAGGACATCCGTTTCAAATCCGCAATATCATTGAATACAGGAGAAGCGAATATCGGTCTCGGCGTTTTCGACGGAAGCTTCGGCTACTCGATTGCGGTCAACGGGGATGTCGCAGGTCTTTTCGACAACGGATTCGGTCCCTATGCGAAGCTATCCCTGGATATTCCCGGTTCGGCGTTCGGCATCACCCTCGGCGGAGCGTATGAACTTCCGACGAAGCGACCGGACATGTTCCTAATGTTCACCGCCGGACCGACATTCAGGTTTGTAAGCGGCTACTTTACGTTCGGAATGGATGTGCTGGCCCATTTCGAGTGGGTCGCCCTGTCCAAATTCTATGTACGGATTTCTTCCGGGCTACAGATGGAATTCGTCTCGACAATGAAAGGATTCGGTACCGTAGGAGGGTTCGGTCTCTACGTGCCGCTTCCCGTCATTGCGGTAGGATATCGGTTCTGATCATTTTTCCGTTATTGCGTGCAAGGGGGGAAGAGGGCGTCGCCACAAGGTGACGCCCTCTGTTGTTTATCTGAGCTCCTCAAGCAAGATCCCGGCGATACGGACCTAGAGCCGCAGATCCCTGCATTCCAGCAGGAACAAGATCGCCATGGCCTGTCCATAGGGCATCGGACGAAGCGGAATCTTCTTGTAGAAGCCCAGCGAATCCTTGCCCATCGGCGTGCCGTACGAGACTTGTCGCACCACTCCATGCTCATCGATGACGGACAATATCGACCCCAACGCCCGTTTGACGACGGAAAGATACGACCGATCCACGAGCCCCATTTTCACCGCTTCCACGATACCGTATCCGAATCCGCACGTCGCGCTCGCCTCCAGATAACTGGTAGGATCGTCCAGCAGCGTATGCCACATGCCCGAGGAATCCTGCAACGGAGCTATTGCATCGATCTGCCGGACAAGCACGGTCTCAAGATACCGCGTCACGCTTCGAGGAAGTTCCACCATCTGGATAAAATTCGGAATGGCGATGGTGATCCAGCAGTTTCCCCTCCCCCAGAAAGCCCCGGTGAAATGATTCCTTCCTTCGAATGTCCAGCCGTGATACCATAACCCGCTTTTCACATCGCACAGATATTCGATATGGAGCAGGAACTGGTAGATCGCTTCATCCACATACTCTTGACGATGCAGAATTCTTCCGACGTTGGCCACGGCGAGGACGGTCATCATCAACGTATCGTCCCACAGTTCCCCATGGTTCTCATGATCGGTGGTCCGATGCTGGAACCCACCCTCCTCGGTACGGGGCAGTCCGCCGCTCATGACCCAGTCCGCCCATTCCTCACAGACCGCAAGGTAATCCTTCCGTCCGGTATATTCGGCAAGATACGACAAGGCCAGGATCGGAGCCATCGTATTGACGTTCTTCCCCGGGAGCCCTTGGGACAACCGTTCGTCGTAATACTGGGTCAACATCGAAAGATATCGTTTGTCTGCAGTCCGTTCATAGAGCTTCCACAATCCGAACAGCCCGACCCCATGGGGCCACTCCCAGAACTGATAGCGCCCCCGCAACGAAGCTTCTACACCCCCGGCAAGTTTGTTCGAAGTAAAATCGGGATCGTCGGGCGCATAGAGCACCGGAAGAAATCCTGAAACCAACGCATCAAGGGCTTCGTCACACGTATACATGGAATCTCCTCATCATCAAGTTCATACTAGACTCCCGACCGCTGCATCCCGCCGACGACGAGCTCCACCGTCCGGATCTCATGCGGCTTGAGCGAAATCGCCACACAGCCGTCACGGACATCCAGAACGTCGAGCCGTCGCTCGAGCAAGTCGCAATCGAATGCTCCTTCGATCGGAAGACAGGAGGAAAGGAGTGCGGAAGTACGTCTCCCGTTCAATTGCAGAATCCTGAGAATCAAGGAATCGCGATCCTCGCATTTCTTCACCGTCTCTATTACAAGGTCATCGCTATCGCACGAAACGAGACTTCCTTGACCGGAAAGCCGCATCAAAGCGCAATCGGGACGCACCGGAACCAACGCTTGGTGCAGTTCGTAGCCGTGTTCGATCACCTTGCCATCCAGATATCTGCCAGGATGAGGATAGAGGGCATAGACGAAACTATGGCTCCCTCGGTCGGCCTTCGGATTCGGATATGAAGGGCTTCTCAGCAGGGAAAGGGCAAGCCGGTTTCCCTTCGCCGAGTATCCGTAGCTTTGCCGACTCATCAAAGCGGCGCCATATGTCTCTTCGCTGAGATCCACCCATTTATGGGCGGGAACTTCGAACTGCGCCTCATCCCAGCTTGTATTGGAATGTGTGGAGCGTTCGCAAACGCCATAGGCGATGTCATAGCTCGCGCGAGGGGCTTCGACATCCACCTGGAACTCGGTCCGAAGCATCAGATGTTCCTCCTGATAGTCGCAATCAAGACGGAAGTCGATGCGTCTATCATGTGCATAGCAGGTCATCATCTGGGAGAAGCTCGATCTTCCCCATGTGCTCTTCCACCTCAGTGTAAAGCGCAGTGCGGAATCTTCCTCCACCTCGTAGGAAACCGTCCCGCCGAGCCGTTGAACCATGTCGCGCTGTTTGCCGATATTCCATGCATCATATTCCTTGGGATAGTCGACGGTCAGCGAGAGAATGTTCCCCCGTCCGCCTTCCGCAAGGACTTCCCTTTCCGCATCCTTGTCATATAGGCGACGGATCGTACCGTCGCTATCCAGCTCCACCGTATAGAACGGCGTATCCAGACAGGTGCCGTCCCATGAGAACGACGAACAGGATTCCTGGCTATCATGCCCCAGGACATACCGTCGCCATCCCTTCGCCGGGACATCATGACACAGGAACCAAAGATTCCTTCCGTTCCGTGCCGAGACTAGACGATGCCCTTCCATATCGTAGACGGCGTCGCAGTCGGTATCCTCGAGCAGACACAGTCCCGTCCGACAATGGCCGAGCGAATTGAACACGATCACATCGTCGTGAGAAACCGCGATCATATCTGAAAGCGCCTTCCGTGCGGAAGTCGCCTGAGTTTCGAATATCGCCAGAACTTCTTCCAGTTGTCTTTCCGCCAGTTCATACACTTCGGCTATCGCACTGCCGGGAAGGATGTCGTGGAACTGGTTGAGCAACAATTGCTTCCAGGCGCGTTCATATTCGGCATGAGGATACGGCACGTTCCGATCGCACGACCAGAGCAACGATGAAAAGAACTCGGCTTGTATCGCAGCCTGCTCGCACGCTCTGTTGAGTCGCTTGATATCCGCCATCGTGGTATAGGTTCCGCGATGATACTCCAGATAGAGCTCCCCATACCATTGGGAGAGGGAATCCAACGATGGCGCCGACCGCTCCAGAAACTCAAGCGCCGTGCTGGTATGGATATCAGGAAGACCGGGATATCCCCCGCTGAGCCGCTTTTCATACTCCAGCATCTCTTTTGTCGGGCCGCCTCCCCCGTCGCCGTACCCATAGAGATAAAGCAGGGTGTCCATCCGGTCGGCATCTGCGAACCGCTGCCAGGTTCCGAGCAACTGGCTCGGCGTCAGAATCCCATTATAGGTAGTCTCGTTGCCCGGCTTCTTCGGATATGCCGCAAGACTCTCATAGTCCTTGCCACTGACGAAATATGCGAGGACCTTGCTGCCATCGAGGCCTTTCCAGGCGAACATGTCGTGGGGCATCCGATTCGTCTCGTTCCACCCCAGCTTCGTAGTCACGAAATAGGAAAGCCCGGATGCAGCCATGATCTGCGGCAATGTGGCGGGAAAGCCGAAGCTGTCGGGAAGCCACAGGATCTTCTGATCCTTGCCGAACGTCTCCTTCACCCAACGCTTGCCCCAATAGATCTGCCGGGTCAACGATTCTCCGCTCGTGAGGATCGCATCGCTCTCGACCCACATGGCTCCTTCGACTTCCCACCGTCCCTCGAGCACCCGGGCTTTGATGCGGGCGAACAAAGAAGGTTCGTCACGCTTGAGGAAATCGAGCAACTGCATCTGGCTCGACGAGAACCGATATTCGGGATACCGATCCATCAGGTACAGAACCGTCGCATAGCTTCGTATGCTTTTCTCACGCGTCTGGGCAAGCGTCCAGAGCCAGGCCATGTCGATATGGCTATGACCGCAGGCAGCGACATGCATTCGTCCCGTAGCGGAAGGAACGGCCAGCGCCTCGGCGAGAACCGTCGCGGCACAAGCGATCTTCGTTTCGTCCCATATCGTTTCGACACTGGAAAAGTCAACCGCCCGCACAGTCCTCATGCACGCGTCGGAAAGAATCAAGAACGCCTCGCTGCCCTCTTCCACGGTCAACGCTGTCTCGTAGGCAAGGGACAGATCGTATACCAGCGCCTCCAACTGCGGACTGACACGGTATATATCCATATCAAGAAACACATCGGGCTTCCTAGCGTTCACATACGCATACAGAACCACCATCGTCTCGCGCTTGGCGGGAAGATCGACCTCGACATGCCTCACATCGAGACCGCAAACCAGATTTCCGTCCAGAAAGACAAGGAACTGTGGATTGTCGTTGTTCCATATATCATCGGCACCGGTACGGACCCGGAGCCGGACCGGAGCGTCGCTCCAGGATTCGGGAATGAGAATCCGCGTCTTGAACAGGCAATGATATTCATGCCCCCCGAAACCGATTCCAGGATCGAACGGCTTCCATCCTTCGGAATCGGACCGTCTTTCCCACTGGTGGTATCCGCTTTCTTTGTACAGGATATCCCGCACAGGAAGGTTCGTCGCAAAACGGGCCTGTCGAAGCCGATCGAGCGGTCCGTGTACATATCGTTGCAATGCTTGTTTCGTCATGCCGCAAGCCTATCCTTTTATCCCGGATGCGGAAAGTCCTCCGATGATGTGCCGCTGCAAAATGATGAACAAAATGATGATCGGAACCATCGACATCACCGAAGCGGCGAGGATGCTGCTCCAGTCCACGCCGTTGAAACCGATGTAGTTCTTAATTGCGATCTGGATGGTATATTTGCGTTGCTCGCTGAGTACCAGCAATGGCAGGATATAGTCGTTCCATCTCCACATGAAGCTGAAGATCGCCAACGTCACCGTACTGCTCGTACCGAGCGGCAGCATGACATGAAAAAATGTCTGGGCTTCGTTGCTGCCGTCAATGCGCGCAGCCTCCACGAAAGAAAGGGGAATCGACAGATATTGCTGCCTGAACATAAAGATACCTGTGGTCGTCGTCACGACAGGAAGAATAACACCCCAGATATTGTTATACAGCCCAAGTTCGCTGATCACCGCTACCTGCGGAACGGTCAAGGTCTCTCCGGGAATTAGCGTGCCAAGCAGGAAGATCCCGAAAATCAGATTGGTATATGATACATCGAAACGATAAATGGCAAGCGCATAACCGCACATCGAGCTGATCACCAGTGTGATCAACGTACCAACGACCGCAAGGAAGAGACTGTTGAACACATATCCAAAAAAACCGTCGTTGATGACTTTCGCATAATGCGAGGCAGTCCATTCAGTCGGGAACATGCGCAGCGGGTACGAGAACAGTTCCCCCGTCTGCTTGAAGGAACTGAATACCAGCCAGACGATCGGAAACACCATCGCCGCTGCCACGACGAACGTCCAGAACGACGGCCAGAACACCTTGGACAACTGTGAAGAACGTTTCATTTCTGTTCACCTCCGTTGCTGAGCTTGAACTGGAAATACGCTATCAATGCGAAGATGATCATGACCAGAAGGGAAATCGCGGATGCATAGCCGTACTGCATCTGATTGAATCCTTTGTCGAAAATGAACTGGATGATGAACGTGGTGTTCAGCCCCGGTCCCCCTTGGGTAATGCCTTGTACCAGCGCATATTCCTTGAGCAGGTTCACCGTCGACAGAAGCGTTACCAGGAACGTCGTCGGAGCGAGCATGGGAATCGTGATATGGAAGAAAGTCTGCAGGCCGGAACTCCCATCGATCGAGGCGGCCTCGTACAAATCGGCCGGAATATTGTTGATTCCCCCGATGAAGATCACCATGTAGAACCCGGTCGACGCCCAGTTCGAGGCGAAACTGATAACGAATGTCGCAAGCCTTGGATTCAACGCCCATTCCAACGGCGTACCGCCGGAACTCTGGATGATATAGTTGACAAGTCCGTATTCTGCGCTGAACATCCAGTTGATCGTGATACCGACGACCAGACTGCTCAACAGCGACGGAATGTATACCATCGTCCGTCCAAGGCTCTTGATGGCGACTCGCTTACTGCACAGCAGCAATGCGATCAACAGCGGAACGATGACTTTGAATGGAAGGCTGAACAGCGTATAGCCGAACGTCCGACCGAGCGCTTGATAGAATTTAATATCCTTGATCAATTCGCCATAGTTCGACAGTCCGATGAAATCCATCGTCTTCCAGCCATCATAATTGGTAAAGGAAAATCCGACGCTGAGAATCAATGGCAACAGAAAGAACACCGAAAACAGGATCAGGCAAGGAGCGATGAAGAGCCAGAACGCTACGACATGTCGTTTGGCATGGTGTGTCTTCATATGCGTTTCATCCCTTTGCCGACGGACTGTCTGGACCGATGTCCTCATACTCCGCCGGATAGTCAAAGAAGCAATTACCGGGCCATCTATCGAAGGCCCGGCATCATCGATAGACTCAGTACTTGAGCGGCCAAGAGGATTTCTTGGAAAGCAACGCCGCGAAATCGTTCAACGCCTTGGCGGGAGAAATATCGCCGTTCACCGCCTGACGCATCGCATCGCGATATTCGTTGTCGTAGTAGTTCCGCCACAGCGAACTCTCGTCGACACTGAACGCCTTCGTCACTTTCGCAACTTCGCTTTGCAGGATCTTATAGTCTTCTGCGACCTGCTTGTCGGCAGGCGAATAAGTCACGCCGACGAGGGACGAAAGGCCCTTGTCTCTGTTCAGGTAATTCTGGAAATTTTCCTTCGTATAGAACCACTTGAGGAAATCTACGGCCAGATCCTTGTTCTTCGCGTTCACAGGAACGGCCAGGCCACTTCCTCCCAAGATCGCGCTCGGACCGGCGGAACCGACCGGAGAAGGCATGACTCCCCAGTTGATGTTCTTGATCTGGGTATAGAACGAATTATAGTTCCAAGTCCCGCTGAAATAGATGCCTACGTCGCCGTTTTTGAAATAATCCGCAGGATTGTCGGTGGTTCCGCCTGCCCAAATGGCTTTCGGCATGAACGAATTGTTCCATCGCACGAACTCTTCGAGCGTGGCGATGTTCTGCGGACTGTTGATGGTCACAGCGAAAGATTCCCCGCGCTTTTCGACCATGGAACCGCCGTTGGCATACATCAGGTTATCATATCTGGCGCGGGAGGAATCCATCGCCATCCCGTATTTTACACCACCTTTTTCCTGCAGTAGCTTGGCGTTCGCCGCCAGTTCCTCAAACGACCAAGGGTCATCGACGGTGGGGGCGGACAAGCCGACGCGGTCGAAAGCATCCTTATTGTAGAAGACGTTCGTAATAGTGAACTGCTGGGGAAGAATGTTCGCGATCTTCTTCGTGGCATAGGAATCGACGATGATTTCGACAGCCATCGGCTCGAAGATCGAAATATCGATATTCTTGCTGAGATCCGCAAATTCATCAGGATAGAGACGTGCGAGACGGGTAGTCGCGATCAGATCGGGCAGATCTTTGTTTCGAGCCATCAAAGGGAATTTCGTCAGCTGATCTTCATACGGAATGACCATCACGTCAAGCGTATTTCCCGTCTCCGAGGCCCACTCCTTCAACGTGTTCAGCAATGCATCCTCGCTTGAAGGTTCTTCGCTCAACATAACCTTCAACGCTTTGGGGGCTTTCGCCGTTTCCTGCGATCCCGATGCGAAAACAACGTTGCCGACCAGCAGAATGGCCAATGCAAAAATTGCAATCTTTTTCATACGACACCTCCATGTATGTATCGTGGCTCCTCACCCATGAGCTTCTGCCCATGTTTCCAGTTTACCGACAAAAAACAACAAATCTACAACTTTATTGTCATATTTCCGATAATTCTATTGCATTTCTTGCTATTATTGTTCGTTGCACCAAACATTTTTTCCGACGGGATCGAAACCTTTGTAGATCATTTGCTCGCCATCGACCGACAACGATTCGCAGAATCCGCCGCGCAGAACGCCCAGCAAGGGATCGACGAACGTGAACGACTCGTCGGTCACGTCGGGCTCGACCCTCAGCATCGTTTCGATGAACCGATCGAAAGAACCGAACGTACCTGCGGACCCGACACGGAACAAGTAGACAACCTTCCTTCCTTGCGCGATGCATTCGCGCATCTTGTTCGGACCATAGGAGACCATCTCCAAGTGCTTCGAACAGCGCACGCCCGCATACCCCCCTCCATGCGAAGCGACGAACAGCCAGTTGCCGATCTGCCGATACCCGGCAAATTCCATCGTAGGGACATACAGATGCGTGAATCCTACCGGATGATCGGGGGCGACGGAAAAAGAGACAGCGGCGAAATTCTTGTACTGGTTCACCCGCGGCAACGTGCCGTTTCCCGCCCAATATGATGGACGGGCATGACCAAACAGGGCATGTTCGCCGGGATGGTTCACCCACATCTGCTCGGTGGCGGAGAACAGCAGATGGATCGGGTTCTCCTGGAAACCGCGTTGTCCAACCCGAAAATCGTTCGCACTACTGAGCAACGAAGTGGATGTCTTGTATGCATAGACATCGGCATATCCCCGATACCCATGGGTCGACTGGCTCAGCAGGGCTCTGCCTGCAGGGACTCGGCAATAGTCACGGTACCGATCCGGCGCATGGTAGTCGCTGAAACAGAGCGCAGTCACGCCTTTTCCCGCATGGCTCGTATTGCCGATTCCATAGAGGATCCAGTTGATGAAGGACGGACAGTTCGAATTGTTGCCGAACAATTCCTTCGGATAGGTCCTGCCGGCGGTCGTGCAGAAAATTCCATCGAACGAATAGACAGCGAGCAGATACGCCGCATAGTCCAACGCACGCCCTGCCATGTCCTTCATATCTTCATGCTCAGTCTGGGCATACAAGCTTGCGAACCCGAGAGCGTCGATCGGCAGATACGGAGGACTGTTCCATTCGGTGAAACCGATGGCGAAGAACGTGTCGAACCAATCCTTGAGCATGGCGCGCGCCTTGCGTTGTATCTGACGGCCGGACATGCCGCTGTTGGTGAAAATCTCGTCAGGGTACAGTTCCCCGGCGAGCAACTGACAGACATGGAACATCAACGCATGATTCTCGCTGTAGAACCACATCGCGTCGTCACCGGGCTCATCGTGCCAATATCGGAAGTCGAGCAGACAGGCTTTCATCGCTTCCTTCAGTTCGTCGGTCAGATACGGATGGTCGGAAAACGCACGGAGCATATGGGGAAAATAGGAGAGATAAAAATCGCTGCAATCGCTACGTCGATTGATGAAAGCTATCTGCCGACGGAGGATATGTTCGAACTCCTCCCGCTTGCCACCGGCATGAAGGATTGCGACGGCACGGTTACCGTTGCGTTCGCCATATCTGCTCAGCACTTCATATGCCTGCCGTTTCCGTTGCTCGATCGTAGCGGCAGGAGCGGGAACCAAGGAAAGAGGGAAATTCTCGAACGCGAGCCGATACCCGATGTCCATTCCCTGTACCGTCGTCTTCGCCGAGAACTGCAGATATCCTATCGGCAGCTTCTCGCAAGGACCGAGGGTCGCCGTATTCTCTCCTTTCTTAATAACAGCGACAGTTTCATACAAATCGCCGACCATGAAGTTCTCTTCCGTCGCTCCGCTGAGGAAGATTTCCATGTCCCGATTCTCATACGGATTCGGACAGAAAAGGATGACATCCCCCGACCTGACATGATTGCTCATGCAGCTCAGATCGCCCAACGCCCGTTCCACCGCAAGAACCAGAGCGGCATCCCTGTCGCCGATAGGGATTTTCTGCATTAGGCCTGGTTGATCCTCGACGCAGGTCAAGGCAAACGAGCAGTCGCTGTCCCGTTCGGCGAACTCATCCCAGCAGACGACAAGTTCGTTGTCCCCCGGCAGCAACGATAGCGTCACCTCCGTTTTCCTGATCTGGTTCCGCTCATGCGGTGTGAACGTCGCGGCCAAGGCACCGTTCAGCCAAAGCCTCGCGCCTCCCGCGACGGCCAATTCGCAACGCACCGTCCGACGTCCGTCTGTTTCCAGAAACGTAACGGCAGTCGCGCCGATCCATGTCGGATTCGGATAGAAACCGGAAAGAGCGATGACCGGATCATCGAACGGAAAATGGGCGGACAGGATGTGTCGTTCGCCATGCGTGACCACGCATCCTCCCACTTCCTTGGCGAAAAATTCAGGATAGGGATCCGCCGCCGTCCGCCGGAGCTGGACAAACGCTTCCCTGACAGGGTTCTTATGAGAGGCTGCGGCGACCGAACCTTCCCATACATTCGACTCCTGTTCGATCCTGACAGGGGTTCCCTCCACAGGTTCCCTATGGATTTCGCTGATCAGGAACCGATTGATATGTTTCAAATTCTGCAATGGATACCGTAGATATTGCATATGATACATCTCCCGCAATAGGCGATAGGCTCTATCCTGCAGACAGTATGAGACGCATTCTCGGCAAAATCCACGTATTTCTTGCTGTGAATATCCCTTAATCCTTGCATTTTCTGCTCAATGCGATGCCTCACCCATGGGACAAGGCCTGTCGGATACCACCTGGGCACGGAACCGCCGCTCAATGCCGTGGAGCAACGGTTCTCCATCAATCCATACTATTTCAGCATACAGTTCGAGGAAGTCACCGACACGAACTATGTCTCATATCTTCAGATGTACCGTCGGCGGCAGGCATGGAAACCAGCCTCCGCCACTCATTGACCGATCCATGAAATCTGTGTAGCGAGCGAGGTGTCCTCACATCGCACCTTTCCGGTCGTCACACCTGTCGTTTCGCGACATCCTTGTATACGTCGCTACGCGGTAGCCATGCAAGAAAGCGATCAAGCTCCTGGTCCCACAAACGCCACTCGTGCCGAAAGCCGCTACGCCTGCTGCAGGTATGGACCACACCCAGCCGGTTGAGCTCTCCTTCGAACCAATCCTGAAGCGGAAGCAGATAATCCAGATCCCCATAGGAATAATACAGAGCAGGCAGCGTCTCTCGTCTCCTGATGATCTCCACCGGTTCGTATTTGGCTTTCATCGTCGGGGAAAACGATTCGTACTCCCCCAACCGTCCCTGGCGCAACGTCGTCACCGGGGAGAATGCGCCGACCGCCCGGAACTTGTTCGGATGGGCGAGCCCATGGATCAATGCGCCATACCCACCCATGGACAGTCCGGCGATATATGTATCATCCATTCTGGATGAAACAGGGAAATAGCTTCGTACGAACTGCGGCAACTCGGTCTCGATGAAATCATAATAATCGACGGGAAAGAGTTTTTCAGAAATCCTGGTCTCGAATTCACCCAGATCGATGTAACTGTTGTTCTCGCCAGCCATGGTGACGATCACCATGCTGTATTCCTCCGCATATCGCGCCACGGAAGAATAGTTCAGCCAAGAGTCCTGGTTCCCCCAGTAACCATGAAGCAGATACAGTACCGGATACTTCGCCTTGGGCCGATGCGTCCGCACGCCACGGGATATTTCGTCAGGGGTAAGTCCCGGAACCATGATATTGACATCGACGCTCCGACGCAACACATACGAAACGAATGAAGTCCTGAACACAGGCATGTCTACTCTCCTTCCCTATGTACGCTTCGCAAGATCCCATCGATCGCCGTTCCATCGGCATGCGGAAACGAAACGCCGAGAATCCGGGCGAAAGTAGGAGCTTCGTCAACGATGCAGGAACCATCGAGAACCGCATGCTTCCGAATATGGGGGCCTTTCGCAACCAGCATCGGCTGCGGCCCATTCTCCGGTAGATATCCGTGCGTGGCACGGCCGAAGCGGTAGTCATGGTTGTCCAAAGGTCGCACCAACGGCCTTGTCGCGTAATCTCCGAACGCAGTGTAGCCATCGGTTTCCAGAACAAATGAGAACTCTCCCCTCAAGTGCTCAGTCTCTCGTGCCTCACGTTCGGAAAATATCCGGGAAAAGCCATACAGCCCTTCGGCAAGCAGGTCATCGAGGAATCTTCTGACCTGCGCTACGTCCGCGGGATCCTTCACATATACGAGGCAGGACATGCCGTTCGACAAACAATACGCCCGCCAGTCCCGGACCATCCCATCTTCTCCGACCGACAGCCATCCATGCTCAGCGAACAGAACGTTCAGCCCGATTGCACGCCGCACATCCATCTGCCCATGATCGCTGACAAGAAACAGATCGGTCTCATCCAAGACGCCTCGCTCCAGCAAAGCACTTCCCAGCATCCCGATCCAGCGATCCAGCGAATCCAGCGCTACATCGACATGCGGACCGAAAACCCCTTTCTCATGACGTACGGCAGCGATGTTGGCGGGATGCACGAACAGTACGTCAGGAGCGAACTCCAATATCATGTCCCTAGCGCATGCGATACCGAACTCGTCTCGCTGAGGATGGCTTCTCCAGTCTCCATCAATCAAATAGACGTTCTTTCGGATGATGTCCAGCACGGCGGAACTGGAGCCGGTCGCGGCGAACGCGTCTTCTTCCGATTCCCCGTCCTGCGCCCAATAGTCCGCGATGTGGTAGTCGATCGCCGGATTCCCGGCGGTTACCGGCCAAAGTACGGAGGCGGTGGTTTTCCCCGCGGCCTTTGCAAGGTGGAAAATATCCTAGCATTTCAAGAACGAAGAGAACCAAGTCCAGGGAACCGGATCGAAAAACGCCGGAAACTGCGAGTTGGAAGTAACGCCATGGTGCTCCGGGTAACAGCCGGTAAGCATCGTAGCATGAGCCGGGAACGTCACCGAAGGATAGATCGAGCGCACATTGCGGACGCACGCTCCGCCGGCGAGGAACCTCCTGAAGTTCGGCTTCGCCGATAGATATTCCAAATCCTCTCCGACTTGAGCATCCGACGAAATCACGACGATCCTGCTCATGGGACAAGCTCCTGTTCGACACCTTTCTCCGTATAGATGATGGAACAGTCCGAAGTCTGGAAATCGACATGCAACATCGCATATTCAGCCCCGTTCCTCCAGCACAAGGAGAGTTCGGTACCTCCGGACGGCAATACTTCGAATTCACCGTTGAACGCTGGATGCGTGTTTCGAAACAACATCAGTCGCATCAGGCTACGCACGATCGGCCGCTCCAGATGTTTCGCCACATCCTCCAAGGGATAGTAGGATCGGTTCACATCGCGATTCTGATGGGTCCGTTCATACAGTTCGAAATCATTCTCCCCTGCAAGCAACCCTACATAATACACTTGCGGGATACCTGGCGCGAAGAATTGCACCGCCCGTGCGATGTAATATTTCCGGTCATCCGCACCGCATGCGGAATAATAGGTACAATTGATCTGGTACGTATCGAACCGTTCCAGATCGATCGCGATCCCGGCGCGTCCATACATGGCGAACACTTCAGGATTCATTTCGAAACACCGGGCCCGGGTAGCAAGGAGCTCTTCGTCCGGCATCAGGTATCTGGCATCCACCACACCGATTCCATCGTGGGTGTCCAGCGTCGTGAACTGTTTCCGAGGGCAAATTCTCAACCAGTTCCTCAGGTATCTGCTACTTCCGAAATACAGGGCGTTCAGCAACAGCATCGGAAGCTGGAAATCGTATACATAATATCCCCGTTCCTCGACTTTCTGCTGTACGAAATAGTTTTCGTGGATTTCAGGCAGAACGACCGACTCGGTCCCCCGCAACGTCTCGTCGCAGCGATCAAATAATTCCCATATCTCAGGTTCGGCGAAGAAACAGCTTGTCCCTTCCCGCTTCGCCGCATAAGCGACCGCATCGAGCCGGATCAACGTGCCGCCGTGGGAAGCGAGGAACGACAGGTTGTCCCGATGAAACCGTTGCGCGACCGAAGAGTGTTGGTTGATGTCCACCTGATAGTCGCTGAACGTCGTCCAGAGCTTCTCCTCAGAACCGTCTTTGAACCGAACGGTGATCCAAGGGATCTGCTTCCTACGATACATGATTTCAAGATCTTTTTCAGTCGGTTCGCCTTTCGTCCAGAAATCTTTATACCGGATGAAGAAGTCACGGTATTCCGAGGCGTCTTTCTTCTCGATGAAGTCCTTGAAGATAGCGCTTTCCGAAGACAGATGGTTGATCATGTAGTCGTACATCAAGTAATACTTCTCACCTAGCGCCATGATATCGCTCCAATCGCCGAACCGGGGATCGACTTCCCGATACGTGGTCGGACAGAAGCCTCGATCTGCGGTGGACGGAAAGAACGGGAGGATATGGACTCCTCCGAACAGTCCCTTGAAATCGGTATCGAGGACTGTCTTCAAGTCCTTCAACCCTTGGCCGATGCCATCAGGATAGGCGATCAGCATGATTTGATTAGTGATTTTCTGTGACATTCTGTTCATCCTATGTTGTTCCACGTACAATCAGTTCAACGGGAATTTGCTGTTTTTTCGGTACTTCGACACCATTGATCAGATTCAGGACGGTTTCCACGGCAAGAGAAGACAGTTTCTGGTAATCCTGACGGATCGTCGTAAGCGGAGGGTAGATCATGGCGCTGATGGGGATATCGTCATATCCGACGATCTTGATATCCTGAGGCACTCGATACCCCAAAGAAAGCGCGGTCGACAGACACATGCTCGCCAGGATATCGTTGCTTGCGAAAATACCGTCGAAATCGGTATTCTCATAGAACACGTTCCCGATGACCCCCGCATAGTCGTTCTCGACCTGGTCGACCAAGGATGTCTCGTACAGTTTGTACGCAATGCCGTGACGCTCACATTCCTTGACAAACGCATGGGTTCTTGCGTTGGACGACCGTTCCGGCAGCATTTCGCCGCTGATGTGGATGATCTTCCTGCACCCGCGGGAAATGAGGTGGCGGGTAGCGAAGATCCCCCCCTGTTCATCGTTGGAAGAGACGGAGTACGAACATTCGCTGATGCTGCTGATCGTCACGGTCGGGGTTTTCGACTCACTGATGAAATCGGCCGTTCCTCCGATATAGGTCGTGATGATCCCCGACACCATGCTTCCTGAAAGGCGGTTGTACGCCGAACAGTAATCATCAAGATTTTTAGGAGCGGAAGAAATCATGACGTTCCAGCCATGGCTTTTCGCACATTTCTCAACTTCATGGGCCAATTTCGCCCAGAACGGCATGTTCAGGTCGGGAAGCAGGAATCCGATGCAGTCATTATGCCCCTTCGCCAATGACCGGGCGATCGTATTCGGGCTGTAATTCAACTTGGCCATCGCATCAAGGACCCGTTTCTCTGTGTTCGCATTGATTCGAGAACTGCCATTGATCACCCGGGATACCGTCGCTGTTGAAACATTGGCTTCTTTCGCCACATCGCTAATCGTAGTCACTTTTTCATTCCTCTTGATCAAGATTTTACCGCACCTGCGACAACACCGCCAATAATATATCGTTGCAACAGGATATAGAGAATGATTATCGGAAGCATCGACAGAACAAGCCCGGCCATGATATTCCCATAGTCATTGGAAAAAGTGCCATAGAACGTCCGGATCGCCAATGGCAACGTATATAGTCTACGCTGCCCGAGAACCAAGGATGGAAGCAGGAAGTCATTCCAGAATCCCATGGATTCCAGGATGACGATCGTCGAAAGAATCGGTTTCAGCAGCGGAAACACGATGCGAAAGAAAACGCCATGGGGGCTGCAACCGTCTATCGTCGCAGCTTCTTCGACTGCCAGCGGGACATTGGACTTGATGAATCCATGGCACATGAAGATGCACATAGCCACACCGAAGCCGAAGTTCATCAGGATCAGGGTCGTCCGGGAATTGAGGACATGGAGGGTTCCTCCATAGATGGTGATCAACGGAATCATCACTACCTGGAACGGAACGGCCATGGACGCAAGCATCAAGGAAAACGTCACTTTGCACGCCTTCCAATTGCTGTGTCTGACCAAGAAATAGGCGGCCATCGAAGAAAAGACGACCAGAACCAGAACGCTGAACACCGTAATGACGACGCTGTTCAGGAACGACTTGAAGAAATCCATCTTTTCGATGGCGTTCGAATAGTTGACGAACTGCAAACCGTTGTCGTCGATCAGACGTAACGGGAATTTGACGATGCTTACCTTTCGCTTCAAGGAATTGACCAGAACCAAAGCGAACGGAAGCAGGTAGATGAAGCAGAAAATGAAACCGACGGCGGTCTTGATCCCGACACCTCGTCGTATGGATTTGCTTGTTTCTTTTGACATCGCTACATCTCCTGTTCCCGTTTCTTTCCGATATATGTCTGGGTAAGTGCGATAGCCGCCATCACGGCGAACATGATCAGAGCCTCCGCCTGTCCCGCACCATATTTCTGCTCCTCGAACGCCTTCGCGTAGATGTGCATGGCCGCCAGTTTCGTCGAATCGTATGGTCCGCCGGCGGTAAGGGACAAATTCAAGTCATAGACTTTGAACGTTCGCGTCAGGGTGAGGAATAGATTTTCGCTATGCCAGTACGCTCGTCCTGTTCGCCGAGGTCCTAGCGATGGCATCTTCTGCATCCTACCGTTCTCAACGTCGTTGCTGAGGATCACAGGCACTCCACCGCAATTCATTTCGGAGGAGACGAAATTCTGCAGTATCTCGCTTGCCGCAACGATACGCGGATTCTTCGACAGCGTCTACATGGCTATCGAACGAATTCGTGGCAACACACGGAAGATTCTTGCACTCAACAAGAGCACCATCATCCTCAAGTTGCCCCTTACCACGATCTTCCCGAGAGCCGTAGCGACGAACATCAGCATGATCGCGTTTGCAGCCTGCATATTCCAAGGGCTGCTGTTCGTCTACGCCTCGGTCGGATGCTTCCGCATCGTTCTCGTCTAGCACGACGACAGCTTTCTTTCCATTGTATTGAAGAATCGTATCAATATAGCAACATCTTCAAAACTTTTTATTTACAACTGCCGAAAACGGTGTACAATATTCTTATACAGGTACGGCGTTCGTATATACGAACAAAAACGACAAAGGGTATGCAATGACTGAATCCTCACACCGCACGACATCCCGAGTTCTCGACATCATGGAATTGGTTGCGAAACATCCCTCCGGCCTTTCGCTGGCGGATATTTCGCGGAGTCTCGGCATTCCCAAAAGCAGTCTCCATCCACTGGTCATGACTCTCTCGGAACGGAAATATCTCCACTACAACAATCGAGAAGAACGTTATTATCTTGGGGAAAGCCTTTTCGTATATGGCAACAAGTACATCAATGGTATCGATCTGCTTGAAGAAATCAAAGCAATTCTCCTTGCGTCGAACCAAGCTTCCGGAGAAACGCTCTATTTCGGAGTTCTATCGGGTCTTGACGTCCTGTACCTAGCGAAAGCAGACCTACATTCAAAATTCAGGGTCGTTTCCGATCCGGGAAACAAACTGCCCGCATACAGCACTGGATACGGCAAAGCCCTACTTAGTCAATTTTCCCGCAGCCAGATCGAAAGCTTCTATCCCGCAGGAACATTGGCCTCCGTTACGGCGAACACGCTCAAAAGTGTCGGCGAGCTGAACGACCAGCTGGATGTGGTGAGGAGGACCGGATTCGCCTATGAGAAAGGGGAATCGACCGATGGGATCCAATGCATCGGCACCACGATCGTCGTCGATGGAGAAGTCCTGGCGGGAATCAGTCTAGCGGTACCCCAGTTCCGGTACACCCAGGAGCGTGAACAATTCTTCAAACAATTGCTGATCGATACGAAAGCGAAACTGGAACGGACAATCGCAAACCATAAAGACCAATGGATATACAGTGGCAGGCAAACGGAATGAAACAACAGGAAGTGATCACCATCGGAGAAAGCCTTGTGGCGTTCATCCCCGACAGTAATACGAGATTACGGTATGTACAGCGCTTCGGGAAAGCCGTTGTCGGCGCGGAAAGCAACGTAGCCGTCGGACTTTCAAAACTCGGCCATACGGCCGCATGGATCAGCAAGGTCGGGGCGGACGAATTCGGGCAATACATGATCCGGGAAATCCGCGCCGAGGGAGTCGATACATCTCGGGTCGTCATCTGCGACACCGCTCCGACGGCTGTAATGTTCAAGCAATTCTCGTCCGCGGGAACATCGGTGTTCTACTACAGAAGCGGCTCGGCCGCGAGCACGCTGAAGCCCGGAGACATGGACTGGGAGTTCCTCGGACATGCAAAGATCCTGCATCTATCAGGAATCACGCCGGCTCTCAGCCCTTCCTGCGCGAAGCTGGTACAGGAAGTGTTCGCATTCGCGAAACAGCAGGGAATTCAGATCAGCTTCGATCCGAACTTCCGCAGAAAACTGTGGAACGAAAGGCAGGCGAAGGATGCGCTCATCCCGCTCGTGGAGCAATCCGACATCGTCTTGCTTGGAGAGGAAGAGGGGCTGGCGCTCTTGGGAACGGCAGACAGGAAAGAGATAGCGCGAAGGCTTGCGGACAAAGGAGTGCGGAGAATCGGCGTCAAGCGCGGAAGCGCAGGATCGTATGTCGCCGATGCGAATGGGGGAATCGATATCCCCCCCTACCCGGTAGATGTAGTAGACACCGTGGGAGCGGGGGATGCGTTCGACGCAGGATTCCTCGCAGGACTGCTTGAGGAGTCATCGATCGAACGGTGCGGAAAAATGGGGAATTTGATGGGAGCGATGGCTGTCCGCAGCTCCGGGGATACGGACGGACTGCCCGACAGGGACGAGTTCGACCGGCTGATGGACGATATACAGGAGGTTCAACGATGACACGTCGAGACGATGCGCTGCGAAAAATAGGCCAAGAAAAGGTGATCGCGATCATCAGAGGCATCGATACCGACCATGCGGGTAAAACTATCGAAGCATTGCAGGAAGGCGGTATATCCTGTCTCGAAATCACGATGAACACCGCCGGGGCGATCGATGTCATTGAACAGGCATGCATGCGGGAAGGGCTTCTGGTAGGCGCAGGCACGGTACTGGATCTGGACATGGCTCGGGCGAGCATCGATGCCGGAGCGCGGTTCGTACTCTCTCCGATATTGGATGAGAAAGTCATCGAGTACTGCCTGTCACGGGACGTGCTACCTGTTCCCGGCGTCCTGACTCCGACGGAGCTCTATCGGGCGCATGAGGCAGGGGCGCCGTTGATCAAAGTATTTCCAGCGGGACCGGTAGGGCCTCGGTATATCAAGGATCTGCTCGGACCGTTCGATGCCATGAAGCTGATGCCCGTCGGAGGGGTGTCGCTGGAAAATGTGGCGCAGTTCATGGAAGCGGGGGCTTTCGCAGTCGGCATTGGTTCCTATCTCGCGAACCCCTCGCTGGCGAACGAGGGACGGTGGAAGGAGATCGCGCGACGGGCAAAGGCCTTTCGTGGACAAGTAGACGCACGGTGACTTCGTATGTGATACGAAAACCTATATACAGACAAAAGAAAAGAGAGGAGAGAAACATGAAACGATTGATTGTTCTATTCATGTTGGTGTCTTTGATCTTCGGTTCGGCATTCGCCCAAGGCTCGACGGAAGCCACGGCGGATACCTATCCGAACGGACCGGTATCGGTGGTCGTCCCCTATTCGGCGGGCGGTGGCACGGATCTCGTGGCACGGGCTTTGGTCGATGCTGCGAAGGCCTCGTTCCCGAAGAATATTACCGTTGAAAACCGCACAGGAGGAGGCGGTGCTGTGGGTATGTCGTATGGTGCGAACGCGAAGGCCGACGGAAGCGTCATTACAATGATCACCGTCGAACTGGTAACGCTTCCCCATACAGGCACCGGAGCGGGACTGTATTACGATCAGTTCAAGCCGATCATGATGGTCAACAGCGCCTACAGCGCGGTCACCGTCAAAGCGGACTCCCCGTACAACACGCTCAACGAGTTCCTTGATGCGGCGAAGACCAAGACGATGCGGGTCGGCAACTCCGGCGTAGGGGCGATCTGGCATCTGGCGGCCGCAGGTCTCGGCAAGGCGGCGGGAGTTACGTTCAACCATATTCCGTTCGACGGCGCGGCTCCAGCGATCACCAGTCTGCTGGGCGGTCATATCGACGCAGTGACGGTCAGCTATGCGGAAGTGGTCAGCCAAGTCGCAGCTGGCAATCTGAAAGTTCTGGCTGTCCTGGCCCCTGAACGGATCTCGAACATTCCGGACATACCGACAGCGAAAGAGCTGGGCTACGACGTAGCCATCGGAACCTGGAGAGGGCTCGGCGTACCGAAGGAAACCCCGCAACCAATCGCGGACAAGATCGAATCGATCTTCACCCAAGCGGCGAAATCCGATTCGTTCGTCACGTTCATGAAAAAAAGCAACAACATCATCGATATCCTCGACGGCAAAGCCTACGGGGAGAAAATGGCGGCGGACAACGAGATGTTCCGCACGTTGATCGAAGAACTCGGTCTGAAACAACAGTAAACGATCCGGGGCTACGGCGTCGAACGGCGCTGTAGCCTTCTTCAAAAAAGGATTCCTCCCATGAAGAAAACCAATTTCATCGTCAGCGGCGTATTCGCCGCCTTCGCGATCATCATCATCGTCATTGCGGCGGGATACCCGCCCAGCAACCATGGAGTGCCGGGACCGGGACTGTTTCCCATCCTGATCGCCTGCCTGATCCTCATTTCCGCACTTACGTTGACGATCCATACCATCAGGATGCCAAAGGAAAAGGATGTGGCGGTCGATCTGAAGAGTAGGTACGTCCTGAACGTGTACGTCACGATGGCCGGCCTGATCGTCTATGTCGTCCTGCTGCCGAAAGTCGGCTTCATCGTTACGACAGCGGTCATGCTGACGCTCTACATCAAGTGGTTCGGCAAGTATCCATGGTGGAAAAGTCTGCTCATCGGCGTCATTTTCTCCGTGGCCGTCTTCCTGCTGTTCGGCTACGTCCTGAACGTGCCGATGCGGTACGGATTGCTCATATAGAGGAGGCAACGCCATGTTCCTTGAAGTAATAACTTCCGTATTCAATTTTCAGATACTACTGTTCATCATCCTCGGAGTGTTCACCGGAATCTGCATCGGGGCACTTCCAGGATTGACAGCTACGATGGGGGTGGCGCTGGTCCTGCCCCTGACCTTCGGGCTTGACGCGATCCCCGGCATCCTGTTGCTCATCGGAGTGTACGTGGGGGCCATCTACGGAGGCTCCATTTCGGCGATCCTGCTCCACACTCCCGGAACGCCGGCTGCGGCCGCGACGGTTTTTGACGGCTATGAGTTCTCCAAACGCGGCGAAAGCGGCAGAGCGCTGGGCATCTCCACGATATCATCATTCATCGGCGGGCTGGTCAGCGTCGTCGCGCTGTGGCAGATCTCCCCCCAGCTGGCCAAGCTCGCCCTGCGTTTCAGCGCCCCTGAATTCTTTCTGCTTGCCGTATTCGGTCTGTCAATCATAGCCTCCATATCCGGCAATAGCCTTGCAAAGGGCGTCATGTGCGGGGCGCTGGGCATCAGTCTCTCGTTCATCGGTATCGACAGCATCACCGGATACCCGCGCTTCACGTTCAACAATGTCAACCTGCTCAGCGGAGTCTCGTTCATCCCCGTCATGATCGGTCTGTTCGCCATGAGCCAGGCATTCACGACGATCGAGTCGATCTTCACTCCCGACGAGGTGACTCAGAAGATCACCAGGGTCTGGCCTTCGAAGAGCGACTGGAAGGTCATCCTTAAGACAGCGCCTATTTCAGGGGTGATCGGAACGATCATCGGCATCATTCCTGGAGCCGGGGCGGAAATCGGTGCGTTCGTCTCCTACGGACAAGCCAAACGGACGTCCAAACATCCAGAGTTGTTCGGAACGGGCATTCCCGAAGGAGTCGCCGCCCCTGAAGCAGGCAACAACGGCGTCACCGGCGGGGCGTTGATTCCGATGCTGACCATGGGCGTGCCCGGAGATGCTGTCGCGGCGATCCTCATCGGTGCGCTGACCGTGCAAGGCCTCCAGCCCGGTCCATTGTTGTTCACTGAACATACTTCGTTGGTATATGCGATCTTCCTCGGCATGCTTGTCGCAAACATAGCCATGGTCGTACTCGGCTTGTCCAGTCTCAAGCTGTTCGTCAAGGTACTTTCTGTTCCGAAAGCCATTTTGACGCCGATCATCTTCGTGCTGTGCGTCGTGGGATCGTATGCGATCAACACGAACTTCTTCGATGTCGGCATCATGCTGTTCTTCGGCATCGTCGGCTACTTCCTGCAGAAAGCTGAGGTATCGGTCTCTCCTGCGGTGCTCGGACTGATTCTGGGACCGATGGCCGAGTCGAACTTCCGTCGTGCGCTACTGATGAGCGAAGGCAGCTATTCGATCTTCGTCTCCTCCCCCATCGCATGGATATTCCTGATCCTGACGATCATCACGCTGGCCGGTCCTGCGATCAGCGAAAGGATGAAGAAAAAGAGAAGACAGGCTGATGCAGCCTGAAAAAGAAAAAGGGACTGTCGCATAATAGCGATGGTCCCTTTTTTATGTCAACTCGTTCCAATACAAG